>NZ_LMRY01000020.1:81277-98044 GCF_001427935.1 Paenibacillus sp. Soil724D2
ATAGCCAGTAGCGGTGACTGGTTTGCCTGCCGATAGATTCGTGGCTGCAAGAGCAGCTGGCACTGCTATTCCTAACTGAGCGAACAATACCGCCAAAATRAGAGCGACAAGCATRMTTYTTGAMTTATGAACTCGATTGAACTGCAACTTCATTAAAATTAAACCTCCTAATTAGTAAACATGTAAAATTTGCAGGTACCTGTTACAAAAAAAATGAAAGCGCTTCCCACTCCTTCAGCGATTAGATTGAGGCCACTAAATTACTAATCTCCACCTCCTATCCTAGCGACTGCCGCTATCTTAATCATAACAAACAAGTGAACGAGAGCACGATGTGCTTCCTTACTTAGTTCGTGTGCAAAATTACGAAATTCATACAATTTAAGGAAGATTTCTTTATATTGTAACACGTCAATGACGATCACTAACGCTTAACCAAGCAGGCTGTTTCGTTCACACATTGGTGCACATCTTGAACGGGGCGCGATGGCTGAACAAAAACAGCTTACTCGGTTATCCGAGTAAGCTGTGTCGATTAATTAAGCCACATCACCAGTTGTTGCCGGCAACTCTATTGACCGTAAAGTTCGGGCTCAATGATTCACCATAGATAGCTGTAACTCCAGGATTATTGATTTTTACATTAGTAAAACTTGCCGCACCGACAACCGGTCCTTGGCCTTGCTCCGCTCTAGCAACAAGCTTGATGCCGTAGCGGGTCGGATTATTGATGTTGACGTTCTCTATGCGAACGTTTTGCATTGCAAGCGCATTCGGATACATATTCTGGAACATCAGCCCGAAATACACTGAGTTGTTGATGTCGACATTTTTGACCACGATATTCTTGAATGCACGATCACCGACATAGAACCAGATTGCTCCGAAGTTCTGGTAATCGTTGATCTTGTCGTCTGCTCCTACACTGGTCCAGAAATCTCCGCCTGTACGGTCCAGAGTGATGCCGTCGAATACGGTATCCACGTCACCAAAGCCCAAGGTATTGTATCCAAAGCTCAAGCTGCTGATCGTTAGACCCGGATACGTCAACGTATCTGCGCCGTAGAGGTTCTGGAACAAGTTATCCGAACCGCCGTACGCCGCAAAAGCAGCCGCACGTCTTACAGTAACCGCGGTAAGGTTAGTGAACTTGTTGCCTACATTATACGATCCACCAGCATCAACCGCGCTGAACTCTGCGAAGGAATCGTCGCCGGTTGCCCTCGCGTAGTTGTTGTCGATTATGTTGTTGTTGGAACCGTTGGTCATGTTGATTCCGTCTGCAAATGTGTTTTTAATCCGGTTGTTTTTGAACGTATTGTTAGAAGCGCCAACTCCCCAATACAAGCAGACGAAGTGCTCCGCCCAGATGTTTTGAATCGTTACGTTTTGCATGCCATTACCATCGATGAATTTACCAGGTCCATCCACTCTGTACTGATAGTTACCCCAAGCGGATAAGTCTCTGATGGTTGAGCCATTCGCGGTCGCAGCAATATTAAAGCCAACATCTGTGTTGGATTGATCCTGTGGTGCCGTCAGCTTTGTATACCATGGGCCCGCGCCGATGATTTCAGTTGCGCGTCCGTAAATGAAGATTTTGCTATTGATTGTCCAAGAGCCAGCTGGTATGAAGATCCCTTTCTTTGTTGTATCTTGTCTAAATTCATTCAATGCTTGATCGATCGGTTTCGATGCCGTAACCTGGACGTATTTACTCGGATCGGGGTTGAAAGCAGCCGGAGCGACGTTTTCCGTTTCGATCATGTCTACGTAGATCCAAGAAACGTCACCGGCATCCTTCTGGATTTTGATCTTCGTTCCTGCCTGATAGACTTGGTCAAGCATCAGTTGGGAATCTTCATAGAGCCAGTAAGCTTTCGTACCCGAATTATCATAACCGAGTCGACCAAGCGTAGTAGGCGTAGCATACAAGTAAGAGAACTTAGAGGATACGCTGAATTTGCCTTTACTTACACCATCTGCATAAATACTGACGGTTCCCGTCGTATTTTCAGCAACGGCATTACGCAGAACGAAAGCGTTGGCCGGTGAGGTCACCGTAAACTCGACATATTCGCCATTTGTGTCCAGATAAACCGCCGATCGTCCGGAGGCTTCACCGGCAAAATCGCCAGGTGTAAAGTTCGGAACCAATCTCGTTCCGTTTGTGGCATTGGAAGGCAATTCCGCTTCAATAACGGTAAAAGGCATATTAGCGCCACGTCCCGAATAAAGGTTTGTCACACTTGTGTTGTTTGCTTGTTTGATGCTTACTTCGTTAGCATCGATCGCAACCGTCGTGGTTATTGTGTAGCTGCCATTAACAGCTATCCAAGTACCCATATTCACATTGACGGATGCTCCCGCTGCGATGGCACCGCTATAGGATCCAGTAAATGATTGAATGATTGCACCAGCAGAGTTCTTAAGAACTAAGGTCAGGGCATGAGCGCCGCTCGCAGAAGCGATGTTGCCTTGGTTTTTCAGATTTACAGTAAAGGATACATTATTGCCGGCTACTGGATTGCTTGGTGCCCATGAAGCGGTACCTACCAAATCGGAGCTTGGAACCGCATTAACAACCAAGTTGGAGCTGCTTGTGTAGCTGTTATTGCTTTCATTCAGCTCGTTGACGGCATTCTCCTCGTCCACTTTCACTGTCGGTGTGTAGCTGCCTGCCACTTGGGCTGCGATGTTTACTGAAACGTTAGCCGTTGCACCTGCTGCTAAAGCTGCTACTGGGGCAGATCCGACTTTCGTCGTGCCTACGTAAAAGTTAACGGTTGTCGCCGTTGAGGAGGCGGTGCCTATATTTTTCACAACAGCGTTAAGTGAAATGGCGTCGGTTTCAATTGGCGAATTCGGCGTCCAAGTCAGGCCGGTGATCGTCAGGTCTGGATTCGGAGCTGGGGTACCAATGACTTCAAACTCGGCAACTTGAGCGCCCGGCGCACCGGAGTTCGCCGTGATCTTCAATTGTACGTCGCTGACTGTCGCTGTCACAGGAATTGTGAGCACGTTGCCGGAAGACGGATTAAACGTGTATGTAGCAGGAGAAACAAGCGTCGTGTATGCCGTGCTGCCTTGCGCTTTTCCCAACACTTCAATCGTTTGCGTACGCGTTGCCCACACCGAGTCTGGGTTCAGCTTGACAGCAACAGACGAGATGNATGCCGTGCTGCCTTGCGCTTTTCCCAACACTTCAATCGTTTGCGTACGCGTTGCCCACACCGAGTCTGGGTTCAGCTTGACAGCAACAGACGAGATGGAAGCATTTGCACCCAAGCTAACGGCAATCGTAGCCGGATAAGCACCGGAACCACTCTCCCAGTATGTAGTGGCACTGCCGTCATTCGCATTTGTTGCGACAAATGTTTGCGTGCTTGACGATGCTGTGATCGTTTTGCCCACAGCGAGGTTGGTGCCGCTTGCGACACTGCCGTTACGCGTTAGCGTATTGCTTGCGGCAGATAAATTGCCTGCTGCATCCTTCGCTATAACGTAGTAACTGACCGTGGCCGTATCCGGCTGATTATCCGTGTAAGTCAGCACATTGCCAGCTACACTTCCGCGCAGACTGCCATTCGCATAGATGTCATAGCCAGTTACGCCTACATTATCCGTTGAAGCGTTCCATGTCAGTTTGACTTGACCAGAAGCAGGCGTCGTATACGCCAAATTTGTCGGTGCAGTCGGCGCCTGTGTATCCCCAGTCGCAGCTCCGTATACTTCAAATTCGGAAAGCTGGCAGAAGCTGCCGTGAAATTAATGGTCACAATGTTGTTGCTTGTAGGATTAAATGTATAGCTAGCTGAGCCTGTGAGATTGGTATATGTAGAATCATTCAAGCTACCGAGTACGGAAAGCGTTTGGGTCCGCGTTTCCCAGCCAACAGGAAGCTTCAGCACGACCTGATTGACGGAATACGTGCTTCCCAAGTCTACGCGAATCGATTGGGGAAATGCATTATTCGTGCTTTCCCAGTATGTGGCTTGATTGCCGTCGTTGACGTTAGTCGCCACATAGACATCGTTATAGCCAGTAGCGGTGACTGGTTTGCCTGCCGATAGATTCGTGGCTGCAAGAGCAGCTGGCACTGCTATTCCTAACTGAGCGAACAATACCGCCAAAATGCATGCTTTTTGACTTATGAACTCGATTGAACTGCAACTTCATTAGAATTAAACCTCCTAATTAGTAAATATGTAAAATTTGCAGGTACCCGTTACAAAAATATGAAAGCGCTTCCCACTCCTTTAGCGATTAGATTGAGGCCGCTTAATACTAACCTCCACCTCCTATCCTAGCGACKGCCGCTAWCTTAATCATAACAAACAAGTGAACGAGAGCACGATGTGCTTCCTTACTTAGTTCGTGTGCAAAATTACGAAATTCATACAATTTAAGGAAGAATTATTTCATTACAATAATTATTTCATGAATGGCATAACGAGAAGACCTCTCAGCAAGTGTGAGGTCTTCTTTTCTTTCGTCTGAGCCTACTTATTTATTCATTAAATTCGCGTCTTGCAGCAGTCGATGCAGCAGAACCACCGCTTCCGCACGCGTTGCCAGCGCCTGTGGCGCGAGTGACGAATCACTTTGGCCTTGCATCAAGCCACGAGCGACGATATCTTGCATAGCGTCTTTGGCCCATTCGCTTATCCATACACGATCTGCGAATCCACGCAACACATCTGCATGTGATACAACTGGATTCGTATCCGCAAGCTTCAGTGCCCGCTCGATCATAACGGCAATTTCTTCACGCGTAATGGCCCGATCAGGATGGAAATTGCCAGTATCATCGCCTTCGATAAGTCTATACTCAGCCGCTGTAGAATTGGCATAAGCAAACCAATCGTGAGCGTTGATGTCGTGGAAAGCAGATGGCTTCGGCTGTGATACGCTTGCAGCAAGCCCCAGCGCACGCACCAGCATAGCCGCGAACTCTGCTCTAGTCACCTGATCGTCTGGTGCAAAGGAGGAGTCCGATTTTCCGTTTACGATCAGCTTTGAGGCCAGCAATTCGACCTCCGATTCCGCCCAGTGACCGGTAAGATCAGCAAACGTTTTGTTAAGGAGTACGACGGTATAGATACTATTCGTCGTGCTTTTGATCGTTACAACTGTTTTACCGTCCACGATGGAGAACAAAGCAGGAACATATTGGAACTCGTTAGTTTCCGGATGATAGACAAGAGCTGTTGCAGATGAGGCGTCTACGGCACCGTCAACGTTCAACGTTCTGGTAACATAGATGTGACCAAAATGATTAAGTACTAGGGTCTGGTCACCAGCAATCAATGTAACCTCAAAGCTAACTGGTGAATCCAGCAGTTTCCCGCCGAGCTGGGCAGCCTGCGTTTCGACCTTGCTACTTTGATCGCCATCCTGCTTCACGATGCTCACTTTCAGCGTAGCTTTTGAAAGATCTACACCGCTTATGCCTTGCGCAGTAAGCAACTTCCCAATATCGGCAGGAAGTGCAAAACTTGCATTCAAATGTTGAATGATAAGTTGCGCATCTGGCATCGCAGTCACGACTTTCACCAATGAGGATACTGGCAGTTGGAACTCAGCTGCGTTGCCTGTTAATTCGCTTTGAATGCGGATCACGGGTTGATTATTTTTGATAAAATCCGCAATCTGCTGATCAGTGATCTGAACGATTGGCACATCCGAGCTATTGCTTGTCGTGCCAGATGGTCCACTTCGATTTTCTGTTGGCATGCTTGGGGGTTCGACTTTCGTGCTCGCAAAACCTTTGCCTGTTTCGTTAACGACAAAACCCGCACCGGCATTATTGGCTACATCTTGGATTTTGGCGTTGCGGATAATTACATTATCAAAGCTTGCAGAACCTGCAACGGTATTTGCGACTTCCAAACCTGTTGTACCTGCACCATCGATCACATTATTCTTAAATGTAACTTGGTTTACAGGTGATGTTCCTTGGATGGAAATGCCTTGGTACATACTGTCGAGCGCAATGTTATCGCTAATTAGGACAGGGCTGGCAATCGGTTTCGTATCGGCATAAACCCAGATTGCGCCAAAATTCAGATTGAGGCCAGCATCCCGGCTTCCTGTTCGAACCAGTGTGTTGCGCTGAACAAGCGTCGTCCCGTCAAGAGGCGTAACCGGACTGAACCTTGTGGAGACAGTGATTCCCCCGCCGAGACCGATTGTATCTTTGAGCACGTTATCTGTCATCTTGTTATCCTTACCGCCGAAAACAACCATATTGTTGGACAGCCATGGCAGTTGGACAGTGTCGAAGCGGAACGTATTTTTGTCCGTGTAATCGCCTGGATAACCTTCGTTCAAAGTCGACCACATGGCTAGACCGTCGTCCCCGGCGTAGCGGACGTTCGTCTCTTCGACCATACTGTTTTTCGTGTTCGTGCTGAAGTTCATACCGTCCGCCATCAAGTTGCGGATTCGCAGACCGCCGACATAGAAACCATCTGTGTATTGATCCTTGCTGACGCCAAAATCACCTCTCGGACGCGCAATCCACATTCCCGTTTTCGTATGCTCAATCCAAACGCTCTGGATCGTGGAGCCTGTTCCAAATGCGCCTTCAAACCCATTCGTATGTGCGTCGTCATTACGGATGTTCAACTCGCCGTCAATAGCCAAGTCATACACGCGAATGTTATTTCCGTTTCCGAAAAATTTAGCTCCTTTCAGATTCGTGTACCACATGCCAGCGCCGCGAATGGTTACGTCGTTAAGAAGGAACACATGCTGCATCGTTTCCTGACTGACATTTACCCCAGGATCCGATCCGCTGCCATTGGATAATTCAAAATCTCCCACAGGGAACCAAACTCCCTTATGCTGCAAGCTAGCTGCTGCCAAAGCATCCTTGAATGCTTGTGAATCGTCCTGACCATCGTTCGGAACCGCTCCGAAATCCGTGACTGAAACGAATCCGGCTGGCATTGTATAAGCAGTGTCAGGAGCTTGCTCCATTTCAGCAAAATCAATGAAATACGAAGACGCGGTGCTATTTGCATCCACTTGCAACTTGATCGTTGCTCCCGCATCCACATTGCTGATCCGTGTATGAATTTCGTCAAAGAAGCGGTGTGCGCTGCCCTGCTTGGGATCATTCGACCAAGGATAGTTGCCATATTCCCAAGCATATTTAGAAGTCAAATCCAGATCTTTAACTTTCGTACCGTTCACATAAAGTCCTATCTTCGCGTTCATGCCGGTTCCGTCCGCATTGTCAGGAATGGAGTAACGCAGTACGAGTGAGTTGGCTTTATGTGCGGCCTGGAATTGCACAAACTGACCGACTTGATCCATCTTCACCGCCTGTTTACCTGATGCTTCATTAGCCAACTCATGGTACGTGCGCGATGGACCAACGATCGTGCCGTTCGTTTCTCCCTGTTCGGCTTCATAAGTTGTATAGCTTTCAATAGCGCCTCTGTAAGCTTTGTTTACTGCTTGATGAACGATCAAAGAATCAATTGCAACATGGCCGCTATCCCCAGCTGCGAATTCGAAGGATACAGAGTTGAATCCTGCGCGAAGCGGAAGATTCACTTGAACGGCTTGCCAGCCGTTTCCTTTGGCAAAAGTCAGTTGCTGCGTTTGGATGCCATTAACAAGTAAGCTTAACGTTTGATCGGCAGCCGATGTATTCGCGTACTGAATTGTCGCTGCATACGTTTTAGCTTCTTGCGCGTTCACAGCGACAATCGCTCTTGCACCTGCAGCCACGAAATGATCTACGTACGTGCTGCCGGAATAACCCGCCAGATTTGAGCCAGACTGAACGCCGCCGCTAAGGAATGCGTTTTCCAGTTCGTACACGGCATCTCCAAGAACAGGTTCTAAAGACCAAAGCGCTGAATCTTTCGATTGAACAGTTGTTCCTTGCTTAACGGCCCCATCTTGAGCAAAAAGACGCTGTCCAGTGATGGAATTGATAATTTGTTGATAGCCCAGCATGTCATTGATATTCCACTGCGCTGATCGCATACTGCTATCGCTATTGGAGCTGGCCACTTGATTGTTTACAAGAGACTCAAGCAGGTGCCCAGTCGCGCGATTTTTCAGTGCTTGATGTCCATTCACTTGCTGGACCAGCCATTCGCTGCTTGCCTGCAATTCATTTTGACTGCCAAGTAAAACTAATCCCGATTGTTCATATACATATTGACCCGATTGTTTATTACCAATACGAACATAGTTGGTATCGTCAATAACCGGCGTTGTCGTTTTTACATTTCTAGTTTCGGAGTAATTTGGAGTCTTAAGCGTACCCGTTGCAGACTCAAAGGTCCATTCCAGCTTTTTTTCCGAATCTCCTTGCAGGACATAAAGACCTCGTTCTGGATAACCAGCTCCATTCACCGTATTCAGGTATTCATCGTTAAAAGAACCATTATTGCTGCGTATACGGAATTTACCTGTTCCAGTAACGTCCTCGATTACCCACTGCGACGCTTGGTTATCGCTGGATGCAGCCGTATCCTGCATGTAAGCGTACGTATCGTTCATTGTCATATAACGACCGGTAGCTGCATTTTTGATGCGCTGAATGCCGCCCGCGGATTCGATGGTCCAATACGCATAGGCGTTGTCTGCATCTGGCGATCCATAAAGGATAGCGCCTCTGCTATTTTCGAACAGATACTGGCTGTTATCCGCATTTTTGATACGAACTGGCGCAGTCGGCAGCGCTGCTGATATTTGCACAGGTTCTACAGCGAATAACGCACTGTCATCGTTTGCTTTGACTTTACTGACTTTGACGCCATTGGTTCCAGCTTCATCATAAATGTAATGCGCGTTGGTCCATCCGCTTTTCAACATCACATATCCAGGTGTATTGGAGTCTAGAAGCACCCAGTTCGCGCTGGCCCAAGCAGCATAAATCGTTTCGTACAAAAGCAGGTTCTCAGGCGGATTGTCCTTTTCAATGTCAGGTACGACATTTTCCAAAGCAAGGCCGTAACCGCTCTTCGCATTCTTGAGATAAACTTGCGTCGAGTTATTTTGGGAGACACTGATGACCCAAACAGAAGAAAGATCAGATGACGGGAGATCTCCGTATTTCATGTTATGATCGGCGTCTTCGTAAAGGTATTGGCCTGTTTGTTTGTTCTTAAAACGCGCCGTCATCGGCAGTGTGCTGTCCGATACCGGAACAAACCTCCAGTTTTTGCTTCCCCATGTAGCAGGAATTTCACTGTATTCCGCGTATTTATTCAGATTTTGCACATTGATGAACTTCTGTTGATTAGGTTGCTGATTCGGATCATTTACACTATGGATTTGCTTCGTATCTCCGGTAGTTTCAATAACCCAAATCGCGCTGGTCCACGAATCTTCGACAGTTGTCACCTTCAAGTGTCCGTCCACAGGATTTTGAATATTGATGTAATGGCCTGTGGCGCGGTTTTTGATCCGTTTGCGACCAGCGAACTTCTCAATTAGCCATTGCCCGCGTTGATTGTCCGATTTCACATTGCCATATTTCACATTGCTATCGGTATCTTCATACAAGGCCAAAGAGGTCCATGTATTCACGATTTGCACGTACTGATTCACGCCTGCTACCACCGATGGATCTTCAAAAAGCCATTGAACCTCGTCCGTATTCGGATTTGCCACGCTGGATTGGGCAAAACCAAGACCATTCGTTACATGGATATAAGTCCCCGCATATACGGCGCTTTGCACCGTTACATAATCGTCGTACATCAATGAATTGCTGATCTGCCACTGATCGTCTCCAGAGCCATTCGGCTGGTGCAGGCTTTGCAGCGGATCACCGGGTTGTAAAATATTTTCCATACTGATATAGTTGCCGGTGTCGAGATTGCGAATTCGTTTCTTGCCGTTATAATCTTCAACAATCCACTGATACACATTCCCTGTCACGGTTCCAGATGGAATCGGCCCATATTTCACCGTGTCTTGATCCTCATACAAATATTTGTCACTCACCTGCTGAGAAGTGAAATTGGCGATACGGACAGGCTTTACATCTGCCGCTATCTCGATTTTCCACTGAGCATTATCTCGCGTGGGTATCGACCAATTGTTGGAACGGGCGAACGTATCATCGAATTGGCTGTTCAGCACATAGGTCTGGCTTCCGGCTTCAATATCATCAGTATCTCCTGGAAGCCGGTCGGTTCCTTTTGCGAATACGTTTGTAAAGGTTACCCATCCATCGGCTATACCTACTGCCATGGTCCATTCATTTTTAGTTGTACCGGTAAACGGAAGACTTTTTATTTTATCCCAAAATGTACCTTGTGTAATGTAGTGACCTGTGGCCCGGTTCTTTAAACGTACTGTTGTTGACCCGTCGCCATTAGATGCCACTTGTTCAATGAACCAGTGTGAGTTCGTATCGTCCATGGGCACTTTGCCGAATTCGATAAGACCGTCTTTATCCTCGTACAAGTATTGTCCTGCGCGATACTGATTGACGATTCGAACAGGACTCTCATCGCTGGCAGTCTCTAATTGCCACTGTGGACTTTCCCAGGTAGCCCCGATATCGGAGCTCACTTGACCGTAGCCAAGCTGGTCTTCCTCGTGGATGAACAGGTTTTGTGTTAGATCCTTCACGCTGCGAATCGTCACATAGCCAGCCCGGCTAGCATCCTGAATGAGCCATTGGTCATTAGCTGAACTGCTGCCTATTGCATCGCCAGTCAAAGCATCAGATCGCTTGGTCACATGGTTAACGGTGATGTAATGATCCGTCTGCATGTTCTTGATTCGTTTAAAACCAGTGCCATCTGGTGCATCTTCCAGCAGCCATTTCGCTGATTGATCCGCTGCGCTCGTATAACCGTAGCGGACAACACCAGACGAATCTTCGTATAGATAATTGCCCTTCCACTTGTTTTTGATCCGAACGACCGAACCGCCAGCAGTGTTTGACGAGTCTGTAACACTTGGTCCGCTTGACGGAAGATTCGCATAGGCCATCGTTTGAAACGGCAGTACTAACAGAATGGCCAGCAGAATCATCAAATTTCGTCTAAATAAACGTATCACCCTTGACATTCCTCCCATTGAAATAGAAATAGCTTCCTCTTCCAAGTATATGAATGCGCTTTCATACGAACAATGTGTAATATTATGGTAATCATGTCCAAATTTACTTACCTACTAAAAAGCATCCGTTTCTCATCAATATTTAATGAGAGCGGATGCATAAGTAATCTTCCTATTTCAATTGCTGAAGCAAGAGCAATATTTTTCAAAACTCTATTTTGACTTCCGACAACTACCCCTTTCCGCGTCAAACTCAAAAAAAAGATTGAAATGACCCACTCTCCCCATGTGTGGCATTTTGATAGTAAACATTAACATTCATAACGTGCTAAGTCGTAGCTCATAAAAATACTGCACAATTGGATGCTTTAACTTCATCTTCTCGGTCATGTTTAAAATTCGCTTTTTTCCAACTCTTCTGTCCACCAAAGCTAAAATATTCAATAAGATATCATTGCTCTCTAGGCTTTCCTCTATAGAAGTAGATAAAAACTTATTTGCTACAACAATAAAATTGGATTTACTTAATGCTGACTGTTCTGATAAAAGCTCCTTTGCATATTCTGATATTTTTCTATTTCTTGCAATTACTTTGAGACGATCCTCCGGAACTATCCCCTTGGTATCTTTTCTGACAGCTTCAATTTCTTCATTGTTGATAGGAATTTGGATATTTGGATCATTCTTTATTTCCAGCTCCGTATGATACCATCTGATTAAGGTAGTTGCATCACTCATATTGAGTACGTTCTTTTTATCTACCGCAATATAACAAAGACCTGCTTTATCAGGTAAATAACGGTAGCTAGTTGCGCGGTATTCGAACCTTCCATATAGCGCAGGACAGAGAAAGCTCTCCAGAAGTTGCTTCAATTTGCTCCAGGCCATGTAATCCTCCTATTTAACGAGTGAACTTGCCATCTAACACCTTGAATCCAACACTTCGATCATATTGAACCACACCCACATACCCTTTTCATTTTTTTCTAGAAGATTTGTTCCGTTAAAAGCTTCTAATAAATCATAACCTGTTGGTAAAGAAATTACAGCTACTCCGTTCATATCAACAAGTTTAAAATTCATAAAAAAGCTCTCCCGAGGTACAAATGAGCAATGAAACAGCGATGGATCGAGGTTTCCCATCGCTAACGTACTCGTCGTCTTATGAGTTCAGCCGATTCTTACTGGTTGAACTTTACATTTTTATGCATACATTGCATTTCTATTATGATTTCTAAAAACTGATTGACTTCCTCGGAAGGATGTAAGGGATATAGCAAACCATATGGAATTGCGAAATCTAGGTCACTGGGGATAGTCACTAAGGACGGATGAATATCTGTCCACGCCTCCAAAGTTAGCATGACAGTATTACTTTCCTCGCAGCGATTGAACACATCAAGTTCATAGAGGCGCGGAACATCTTTAATTCGTATTTGAGGATGATTCCTTATCAAGAAATCACGGATGTCATTAATGACTGCACTTTTTCCGCCATTCACCACCACCAATCTTTCCCCATACAAATCTTTGACAGTTAGTGTTTTCTTAGAAGCCAGCCGATGGTTTCGAGATACAGCAAAGCAAAAACGGTAACTTCCCAATTCGAGCACACGAAAGTAATCCTTCCAGTTATCTGTAAGGAATGGCCCTACAATGAAATCGAACTGTCTGCCTATAGTACGGTAAGTGGTTGGGAGTGTATGAGCGTCATCTTCGAAATAAACGATGTTTATTTTGAAATTCGGGTATTGGTCGCTGACTCCATTCCACAAATCAATCAAAACCTTACAGGGGTTAAGTATAGAAGTGCCCACCCGAATAATAAGCCGATTTGCCTGTGCTGCCTGACGCATGCGAATTAGAGCTTCTTGAAAATACTGCAGCATAAATGCCGCATCCTTGTTAAAGGCTGTTCCTGCCTCTGTGAGCCTGACACCATGGTTGGTTCGAATAAAAAGAGGAACTCCTGCTTGCTTTTCCAACAAATTCATTTGCTTCATCACAGCAGTTGAAGAAATAAATAACTTTTCGGCTGCCTTGGAAAAGCTTCCGGACTCCGCCACCTGAATAAACGTCTTCAGTTGTTCATTCATTCGAAAAGGCCCCCTCTTTTGTATAAACCAGTAGTTTATACCATGCTAACCTATTTGAAATTCCGTATCAAGTACTCAAGCTGTAACATTAGAGAGGAACGGAATTGAACGAAAGGAGCTTCAGCAATGCAACACAACAGGAAACGTATAGGAGGAGAATACCATGGATAACAAAGTCTGGTTCATTACAGGAGCCTCTCGCGGTTTTGGGCGCATTTGGGCCGAAGCCGCACTATCTCGCGGGGATAAGGTTGCCGCGACCGCCCGCACACAGGAAAGCATCGCCGACCTTAAGAATCGTTTCGGAGACGCTGTTCTCCCCATGGCACTCGATGTAACGAATACCAATCAGGTACAGCATGTCGTTCGTCAAGCTCATGCGCATTTTGGCAGGTTGGACGTCGTCCTCAACAATGCCGGTTACACTCTGGTCGGTACGGCAGAGGAGGCAGACGAAATTGACGTCCGTGATTTGTTTGACACAAATTACTTTGGTACGCTTCGGGTCATCCAAGCTGCCTTGCCTCTGCTTCGACAACAGGGCAAAGGGCACATCCTCGGAGTCTCAAGTGCCATGGGTATTGTGGCGGCGCCGCTCATCGGCTTCTATTGCGCTTCCAAATGGGCAGTCGAAGCACTCCACGATAGCCTGGCGCAAGAGGTTAATGGCTTCGGCATTAAGGTCACGTTGCTTGAGCCTGGCGCCTTTGCAACCGATTTTGGAAGTCCCTTGTCCATGAAGACGGCACAGGGATTGGATGCCTATGCCGATCTTCGTAATCGGGTGTTCGGTCGTTTATCGACCGCAGAACGCGGCGATCCGCAAGCGACAGCCGAAGCTATTCTCCAGATCGTAGACGCGCAGGATCCGCCGATGCGGTTTGCAGTCGGGGCAGGGGTCTTACCTATGGTGCGCGGAGCCTATGCCGATCGTTTAGCCGCTTGGGAGGCGTGGGAGGCTGTTTCAAACGCAGCGCAAGGCAAGCTGATAAGCGACCATTAGACTTCGAATTAGCAGAAAAGTGAAAAAACAGGAGAGCAGCTGCCGGGGCAATCTGCTCCCTGCTTTATTGATTGCTTCCATACGCCCCCCCCCCCGATCACCCGTTGGTGTCTTGATGATTGACGATGTAAACTTTTCAACACTGAGGCCTTTTACGATCGATATGCGTATTACGCAAATCTGCCCGTTAACGTAATGAGGCTGCCGATCTTGCCGGCAGCCTCATCGTTGTAACGCATGCAACTAACGTTCTGAGTTAGTTGAAAAAACGTCTTGAATCCGTATTAACCTCTTAGTCGGTAATAGTTCTCAGTATCATATATAGACCAGTTCAAAAACTTTGCACCCTGACTCATGATGAAACGGTCAAACCAAAATTCTGAAACTATTCTTAAAAAAGCAGCTTTATCCTTCAACGAAACTCATATAATACTGTTTCTAATGTACTCTCTGAGACAAGGATACGGACCCCCAAAAATATGAGCCATGGTTACGATAAATTTGTGATGTTCCTCCAAAATTTTTGAGGAAATTCCGACGCGATTGGCTAGTAATTGTTGAACCGCTAATTCCCCTTCCAAACTTAGTTGGTTTAGCAAGTCATTGTTTTGTCCGACCATTTTGCTGATTTCCAATAAAGTCTGTGTTTCGACGCCTGATGGCCGACACGCTAATTTGGAAAATTGAATATCGAACTCCTCCAGCCGTCGCTTTAAGTGAAGAATCTCTTCTTGACGTTGTACAGAAGTTTTTGATCTTTTCGATTGAAAAAGGTTCTTCACCTCTTTGGTTACTCTCTTAAGAAGCATGTCTAATTCCTCCTTTTTTCTCTTGAACGAAAAAAGGAAGCGAGGGAATAGAGCCCTAAAATATAAAGACCCATTTAATGTTTCTATCATTTTCTTTCAACGCTGACGAAGTTAGCTGACGGATTCGGGTTGAAAGTTAACCCTAACACTTAATAAGTGTACTCACCCCAGAAACTTGGTTCCCCCGCTTCTTTAATTCTAAAGAATTAAGCGCAGTATGATTCATTCTTATTTTATCAATTTACCCCAATACATAATTAGAAACAATAGTAATATTTACTTATATTTTTTATGTCTATTTTCAACTAATAGTTCAATTTTACTGCGGTTAACGCAGCAAGGCCGCCGATCATCGGAGCCCTAAGTTCCTTTATTGAACAAACGTTCTCCCGTTAGTTGAACAGGCATTTGACAGCAGTTTGTTCGAAAAAATCATGGTCCTGTTCCATCAGCAATCACACGATAACCTACCAATTACTTTAGATATTGAACTATTGTTCTCGTTAGCTTACTGTATTCGTGGAACGATGACCATGACCCAAGGGTTAATTATAGTGGTAAAATACTAGACAAAGGGGTGAGCATGTATGAGGGGTTTGCTTGATGCTGCATTACAAATATTGAACATAGATAAGAATGATATCGAAATTTTAGGTGAGGGATTTGGGAGTATCGTTATTGAACAGAAAGACGGAACTGTCTTTAGGATTGCTAAAACCATAGAAACCGCACGTCAATACACAAAAGAGGTTCAGATGCTACCTCAGATCCGTGCATTCCTAGATATTGAAATACCATTACCTATTTCGTATATGTTTGATCCGTCTATCACTCCTTCGGGAATCATAGGATATAAAAAAATGAAAGGAACCCCTCTTAATCCGGATGTGCTCATCTCCAAAAATCCAAATGTTATTGCCAAACAACTAGCGAAATTTATTATTAAGCTACATCAAATACCAATCAATAAGTTAGATAGCAGTTGTCCGCAAGAATCAAACAACCAACTCTTTATAAAGATATTACGTGAAGATACACAAGAAATATTAAACCAGGTTTTAACCGTAAAAGAGCAACAGAAAATGGCTAAATGGTGGGAGGAAGCATTGGAAGATAGTACGTTTTTTTTCCATCGCTTCGTATTGTGCCACGGAGATTTATGGTATGGAAACATTTTGGTTGATGATTTATGTTCAGGTATAACGGGAATTATCGACTTTAGTGATATGACTATAGGTGACCCTGCAAAAGATTTGGCAACGCAAGGTTATCTGGGAGTGGACTTTTATAATCAGATATTAAGTGAATATAAACATTCATTTCCAGAAGACACGACCATTGAACATAGAGTGAAACGTAATAAGATTTCGATAAGNGATATGACTATAGGTGACCCTGCAAAAGATTTGGCAACGCAAGGTTATCTGGGAGTGGACTTTTATAATCAGATATTAAGTGAATATAAACATTCATTTCCAGAAGACACGACCATTGAACATAGAGTGAAAAAACATCAAGGACTGCGTGAATTAGGTGGATTACGTTACGCGATTAAACATAATATTTCCGAACTCGAAGATTCATTATCAAAAATAAGAACCGTAATATTTGCATCAAGTGACGGTTAGAGCACGATTGCCAATTCAAACAACACAAAAAAGCCTATGCGAATTACTCGTCTAGGCTTAATTCTATCTAGCTAAAGATGGTGCATTGTTATCTCACTTCTGACTAGAAATCTTGCATTAATCCCCGTCTGTCCAATTCCCTTCGATATATAGTAAGTACCATATTGATTATTATGGAGTCCTTT
>NZ_LMRY01000021.1:0-79797 GCF_001427935.1 Paenibacillus sp. Soil724D2
ACGCCGCCAGCGTTCGTCCTGAGCCAGGATCAAACTCTCCATAATAGTAAAACTATTTGAAAGCTTAATTGCTCATTTGCGTTGCTAGCGAGATTTTGCAATCTCTTCTTTGAACGATTTCTCGTTCGTGCTTACTCACTCGTTGTTCAGTTTTCAAAGATCAATGTACTGTTCGTCCTACTTTCTTTCGAAAGCCGGAAGATCAATATAACACACTAACAATTCATTTGCAACTTGTTTTTCTCAAGTTACTTCTTTATCCCCGCATGTCTCAGCGGCAACTTTTATAAGATACCACAGATGCTGCGACCGAGTCAACACATGATTTACTTGAATGATTTTCCATCTAGATCAAAGTCAGTTTTAAGCCTACTAGAAGTAAAACCCCGGGAATCCCTAGTATAGTAACCGTCCCTAGAGTGACTGTATTTATAGGAAGTTCAAATTGTGTATACGTACTTAATAAGTTCAACGTATATAAGAGAAATGCTGCAACAACAACATTCAACCCCAATGCGGATAATACCCTCCCTCCGCCGCGACTGCGAAATATCAGGAAGACTAGCATAAGAGATGAGAGTATGAGTACCCCCCATATGACATATTTAAGATACACCTACTTCACCTCCATTAACCGGTCGCTGTCAATTAGACTTACACCTAGCTTTTTCGCTTGTTTGATAAGCATTTCAAATCTCTTTTCTGCAGCTTCCATCGCATAGATGGCATAATCAATTTGATCCTTGTCCAAAGCAAACTCAAAGTGTGCTTGAGCAGCCACCCAAGTCTCATGAGCTGTACGTATCTCTTGGATCAGCATCTGCTTGTCCTTTTTCAGTTCTTCTTGAGCGCTTTTCGTATTTGGGCTCTTCATCCCGTACTTTCCTAATAAAGCTGGTCGCACAAGCAAACCTCCATTCCTCATCTAACCGGATTGATTTATCCATATGGGAGAAAAGGAGATTTTAGAACTTCAAGATGCTTTTTTGGGCAGCAAAAAAGAGAGCTTTGCAGCTCCCTGATTATGATGCAGCTTATTTATAATTCCCTGCGCCCTTCCATGGCTTTGGTCAGAGTTACCTCATCGGCATACTCCAAATCTCCGCCCACTGGCAGCCCATGCGCGATACGCGTAACTCGGAGACCGAATGGCTTGATTAATCTGGACAAGTACATAGCTGTAGCTTCTCCCTCAATATTGGGATTGGTGGCCAAAATCAATTCCTGCACCGTTTCATCACCCAAACGCTTGAGTAATTCAGCAATATGAATTTGATCCGGTCCAATCCCTTCCATCGGTGAAATCGCACCATGCAGCACGTGATAATACCCTTCGAATTCTTTGGTACGTTCTAAAGCGACCAAATCCTTAGGCTCTTGTACGACACAAATGATGGAACTGTCCCTACTCTTATCTTGACAGATGCGACAGGGATCAACGTCGGTAATGTTACAACAAACAGAGCAGTAGTGAAGGTTCCGCTTCACATTGACGAGTGCTTTCGCGAAGTCAATCACTTCTTCTTCTTTCATGCGTAGGACATGAAAAGCCAGGCGGCCTGCCGTTTTGGGACCTACCCCAGGCAGACGTGAGAAAGCATCGATTAACTTGGCTATCGGTTCGGGGTAATACAAAGGAAGACTCCTTTATTTTTCAGAATCGTTACACTTGGTTGTCTTAGAACAATCCAGGGATATTCATACCGCCTGTGAATTTGCCCATATCTTTGTTAGCAATTTCTTCTGCTTTGGACATTGCATCATTTACTGCCGTAAGCACGAGATCTTGCAGCATTTCAACATCTTCAGGATCAACAGCTTCAGGCTTAATTGTAATGCTTTGCACTTTTTTGTGTCCGTTAATAATAACAGTAACGACACCGCCGCCTGCTGTACCTTCGATCATTTTGGTACCTAGTTCTTCTTGGGCTTTCATCATTTGTTCTTGCATTTTCTTTACTTGTTTCATCATTTGGTTCATGTTATTCATCGTAGTTAGCTCCTTCATATTTAGTCTTCTTTAATTGTCACTAGCTCTTCGCCAAATAATTGGATCGCTTCCGAAATCCATTCTTCTTTGACAGCAGTTCCGTTGCCTTCGCCATCAGCGACAAGCTCCATTACTTCTGGAGCGCTGCTAGCCGCATCATTCTTAGCGTCGTCCCATTCTTTGCGCATAATCGTAAGTAAACGCATAGGTTTGCCAAGCACCGAAGTAAGCACTTGCTCGATAATGACTTTGTTTTCTGGCTTTTCCGTTGTATTGCGATGCATCTCATTCTTGAAAGCAACGAGTACAACATCATCAAGCATAGACACCAAATCACCATTAACGAACCAAGCATGTACGGTAATCTTCTTTTCTTTGACATCGCCTAGTACTTGACTCCACTTTAGGAGAGCAGCTTTGGTTTCTGGACTCTCCGCGGCTTTCAAGTAACCATCCAGCTTGATGCCCGACTTCTTCGAAGGAGCTGAGGCCACCGGCACTTTGGCCGAGGCGGCTTGCCTCGCATTGGGATCGGCTGCTGCACCCGTTACTCCCGATTTTACCAGTGAAGCTATCTGTTCTTCAAGTTGTTGAAGTTTCTGGGTCATTTGGGCAAAAAGATCACCTTGAGGCATACGCCCTCCAGCATCTGCCGCGATATTGACAGTCGAACTGCTCTCTGCTCCTCTGTGACCACCGCTAATTTTCATAATCGCTATTTCTAACAGAGTCTGAGGCTGTACAGAGTATTTCATTTCGCTTTGGTAATGATTCAACGTCTCAATCATAGCCATCATTTCACTCGGTGAGAAGTGATTCGCTACTTCCCTTAGTTCACCCATATCAAAAACACGTTCACTAATCACAGGTGAATTAGGTACCATGCGAACCATGAGTAAATCACGGAAGTAATTAATCAAATTCTCAATACATTTGTCAGCGCTCTTGCCTTCCTGCATGAAAGTATCGATGAGCTCGAGCGCGGCTCCAAGATTCTTTTCTTTGATGTAAAGAACGAGCTTCTTGAATTGATCGGAAGCTACGCCGCCGGTGATAGACAAAATGTCTGAGAGCTGAACTTCACCAGTCGAAAAGGAAGCGGCCTGATCCAGCAGGCTGAGCGCATCCCGCATCCCTCCATCCGATAGTCTCGCTATATAATGGAGAGCTTCCTCGCTAACCGAGATCTGCTCCTGATCACAAATATACTGCAGCCGCTGAACCTGATCTTCCATCGAAACTCTCCGAAAATCAAAGCGTTGACAGCGGGAAATAATCGTCGCCGGTATTTTATGCGGTTCCGTTGTTGCCAAAATAAACATGACATGCGCCGGAGGCTCCTCTAGTGTCTTCAAAAGGGCATTAAAAGCTTCGGTCGTGAGCATGTGCACTTCATCGATGATGTACACCTTCTGCCTTACTTCTGTAGGGGCATACTTCACTTTATCACGAATATCCCGAATTTCTTCTACACCGCGATTGGAGGCAGCATCGATTTCGACAACGTCCATGACAGCACCTTCGGTGATTCGTTCACATGCTGAACAAGCGTTACACGGCTCTTCTGACGGACCGTTTAAGCAGTTGATTGCCTTGGCTAATATTTTGGCCGTACTAGTCTTACCTGTTCCCCGAGGTCCGTTGAACAAATAAGCATGAGTAAGGCGATTTTCTCGCAAAGAATTCTGCAGCGTCTGCGTGATATGTTTCTGACCGACAACTTCACGAAACGTCTGAGACCTCCACGTTCGGTACAGAGCGATATGTGCCATAGTGTTCCTCTCCAATAATCCCTGCATGGAATGACTGAATCCATTATACTATAACGCACCTAGGGATGAAATAGATGATCAAGTATAAGGAATCGATATTGTAAACGTCGTTCCAAAGCCCTTTGAAGAAACACGTATCGTCCCCCCCATATCGTGAATGATTCGTTGGCACACCGAAAGACCTAATCCGGTACCCGTGTCCTTGGTTGTGAAGAATGGATCGAAAATTTTGTCAATCACGAACATCGGTATGCCAGAACCTGTATCATGAATGTCAATGCAGACATTTCGTTCCACCGTGTCTACTTTCTCTGAAATCGTTAAAACCCCTCCATCCGACATAGCTTCGATGCCATTTTTACAAACATTTAAGAATACCTGTTTGAGCAGCTCTTTATCAGCAATCACTTCCGGTAAATGATACGAGGCCTCATATTGGAGATTCACATCGTAAAGAATAGCTTCATTATTGATAATAGGCAAAATCCCTCGCAGCACTTCAGTCACATCGATCCTCTCATAAGAAACATGCTTTGGCTTACTCAGCAGCAAAAATTCATTTACCAACTCGTTGATTCGATTGATTTCCTCCAGCATGACTACCGTGAAACTCTGTTCTCTCTCCATCCCTTTCACTTCAAAAGTGCGCCGAAGCACCTGAAGAAATCCTTTGATTGAAGTTAGCGGATTCCGAATTTCATGAGCTGTGCCAGCAGCAATTTGCCCGATCATTGCGAGTCTGTCACTTCTTTGAACCATTTCTTCCAACGAGCGCATATTCGTGACATCTTTGAAGATGACATAAGCCCCAACAATATTACCTTGATTATCTTTGAGCACATTCGAATCCAACAGCAGCTCAAACCGCTCTTCATTGTTCGTCCATGAAACCGCATGATTGCGGACTACAGCACCATTCAAAATCGTTCGTTGGACAAGCTTATGCTGGCTGGGAATGGTAGCAAAAATCTCATCTAACGACTTATTAAGAATATGCTCCCGATCCATTCCTAGAATCTGACATGCTCGATCACTGACGTCAACAAGCGTAAAATTCACACTAATCAATAAAACACCCAAATTAATATCTTTCAAAAAAGCGTCCGAGAACCTCTGCAGCAAGCTTAACTGCGAGCTATCCTGATGCTTCATGGTCAAGAGATACATATACTTCTCGCCGCGCATAAGCTTCAGCATCGAGAACTGATAAAACATCGTTTCACCATTCTTGCCTACTAAGAATCCATGGGGCCACTCCCCTGGACTGGAATCGTTCTTAAAGTAAAATTCGTACAGCTCACGCAAAGATGCCCTCACTTTAAAAAGTTGAGGGAATGAGATATGCGTAACTTCCTCAGCTGAATAGCCCGAGTATTTCAAAACTTGATCTGTTGCTAAAATGATCTTGCCATCCTCATCCACAACGAGCATCCCCGTTTGTATGCTATGGTTGAATAGCTTCCTCATTTCATCGATGGATACCATGTAATCTTGAGGGTCATGAATGGACATTTCAGCAACACCTTCACTTTCTCTCTATTCAATCGCAAAATGCGCAAACGTTTACATGAATCTACATGTTATAACCATTCTCTCTAGAGTAAGATTTTTCCTTCCCTTGAAAAAAAGAAAAAACGCCATAGATACTGGCGTTTTGTTAGGTGTAATTATGAAAGTTCACATTTAATTATTAAAACCGTGCACCTGTTATTGATAAAGTGATACAAGCGAACTCTTACCGTTGGCTCAAATCAGGCAACCCCTCGGCACATGAAACATCTCACTTACGGCTGCTTCCTTCCAGACCTGACCGGGTTCATGAGCATTCATTGCGAAGGACCCGACTCTCAACACCACGTGTAAAAGCCAGACCTCACATCACAGTACCGCTAACAGGAATTCAACCTCGCTACAGCGGATTGCGAGTTACAGGGCACCGCTACCTCCCCATCTAGCACGGTAAAATTAGTATAGCTGATTCAATTACAAATAGCAACCGAGGGCAAAATCTACCTGTTAAGGAACCATTTTTACGATTACATTGTAGCGCGGCATGTTGGTGTTCAGCGCCATTTGAGCTTGTGAGCGAAGCTCCTCCACTTGCGCAGCCGTCAAAGATGGTCTTGGTTTTATTTTCACCTTGGCGGTCGGTCCGTTAATGGAGATATTGGTTTTCTCAATACCTTGCAGCTGTGAAAGCACGGCCTTCATTAAGTTCGAATCATCTTCGTAGTGATGATACGTAGGATTAAGCGGGTCGTTCGGATTGACACTCGTAATTCCCAAGTAACCGTCTTGCTTGTAATGCTGGGCTTTATAATTTGCATCATTGGTCTGAGGCGGGTTCTTATTACCAGAATTAATGCCACAGCCGATTAAACTCATGATGAGCATAATAGCTCCCGCAAACTTAAGCAGACCCCTAAACATAAAAACACCTCCCATTGGACTCTAAGCCTAAGCTTAGGATGACCAAGGGAGGTTGTCTTATGCTGATTGGCAGCAAAGTAATTGATGCCAATTAGATTCCGTATTTCTTTTTGAACTTGTCGACACGGCCGCCTACATCGATAAACTTTTGTTTACCTGTGTAGAAAGGATGGCAATTAGAGCAAATCTCAACGCGAAGATTTTGCTTAATAGAACCCGTTTCGAACACGTTACCACAAGCGCAAGTCACTGTGGTTGCATGATAAGTAGGATGAATACCTGCTTTCATGATGGTTCACCTCTTTCCGCCCTGAATCATTTGCTGAAACAGAGTTAATGGACGTACCTATGGATTATATCATATTCGGAAGTCTTGATGCAATGGAAAAAGACTGTGGATGACTTCCTTTTAGAGCACCGTAGTTACCGTTCGATCACTCGTATAGAACTTCGGTGTATGCGAGTAGGAACCCAGCACCACATCGGGAAGTTCTTGTTCGAAAATCTCAATCATTTGCTTCATCCCAAGCAGTTCACCTCTTGCTTTGGGGATTATGCCAAGGTAACTCTCGGGATCAATATTCAGGTTGCGCAATTGAATCAATTTTAGTCCTGTTCTTCGCACGAATTCGATCATCGCTTCGATCTCTTCTTCTCGATCGGTTACACCTGGAAATACGAGATAGTTGATCGAAGTTATAACTCCTTTATCCGTGGCGTAGCGGAGAGACTTCTCAACATTCTTGAGCGTGTAAGCTCTTGGCTTATAGTAGGCGTTGTAATGATCATCCAGTGCGCTAATCGTACTAACCCGCATGAGATCAAGCCCCGCATCAACAATGCCGCGGATATGATCCGTGAGCCCTGCATTGGTGTTGATGTTAATATAGCCCATCTTCGTTTGCTCACGTACTTGCTTGATGGCATCGATTATAATCACAGCCTGCGTGCTAGGTTCCCCTTCACAGCCCTGTCCGAAGGAGATAATACTCTCAGGCGTCCGCAGATGCTCAAGCATGATCTGAGTGATCTCTTCGACCTTAGGCTTGAAGTTCATACGAGTCTGAGGCGCTACGAAGCCACTCTCATCCGGTTGCTCCGAAATACAGCCGAAGCATCCTGCGTTGCAGGAATAGGAGACCGGAACGGCACCCTCCCAACGTTGAAGGAACGTATTCGAGGCTGTCAAACATTCATAACCCAGTGCACAGTTGGACAAATGCGCATATAACCGATTGTCCGGGTACTTAGCAACCAATCGTTTGACCTCTACCTCGAGCTCAGTTGGGTCACAATGAACCGGATTCCAATAATAAGGATTATCTGTCAATCGAGCGGCAACATAGAAACCGTCATCCTTCCACACGACAGCCGTATATCCGAACAAGGGCAGCGCCTTAGACTTGTCTGATTTCACATAGCCAGGGAGCAGAAGTCTAGTAAAGCCTTGCGGCAGTAAGGCTCCAACAGCGTGATAATCTCCCTCAACCAGCTTCATATCACCTGTTGCGGCATCAATGCCTACCGGACGTGTAAACGGAAGACTGACTAATGTTGATCCCTCAGGTAGAGGAATCAACTCTTCTTCCAAAATTTCTGTTATCATTTCAGCGTTTCGACCAAGTGCTAAGAAATCAGGATGATCAAAAACGTTTCCTTGTGAATCTGAATAAACCAAGTTCATAACGGTACTCCTCTTTGTTCGTCACGGATAAACGACATAAGTCGTCCTTAAGGACGACCGTGTTTGTCATGATTGATGCGAAGCAGATTATTATTTGAAGCTTAGGAAGCTGAATTTTTGACTTTACCTTTGTTAACACCTGTAGATCCCGCTGAAGGGGAAGCCAAAGAGTCCAAAAACTCTTGATTAGTCTTCGTATCGGCAAGCTTCTTAATGAAGGATTCTGTATATTCATGCGAATCATTCATCCCTCTGCGAAGCGCCCAAACCTTCTCGAGTTCATCTTTACCCAGAAGTGCTTCTTCGCGGCGAGTGCCTGACTTACGAATATCAATCGCAGGGAAGATACGGCGTTCAGCCATTTTACGATCTAGATGAAGCTCTAGATTACCTGTACCTTTAAACTCTTCATAAATGACGTCATCCATACGCGAGCCAGTTTCTACGAGTGCAGTAGCAAGAATTGTTAAGCTGCCGCCTTCTTCAATATTACGGGCAGCCCCGAAGAAACGTTTAGGCCGATGAAAGGCAGCAGGATCTATACCACCCGTTAACGTCCGGCCAGAAGCAGGAACCACAAGGTTATAGGCTCTAGCCAACCGGGTAATACTGTCCATGAGAATAACAACATCTTTCTTATGTTCAACTAGACGCATCGCACGCTCTAGAACTAGCTCAGCAACTTTAATATGATTTTCTGGAAGCTCATCGAAGGTAGAAGCAACTACTTCGCCTTTGACGGAACGCTGCATATCGGTAACTTCCTCCGGACGCTCATCGATAAGCAGAACGAAAAGTTCAATTTCTGGATAATTCGTGGAAATGCTGTTCGCAATTTCTTTCAGCAGCAATGTTTTCCCAGCTTTAGGAGGTGCTACAATCAGACCGCGTTGGCCTAATCCAACAGGAGCAAGTAAATCCATAATACGCATGGAAATCTTGTTAGGCTCTGTTTCGAGTGTAATCCGCGTGTCTGGATAAAGAGGCGTCAATGCAGGGAAATGAAGTCGTTCCGCTGCCGTTTCCGGCTTCTCTCCATTCACCGCTTCAACTTGAAGAAGCCCGAAATAGCGCTCATTCTCTTTAGGCGGGCGGCATTTGCCCGATACAATGTCCCCAGACCGCAAATCAAATTTGCGAATCTGGGAAGCGGAAATATAAATGTCCTCTGAGCTTGGAAGGTAATTAATTGGACGCAAGAATCCAAAGCCCTCCTGAAGGATCTCGAGAACACCCTGCATGAACATTAGACCACTCTCAGCAGCTTGTGCACGTAAAATGGCAAAGATGAGTTCTTTTTTCTTCAGCGTACCGTAGTATTGGATCTGATGTTTCTTAGCTAGTTTATATAATTCAGTAAGCTTGAGTACTTCAAGCTCAGCAAGCTGCATGCTCATGTTTCAACCACCAAACTATTAAATTTTCAATTGGATTCTAGCATTGCCTGTTACTTGGTACTTTATTCCTCACTCTCGCGCCAAACCTCGGCACCCAGTGAAGATAAGTTGAATACCAAGTTCTCATAACCACGATCAATAAACTCAACCCCGGATACTTCTGTGATGCCACCTGTTCTTACGCTTAGGCCCGCAAGCACAAGAGAAGCTCCTGCTCTCAAATCCGTTGCTCTCACTTTGGCAGAACTGAGCTGTGAGCCCTCAATAATGGCTGAGCGTCCTTCGACCTTCATCTTTGCTCCCATACGCACTAGCTCAGGAATATGCTTGAAACGATTACTATAAACGTGGTCCGTTAATATACTAACTCCTTTAGCTTGGCAAAGTAAGCTTGCCATTGGAGACTGTAGATCCGTCGCAAACCCTGGGTAAATTAAAGCTTTCACATCAACACTTTCGTATTCAGGCTGACCGACAACACGAATGGACTCATCCATTTCGTAGATATGTACGCCCATTTCCTGAAGCTTTGCCGTCAGAGCCTCCATATGTTTAGGAATGACATTGTCGACGGTTACATCGCCGCGTGTAGCCGCTGCAGCAATCATGTACGTACCTGCTTGAATACGGTCAGGAATAATGGAATGGCGGCAACCATGCATCTCAGTTACGCCCTCGATACGAATAGTCTCTGTTCCAGCGCCCTTAATTTTGGCACCCATTGAGTTTAAAAGTGTTGCCACATCTATGATTTCAGGCTCTTTGGCCGCATTTTCGATAATCGTAACGCCTTTAGCGCGAGAGGCAGCCAGCATGATGTTAATCGTCGCTCCAACACTCGCCATATCTAAGTATATTTTGGCACCGCGCAGTTCTTTGGCGCGTATCTTTAAGGCGCCATTCTCATTGCTAACCTCAGCACCTAAAGCTTCAAAACCTTTAATATGCAAATCAATCGGACGTGGTTCGAAGTTACAGCCACCCGGCAGACCAATCGTCGCCTCTCCAAATCTTCCGAGCAGAGCTCCCATTAAATAGTAGGATGCTCTAAGCTTCTTTACTTTGCCATTCGGCATAGGAAGTGATTTCATCCGACTTGGGTCGATCGTCATCCGATCTTCGTTCCAGTCAATGGTAGCCCCTAAATCCGTCAAAATTTCTGTATATATAGCCACATCACTCAGATGAGGCAGATTATCCAAAGTAACCGATGTTTCAGCAAGTACAGCGGCTGGAATGAGTGCAACCGCACTATTCTTAGCCCCACTAATTTGAACTGTTCCCCGTAGTGGACGTCCCCCGACCACCATTAATTTTT
The DNA here is from genome assembly GCF_001427935.1 of Paenibacillus sp. Soil724D2. Lineage (NCBI taxonomy): Bacteria > Bacillati > Bacillota > Bacilli > Caryophanales > Paenibacillaceae > Paenibacillus > Paenibacillus sp. Soil724D2. The sequence continues at coordinate 10,592 of NZ_LMRY01000021.1, forward strand.
CCAACATGATTCTCCCCCTAAACCAGGTGCCTACTTACTAAGTAGTAAATCAAAGCAACCAAATACAACCTAAGACGCACACAAACTTTACCAAAGATATTCGACTCCACCTCGCCCTTTAAGACTAGCGATCGTCAAAAATCAAGTGAACGAGCGTATAAAATTAATAATTACTTATAAATCCATACAAAAAAGCGACCATTTACAAACTAAAACAGCCACGGTTCTCTCGGAGAACATAAGCACAAAAAAATAGAAGAAGGAAACGCTCGTAATGACACAGACGGACGACATTCTTTCGTCTATCCTCCGTCTGTGCCTTACTGCATTTCCTACCCTGTCTATACAATTGGAATTAAGCTTGGTTGCTGCTTCCGAACAATTGAATTTTGGATTTTACTACTTCGATCATTGCATTACGAGCCGGGGTGAGATATTTACGAGGATCATAAATTTTAGCATCTTTGTTCAGAGCCGCGCGGATGTTTTCTGTGCATGCCACTTGATTCTCTGTGTTAACGTTGATTTTACCAACGCCTGCCGCGATAGATTTACGAATCATTTCGTCAGGAACGCCGGATCCACCGTGTAGAACCACAGGGACTGGAATCGCTTTGGAAACTGCTTCGATAATATCAAAGTGAATGTTAGGCTCGCCTGCGTACATACCATGTGCAGTACCTACAGCGATAGCCAGACAGTCAACACCTGTTTCTTCGTAGAAACGGATAGCTTCTTCAGGTTTTGCAAGGTTAGCGTGCTCTTCATCAACAGAGATGTCGTCCTCAACGCCGCCAATTGTTCCAAGCTCACCCTCAACGGATACGCCCATTGCACGAGCTGCTTTTACGACTTCTTTCGTCAAACGAATGTTTTCTTCGAAAGAATAGTGGGAACCATCGAACATAACGGAGCTGAATCCCGCACGGATACATTTCATTGCTACTTCAAAGGAACTGCCATGATCTAAGTGTAGAGCAATCGGCAGACCGGATTTTTTAGCTGCAGCTTCAGCAATTGCCACTGTAAACTCAATACCCATATATTTTAGTGCGCCTTCGCTAACACCATAAATGAACGGGGATTTTAATTCGATTGCAGCTTCCACAATCGCTTGAGCGAATTCAAGGTTGTTCATATTAAATTGACCCACCGCGAATTTGTTCGCTTTTGCTTTAGGTAAAAATTCATTCATTGAAACCAATGCCATGTTTCTCTTCCTCCTAGAACCTATAGTAGATGCGTATACCGCTCTTTGTCATACCTGAGTTATTATAGCACATAACTTTTCAAATGATAACCAAGCCCTCGTTTTTTCAGAAACAAAAAAGACCCTATGACTAGGATCCCACTGCAAAACCGCTGCTTGATTCATTATTAAGCTGCATATTGACCGCCATACGCAATTCATCAATATCAAAAGGCTTCGTAAAGTGCATAATCGCACCCAAATCCGTTGCTTCTTTAATCATATCGAGCTCGCCATAAGCTGTCATCATAATGACTTTGATCGATACATCAATGGCTTTAACATGTTTTAAAATATCCAGACCGTCCATACCAGGAATTTTCATATCCAGTAGTATAAGATCAGGCGAAGAATTTTTCACGATTTCCAAGGCCAATTTGCCATTCGAAGCCTGATAGGTATCGTACCCTTCGTTACTGAATACCTCCATGAGTAGTACACGAATTCCATTTTGATCGTCGACAATCAATACCTTTTTCTTCATCAGCCTATTTCCCTCCCGAAAACGAATAACAAACTCCCTCTTTATGTTTATAAAGTTATTCGCTATTCATTTTCGATTTCCTTCTGAGGGAAAAAACTAATTGAAAAGTTTTACAGATAAGTTGGTTATCTGGAGGGACAACCGTTAAAGCAAGAATTAACGCGCGATGAACTGAGCGGCTTTCACGAATTCACGGAAAAGCGGCTGTGGACGATTCGGACGCGATGTAAATTCCGGATGGAATTGAACAGCAAGGAACCAAGGGTGACCTGGAAGCTCGACCATCTCAACCAACCGGCCGTCCGGTGACGTACCGGAAATGCGCAAACCAGCAGATTCAATCAATTCGCGGTATTCATTATTAAATTCATACCGGTGACGATGTCTCTCATAGATAAGCTCATCATTGTAACACTGCTCAGCAAGAGAGCCCGGAACAACCTTGCAAGGATATAAGCCCAGACGCATTGTACCGCCTAAATTCTCTATATCCTTCTGCTCTGGCAGTAGATCGATGACTGGATAAGCCGTTGTAGGATTAATCTCAGAGCTGTTCGCGCCATCCAAGCCTGTAACAGAACGCGCATACTCAATAACAGCAACCTGCATACCCAAGCAAATCCCAAAGAATGGAATCTCCTTTTCGCGGGCATATCGGATCGCTTCCACTTTACCTTCAATACCGCGATCACCGAATCCACCAGGTACAAGAATACCTTGAACACCGGAAAGAAGCTGATGGACGTTATGCTCAAAAATATCTTCTGCATTCACCCAACGGATATCAATTTCGGAGTCATTATCGATGCCGGCATGACCTAGTGCTTCAACAATACTTAGGTAAGCGTCATGCAGTGCAACGTATTTCCCCACGATCGCAATTTCGGTCTTCTTCGTCAATGATTTAACTTTACGAACAAGGCTTTCCCATTCCTTCATGTCTGGCTCGTTCGTACGTAGTTTCAGGTGATTAACAACATAATCGTCAAGCCCTTGCTCGCGAAGCATCATCGGAACTTCGTACAAGGTTTCCGCATCCTTACATTCGATGACAGCTGCAGGATCGATATCACAGAATAAAGCTAACTTACGCTTCATATCTTCGGTTAGAGAATGTTCCGTACGGCAAACGATAACGTGAGGTTGAATGCCCAGCCCGCGTAGTTCTTTTACACTGTGCTGTGTAGGTTTCGTCTTCACTTCACCAGCTGCTTTAATATAAGGAATCAGCGTAACGTGAATATACATGACATTCTCGCGGCCGATATCATTTTTCATTTGACGTATAGCTTCCAGGAACGGCAAGCTTTCGATATCTCCTACCGTACCACCAATTTCGGTAATTACGACATCGGACCCAGCTTCACGACCAGCGCGAATCACACGTTCTTTGATTTCATTCGTAATGTGCGGGATTACTTGTACCGTGCCGCCCAGATATTCGCCTCTGCGCTCTTTGGTAATGACGGAGGAGTATACTTTACCTGAGGTTACGTTTGAACTTTTGGAAAGGTTAATATCAATAAAACGCTCATAATGACCTAAGTCCAAATCCGTTTCTGCCCCATCGTCGGTTACGAACACTTCACCGTGCTGGTAAGGACTCATAGTTCCCGGATCCACGTTAATGTACGGGTCAAACTTTTGAATAGTAACTTTCAAACCTCTGTTTTTGAGCAATCTCCCTAAGGACGCTGCTGTAATTCCTTTGCCAAGGGATGAAACTACGCCTCCCGTAACGAAAATGTATTTTGTCACTATGTACGCCTCCTAGAGTTTAGTATGGTTTTGAAATATAAGAAACTTACGCCGTAAGGCATAAGCTTATCTTTTGCCAGAAGAATGACTTTGTAAGCATTAGCTTCTGCTAAATGGGGGTTTTCATGAAAATAAAGTGAAAAAACACAAAAAAAACACTAAAAAAACAAAAAAAGTGACACCCGTAGTGACGGGGCACTTTTTGAACGCTTGAGCGAAATGTTAAGATTCTTTTAAAGCCCATGCAATAGTTTACTCTGAACAGATAGGGGCTGTCAAGACAAGTTATTTGCCGTCTTCAGCCTCTTCATCCAAATCGTCTTCCTCGTCTTCCTCATCGGAATCCTCATCTAAATCATCTTCACTATCTTCGTCTGTTTCTTCAATACCCGCTTCGCCAAGATCCTCTTCGATCTCTTCATCTTCGAAGAATTCAGTATCCTCTTCCGCTTCTTCCTCTTCGGTTTCGGTACCAAATGTATCGTACTCATCTTCTTCTGCGTATGTATCTTCTTCTTCAGCGTAGATGTCTTCATCCAGATCGTCATCTTCGTCGTTAATGATTCTTGGACGCTTCGCGTTACCAACCGCATCGTCTGATTTCTCGACAGGATACCAGCGTTTCAAACCCCATAGGTTCGTACCCACGCAAGCAAAACGTCCATCGATGTTGATTTCCGTATATAGTTGGGCAATCACTTGCATAACATGCTGCTCAGACAGCCCTTTTATTTTAGCAATTTCAGCCATCAGGTCACGATAGTAAAACGGCGTATTCGCCGACTTCAGTAATTCAAACGCCAAATCCACCATGGGCATTTCGCGTGCTTGCTCTGTGGTGATTTTGAGTGTGTATTCGCTACTCATCTAAGGCACATCCTTTTCGATCGTGATCGTCATCTTCAGTTCTTCTATCTACCTTATCCAATATCTTCATTAAGTAAAACCTATTTTTTCTAAAAATGCAACTATCCCTAAAATAAACGGCTACGCCGTCCTGTAAGGACGAGTGAGTTTATCAAAAAATATAGCCGACTTATTGTGTGAAACATATAAATTCTTAAGAAAGCGTTCCCCCTAAAATGAATACAAGCGAAGGTCCCCCTCCGCTTGCGACTGTATCCTAAGGAAGCGGTGTGATTGAATCACGGCCGTTTCCACTACCTGAGAAAGAGACACTCCTGCCCGCGCCTCTCTATTTATCCTATGTAAAACCTACGCATCTGACACGGCTTCGCACCCATTTATTTCTATAAAGGCGAGAACACGGTCATACGGGGTGACCTGTACATAAGATAGGGGAGATTCGATTCTAAGCTGTCATGGGGGGATGGCACGATGGATATAGCCACCTTTCTTCATTTGCTTCATGAGGAAATCGGTCTCACCAAGCATTCTGGCAAGAAGCATATCATCCATTTCTCATCGGCTAAGGACTACTACGCATGCAAATCAGAATTGAAACGAATGAAGTCTCAGTTCGTAAACCTCTCCAAGGTCCGCGATCTAAGTATCATTCACGCCTTCTCCTGCACGCTTCGTCCCGATACTAAGCTCAGAGGTATCTCCGGTGTGCCGAACATCGTAGAGGATACCAAAATAACCGTTCACCACGCGATGGGCAACAAAATTACCTCCAAACGATCAAGCAATTTATCGGGCTCTCACACGATACCATGGGGCATCGATCAAGTAGGCGCGCCTGAGGTCTGGAACAAATCGGTAGGTCAGAATATTCGGATCGGGGTCATCGATACCGGAATCGACTACAATCATCCTGACTTACGCAATTCGATATCACGGGGCATCAATTTATTAAACCGCAGCATGCTGCCCTATGATGACAATGGACATGGCACGCATATCGCTGGAACCATCGCGGCAGCTGGCCGCCATTCAGGGATTGTCGGTGTAGCTCCTAGAGCCATTGTTCATCCGGTAAAAGCATTTGACCACGCTGGAAGCGCCTATGTCTCAGACATTATTGCAGGCATCGATTGGTGTGTTCATAACGACCTCGATATTATCAATATGAGCTTCGGTATGAAATCATACAACCGTTCTCTCGAGCAAGCTGTCATGAACGCGTTTTATAGAGGTAAAGTCATCGTGGCTTCATCCGGCAATGACGGCAAAAAGAAATCGGTCGATTACCCCGCCCGTTTCCCCCAGGTCGTCTCCGTTGGAGCCACAACTCGGTTAGGCAAAATCGCTCCCTTCAGCAACCGCGGGAAGCAAATTGATATCTACGCACCAGGCGAGCGGGTCTACTCGTCCTGGCTTAACGGCAAATACAACGAGCTAAGCGGCACTTCGATGGCCACTGCCCATGTCAGCGGCGTCATCGCCTTGATGTTATCGATCAAGCCGATGTCGCCGCCGCAGATTAAAACCGCGCTGCGGCGCTGCGCGATTGGTCTTAACAAGCGAGAAAGCACCACGCGATGGAAGCCCGGGCATTTGAACGCTCGGCGCGCGATCCGGGCGGCGCGGCAGGGCTGATGCAGATTGATGTAAAAGTTGTACAAAATACAACTTTAGTCATTTTAATCTGCTGTATTCACGCGAATATTGCACAAAATACAACATTTTCGTCCAAAAATGGCCACTTTGGATGAAATGCAGGCTATTTTGTTGCACGGAATACAACATTTGATAGCTTGGTGCGAAATACAAGGGAAATTGTTGTACGTTTTACAACAATGCCACTCGCATGCCAGGAATAAGGGTCCTAACAAATTAGAAAAAATGCACTAGGGTTGAATTCGCTATAAATTGCTCACACTTTAAAATGGCACGATAACCATCTTCGTGGTGCGAAACGTTTGTCAAAGTAGATGCACCACAAGTTAAATCCACCATGACTTATACTTCTGGTATTAACAAAAAAAAGGGACGATCACTCATGTCTGAGTAGACATGGGGATCGTCCCTTCGGTTTGTGGAGCAGATGCTACATCCGCTCTGGGGCGGATACGCCAACTACGCGAAGCGTGTTGGCTAAGGTAATGCGAAGCGCGCCGAGCAAGGCGAGGCGTGCCTGGGTCAAGGCCGCGTCATCCGTGATGACATAGTGGCCTCTGTAATAGCTATGGAACTGGCTTGCCAGTTCATAGACATAGCGGATGAGCCGATGCGGCGCATATTGATCAGCCGCAATGGCGATTTCCTCCGGAAGCTCGCCCATCTTGCGCAGCAAGTCGAACTCAGCTTCCGATGTAAGCTGGGAAAGGTCTACCTGCTCCAGCGGCAGCACCTGAATGTTCTGCTCTTCCGCCTGACGGAAGATGCTGCAAATCCGCGCATGTGCGTACTGCACATAGAATACAGGATTCTCATTAGACTGAGAAACCGCCAAGTCCATGTCAAAGTCCAAATGCGAGTCCATGCTGCGCATCGCGAAGAAATAACGAATCGGGTCTACGCCGACTTCGTCCATAAGATCCTCCATCGTGACTGCTTTGCCAGTCCGTTTGGACATTTTTACCTTTTCCCCATTTTGGAAAAGGCTCACCATTTGGGCAATCAGCACAACGAGGCGGTCCGATTCAAAACCAAGCGCCGTCATAGCCGCTTTCATCCGTGGAATGTAGCCATGATGATCCGCGCCCCAAATATTAATCAAACGCTCAAAGCCGCGCCCAAATTTATTGCGGTGGTAGGCAATATCCGGTGTAAGGTAAGTAAAGGAACCGTCATTCTTAATAAGTACGCGATTCTTGTCGTCACCCAGTGGTGTTGTGTTCAACCAAGTCGCGCCCTCTTCTTCATATATGTGTCCATTATCCCGCAGCTCTTGGAGAACGGGTGGAATGAGGTTATCTTCATAAATCGACGTCTCGGAGAACCAATTGTCGAAATGAACACCAAAGCGACCCAAATCGCGTTTGATTTTGTCGAGTTCTTTTTTGAGCCCATAGGTACGGAAATAAGCACGACGCTCCTCTTCTGGCAAGCCGAGAAGGCGATCCCCTTCTTCCGCAGCAAGATCCGCGGCAAAGCCTTTGATATCTTCACCGAAGTAACCGTCTTCCGGCATCTCCGCTTCTTGTCCGAGCGCCTGCAGATAGCGGGCTTCGATTGATTTGGCCAAATTGACCACTTGGTTGCCGGCATCATTGATGTAGTACTCTCGGGATACGTCGTATCCAGCCAGATCGAGTACGTTGCACAGTACGTCCCCGACTGCCGCTCCACGAGCATGTCCCAAATGCAGGGAACCTGTTGGATTGGCACTAACGAACTCCACTTGCACTTTAAGCCCTTGACCGACGTTCGTTGCACCGAAGCGATCACCCATTTTTTGAACATTTTCAATAACCGGGTAAAGATACACTTTGTTCATTTTAAAATTAATAAAACCCGGCCCCGCAATTTCCGCTTCTGCGATATTGGCTTTATCCTTTTGCAGGTTAGCGATAATTTGCTCGGCAATTTGTCTTGGGTTCTGCTTAGCAATTCGGGTCAACTGCATCGCGACATTTGTTGCGAAATCCCCGTGTGTCTTCTCTTTCGGGACCTCTAGAATAATCTCCGGTATTTGCCCCGCGTCCACGATACCTGCAGCTGTAACTGCTTCTATAATGGCTTGTTTAACTATGGCTTTAACTTCATTTATTACATCCATTCGTCTTACTCCTCCTGAATTAACAACTTGATCCTGTATGTTCCCGCATGAGTGCCTGATGCATATAAATCATAGCTCCACCTCGTGATACCGATGCCATGCACGGCCTCCGAAGTAAGCTCATGAGTCTCAATCTCGAGTTCCAATCTACCCTGAGGCGTTTGATAAAAGCCGATCCTCTTCTCGCCGGGCAGAAATGTTTGCTCTGCTTGCACGTCCCCTTGGCGGACGATTCGTATCTGATTGTCTTCCAGCTTAATGAGCGTCACTGTTCGTCCAAGCTCGTTCGGCTCTTCTTCATAGCGGATGTACGTGTGATTGCCTTTACGATAAAGATCCCCTCGCGCTTTCTGCACGGTAGTCTCGCTCCCGCTTCGACTTTCAATTCGGATCCGCACGCGCTGCTTAGCCGTCATGGTCCGTCATTCTCCTATTCTGCAGTACCTGTTTGCACCTTATGTCAGATAAGGCAAGTTAGCTATTAGTTTATATGAAAGGTTCGCTAAATTCAATGTATTACGGGAGATCAGCCTACATAGCTGGGTTATCGTCGAGTGGCAGGGGCGGAGAGCAGAGAGGGATCGTTGGGAATTCAGACAACGGGTTATCGACATTTGACAGTTGACAGTGAAGGAGGACGCGTCATTAAGAGTATCCAAAACAAAAACCGCCAGCGTCCCCGTGACAAGCACAGAAACAACCGGCGGTTCAGTTTCATTATTTAATCAAATCTTCAACAAATTTAGGCAGTACGAAAGCCGCTCTATGCAGGCGCGGTGTGTAGTACTTCGTTGGGAATTCTGGGATTGCAGCTTCCTCAACTTGCAGTGGATCATGCTTTTTACTGCCCATTGTGAAGGTCCAGAGACCGCTCGGGTACGTAGGAATGTTCGCGCTGTACACACGTACGATTGGGAAGATCTCTTTGACATCCCGGTTAACCGTTTGGATCAGGTCTGCTTTGAACCAAGGGTTATCTGTTTGTGCAACGAAGATCCCGTCTTCTTTTAGCGCATCAAAGATACCTTGGTAGAAGCCCTTGGAGAACAGCTCAACTGCTGGACCAACAGGTTCAGTGGAATCGACCATGATAACGTCGTATGTGTTTTTGTGATCGTGAATGTGCATGTAGCCATCGTTAACGATAACTTCTACTCGTGGGTTGTCCAGCTCGCCGGCAATGGTTGGCAGGTACTTTTTGGAGTATTCGATCACTTTACCGTCGATATCAACAAGAACAGCCTTTTTCACTTTCGGGTGCTTCATGATTTCTCGAATTACTCCGCCGTCGCCGCCGCCTACTACAAGCACGTACTCTGGGTTCGGGTGGGTAACAAGCGCAGGGTGCGCAACCATTTCATGATAGACGAATTCGTCTCTGACTGTTGTCATAACCATACCGTCCAGGGTAAGCATCGTTCCCCATTCTTCGGTTTCGATCATCGAAAGGTCTTGGAAGTCCGTTTGTTCTCTCACGTATGTCTCTTTTACTTTTGCTGTAATACCGAAGCTATCTGTTTGTTTCTCTGTGTACCACAGTTCCATGTTTATACCTTCTTTCGCTGCTATATTGGGATGAATAAATCCTGACATTCATTGTCTCTAACAGTGTTCCACCAGTTGGAAAAGTCATGCGAAGCGGTACTGTAATTTCCAATCCGTCCATACGCACAAATTGTATTATAGTTCATTACCCCCAAAATGCAATATTTTCCTAGGGTTTTTGGACATTTAATAAAAAATATTTACAATTCGTTGAATACGGACTGCCATGCTTTTCCATACTGGATAGTAATGCCTTAGAGCATGAAGAAAGGAGGTAAGAAGAGATGTCCGAGAACGAGAACCATCGTCAGCCATCCACAGGCTCACCACAAGCACCTAGGGATAAAGAGGTACCTGCGTCTATGCGCTGGATGCGTCGTATCAAGAAAATGTTCTCATTCCTTTTCACTTCCTGCGTTCTGCTCCTTATCGTGGCCGCTGGCTGTCTCGTCTATTTGCGTGCTCAAACATTGCCCGTCACCAAAATGCTGCAAACCTCCCAAATGTACGATACACATGGCGAACTGATCGACACCTTTTATTCCGGGCAAAATCGGCAGGTCGTCTCACTGAGCGAAATATCGCCTTATCTCATTAAAGCTACGCTCGCTGTGGAGGATCAGCATTTCTATGATCATTTCGGCGTAGATGTGAAGGCAGTAGCAAGAGCAGCTGTTGTCAATATACAAGCCATGGCTAAGGTGCAAGGCGCAGGAACGATCACTCAGCAATTAGCTCGGAATTTATATTTAAATCATGATCGGACTTGGTCGCGTAAAATCAAAGAAACTGTGTTCGCTGTGCAAATGGAAATGCAGCTGACGAAGGATGAAATTCTAGCGAATTATTTGAATCAGATTTATTACGGTCATTCAACGTATGGGATTGAAACGGCTTCTGAGCTTTTCTTCGGCAAGCATGCCAGTGAATTAACGTTGGCGGAAAGCGCGATGATCGCTGGGGTCCCTAAAGGGCCACGCTACTACTCACCGTATTATGATCTGAAGAATGCGATGGATCGGCAAAAAGTGGTGCTGCAGACGATGGTGCGCAGTGGCTTCATTACACAAAGTGCCGCTGACGCCGCAGGCAAAGAGCAGTTGACGATTCAACCGCTTACGAAGAAGAAGCCAGCAGCAGCCCCCTACTTCCGTGATTATGTGCGAGCACTGGCAACGGATAAGCTGGGCATACCGGAAGATCAATTCGATGAAGGCGGCATTCGCATTTACACGACGCTCGATAAAAATGCGCAGCAAATCGCTGAGAGTGTGATCACCAAGCAGCTCACGGGTAAAACAGACCTTCAAGCCGCTCTGGTGGCAATCGACCCTAGAACGGGAGAAATCAAAGCGATGGTCGGCGGTCGCGATTATTCCGAGAATCAGTTCAACCGTGCACTGTCGAATACACGACAGCCGGGGTCCTCTTTTAAACCCATTGTTTATATGGTCGCTCTGCAAAATGGCTATACACCTGTAACGCAGGTAAAAAGCGAACCGACGGTGTTCACCTACGATGAAGGCCGTCAACGATACACACCCAGAAACTTCAACGATCAGTATGCCAATGCAAATATTGATATGCGGCAGGCGATCTCGAAGTCGGATAACATTTATGCGGTGCATACGATTCTGGATGTCGGTCCTGCGAAGGTAATCGATCTGGCCCGCAAGCTGGGCATTGCATCTCCGATGAAGCCGCTGCCGTCGCTGGCACTGGGGTCCTTCCCAGTAAGCCCTCTCGAAATGGCGTCAGCGTTCGGTACGATTGCGAATCAAGGCGTTCATCAGGAGACGACAGCGATCGTGCGTATAGAGGATGCGAACGGTCAAATTTTATATGAAGCGGCACCGAAAGCGGAGCCCGTGCTTGATCCGGCTGTCGCTTATGTGATGACGAATCTGATGGAGAGCGTGTTCGAAGAGGGCGGCACCGGCAACCGCGTAGCCAGTACGATTAAGCGACCGATAGCCGGCAAAACCGGTACAACCGACACCGATGCATGGCTGGTCGGCTTCACACCAGAGCTCGCAACCGCCGTATGGGTTGGCTATGACAAGAGTAGGGACATTTCCACGGTAGAGTCTCATTTGGCTTCTCCCATTTTTGCGGAATTCACGGAACAAACCTTAGAGGCGATACCGCCGAAGCTGTTCCCGATTCCCGAAGGGGTAACCAGTGTCTATATTGATCCGGTGAGCGGCAAGCTGTCCAATGAGGACTGTCCGAACTCACACATGGAGGCTTTCCTGGTTGGCACGGAGCCGACAACATTCTGCACAGGCAAACCCGCGAAGCCAGCTTCGAATGATGATCCAAAGAGCACCCCTAAAGGTCAAAACGGCTCTTGGTGGAATGATATTAAACGCTGGTGGAACGACTGATCCGCCTGTTTTCGGGGAACACAAAAAGGCAGAACTAAGCGCGTCTTAGTCTGCCTTTTTGCTGTCCTAGTATATGAGGTAACATACACTAGGGTCTAGTATACTCGGTTCACCCAAACGTAACAATGGATGACACATAATGTTCATAATCTCGATTTGCACGTTTGATCGCTTAGGAAAGCGCATCTTTCAATGATTGATCCGAGCGATTCCACCATTCCTCATTGTGCGCGATCAGCTGATTTTTGAGCAGCGCCCGCTCCTTGTCATCCAAGCCGTCGAAGATGAATTTACGCTTCATTGCAGCATCCATCTTGTTCACGTGCTCGGCTAGAATTTTCCACCCTCTGCGAGCTTCTGTGTCAATCAACATTTCACAAGCTGTCATTCCAGCGTAGTAGGCTCCTTCTTCGGTACGGTCTACTGCCACCCAAATAATCCAAGCTTTACGGCCGTTCGGCACATCTTCTTTGTTCGTTGAGAATTTGATACCTTTTTCGATCTTGCTTTTGGCATGAAGTGTACCTTCGTCCAGGTAGGCTTCATCCCCGTCAATAATGACACCAGAAACGTTGCTTAGGTCGATTGCTCCGGCACCGAATCCTTTATGGTTCACTTTGGAACTTACTATATTTAAGGCCAGCTTCTTTTTATCCGCTTCCATGAGGGCACCTTCCAGTCTTCTTAATGTTAAAATGACGCTTTGCTTTCATTGTAGCTAAAGTCATCCTCCAGAACAAGGGCTGGTTGCATCCGGTGTCACCGTTGGTGTGGAAGGGTGCTTACTCGTTGCCGTCTTTTACTACTTCACTTCCACCGTGATACTGCCGACAGCTCTTTCATCTATAAAAGCATTCAAACGCCAAACCCCCGCGTCATCGAACCTCATCAGTGCGGGGAACCCCGCATCCGCTCCATTTATCGGTACCGTTCCCGGCCAATTCATTTCCCTGACTAGAGCATTATCCTGCAGTAGAACCTGCCGTTTCTCTCCAGTCTCGACACTTACTGCTTCAACGCGGAATTTCTTCCCTTGCAAAGGCTCGCCTTGCTTCCATATGTGCCACATATACTTGTTAGGCGTATTGACCTTATAACCGCCTGGGCTCAGGAGGCCGATCTTTCCTTTCTCACCTTGCAAATGATAGCTGCCACTTTGAAAAAGCGGGCTTACCTTGGCCTTATCAAGCTCCGCTACCGACGTAAGCTGTTCCGGAGACTGTACCTTAACCGCTTTAGGAAACCAGGAAAATTGAGAAAGCACAGTCATGAGAACAATCAACCCGACGAAACAGCCCAAAACAACGATCACTTTTCTGAATTTAATCATCGATTCCACACCCCTTATACCTATAGACTCATTGATGAGCCGCTTCGTTCCCCCTCTTTCTAACAATTCTTTTCCAAGCTCAGAAATATTCCCTAGGTTGTCTACATATACATGCTGTAGATGCTTGTTTAGGCGGGGTGGATATCATGAGTGTTCTATTCAAAAACCGCAAGGTTCAATGGTTCGTTGTCATGCTCCTTGCAGCAGGCGCTGTCCTGCTGTCTGAAAATTTGCTCCCATCTGCAAGTAAATTAGCCGTTCCAGTCGTCTCTAAGGATGAAAAGTCTGCTCCGGCGCCGGACATGCAGCCTGCAGATAGCGGTAAGTCATCAGAGAAGCAAGCGCCAACAGCGCTTAGCTATCGTATTGCGGAGTATCACATGAGCGTTGCTTACACGCCCGAAACGAGGCAGCTCAATGGGCAGCAAACGTTGACTTGGGAAAATCCAGGAACCGTTCCTGTGCAAGAGCTTTACCTCCATCTGTATCCCAATGCCTTTGACTCAAAGAAATCGACGTTTATGCGTGAATCAGGCGGTAAGCTGCGAGAAGATGAAGCCAAGGCAGACAGCAGCGGCAGCATGAAGTTGCTTTCTGTGAAAACGGTTGACGGAGAGGATCTCAGTATGCGTATGGCGTTCGTGCAGCCCGATGACGGCAATAAGGACGATCATACGCTGCTCAAAATTCCGCTGCCAAAACCAGTTGGGGCCGGGGAGCAAGTCACAATCAAGACGGAATTTCTCGTCAAGCTGCCTGCCGCCTTCGCAAGAATGGGCTATGTGGATGACTTCGTCATGGCGGGTCAATGGTTCCCTAAAGTTGCTGCCTATGAGCGAGTTGGTACAAGAGGACGTACAGAGCCGGGGTGGAATCTCCACCAGTACCATGGAAATTCAGAATTTTATGCCGATTTCGGGATGTATGACGTGAAAATTCAGGTGCCGGCGAACTACACCGTAGCAGCTACCGGTTTCCCGGTTAAGCCCGCTGTGACAGACAACGGGATGAAGACGTACCAATTTTATGCGGATGATGTGCATGACTTCGCTTGGTCGGCATCGCCTCACTTCGTTTATGTGGAAGAACCTTACTCAACCGCACAAATACCCGGGGTCAAGATTAAGCTCTACCTCGATCCCAATCATCAGGACTTGAAGGACCGCTATATGTATGCCGCCAAAAAGGCACTTTCCCGCTACAGCCAATGGTACGGACCGTACCCTTACTCGACCCTTTCGATTGTCGTACCTCCCCCAGGAGGCAACGGTGTGGGCGGTATGGAATATCCGACTTTGGTAACCTCGTGGGATGCCAGCGACAAGAAACCTGATCTTGAGCTAGAACGTGTCGTTGTTCATGAGATTGGACATCAGTTCTTCTATGGAATGGTAGCTAGCAATGAATTCGAAGAAGCTTGGCTAGATGAGGGCTTTACCTCCTATGCGGAGGATAAGGTCATGGAAGCGGAGTATGGGGTGTCCCCTAATTTACCTGTCGAATCAAGCTTTATTACATCTCCACATACCCTGAATCAGAACTCGTGGGCTTATGCGGGACATGATCAATATGCAGAGAATGTGTACACACGAGGCAAGCTCGTGCTTAAAGCCATTGAGAAGCAAGTTGGCACCAAAACGATGGACCGCATTATGCGCACTTATTTCCTACGTTGGGAATTTAAACACCCTTCTACGAAGGACTTCCAGAACGTTGTCGAAGAAGTGACCAAAACGAAGTGGGATGAATTCTTCAACCAGTATGTATACGGCGCCATGATGATGGATTACACCGTGGAGAGCATTCGCGTCAAATCCGTGGGCAGCAAAGGGGCAGAGTCCTACGAAAGTGCCGTTCTCATCTCCAAACGAGGCGGCAATTCACCCGAAGTGCCCATCCAATTCCATTTCTCTGACGGCACAGTGCTGGATAAAACATGGGATGGTAAAGAAAGCAGTATCGAATTCAAATTAACCCACAAGACTCCTGTAGACTGGGTTCGAATTGATCCTAATTACTCGCTCGTGCTGGAAAATAAACACATTAATAATTTTATGCAAACGCAAGTGGATACGAAGTGGAAAATCCGTTGGAATCTCGGTCTCATTCAATTCCTGCAAGCCATTTTCGGTTGGGTCGCCTGGTAAGCGGCTAGGCTTATCCAATGCTTTCAAAGTAAGTTTTCCTACGGAAAACTCTTAGGAGGGACAACTGTGGCAACTTATATCAAGTCTGGCTTCAGGGCGGCTTTACGGCAACCTTTCGCCACGATCGTCTTGTTCCTGTATCAGATGGGCTGGGGCATCCTGCTGTATAAGCTTGTACAGGGTGTTCTCGTCCCTCTCATGCACCGCTATCCAGGTGGCGAGCAGCCGAAGCAAGCGCTGCAGCTATTTCTAGCTGAAGGACAGTTCCAACTGGTCAAAACCGATCTTAGCCATTCCTACCTTTGGTGGCTGGCTGCTCTACTTGTTATTCGTATGCTGCTCACCCCAATGATGAATAGCGGCGTCTACTATTCGCTGACCCATTCGCAGCAAAATGCCGGCTATCGCTTCTTCCGAGGCATCAAGGAGCTCATGCTCCCATTCCTAATTGCATATGTCGTTCGAATCTCGCTCTCCTTGCTGCCGCTCATATGGCTGTTTCCAAAAGTGCAGAGGCAATTCGCACATACCACTTCGTATGAGCAAGCAGCTCTCCAATTGCTGCCTTGGTTGCTGGGCATGCTCGTCTATGGCTTTCTCATACATCTTCTTTTTATGTACGTGCAATTCGCGATTGCTGCCAAACTTGGCATTTTGTCCACTGTCATCACATTCGTTCGCAGTTTGCTTCCTATTATCGGGCTTGCGCTTATCCTCCTGCTCGCCTCGGGACTATTGGCAGGGGTCACTGTCACAGCAACTTACATATGGGCAGGTCTGGTAGCGCTAATCATTTATCAGCTCTTTCCGCTTTTCCACATTTTCTTTCAAATGTGGGCCATAACTTCCCAATATCAGCTTCTATCTGCCAAAATGGACGGTTAAAAACAATAAAATAAGCTGAAATTAGCTCATCTTGTTTCATCCCCTTGCAAAAGGGGCTTTTTTTTGCGTTTTCCGAAATATTTTACATATTTTTAAGGCAAATCGCATAGAAAAGGAGGAATTTCGATGTTTATGACGAATTACAAGGACTAGCATCAAAAAACCAAATATTTCATGCCGAATTCCTCATTTCTTGGGGAAACGGGGGAACCACACCGGGTGAATTGATCTTGCCAGACAGGGATCATAGGGAACCTTCAACCGAACCCTCCAGCTAACCTCGTAGGCACCGGAAGGAGACAAGCAGTTGAGAAAGATTGTTGCTCTTGTTTTTAGTCTTGTTTTATTTTTGAGTATCGGTTTAGGAAGCGTGTCAGCGGCACAATCCACTTTGGATGAAACGGTTGACGGATTGCTAGGAATTCCGTACAGAACGGCGGGAACGACCACAAAGGGCTTTGATTGCTCTGGTTTCACCGCATACGTTTTCGACAAATTCGGCATTGATCTTCCTCATAGCTCATCATCTCAAAATAACGAAGGCTACTGGATTGACAAAAAAGATCTTCGTAAAGGTGATCTTGTGTTCTTTGACACAAGCGGCGGCAAAGGTATTTCTCACGTGGGTATCTACCTTGGAGACGGTGAATTCATTCACTCTGCATCCGATGAAGGTATAGTGAAAAGCAAACTTAGCCAATCTTATTATGCGAAGCGGTATGTATCAGCCCGACGTGTTCTGTGGGATGATATCTATAACCAATTAACTGCTGAATCCAAGTAAATTCTTGCACGATTCATGAATAAAGCCCGGACAAGCCCCGCTCGAAAGAGCAGCTTTCAGGGCTTTTATTCATTTACTAATCCTGTAACTTGACATCGTATGTTAGCCGTTCTATAATAGCGGCATATTGTTTTCTAGGGTTCCGTGGCGTTCATCGCCAGACTGGTCCGAGGGGAAACACGCAGCGAATACGCTGTGGTCACGGAGGGGAAAAAGCCCGGGAGTCATATCGCTTAAGCGATATAACTTCCAGGCTTTTTCCTTTTTTTGCGACTAAATAGGAACGTAGAACAAATTCAAGAGGAGTGATTCATCATGGCATGGTTATATCTCGTTATTGCAGGTGTATTTGAGGTAGTATGGGCGATCTCATTAAAATTTTCTAATGGTTTTACACGGTTAGTTCCTTCCAGCGTCACGATCGCAGGGATGATTGTAAGTTTCTATTTTCTAGCGGCAGCAACGAAAACTCTCCCCATCGGCACAGCATACGCGGCTTGGACTGGAATTGGCGCTGTTGGTGCAATTATAATCGGCACCCTTTTTCTTGATGAACCCATTACTAAGGATCTTATTCATGATTCTGATCTTAGTTGGCGTTCTCGGCCTTAAATTTACTTCTGGGCATTAAGGGGTCCGAAAAACTACGTCATGTCATGCTCAATTGCTCAATTTGGTGACGATTCCTGAGATTCGACGATGCCTGGTATCTTGCGTTTTGGCATCGTCCACCTGCCGGACAAATTCTTTCCGCTTCGAGAATGCCAACGCTTCAAAGGCCTCGATTGCACCGTCCTGAGAAGACAATACCTCCCTAAGGTCATCAGGAATCTCAACGGTTCGAGGCTCAAGATCAAGGTTGAGTATAACTTCCACCTGGTCGCCAGCCTTCAAACCAGACGCTTCCCGGTGGGCTGCACTCAATGGAAGGAGGAACTCATTCCCCATAACTGCTACAGTGCTGCGATAGGTGTAACCGTTAAGGCTCACGGTGACACTCGGCTTCTTATGTCCACCCAACTCAGCTATAACCTCGGCTGGAATGGAAATTCCAGTGGCGTTTTTTCCCTGTGCTTGCATAACGGAAGCGGTGAATGTTACCCCCATTTTGCTTGTTCCCCCTTTGAACAAATAAGGTTCCATCGTTCTCACTCTTTTAGATGACAATTCACGGGAAATTATACCATACTTTTCTGAATAAATCGGACCCTATCAATGCAGATTAATCCATACAAGGATGGAGAGGCGGTATGATGTAAGGTTCAGATTTGATCTAACGTAACTGCTGAGTCAGATCAACAGGATAAGAATGTTTAGGAGGGAAATTCAACATGAATACATCGGATGATATCAATCGGAAACAGAATCGTAATAACGGGCTTCTCGGAGAGGAGCTAGAAGTTGACTCCGATGTTAACGAGGATCGTAACCGAGAGCAGCAATTGGACGATTCGTTTCAGTACTGGTACCGTAACGTCGGTTACTGGGTGCAGCAAAAGGAAGATATAACTCAGGTGCCGAAGGCGAACGTCTTCGATGCCGCCGCTGATATGGACGCTGAGTAGAAGTTAAACGGGATTATGGAAAACGACGAGATCAATAGGTAATCTATCATTGGAGGTATGAACGATGTCTGACAATACAAATAACGTTGATCAAAACAAAACGAGTATCTTTAAAAACGGGGTACAATCCGCAACGAATTATGTACAGAACGCCATTGAAAACGTAACTGCATCCACGCAAGATGCAACTCAAAATTTAGTGAATAACGTAATGAAAAGACGACAAAATGAAACCGAAAGTAATAAATAATTAGATTGGCGATGTTGAATTTCAAATGGAAAAAACTTAGTCAGAAAGCAGCCGCGGGCCATGACTAAGCTTTTTTTGTTGGTCTAATGGATATCGTGATTAATTGCTGCCGATAAACTATCTACACTCTTAAGCAACTGTGTAGCTGACATACCAGAAGCTGCTTCCCACAAATATTCGCAAATGCTGAGATAAAGGCTTAAAAATGTCATTCAGTTCATCATACGAGTAGTAGTTTTTGATAATTTCATGCATGGATCCGTCAGCCAGCTCGCGTCTTTTGTAGGTATCCTCGCTATGTTCATTCGTTATCAGCTCTCCGCCTCTTCCGGGTACGTAAACATTATCAGCGATAAAGATGCGGGCCCCTGTGCCAAGACGTTGGTGGAAACTCTGCAGAAATGACTCGATCCGATTCTTCGGAATATGCGAAAACCAGAAGTTGGCAAGACCAAAATCGAAAACCCCTGTCACTTCGGAGAGCTGGTACGCATCTCCCTGAACAAATGCTGCATTGGAAGCTGGCCAAGGCTTTGACTTAGCAATTTGCAGCACTTCAGGACGAATATCCACACCTACGATGTGATTAGCTTTACTCGCAGCAATTTCGGTCCAATACCCCGTACCACAGGCTACCTCAAGAACGTTGCAACCCTCCACTTGCTTCTTCACCATTTCGCTCAAAAGACTAAGCTCTTGTTGGAACTGCGCGTCCTCTCGGTGATAAATCCGTTCATACTCCTCTGCTCGGGCGCCGTAGTATTCTTGCATTTTTACTTTATCTTCGTTTAAAAGCTGATGCTTATCCTTCACTTCGTGGAGAATTCGTTGTCTGGCTGCCAATAAATCAGCGAAAATAGCGCCACCCTGTGCGGAGTAGTTAGCTAGCAAGCCATGCGTGGCCATCACAATTAGCTGTGTCATCGACAAACCTGTTTCATCGGCCATTTTCTCCAGATCCGACTTTACTTTCTCCGGTAAGTAAACAGAGAGTCTTTTAGTTTTATCATTTTTGTCATCCACGGTAGGTATCCCCCTGAAGATTTTTCATAATTTTAACACATATTATATGTTATAGTAACATTTAATTTACGTTTTACGGCAAGTGGAAATTAGGGCTACTTTTTTAGGACTCTATCAGCTAGCAACCCACGCAAATCTCTCTATCAAACATAGAATACTTCGTAAGTATATTCATAACTTGATAGGAGATGGTTAAATGATTAAGAAACAACGTATCGCAGGCAGACCAACCAAAATTGTTAGACTACCTAGATGTTCAGGCTTACCAAAAACGAAAGCCCTGCTGATGTACCATGCTCAATTGAAGAAACACAACAGATTGGGGGCAGGCCGCTTCCTCAGCCAGCGTACAATCTCGATCGGAACCGATAACTCCTGGTTCAACGCCCAGATCATTCCTCGTAATCCAGCATGGATACCGGTGACTAACGCCAACTATGTGTGGTACTCCGGCAATCTTAGTGCTGAGAATGCCGTCATTTCGACACGATTCTCGCTCTCGCAGCGGAGATCCATTCTCGCCGCATCCCTCTTCCTATCGGTCGACAATTACGCTGTTGTGATCATTAATGGTGTGCCAGTGGTCTATGATGCACCACAGAATACCCCTTCATTCTACAACACTGGTCGCACCTTCAACGTACGTCGCTTCTTGAGACAGGGTCGTAATGACATCGTCATCATCGCTTTTAACTTCGGTGGACCTCGTAGTGATGCTGCGCCTGCAGGCGTAGCAGCTAGATTGGACATCCAACTCAGCTCATTAAGACGATAATTCAATGGAAAAAGGTCGGATCCCATCCTCAGGATGGAACCTCGACCTTTTTTTTACTTCACATAAATTGACGTTCACTGCCGTAGCGGCGTTTGAGCTGATTCAAGAAAAACTGCAGTGCCAGGAATAGCCCTGCGAAGCTGGTTCCTGCACTCAGAATAATCCATGGATGCAGTCTAATGTACCTTGAGCCGTAGGCGATTAGCGATAACCATTCACCTGATGTTGTGATGGCGATGGAATACCCAGCATCACTATCACCAATTGACTCAATACCGCCAAGTACAATGTTAAAAACAGCCAACTGCCCTAACAAGAAGAGCACCTGCATGAATTCGCTAAGGAAGATGAACAACATTTCATTTCTCATACAGGGAACCAAATGTCGCATCGTTCGATGGTAGACAGAACCGCCCATTAAACGTGATGCTTCAATAAATAGTCGTTCATTATAATAACGTGCCCGATCTGCCACCTGATGGGCTAATGGAAATATCCCAATGAATGTGACTAGACTAATAAAAGTAACCGTGAACAGCAGCTGGTAATGCGGGTCCGCCTTCAGCCCCTGATCAAGCCGCAGCCCAAAGTACATGCCGGCTAAAGGCGGGAACAAGAATACAAACGCAGGCATTGAGGAAACAACCCACTGCATAGAGCGAAGAATGCCCCATCCTTTGCCCGTGGTCCCGCTCCACAATCCCCATGGGAGGGCAAAAACAAAGCGAAACAAGGTTAACGCTAGCGCCGTGCCCAGTGTATATTTCAACCCATTCAGCAATAAACTCAGCACATCAAAGCCCCTATGATCAGTGCCCAGCAGGAAGGTACTGTTAGGTGCGTATGGCGGAATACTGTATCTCGTTTTACCGTCCTCTTGATATTGGAGCATATTAATCTTGTCATCCGGTGAAATCCCATGGGGCATCAGCCAAGTGCCGAATATCATCACAAGCAGGATGAGCACGATGAGTGCAATCGAACAGTAGTAAGCCGTTGATGAGCGTTTCAACATCGTCAAACCACCTCCCCTGTCCGAACGATAAACTTTTTGCGCAGCAATGCATAGAACACATGAAAAGCCATAGCAACTAGCGCAAGTGCCATACAGATAGCCGACATGGAGGAGACACTCTGTAAAGCTGGGGAGACGATAAAGCCTCCCAAACCGGAGATTCCGCAGATGGCCTCCGCAACAGCCATACTGGCGAGTGCCAGTGTGGTCGCTTTGGGTAAGATCGCCAGCAAATCAGCCATTACATTTCGCATTACATGAGAGACGAGCACCTCTCTGCGAGTTAACCCTTTGGCTAGCGCGGTGACGACATAATCCTGTCCAAGCTCACGCGCGATCGCGATGCGAAGGGTGCCGTAGATGGTGACTGAGGGAATCAGTGCGATCGTGAGAAACGGGATGAGGAACGGCGTCTTATCACCGACTTGAACAATAAGCAGCACAAAGTGCCCCAAATATTTCGTCGCATAGACCGCCCCCAATTGTATGAGAACGATTAAGAAAAAATCAGGTAAGCCAACAAGCAAAGCATGTGTACCATCCATCAAGGCACCTAATCGGCGGAACATGGATGCTGTCATCGCAAATAGCACACTAAGCGCAATCGCGAGCAGTAAACCAGGAATGAAATAAGTACATGTGCGAAGAAGCATGTTGGGGAGCTCCCCAAGAACAGCCACCTCTTTCCTATTGAAAGGACTGCGGAATTTACCAAAATCACCTTGAGCGAAACCTTTGACTTGCTCTTTTAACGAATAGCCGTAATAACGCCAGGAAATAATGGGATGCTCTAGAGGCACAGTGTTCGCACGAAATATGCCTTTGATCGATAAAGTCTTTCCGATATAGTCCCATGACTTCCCATAAGGAACAGACAATAAGCCTGTCTTTTCATTTAGAACTTGACTGCCAGGCAGCTGCTCACTTATTTTCTGGATGCTCGTATCTGGACCTATGGCGACCCGAATCTGATCCGGCTGCGTAGATAAAAAAGCGTTCCGGATATTGCTTAGAAAGAAGATGCACACGAGTGTAAATAACCCAAGCAATATCCACCGAAATATCGAACTCAACTATCATCACCTCGTTCTATTATTCACCGTTGGTAGATAACTATTTTCATAGTTTATCACGATTCATTTGGAAGTTCTATCCTATCTTTGGGAATAAAAAGAGGCTGCAGCAAGCTATCTTAAGCTAGCTTGCTGCAACCCTGTTTAAGAACTATACTGCGCTTGGTGCAGGCGACTATACACACCGCCTACAGCGATGAGTTCCTCGTGTCCGCCCTGCTCGGTAATGCCTTGCTCCGTCACGACGACAATGCGGTCAGCATTCTTAATCGTCGCCAGCCGGTGGGCAATGACTAGCGTCGTGCGGCCACGCGACAACTCAGCCAGCGACTGCTGAATCGCCGCCTCTGTCTCCGTGTCGAGTGCCGACGTCGCCTCATCGAGGATAAGAATCGGCGGATTCTTCAAGAACATCCGCGCGATCGCGAGGCGCTGCTTCTGACCGCCAGAGAGCTTGACGCCGCGCTCACCTACTACCGTATCCAGCCCCTTCGGCTGCGACTGGATATAACCCGTCAGCTGCGCGCGCCGCGCAGCTTCCCAGATCTCGTCGTCCGTCGCGCCTAGCTTGCCGTACGCGATGTTCTCCCGCAAGGTGCCGGAGAACAGGAACACATCCTGCTGCACGATGCCGATCTGACGGCGCAGCGACTCCAGCTGGATGCTGCGAATATCGTGGCCATCAATGGAAATGCTGCCCGCGCTCACATCGTAGAATCGAGGCAGCAAGCTGCAGATCGTGGTCTTCCCGGCACCGGATGGACCTACGAAAGCAACGGTTTCCCCAGCTCGAATAGATAAGCTGATATCATTCAATACTCGGGCTTCATCCCCGTAGCCGAATGACACCGAGTCGAAGGTAATTTGACCATCTAGATGACTAACCTTCACTGCATTCGGCAGATCAGCTACCTCAGGCTCCGTATCAATGACTTCAACATACCGTTTAAAGCCGGCAATTCCCTTCGGATAGCTTTCAATGACATTATTAATTTTCTGAATGGGACCCAGAAAAACGTTCGTTAAGAGAACGAAAGCAATAAACTCCCCATAGGAAATCTGCTTGTCTATCACGAACCATGTGCCGCAAATAAGGACAAAAACCGTTACCAGACGCATTAAAATGTAACTCAGCGAAACGTTCCACGCCATAATTTTATAGGAAAGCAGCTTCGTCAACCGGAACCGTCCATTGTTATCCTCAAACAGCTTCTTCTCGTAGGACTCATTCGCAAAAGCTTGAACGACACGAATCCCACCGATATTGTCTTCGACTCTTGCATTAATATCGGCAAGGTCGCCCATCATTCGACGGAACGTCTTCGTCATTTTTTGATTAAAATACACCGCAATCCATAGCAAGAATGGGACGATAACGAAGGTTAAGAGCGCTAACTTCATATTAATATGAAGCATAAGCAGGAGTGCACCGATCAGCGTCATTACCGCAATGAACAAGTCCTCTGGACCATGATGCGCAACTTCACCAATCTCAAGCAGATCGTTTGCCATACGGGACATTAATTGGCCCGTTTTGTTATTGTCATAGAACCGAAATGAGAGCTTCTGCAGATGATCGAACATCTTTTTCCGCATATCTGTCTCGATATTAATCCCCAACTTATGCCCCCAATACGTGACTATGAAATTTAGCACTGTGTTGAGTCCATAGACAGCAAGCAAACCCGCGCAAGCCCAAAGAATCCATTTCCAATTCCCGGCAGGAAGCAATTTATCGACGACCTGATTAACAGCAAGCGGGAAACCCAATTCTAGGAGCCCAGCCACGACCGCACAGGTAAAATCCAAAATAAATAAGTGCTTATAGGGCCGATAATACGAAAAAAAGCGTTTTAACACGTGTATCCCCACCTTCCTTCGCCTATTATACCTGATAGGATCAGCCTGCTGAAAGCCTCCTAGAAAATAGGCGATTGTCGGAGGACAGATGTCCACTATTTTCATATATATAGGAGAACGGCATCCTGTGTGTACGGAGGAATGGACTTATGCTCAGCAATTCATTAGATACACGGACGGCTATCTTTCTAGCAGCTATGTGCAGCCAAAGCTATATCCAATTTGAAAATGGTTCCGAAAGCGTTATTATGCCGCACAACTACCGGATGGTTTCTTCCTTCAAGGCGACTTCGATCCTGAGTGAAAAAGAGTTGTTCGGCTTTATTGCCGAATCCGACGGACAAATTGTCATCGTATTTCGAGGAACGCATACGACATCCGATTGGATTTCAGATGCTATTGCCAGGCAAATCCAGTTTCCTTACACAAAAGAGCAGTGCCTCGTACACCAAGGATTTCTCGACATCTACCGTTCAGCCCGCAAATCGATTGTGACTGCTCTAAACAAACTTTCCACGGAGAAAACGCTGTACATTACAGGGCATAGTTTGGGAGGAGCCCTCGCTGCTTTATGCGCCGCCGATATTTCCACAAACACGAAATTTAAAAATCCCTCCGTGTATACTTATGCTTCACCGCGTGTTGGAAATCAGGCATTCGCTAGTCTTTTCAATCGCCGGACCGGGCCTCACTACCGTATTTATAATACCAATGACCTCGTCCCGTTGCTTCCGCCCTTCATCTATAAATCTCCTCGAACGGATAAGGTTTACCACTATATCCATGTGAAAAAGGGGGTTGAATTAACTTATCAAGGAGGCTCCGTCTCCGCTAACCACACGATTAGCAATTATTTTGCTGAACTTGCCAAGCTGGATCCCCGCTTCACACAGCAGTTATACGAGCAGACTCCGGGATTTTGTCCGAACTGAACAAGATTGCCAACCACCTGACCAGAAAGGCCGGGTAGGAGGCAATCTTTATTTTGCTTAGATCAGCTGCCCTTCTAAAGAGGAAGGTTTAAACAACTCAATAAAGGTAAAAATAGGAGTCGATACTTATTTGCATCTACTTACGCTATTCGATTATTTTGTAGCAAAGGAGCCTTGCCTTGATTCTAGTCATTTGCTTGTTTTTTGTTTGGTTTAGTATCTTTATATTTGCCTTTCTGCCCACTAAGTTGTCTGTCATTACGAACGTGCTGCTTTACATGTTCTTAGCTGTCGTGGACATTAACAAATTAACGATCTTAAGTGACACTATAGGCGTTTTCCAACTCAGCAAAAAGGTTCCTGAATTCCTTTCGATGATTATACATAGGGATTTCACCTTTTCATTAACACTCATTACTTTTGCTAATGTCTACCTGACCACATTGAAACGCAGTACAAAAATAGGCATTTCTTTGTATACATTTTCTTTTCTCTTGGGCACAAGTCAATTCCTAAGATTCCATGGCGTATTAACCTATAAGAGATGGAATATCTTCTATGAATGTCTACTACTCATCTCACTAATGATTATAACTTATTGGTTCGGCCGCTTATTAATTCATCTAATGCAAAGGGAGAGGACTCTATGAACGACATAACCATTTACGATAATCGATTTAACGGAAATGAATGGTTCGTCATTGCGATGATTGTCGTAGGGACCCTTGCGATTTGGATATTGCCAAAAAAGTTCAACTTAACTCAGAGCTTGTTTAATTTATTGATTGGGGTCGTTTTTGGTCTCATGTTTGATCACACCATCGCTGTCCCGCCCTTTGATTTGTACGATGTAGGTGACGAATCCCGTTATCAGCTGTTTGATATTTTCTCCTATACGATGTATGCACCATTTGGATATATATTTATTTATTTTTACAAAAAATGGGGTGTACGTGGTTTTTACACGATACCCTACATCTTACTCTGGACATCAATGGGCATAGGTGTCGAGTGGCTTAGTGTACTTGTTGGTATTTTTCATTACAAACATGGGTATCAACTCGTTTATTCGATACCGATTTATTTATTTTTGCAATCTATTCACTTATTACTTTATCAAACGTTTTTTCCGGAGCGTAAGACGATTTCATAAACAGCTTCTAGAGAACATTCTTTTCCTCACACGTTTCAACCCTGACAGACTCTTGTCAGGGTTGTTTGTTTATAATCGGTTTATACAAATCAATGATTGAAGAAGGGAAATGATCACATGACGAAATCAACGAATCAAACTGGCATTGTTTTAGCCGGATTACTACTAGCCATTCTAATGGCCTCGATGGACAATACCATCGTTGCGACCGCTATGGGCTCCATTATCGCAGACCTCGGAGGACTCGATAAATTCGTTTGGGTCACTTCGGCTTACATGGTCGCTGAAATGGCAGGGATGCCGATTTTCGGTAAATTATCGGATATGTATGGGCGCAAACGCTTTTTCATCTTTGGTATCTTGGTGTTTATGCTTGGATCCGCTCTTTGTGGAACAGCCACCTCAATCGTCCAGTTAAGCTTGTACCGGGCCATACAAGGTATTGGCGGCGGTGCTTTGGTACCCATCGCTTTCACAATCATGTTCGATGCGGTTAAGCCGGAAAGCAGAGGCAAGCTAATGGGATTGTTTGGAGCCGTGTTCGGTATGTCCAGCATCTTCGGGCCGCTCCTTGGCGCTTATATGACCGACTATATTAAATGGGAATGGATTTTCTATATTAACTTACCACTTGGACTGATCGCCTTCCTGATGATTGCAATCTTCTACAAGGAATCCCTCCAGCATGCTAAACAACGTATCGACTGGGCTGGCGCATTCTCGCTTGTAGGTGCCATCGTCTGCCTAATGTTCGCCATGGAGCTTGGCGGCAAACAATTTGCGTGGAACTCCGCTCAGATCATTGGCTTATTTACCGGATTTGCTGTTCTTACGGTTAGTTTCCTCTATGTGGAGACGCGGGCAGAGGAACCGATTATCTCCTTTCGGATGTTCCGGGATCGCCTCTATTCGGCAAGTAATGCGATCGCGATGTTAAGCGGAGCCGCCTTCATTACGGCATCTGTCTATATTCCGATCTTCATTCAAGGTGTTCTCGGAGGAAGTGCAACGAACTCAGGCCTCGTACTTCTGCCTATGATGCTCGGCACTGTAGTTACAGCTACGGCTGGGGGCTTCCTCATTAGTAAATTTTCATATCGAGCCATCCTGATCTCCACCCTCATTCTGCTTGTGGCAGGTATGGCACTGTTAATTACGTTGACACCAGATTCATCGCGTTTGCTTATCACTATCTACATGATATTAGTAGGCTTGGGGATTGGCGCTTCATTTTCTGTGCTAAGTAACGCTGCTATACATTCCGTACCTGTCAGTCAACGCGGGGCAGCGAGCTCTACACTGAATTTCCTTCGCTCACTCGGCATGACGATCGGAATCACCATTTTCGGCATTATTCAAAGCCATTCGTTAACCCGGCATTTATCGGATGCCTTTACAGGGAGTGGTCAATCCGCGATGCCGCAGGGTCTAGACTTTAAGGACCCGCATGCCCTGCTTGACCCAGCGACTCGCACTCAAATTCCGGAGCAAGTGCTTGGGAAAATATCTGAAGGACTCTCCTCCTCCATCGTGGCTACATTTGCGTGGGGACTTATCCCTGCAGTACTAGCTTTAGCTGCCGCTTTTGCTATGAGTAAAGAGAAACTCGTGATAGAAACAGATAAAGAAACGTTCGTTGCCGCAACGCATTAAGAGCAGTTTCCGAGTGTAGCACAGAAAGACCAGAGATCCGTCGCGGATTTCTGGTCTTTCTGTTTGAGTTTTAAATATCACTCATCAAATAGATTCGTAGACAAGTACCGCTCACCGGTATCTGGTAGGATAATAACGATGGTCTTCCCTTTATTCTCAGGTCGTTTAGCAATTTCTCTTGCTGCGTAAGCTGCCGCTCCGGAAGAGATGCCGACCAGCAGACCTTCCGTTTTGGCCAATTCACGGGCCGTCGTTACAGCGTCCTCATTGGTCACTGTAAATATTTCATTTACAACTGAACTTTTAAAATTATCTGGAACAAACCCAGCACCGATTCCCTGAATATGATGCACACCACGACTGCCACCTGACAAGACGGGTGAATCGGCTGGCTCGACGGCTATCACTTGGACGGATGGATTTCTCTGTTTCAGTACCTCACCAACACCTGTGATCGTCCCTCCCGTACCAACTCCCGCGATGAAGATATCGACTTTACCGTCTGTATCATTCCATATTTCTTCGGCAGTGGTATTTCTATGAATTTCCGGATTGGCCGGATTGCTAAATTGCTGCGGTATAAATGAGTTTGGCATCTTTGCAGCTAATTCCTCTGCTTTTTTAATTGCGCCTAACATGCCTTCAGAGGCTGGCGTGAGAACGAGTTCTGCACCCAGGGCCTTTAATAATTTCCTACGTTCAATACTAAAAGAATCCGGCAATATTATGATTAACCGATACCCTAGTGCAGCTGCCGCAAAAGCAAGAGCGATTCCTGTATTTCCGCTGGTAGGCTCAATAATGACAGTTTCTTTATTGATCTTACCGGATTTTTCAGCCTCTTTAATCATAGCGAATCCGATACGATCTTTTACACTGCCAGCCGGATTAAAATACTCCAACTTCGCGACAACTTTGGCATCAAGTCCATGCCGATTATTATAATTCCATAGCTCGAGCAGCGGCGTATTACCGATTAACTCTGTCAAATTGCTATAAATTTTCGTCATAAGAAAACCTCGCCTTCCATTTATATATTAAACCTATGAACTTAATCGGATAAATACAGTATATCACGCAGGCGAGTGAAAAAATAAATCAATAATGCTGATAGATAGGTACGCTATTTTCTTATATTAAGCTTATTTGGTATAATAACCGTAGACGAAGAACGTCCTTTAGCCTTTTGGCGAAGGGCGTTTTTTATTTTTTTCAGGGGAGGTACTCGCTATTGAATTTTGAATTTATGCATCAAACGTTCGTTGACTATCATGCTGCTCTCCGTAGCGGAGAAAGAAAGGGACGTTTAATAAGGGGACATTTATACGCCGAAAAGCTTTTTCTCCAGAATGTCTGGTTTCCTCTGTTTGGTCATCTCGACCACTTGCATCCGGAGTATGAAATTTATGATTGGAATCGCAAATCCCAATTTATCGATTTCGCCTATATAACGCCCTTTGGTCGTTTCGGTATTGAATGTGACGGTTTCCAGAGTCATGTCAAAGATATGGATCGCGAGAAGTTTGGCTACTCGCTAAATCGAGAAACGTTTCTAACCGCTATGGGGTGGAAAATGATGCATTTCTCCTTCGATAAAATACAGAATCGTCCCGAAGTATGCCGGATGCTCCTGCAAATGGTTATCGGACCTTGCATGATCCGAAATGGAACAACGAATTCGGCTGCTAGTATGGAGAAAGAAGTGCTGCGGTTAGCTTAGAGGCTAAACAGGTGGATTCGCCCTAAGGATGTCATCGACCATATGGACGTCGACTTTCGAACAGCGCGCAAGTGGTTGCGCTCCCTGGTGGAGAAGGGATGTCTATCTCCTATCGCTAGAGGGAAGGACATTCGTTTTTATGAATTGCAAGAGGGCTCGTTGGAGCACATATAGGAAGGGTGACTTGGAAATGCATGGCCCTCCTTCTCTCCCGTTCCTTGACCTTCATTCCTCAACTCCTCATTCTTCATCATAAACCTCATTCCCGTTGGATTAAATACAGTGTTTTTCCAAAATTGAGAGTGGGATAGGCTGTTGCATTGGATGATTTCCAATGGAAACGTCTGAATTTGACTTAAATCCTCGATATCTGAGCATTTGAGTGGATTTCGTCCAATCAAATGACTATTTCCGTGTAGAGACCAGATATCTGTTGTATTTAATCCAATGGCGGATGTGGAGGAGCGAATGAAGGGAGATGCGGGAGATGAATTGACTTAGCAAGAGTTGTAAGTCATTCCTCACTTACATACATAGCTTCATTCCAGTCCTCACTTCCACATGCATAACTTCATTCCAGGCCTCACTCCTCAACTTCCTCAACTCCTCATTCTTCATCACAAACCTCTTTCCCATTGGATTAAATACAGTGTTTCTTGAAGATTGAGAGTGGGATGGGCTGTTGCATTGGATGATTTCCAATGGAAACATCTGCACTTGGCTTAAATCCTCGATTTCTGAACATTTGAGTGGATTTCGTCCAATCAAATGACTATTTCCGTGTTAAGACCAGATATCTGTTGTATTTAATCCAATGGTGGATGTGGAGGAGCGAATGAAAGGAAATGTAGGAGATGAATTGAGATAATAAGGGTTGTAAGTAAAAATAGTAAGTAAGAGTGAGTAGGTATGGGTATGGGTATGGGTATGGTTATGGGTATGCGAATGGGTATGAATTGTGAGCATGAGTAGTCAGTATGAGTTGTGAGTAAGAGTTGTGAGTAAGAGTTGTGAGTAAGAGTAATGAGTATCGGTAGCGAGTAAGAGTTGTGAGTAAGAGTTGTGAGTAAGAGTAGTGAGAGTAAGTTCCCCTGAACTTCATACTTCGCAGACAAGGATGAACTTATGGTACACTGAACTATATATGACTGTAAGCAGCAAGGGGAAATGATGAACATGAAACTAGTATCCTGGAACGTTAATGGGTTGAGAGCATGTGTTAATAAAGGGTTTATTGATTATTTCGGGCAAAAAGAGGCAGATATATTCTGTCTTCAAGAGACGAAGCTGCAGGAAGGGCAAATTAATCTAGAACTGGGCGAAGCCTATACACAATATTGGAATTATGCGGTTAAAAAAGGGTATTCCGGCACCGCCGTTTTCACAAGAATGCAACCGCTCTCGGTGAGATATGGTATGGAGGAGAACGAAGAGCCGGAAGGTCGGATACTTACGTTGGAATTCGACAATTTCTACCTCGTGACCGTCTATACACCTAATGCAAAACGTGATCTCTCTAGGCTTGATTATCGTGTGGAGTGGGAAGATCGCTTTCGCAGCTACCTCTTGCAATTAGACGCCCAAAAGCCTGTTGTCGTTTGCGGCGATTTGAATGTTGCCCATCATGAAATTGACATCAAGAATGCGAAAGGGAATCTCAATAATTCAGGCTTTACCCCCCAGGAACGCGGCAAAATGACGGAATTGTTGGATGCAGGGTTTATTGATACGTTCCGCCATCTCTACCCAGATCGGGCTGATGTCTATTCGTGGTGGTCTAATATGCCTGGCGTAAGAGCACGGAATGTGGGATGGAGAATCGACTATTTCCTTGCTTCTACGAGACTTGGTCCTAAAATCATTGATGCACAAATTGACTGCGATATATTGGGCAGCGATCATTGTCCTGTCGTATTGGAGCTCGATTTGACCTGATAAATTAATTCAAACGTTGAAAACGAGATTGGAGCGATTATTATACTAACCTCTTCCTTAGGGCGTTTGCGTCTAACAAGCTATATTGAAGGTATTTCTTATCTTTTTCTACTGTTTATAGCCATGCCGTTTAAATACTTCTTGGACCAGCCTCAACTCGTTTCTGTCGGCGGTATGTTTCACGGCGTAATGTTCGTGCTTTACATCTTTACGGCGATGCACGCTTTTGTGCAAAGACGTTGGAACTTGAACCGAGCCCTCCTAATTATTGGCTGTATCTTCATCCCGTTCCTCTTCATCAAGCAAGATCGAATGATCCATAATGAGGAGTTAGAGCTAAAG
This sequence comes from Paenibacillus sp. Soil724D2, assembly GCF_001427935.1. Lineage (NCBI taxonomy): Bacteria > Bacillati > Bacillota > Bacilli > Caryophanales > Paenibacillaceae > Paenibacillus > Paenibacillus sp. Soil724D2. The sequence goes on from NZ_LMRY01000021.1 coordinate 43,084, forward strand.
AAGGGCCATCCAATTGGCCCGAAAAAGAAAGCTTAGACGATGCTCAAGCTGCTTAATAGCACTTCTTCGAACCCCTCTTATGGGGTTCTTTTGCTATTCAGCAAGTCTTGAAATTCAAGACTTTTATAAAACAAAAAGGCTGCAGCAGCCTACCCAAAGGCAAACTGTCACAGCCCGTAAACCCGTGCGCCATAAAGGCTAGCGGTCTTTTCTCATCACGATTCGCAACCGATTATCCTTGTACGAAAGCCACTTATACATATAGATGTAAACTAATAATCATATGTTCTACGATGTGAATTTCGACTTCGAATATAAGATCTGACGGATTTATAGCCATATATACTTAGCAGGAGAAGCTCGAGAACCCAAATAATGATGGTCGAAATATTGCTTAGCTCGTATTGCAAATAATTAAATTCCGCGAATTGCTTGCGCTCGAACTTATCAGCCACCATTTGAGCGACATGATCACATGGTGCGGAAATAGTAATCTATGCCGATCACACCACCGAATAAGATCACAGCGATAATTGTGACACCTACAAACCGTCCCCACCTTCGGCCCATCAAAAGCTCTATAGCGAATCCGAGAATCAGAACAAGAAAGAACGCTGCCCAATAAACCATTTGCTACCTCAACTTCACTTCATTATCTTTGCCTGTTTAATAAGCATCGGTCGTTCGATCGGACGTAATGATGAACTTTTCTGCATCCATCGTTCGAAAATGGAAAATAGCATTCATAACGATATTTTCCAACCTATTTGGAGAGATCGCGGCCTCCACTTATCCAACTGCAATCACTTATGCCGGATTAGAAGGCGTTGGAACGGCAGGCTCTCCATCCCTCCCAAGCCTTCTGCTTGCCGTTTCTCGCTTACCGACAGCGGGGACGTGACGTCCAGCCTTTGCAAGTCCAGATATAGGCATGTTGTTATACACACATTCGTAATTTCCTTCAGGAATCAGATAGGTTTCATGGTAGATCCCGACAGCGCCGTCCGTTCCAACCTTTTTATTAAAATTACGCCACGCTTCTAAATGGGTTGCACCATGTCTAGCATAGTGTTCTAATTGCTCAAACGATTTCCAATACTGGATAAGGGTCACGCCTCGCCAAGAGAGATGAAAACTGGCATCTACAAAACCTAATTCAGGGTTGCGATACAATTCTTGAAGCATCGGATTCATTGCCTTAGCCACAGGGAGCCACTTATGTAGAGCCCATAATTTGTTCACTCTCATCCCAATGATAAAAACAACGAAAGAACCATCCATCTGCGCCGTAAATCTGCCTGGAATCACTTTACTCATGAATTCATCGCTCCTTTTACCTATTTTCAAGCAATTGTAGATGGGTGTTATAAAAGCCCTTAATATCCTTGGAACCATATAGTTGAGCGGTCAAAAATGCCCCGTAAAACACCGTAAACAAAACCTTAACCGCTGTTTCTACCGTAAAATCTTTTCTTAACTTTCCTTCAGCCTCCGCCTCATTCATGCAACGATGAAATAGTTTATACATATCAGGTGTCTGAGCACCAACTTCCTCATGACCAGGGAACAGCAAATGAACCTCCGCTTCACTCAATTCCGGCATACAAGGATGCATGTTCATTTCTGCCAGAAAAGATATCAAGCTTGGCATCAATCCCGCTCTTTCCTGGGCCTCTTCCGCCACTTTATGGAGCACATGCTGGATAACCGAGAATCCGCGTTTACCCTCCGATTCAATCTCAATGATACGTTCCGTTAACCAAACACGCATGAAATAAACGAGCAAATCTTCCTTTTTCTGAAAAAACTTAAAGAACGTAACGCGGGATATTTCCGCTTTTCGGCAAACATCGTCAAGCATCATGTCTCGAAACATCTCGTCTCCGATTAGTGACAAACTGGCTTCATACAATGCCACTTTGGTTCTAGCCTTTTTTAATTCCCTTAGAGAAATAGCTGACCGATCCATGAGTAATCTCCTGTAATTATAATTAACTTTAGTAAATAAGTTAACATGAGTTAAGTTATTTTGTCAAGGTAAAGCAATTTATACAAGCCCCCTAAGAAAGGCTTCACGGAAGCTCCATCCCCGACTTTGGGTGGGGTCTTCACTCCGTCTTAAGCCGCTTTAGAAGGTGATCACCTTGATGATAGAATCAACTCAATGATAAAAAAGACCGAATGCGAGGGATGAATAATGGGAGTACGACGAAGTACGATTCGCGCTTGGGCATTTGGACTATTGGCTTTTTTGGCTTTGGCAATTGGAGCTTATGCTTTGGTCATGTACGGAACACCAGACCACCTCCATAAGCAGCCGTTCGTAACGGGAAAAGGCAATTTGCCCGATTTGTGGTACAACATCCTCTGGGCTCATGCCATCTCAGCTGGAGTAGCACTTGCAATTGGCTGGCTTCAATTTATCAAGAAGCTTCGCCACCATGCTCCGAACATTCACCGTTTGATCGGCTATATGTACGCCACAATGATTACAATCGCAGGCCTAACCGGCTTGTACTTAGCTTTCTATGCAAATGGCGGTTGGTTTGCGAAACTTGGCTTCGGATCGCTGTCAGTCCTATGGCTTTACACACTTATCCGCAGTCTAAAGAGCATCATCGTCGATCGTGACAAGGCCGATCATGGCCGCTGGATGGTACGCAATTATGCGCTCAGTTGCGCGGCAATCACACTCCGGATATATACCCCTCTGGCTGCAGTATTTCTAGGATTGACCGATACAAACGATACTTTCATCATTATCGCCTGGATTGCCTGGATACCTAATTTGTTGCTAGCAGAGCTTATCATTGGTGAAAAGAAACGTACGAACAGCAGGACGTTTGTACGGTAGTTATGAACGGTCATCAAAAAGGGCCAACCCATCAGATTTGTTTGCAAAGAAACTAAAAAAACCTAGCGGCAGATTGATCACCGCTAGGTCCTTTGTTGTGCTATGCGATACGTTTTGATCATTGGGAGGGAATTGGACATGGGGTTCCAACCGTTCCTTGAAATCGTGCTTCTTTGAATTTATTTAGCGGTTATAACACGATTTCAAATACGGCCGCTATCGCTTTACCACTCCATTTCCATTCCCTTTTCTGTTCTACTTTATGCTTCCTTCCACTTCTCTATTCCCTATTCGGCTTTCAATTCGGTATTCATATCCGTAAATGCCCTTGTAATATTCCGAGTACATTTCCCCTCCACAAGCTTCGCAGGAACTGCGGTTGCACTTTGAAAGGGTATCCATTAACGCTTTAGTTCTGTAAAAAACTTAAACATTCTTATATGTTAAGAAAACCCTGGCCATTAGCTAGGTCCTTCGATTAACAGCCCCTCCCAGCTACTAGGACATCTGGAACGATGCAAAACATCATTACAAGCCACATACAGCGCAGGTGTCAGCGCTGTTTTCATCTGCAACGATGAAAATCATCGTTCTAGCGCGCTACTGCCACGACTGATACATCTGCACCGATGTAAAACATCGTTAAAAACCATACACAGCGCGGATATCAGGCCGTATATCACCTGTAAGACAGGGGGAACCTCTCGGTCACCCAAAACTTCTTATCTTACCAAAAAGGGCCATAGCAGGCTACTCATCGTAACCTGCTACAACCCTTAAACCCGCGTCCGACGCAGTCTCTCTTCTCATCACGACCCAGCTCCAATTGAGAAGCCTCTTTCCTATAAATTCTGCTCGCTTATCCCCATTTCCGGGTCGAAGGTTAGCATTTTCGTCCCGATTTTATCAATAAAGAACCGATCATGGCTTACCGTAATGACGGCGCCAGGAAAATGGATCAACGCTTGCTCCATGACCTGAATGCTCGTTAAATCCAGATGGTTAGTTGGCTCATCTAATATGATGACTGCGGCACCGGAGAGAAGGCATTTCGCTAGCGCGACCCGAGCCTTCTGTCCGCCGGATAGGTTGCCAATGAACTTGCTTAGATCCATCTCCGAAAATTGCAGCATGGATAGAAATTTGTTCACCTTTTTCCGCGGGGCATCCAATCCCAAACCGTACGTATTCACCGCGTGGCTAACGGTATCCTTAGGATTAAGCTCCTCCCACATCCGGTTGAAGTAAGCGTAGCTGACGCCTTTCTCCCAGATCACCTCGCCGGATTCGGGCTTCTCCTGACCCGTTAGCACCTTAATGAGCGTGGACTTCCCGCTTCCGTTGGGACCCACAATGACTAAGCGGTCTTCCTTCTGAATGTCGAAGCTGACGTTCTGAAAGATCGGCCGATCATCGTAGGTCTGCCCGATTTTCTTGACTTCGCATAGCTTATCCGGAAATCGCAGTCTCTCATAAATATCAGTGATAAGAACATTTACGGGGTGCGGCTCTATCCGCTTTTTGTTATCTGCCAGCTGGCGGGAGAGACGGTCCTTTGAAGACTTCTTGCTAGCACGGCTGTCGATGGCTTCCGACTCCATGAGCAGAAGCTCTTCCTCCCACTCGAACTGGCGGTCCAACTCCTTCTTGCGCATCTTCTTTTTGCGAATGTAGTCGGTGTAATTCCCTTCGTATTCCTGAAAATGATAGTTCTCAATCTCGATCGTTCGCGTGACTACTTTGTCAATAAATTGCCGGTCATGTGACACCAGAATCATGGCGCCTTTAAAGCGATACAACCACTGCTCCAACCACGCTATACCTTCTATATCCAAGTAATTCGTCGGTTCATCGAGCAAGACGACATCAGGCAGCTCGATTAGCATCTTGGCGAGCGCGGCACGGTTTCTCCACCCTCCGGACAATTCATCGATAGGTTGATGGCGCGATCTCTCGTTGAACCCCAGCTTCGTAAGAACTGTGTTAATCTCGACAGATACGTTCCAGCCATCCAAATGATCCATTTGTTCAAATAGCTCAGCCTGCCTCGTCAGCAGCCTATCCATTTCACCGTCCTCGGTGACTAAACCCAGCTTTTCTCCAACTTCCTGTAGTTCCCTTTCGATAAGTACAACCTGCTCGAAGCACATTTCAAGCTCTTGCTGAACGGACAGGCTTCCGCGCATTTCCGAGAATTGGGAGAAGTACCCTACTTTAACCTGCGGATCTATTTCCACTCTTCCGGACGTTGGCTCTTCTTTACCCATAATCAGCTTAAAAACCGTCGACTTACCAGCACCGTTCCGCCCGATTAGGCCGATACGCTCTCCTTGCGTTACGCGAAAATAGATATCGCGAAAGATCAGGGACTCTTCATATTTCTTAGTGACGTTCTCCAAACGAATTACACTCATGTCTATCACCCTTCTAACTCCGTCAGTCTAGCGTGATTATATCACTAGATCATTGTGCTAATCTCTTTTCGTTTTGATCTATCGACCGATCCCTGCGTAACCAGATCATAACCGGGATTAGCAGCAGAGAAAGGAACCCGCCCGCCAGAGAGAGGACGGCGAAGCTGGAATTGGCGACGACCATGCCCGACAATGCTCCGCCAGATGCACCCGCCAATGATACCAGGACATCCACGGTTCCTTGTGTCTTGGCACGTGTGGCCGGGGATGTCGCATCGATAATCTGCGCGGTGCCGCTGATCAGGCCGAAGTTCCAGCCGAGCCCAAGCAGTGCCAGCGCGACGATGAGCCAGATCATCGAATCAGCCGGCGCCCATGCGGCAAGCAGTCCCGCCAACAACAGCGTGAACCCTGCTGCGCAGGACATGAACGTACGCCCGACCTTGTCCACGAGAATTCCCGTTACCAAGGAAGGCAGAAACATCGCCGCAACATGAATGCCAATCACCATGCCGACCGCGCTCAACCCATGTCCGTGGTGCTTCATATGGATCGGCGTCATCGTCATGATGGCGACCATCACGACCTGTGTCAAAACCATTACGGTCGTCCCGATGATGATTCCCCGGTTACGGATGGCTGGCGCCATGTGATTCGCATTATCCGTCGCTTTGGATGGATTCGCTTCTTGCGCTTCGGCGATCGCTCTAGCAACGAGATACGGATCTGGATGGAGCAAAGCCCACATCACCAGACCCGCAAGAATAAAAGCAGCAGCCGCGAGCATAAACGGGCCCGACAGAGCAGGGGCGCCGACAGAAGTCGCGAATCGTCCCATGACCCCCACCAGGTTCGGCCCCGTAACTGCACCAAACGTCGTGAATACCATGGCTAAACTGACGGCTCTCGCACGCTGCTTAGGCTGAGCTAAGTCAGTTCCCGCATAACGCGCCTGCAAGTTAGTCGACGTGCCGGCGCCATAGATCAGCATTGAAGCGAACAAAAGCGGAAGGTTATCAGCGATAGCTGCGAATACGACCCCAATCGCGCCGATCCCCCCAGCAAGAAAACCCGCGGTTAGGCCTACCCGTCGGCCCAGGCTTTGAGACAGCCTACCGACAAACAGAGACGACGAGGCCGCGCCCAGCGTCAATAGCGCCGAAGGAACCCCTGCTAAGCTATCCGTCCCGAGCATTTCCTGAGCAAGCAGCGCTCCGACCGTGACCCCTGCCGCGAGTCCCGCTCCGCCGAATAGTTGGGCGATGATCACGATCATAAGCGATCTCCGATAGAGCTGCTGCTGTCTCTCAGGAGAATGAATGTACTCTCTAATCAATTCACTTCTTCCTTCAGCCATTCATGCTCTCCCCCCTCCAGCTTGTATGCCGTGATCCCCTCCCGCTGCAACTTGGCAACGGCCTGTGTCGAACTGATGCAGTAGGGGCCTCTGCAATAGACCACAACTTCAACGGGCCTAGGCAGATTTTGAAGATACGACTCCAACTCCTCCATCGGTATGGAGATGGCCCCTACGAGATGACCGGCCTCAAATTCGTCTCTCGGTCTTACATCGAGTAGGATAATCGCTCCGGCTTCCACTTTCGTCCTTGCTTCCTCCAAAGATAGCGTCCGAATATCCTCATACTCGTGTAAAAATTCCTGTTTAATCCGCGCGACGTCCGCAAGTTGACTCTCGCCAATGCTCCACAAAGCAAACAAAAACGCGCCAATTGTTGGGTCAGCCAGCGAATAAATGACATATGTACCTTTCTTGCTGAACTTCACTAGCCTGGCATCGAGCAAAACTTGCAGATGGCGGGATACGTTGGCCACGCTCATCTCCGTGACTTGGGCCAGCTTTTCTACCGACTTAGGCCCCTGAGCAAGCAAGCTCAAGACTTCAAGCCGCTTGTCGCTAGATAGACATTTCCCCACCCGGGCTAATTGCTGAAACAGTTCATTCTTAAACTCTTTTGCATAAGTGATTTCCTCGGGTACTGATTCCATAATTGTTCGTCCTTTCATATTCAATTCATTAATTGAATATTAGATTGGAAGTAGGTTGTTCGTCAAGAAATAATCATCCTAAAAGGTTCAATGAGCCGAAGCTCGTCGACAGTGGCTGAGAGGTCGGAAATCGACTTCTCAGCTGACCGTCCTGCGCATCCGTACTGTGTAAGCGCGGTAAACGCGCTTAATCGCATAGCCTCGAACGAATAAGCGCGAAAAATGCGCCTACAGCGGGAATTCCGCGATAACCACTATCCCCAACTTTAGGCACATCTTATCCATAGACTGAGAAAATCATAATTTCCCATACAACGAAAAAAGGCCGCAACAGCCCACCTCTCGGCAACCTGTCACAGCCCTCAAACCCGCGGAAAACGCGGCTTCTCAGTTTTTACTCTTCACCCTTCGCAATCGGATTATCCTCATATGAAATCCAATCGCTCCAGCTTCCGCTATAGAGCTTCACGTTATCAAACCCTGCTTCGCTAAGGCCCAGCACGTTCGGGCACGCCGTCACGCCGGAGCCGCAATAGACGATGATTTCATCGGCATCGCGCAGCGCGGCAAAGTGCTTCTCCTGCTCCGCGGCTGACAACCAGGCGCCGTTCTCACCGAGAACGCCTTTCCAGAAGAAGCTGCGAGCGCCCGGGATGTGGCCGGCCACCGCATCGATTGGCTCTTCCAAGCCGAGGTAGCGGCGCTCCTCGCGCGAGTCAACGAGCACGGTGCCTGGACGGCCGAGCTTGTCCTTGACCTCGTCCATGCTGGCCAGCATGGCGCGATGCACCTTTGGTGAGAAGGTCCGGGGGAACACCGTGGACACTTCATCGGTAACCGGGTAGCCAGCAGCTTTCCAAGCTGTATACCCTTGGTCTAGTACGTATACCTCGGAGTGACCGAGGAATTTCAGCATCCACCATAGCCGCGAAGCCATGGCTCCGCCTTGATCGTCGTAAGCCACGACGGTCTTCGTACCATCGATCCCGAGGTTGCCCACGAGGATGGAGAAGGCTCCTAGATCAGGGAGCGGATGCCGGCCTCCATGCGCCATTTTGGCACCGGAGAGGTCTTTCTCCAAGTCTACATAGACAGCTCCTGTTATATGGTCTTTCTCATAATTCTGTCTGCCTGATTCTGGTTGTCCTAGCGCAAAGCGGCAATCCGCAATCACGATGTTGGCATCGCCAAGCTGTCCTAGCAGCCACGTCTGACTTACGATATTTTCCACAGTTTCATGCCACCATCTTTCGTCATTCGATTAATCGCCCATTCCACTCGTCGGATTAGCGGAGTACGTCTGCCAATCACTGCGATCTCCACCCATTTTATCGTAAAATGCTTGGGCGCGGAAGTTATCTTTGGCTGTTGTCCAAGTTAAATTGGCATAACCATTTCTCGCGGCATATCCTTTGCAAGCAGCAAATAGTTTCGCTGCCGCACCCTGACCACGTTCAGCCTCAATGACGAATAAGTCGTTCATAATTGCTATTTTGGAAGCACGCAAAGTGCTGAAGGTAAAATATAAGGTCGCAAAGCCGACCAGCGTCCCCTCTTCAGTCTCCGCTACGAATTGAATACCTTCCTTCTGCTCAAGCAGTAGGTGGATCAATCCGTTCAACTTCTCATCCTCGGGTTGCCGATACTGGTAGAAGTCCACAATATAAGCGAGCATTAACGTTTTCAACTGCGGAATATCTTGCATTACCGCTTCACGAATCGTAACTTGGGTCATTTAGGGTGACCTCCTATTCCTAATAAGTCTATATACTCATTGTACCCCAAATCTTGGCTTTATGATGAAAGGTACCCTTGGTTAAATGTCTTCCATTTCTTTCCGATACAGGAGATAAATGATCCACCCTAATAGTAGGCATAAGCCCGCTGCGAAATAGAATATGGACGTTATCTTCAACGTAACCCCATAGTAAGTCAACGAGAATAGTACAAATGCAAAGAGAAACACATGAAGAAGGACATTTTTCTGTGGAAGCCAAGCACTTTTCGAGCTTAACTCGATTCGAACGGTAAACCCTAACCGTTTTTTAACCAGAACCAAAGCCGTAAGGTACGAAAGCGATGCGGCCACGATTTTCAAAGCACGATATGAGGAATCAAGCCCCTTAAAATAGGTATCCAGAGAAATATGGGTAATGAGCGGCATGATAAATAGAACAATGGCCAAATAAATCGTATAGCCAAGCGAGCCAAGAAACGCCACCAAGAGCGCATGCAGCTTTCGCACACGAAATATATAGTGAATAAAGACCGCTTCCATTACAATAATGAGCATAGGTTGCAAGCTTTCCGCCCACTGCTGGGATAAAAGTAATCTAAACAAACAAGCAATAACGAAGGAAACAAGCAGCACAAGCGGCCATTTTGTTTTCACCGAGATCCGGAATAGGGTAAGTCCCAACACGAGCATAGAAAATAGAGTTATTGTGCCAATTGGAATATGACCATACCAATCCATTTGAACCTCCAACCAATAGATGAAAGGATGATAACTACGAACAATATGATGCATGAAAGCCTACCATGGCGCGTCGTTCCCCTTACTGAGGCGAATTGCCTTGAACTTTGCACTTGGAAGTATTCGCCTCCATACGATTTATACAATTGGTCTCCATGGGAGACTATGCTTCGTGAACAAGCTGAATTCGCCGACCCGCAAATTCGAGAAGAGCAATATCGAGCTGTCGTGGATGAAAACGGAATATTGTCTGGGTTCGTTCAATTCTTCCCCATTGTTGGGGTGACACGTTTAGGTCTAGGACTTCGACCGGATCTTTGCGGGAAAGCGAGTGGAATCGGTACCCAATTCGTCCATCTTCTTGTTCAAGAGGCCCAGCGCCGGACGCCCCAGCAGGAGATTGATCTAGAAGTTCTCGTCTGGAACGAACGTGCGATCCAGACGTACGAGAGAGCTGGTTTTACGATTACAGACACGTATGAAAGGTCTACTCCCACAGGGCTAGCTGCCTTTCACTGCATGGTATATAACGGATCGAGCTTAATCAAGTGATCCACTGCCAGTAGTAATGTCAGCAAAAGCCTGATCAAATTTAGCAGCGGTTTCGAAATCCAAATCGGTTAAGCCGCCTGCATGCCAGGACGTAAGTCGCAGCGTGACCATCTTATAATCGATGGCGATCATAGGGTGATGGTTTTCGGCTTCTGCTATGCTGGCGACTTCATTCACGAAGTTTATGGCCTGCATAAATGCCGTAAATCGATATTTACGCACAATCCATTTGTGATCGTCTGTCGTCCAGCCAGTCACCTCCGCAAGCTTCTGATCAATGTCAGTGCTCCCAAGCTTCACCTGTCACCACTCCTCTGATTTCAATCAAAATCATAGGCGACCGCGCCCAATTCGCCCTCTCCTGCATACGTGCGAAGGAGGTCTAGGAACGGCTTCCCGTAGTTTCGGTATTTCACCTCGCCGACACCTTTAATTCGCAGCATAGCGGCTTCCGATGTCGGACAAATTTCACTCATTTCACGCAGCGTGCTGTCCGAGAAAATAATATACGGCGGCACCTTCTCACGTGCGGCAATTTCCCGGCGAAGCAGGCGAAGCTGCTCGAACAAGGTGTTATCGATAGCGGCAGCCTTAACCTGCTGCTTACGCACCTTCTGGTACACTTGCAGCTTCCCTTGAAGCACTTCTGCTGCGGGCTGCAGCAGCTTCACAACCGGATATTGACCATCCGATAGCTGCAAATACCCTTCTGAAATCAGCACGTTGATCAGATCAGAAATTTCCTTCTCCGGCAGATCTCGCATAATGCCATGGGTTGGAAGACGATCGAAGCGATAGTCGAGAATCTTCTTCGCCTTTGAGCCTTTGAGCACGGAGGCGACCATCGAGATGCCGAAGCGTTCACCCATCCTGCGGATGCAGGAGAAAATCTTCTGCGCTTCGACGGTGATATCCACCGTATCACGATCATCTTTGCACGAGCTGCAATTGCCGCAAGTATCTTTAATATTCGTTTCATCAAAATAGTGCAGAATGACGTTGCGCAAGCATCGTGGCGAATAGCAAAAGTCGATCATTGTCTGAAGCTTCTTGTACTCGTTCGCTTTACGCTCCGGTGAGAGCTGATTCTGCTCGATCAAAAACTTCTGCGTCATAATATCCTGCGCGCTAAAAAGCAGAATGCACTCACTAGGCTCTCCATCACGCCCCGCGCGACCGGCTTCCTGGTAATAAGCCTCCATATTTTTCGGCATATTGTAGTGAATGACATAACGGACATTGGACTTATCAATGCCCATTCCAAAAGCGTTCGTCGCGATCATCACCCGAATATCATCATACAGAAACGCCTCCTGCATGTAGGAGCGTTCCTCATCGGTTAGACCGGCGTGGTACTTCCCTGCTGCGAAGCCTTTTTTGCGTAACGTTTCATACAACTCTTCAACATCCTTACGCGTAGCGGCATAAATAATACCAGGCTGATGCGTATGTTCTTTCACGTAATTCTGAATGTAATCCCGCTTATTCTCACCGCGCAGAATCGTTAATTCCAGATTATCCCGTGAAAAACCATTGACGAATATGCCCGCTTGATCCAAGTCAAGCAGTCTCGCAATATCGGCTGTGACCTCGGCAGTAGCCGTAGCTGTGAAGGCTGCGACAATCGGGCGATTAGGCAGCTCGCGAATGAACGGAGCAATCGACACGTAGCTCGGGCGAAAATCATGCCCCCATTGCGACACGCAGTGCGCTTCATCAATAGCCACAAGCGGAAGATTCAGCGCAGACATTCGAGCACGAAATCGTTCCGATTCCAGACGCTCGGGCGCGATATACAGCAGTTTATATTTGCCCTGCATGGCGCCTTGCATCCTCTGTTCTACTTCTTTAGCCTCCAGCGTACTGTTAATGAAAGTTGCCGGAACACCAAGCACACTTAACGCATCCACTTGATCCTTCATCAAGGAGATTAGCGGGGAAATAACCAGCGTCACTCCCTCCATAAGCAAGGCAGGAACTTGATAACAGATCGATTTACCTCCGCCCGTCGGCATAATGCCTAGCGTATCCCGACCTTCAAGCAGATTCGTAATAATATTCTTCTGGCCCTCGCGAAATTCCGGGTATCCATAAACTTGTTGTAAGACCTTCCTTGCTCCATCCAGCATAACTTCCATACACCTTTCTATATCACACTTCTGCCTTATTTAGACCAAATAGATGACGGAAACCAACTTCTCCCCGTCATGAACCTTCAGCACGTGATTATTCGGATCATGGCGGACGGATCCCGCTCCTACATGCATCACAGGCGCGTTTCCTAATCCATAAAAAATATCGTCAGCCAGCGTACGCAAGCACTCTTCCTGTTCATCCTTTTCAAGCTCCTGCCAGTCGTCCGCATTCATTTCCAACAGTTCATAAAATCCATCAACCATCTCAATGCCACGCACGAAATCAGTGACGATATCCTTATATTCTCTGCCAAATTTAATACCCACTCGCGCAGTCTCCCTTCAAAAGCATTTCGTATAGCTTCACTTTATCATATTATAGGCAGGAATGCAGGGTTAAGCCCTTTTAACCCGACGAGAACTTATTTTCTGATGTGTAAAAAAAACCCCTTTGGCATAAACTGTGGAAATGGGCAATTTCGGGAAAAATCTGTTACTATGGAAGAAGGAATGTACCGCTCGGAGGGTAGGAAAGCACACATGCTGAAACTGCAGATTCCCAAAAATCGAATGAACTACCTAATCAAGCAAATCCCGCTTCATTTCGACGCCGTCGTTCTGGAGCAGGGCTGGGAGTATTACCATAAAGGTCGTGTGACCGAAGTCGATCTGAAAGGCATGAACGTTCAGGCGACCGTCGCAGGCAAAAAAATACTGAGCACGATGGTTAATTTAGAAAATTTCGCCACTAGTGAGTGCAGCTGCTCCTATGAAGGCTTTTGTAAACATATTGGTGCCACTTTCTTCAGCTTGTATGCGCCATATGGACGTCCGGAACTGCTGCTTCAACAGTTAAAACAACAAATACACACACGGAAAAAACCAGCACGCGGGGCAACTTTAATACAGGAACGCAAAGCTGCTGCGGCTGCACAAGCCAACGTGCCTCTTGAAGAGGCTATGCCCGCAGATTGGCATCGCTTTTTTGAAGGGAAATTCCATGGATTCTCCATTTCTCATCAGCACTCGATCGAAACCTTCTACGACTCAGCACTGGAGTCCTTGCCCGGCTATGCGGCAAATTGGAGAAGCTCGACCCGCGAGCTCTACATGTTCCATATCGTGCTGTTCATGATGCGGAAAATCGAACAATTTTATCAAGAAACGAAAAGTTCCTACTTGTCCTATTATCACGAGAACGGCTGCAAAATTGCCGCAAAAAATTGTGAGGATAAGCTGGTTGAATTCGTGGAACGAACAGATGTGAATACCTCATTCGAGGCGGAACCCAAACACTGGCTATCCACCATGAAAATGCTCGGAGAATTCGCTCTGCAGGGCAAGGATAGCCCGATTGATTGGCTGTTTGTGTACCGCATCATTTGGTGGAAACTGACGAATCATTCAGCAGCACAGAAAGAGGAAATTCAGCGTCTCGACGTACTTCTCACGAAGAAGGACCTCTTAGCTCGGAAGAAGGATACGCTTCTGGCGGCAAGAGCGCATTTTGATATTATGCAGGGGGATACGGCAAGCGCCTTTGAGCGTCTAGGACAGCTCACACATCCCAATGCGAAGGATTACTTCCTTTACCTGAACTATTATTACAACGATAAGCAGTGGAACAACATGCTTATTTGGCTTCGCTGGCTGTTCAAGTCGATTGCGAATGCAAACCACGATGATTTCCGGACCTTTTGCCAATATTGGCTCGATACAACCAAACATCTGGAGTCCGATAGCGAATGGGTACAGGTGATGGAGTCCCTGCTGCCTCGTTCCTATTACTATTACACGGCATATTTATTGCAAACGAAACGGTATCGGCAGTGGGTTGACTTGCAATTAGCAAACCGAATATCACCGCTGAGCTTATATGGTATGGAGCTTAAAGCGATTGAAGAGCATGATTCGGCTTTACTCCTCCCCCTCTATCACCAAGCGGCCGAACGGGCTGTTCTGGAGAAAAATAGGGCTTCCTATAAGACGGCTGTTCGACTGCTTAAGAAACTGCACGGTATTTATAAACAATTAGGCCAGGACGACCGCTGGGAGCACTACGTATATCGATTAGCGGATAAGTTCTCACGCTTGCGTGCTTTCCAAGAAGAGCTCAAGAAAGGAAAATGGATTCGATGATCGAAACCAGCGCGCTGACAGTTCACGTTAGCTCCATACCTAATGGTTCTTTGTTTCTATGGGGTACCCGCGAGAACGGCGGCATTTGGGATGCTCTTGATTTGAAAAATATGCTGTTTGCCTGGCATCGCGCCTCTTTTTTCGGCACGTTCATGGAGCCCAGCGAGTGGCAAAATCGGGAAGGCATCGAGCTGCAACCGCTCGATGCGCTCGATTATTTCAGCGATCCGCAGCCTGTGCAGCACTTACAGCTTAGCTGGCATAAGGACTGTGCGGATTTGATGCGTTTAGCTCCGGCTGTTCGAGAGGCATTGGCGTCCGGCAGTTTCATGCCGGACTATGAAAAGTGGAAAGCCGGCGAAATCGGCTGGAAGCTCCAGCTTCCAGAAGAACTGCAAGCCTTGGAATCCCCAGCTGTTTCACGCTGGATCCATGCCCTGATTCCCGAGTGGGTGGACGCCGACGGCCTCATGAAAGACAATCTGCGCAAGCTCGAAGCCGCGCATCCTCTCATGCGCCGCGGTGAGATCGGCGCTGATCTATGGCTAGACGAGGAGGATTGGCTCGTCGCCATTGGTTGGCGCCAAGACCGGTCGCCTATGCGTACCTGTCTGCAGCTTGTGGAGCCGGACCTGGCGCACAGCTCCGGTTGGCAGCTGCGCTTGCTGCTGCAGGACCGGCTAGCGCCGGAGGTGCTGCGCACGGTGACGCCCAGCGGCGAGCCGGCCGCGGGCGAGCTGCCGCTGCCGGAGGCGTGGCTGCCGGAGCTTGGCCGCGTAGAACGTGACGCGGCGAAGTGGGTACGCATCCTGCCGTGGCTGGATGCGGGTGAGGGTGCCGGACTCCGTCAGACGTTGACGGAGGAAGAGGCCTGGCGCTTCCTCGCAGAGGGAAGCGTACGCCTTGTAGAGGCTGGAACGAGTGTGTTCCTGCCGGCCTGGTGGGAGCGCATCCGCAAGATGAAGCCGAAGCTGCGCGCGAAGATCAAGTCTTCCGTCGGTTCTGGACGGGAGACGATGTTCGGGCTGACCCAGCTGATGCAGTTCGACTGGAAGCTGGCTGTAGGGGATTTGGAGCTGACGGAAGAGGAATTCCGGCAGCTTCTGGAGGAGAAGCGCAAGCTGATCCAGATTCGCGGCAATTGGATTCAGCTCGACCCGCTGTTCATGGCACAGGTCGAGCAGATTATGAAGCAGGTGCAGAAGAAGCAAGGGCTCTCCTTCCGCGATGTGCTGGAGCTTCACCTCGCGGGCGATGCCGGCGGGCTGCTGCCGGCTGAGGATGACCCCGAAGCGATGCGCTACATCGAGATGGAAGTAGAGCTGAACGAACAGCTGCGCCACATGGTCGATCAGCTTACGCAGGCGGAGTCGATTCCGACAATACAGCCGCCGCCTAGCTTTCAAGGCTCGCTGCGCCACTATCAAGTGGACGGCATCTCTTGGCTGTTGTTCCTGCGCCGTTTTGGCCTAGGCGGCTGTTTGGCCGATGATATGGGTCTCGGGAAGACGATCCAGTGGATTACGTATTTACTCACGGTGAAAGAGAACGAGAAGCCTGACACACCTTCACTCCTCGTATGTCCGACGTCCGTGCTTGGGAACTGGCAGATGGAGCTTAAGCGTTTTGCGCCGTCGCTAAAGGTTCATCTTCACTATGGCCCTCAACGATTAAAGGGACCTGCTTTTAATGAACAAGTCGTTGGCAAGGTCGATTTGGTTTTGACATCCTATACGCTTTCCCATCTGGATGAAGTTGAGCTAGGCTCAATTGCCTGGAACTCCATCTGTTTGGACGAAGCCCAAAATATAAAAAATGCTTATACGAAGCAAGCTTCCGCTATTCGCCGACTCGATGGTTACCATCGCATTGCGTTAACGGGAACACCGATTGAGAATCGGCTCACGGAGCTGTGGTCGATCTTTGATTTTGCGAACCCGGGCTATCTGGGCACGGTTCGCGAATTCACGCACCGCTATGTGAATGCCATCGAGAAGACGCGCGATAGCGAGACGATCGGCAAGGTGCAGAAGCTGATCCGCCCTTTCCTGCTGCGCCGCGAGAAGAAAGATCCCGCGATTCAGCTGGACTTGCCGGAGAAGAACGAGTCGAAGACGTTCATTTCGCTTACCGCCGAGCAGGGCTCGCTGTATGAGAACTACATCCAAGACATGTTCGATCGTCTGGATAAGCTCTCCGCTATGGAGCGGCGAGGTCTCATTCTCGCCGCTCTGACGAAGCTGAAGCAGGTATGTAATCACCCTGCTTTGCTGCTCAAAGAGGGCATCCACGCGCCATGGAGCGGACGCTCTAACAAGCTGGAGCGCCTGCTGGAGATGGTGCAGGAGCTGCGCCAAGAGGGCGACAAATGCTTGATTTTCACGCAGTTTGTGGAGACGGGCAACTTGCTCCAGCATGTGCTGCAGCAGGAGCTTGGCGAGAAAGTGCTGTTCCTGCACGGCGGAACACCGAAGAATGGGCGCGATGAGATGATCGCGAACTTTCAAGACGTTAGCCAGCCGATCGACGAACAGCGGAATGTGTTCATTCTTTCGCTGAAGGCCGGCGGCATCGGGCTCAACCTGACGGCGGCGAATCATGTGTTCCACTACGATCGCTGGTGGAACCCCGCCGTCGAGAATCAAGCGACGGATCGCGCCTTCCGTATCGGCCAGACGCGCCATGTGCAGGTGCACAAGTTCGTGACGCTGGGCACGCTGGAGGAGCGCATCGATGAGATGATCGAGCGCAAGCTCGGCCTCAGCCAGCAAATCGTCGGCTCCGGCGAGAACTGGATCACCGAGCTATCGACCGACGAGCTGCGCGACTTGTTCTCGCTGCGCCGCGAGTGGGTCGAGGCTTAGGCCTTAGCCTTTGAGCTTGTACCGTGCTCTGCTTGATTATAGATAGTTTAAAGGTCATAGCACGAACACGCCCTTATCGCGTGTTCGTGCTATGACCTTATTCGTGCTAGTTGCATGTTTGGTTCGTTTATCAATTCTTAGTTTGCTCGTCTACGTTTGGCACAGAAAGTCTCCCGATCATTAGTTCGCGGAACGTCGATGCGTTATTTCAGGAAATCTGCACTTGAAATCGAATAAGAGGAACGTGTGTACGCTATTTGATCAAAATAAACGATTAGGAGGCAAAAAACCGCGAAAAAACGTATCGTCGTTCCTCATCCTCATGATTTCGGGTTTTTTTCGTCCAAATAGCGAATTGAGGTTCCCTTGGGGAATTCTGGTTTCCCTAATCTTGGCAATGATGCCCTTAGGCGCCACAATTTCGGGAACGAACATTCCTATCAATCTCTCATATCAAAGCATCAAATCTCCAAACAAATAAAAGCCCTCTCCCAATGCACAGGAATAAGTCTGAATCTCATGCGAGGTGTCCAAGTCCGTGTAAGCTTGGGATAGGATCCCTTGTTTTTGCAGGTTCATCATCATGATGTTGGAGATGAAATAGGGCCTCCACGTCCAGTTTGCCCCGCGATAGCTCTCATCTTTGTTCCACGTTTCGTCTTTGCGGCTGTAGTTGGACGAGATTTGGTTGCCGTCCTCCCGACATATGTACATACGTATACAGTTTTCCGACACGCTGCTAATGATATTTTCGATGACACGATCTGCATCTTCAGCTGTTGATATACAGACAGTGGAATGGATAAGTAAATCTAGACTTTGATGAATGGTCAAAAGACGGCTATAGCGCCCAAGCTCATCTTGACCAAAGAGTTTCATCTCTTCTTTCAGCATAGGCTTGAAGGCATCTCGGTGCTGCAACTGCGGTTCAGCTTTGGAGAAGAGATAGCCCTGTATATACCTGGCCCCGATCTGAAGAGCGCTGCGCAGTTCTTGCTTCGTTTCCACCCCTTCGACGAGCAAGGAAGCCCCCATTTGAGCCGCTAGTATAGAAAAAGATTGCATCAACGCTTTGTAGCCGGCGTGGACCGCGCTTTTTTTCAAAATATTAAGATCGATCTTCAATATCTTTGGTTGTAAACTGGCGATTCGGTCGAAGTTGCTAAACCCGCTGCCCACATCGTCAATGGCAATCGTACAGCCGAATTCTCGATATAATTCTACAATTTGCGTCAGCTCGTGAAGCTTGCCTGTGAATTCTTCTTCGGTAATTTCGATCACGATACGCGCTGGATCTATTTGATATTTCCTTAATAGCTCGATGGTTGGCAGCACGCCTGTGCGCTTATAGGTTTGATAAATCCATGAAGGTTTTAAGTTGATGAATAAGGAACTCTCATCTTGAGCCGAAACTAGCTGTTCGATCGCCCGCTCTCTCAAATGCCGATCAATATAAAGCTGCATGTCTTCGGGAATGTCAGGATTTTTGAAAAAAGGCCCCAAACTTTCGACACTACCTTCCCGAACCCGTCTTCCCAGTGTTTCGTAGCCGATGATTTCTTGGCTCTGAAGTGAAAGTATGGGTTGGAAGAATGGACGTACTTCGTGTAGTGGCGGAATCCTGCTGTCTTTTACCTGCACTGTGCGCCCTCCTCAAGCAAACTTCGATGATCTTAGAACATAACATCAATCGTGTAATGAATCATATTTTAAACGACATTTCCCTATCTTGCAATGCATTGATGGAAGAAAACATGACATGATCGTTTTTAAAAGGAATTTGTTGCGTCATGTCGAATTTTTAGTACATCCTTTCATCCTATTAGAATCTAGGTGACCGATTGCTATGAAGTCATTCACGAGATCTCGGATCTCCATGCTATATGTTATTTTAATCGTTGTTTTACTCGTATTTGTGAGTGTATCCAACTTTATCGCCTCTCGTAATATGGAAAATGAAAGCAATGCGATCGTGCACGATTCGATTCCCATTTCCAGCACAACGAACAGCCTGCTTAAAGATTTAATTAACCAAGAAACGGGTATCCGCGGTTATGAATTATCTGGGAATGAGCAATACTTGGAGCCCTATACGAATGGTAAAAAGCAGCTGGAACTTGATCTGAACATGATCAGTCAATACGATAAAAAGTATCCCACTTTGCAGCTCATTATGGACACGCAAGCCATACCGGCTATTAATAATTTACAGAAGTTCTTCGACACACAATTGGAGCTAGTTCGTGCTGGAAAAACAGAAGAATCGAAAGCTCGCATTGCGTCAGGCAAAACGATGATGGATCGCTACCGAGTTGTTCATGTAAGCATAGAGAAGACCATAGAGCAAATCACGTCAGATGCCTATACAGCTTCCCTTAAAGCAGGTAAAACCTCCCGTACGATTACAATGGTCGGCAGTATTATTGCCTTGATTGCAGGTGGTATGTCCATTTTCATTTCCTATCGAGCCTATCATGCCGAAGAAGAGATTCGTAGAAGCGAGGAAACGTATCGCTATATGGCTGAGAGCTTGGAGACGCAGAATGAGGAGATTATGGCCCAGCAGGAGGAGCAGCAGATCACACTCGCGAAGCTATCTGAACGAGAAAGGGATTTGGAACTCATCTCGTCCTATCAGGAGAAGCTTACAGGCTATGTGAAGCTGAAAGATTTCTTGAAACATACGCTGCCAGCCCTGCTTAATTCGTTATCGCAGGATGCGGCTCTGGTCGTTATGGAACGTCACGCCGAGGGCTCATCATCTTATGAAGTCATTCATTCCATTGGTTATCCGAAGGAACATATTCATTTGAATCAGAGAGAGCTTTTTGGGCCGGCTAGGCGTGTTTTCGATGAAGGGACTCCTATTGTTCACACACGAGATGTATTAGGTCATGAACAAGGTGTCCACGGGGGAATGACACGTGCTGTCGATCAATATGTTCCTCTCTTGGATGATAAACAGAATGTCATTGGCTTCTTGCTGCTTACGAGCTATCAAAGCGCCCTCTTTCAAGAAAATAACCAACGATTGACCAAAGGATTAGTTCGTCAGTTCGGACTCGCCTTCTACGCGCAGCTGATAAACGATGAGAGGTTGGGGCAAGCGGCAAGCTTAGCAGAGCTGAATGATCAATTAAGAGCGGAGAAGCAGCTCATCGAAGGGCAGCGCGATCTGATTCAAAATATTTTGGAATCTGCACATGAGGGCATGATGATGTGTGATTCGCAAGGTACCATTCTTTTCTCCAATCATCGAATGAACCGATATTTCAGTTTAAATGAACACATAGGCGAGAACCTGGTTGATAGCAGTCACGAAATAGCTTTCGATTCTCCGAGCTTTATAGGCGTCGCTTCCTCCATTGAAGCGCTGATCGATGGCTCACTGTCTCATCTTACACAACGCTTTAGTTTCGAGCTTGAGGATCAGGTCCAACACGCGGAGCTCTATGCGACCGTAGTCAGTGAAGATACCGAACAGCAAGGCTACTTATTCGTATTTCGTGATCGCACCGAAGAAGAGCGTATTGATGAGATGAAGAATGAATTCATTAGCATTGTATCTCATGAGCTGCGAACTCCCCTTGCCAGTGTGCTTGGTTTTATCGAGATCTTGCTGCATCGGGATCTTTCACAAGAGAAACAAAAGAAATACATGGAAACCATTTATAAAGAAGCACATCGCTTATCGAATTTAATCAACGATTTCCTTGATTTGCAGCGGATGGAGTCAGGTCGACAACTGTATCATTTCTCTCCAGTCAATCTGCTGCCTACTTTGCAAGAGATCGCCGAGCAGTGGCAGGATAAGCATAGCCATCGTATTCTCATTCATCAGCAAGAAACGGAACTATTTGTGAGGGCCGATGCTGATCGAATTCGTCAAGTATTCGACAACTTGATCAGCAATGCGATTAAGTATTCGCCAGGAGCTAATCACATTGATATTCACCTAACTGTGGACCAAGGTAAAATTACCATAGCGATTCAAGATTACGGACTCGGTATCCCAGAGGAAGCCCGTGATCAAATGTTCTCCAAGTTCTTTCGTGTCGATAACTCAGACAGACGTCAAATTGGCGGTACCGGCTTAGGTCTTGCTATTGTCAAAGAGATTGTAGAAGGACACAACGGACATATCTCTTATACTTCCGAAATGGGACAAGGTACAACATTCCGAATTGAGTTCGATCTATACGAGATTTCAGCCATGGATGGTCAAATTGTTATTTTCGAAGATGACGATAATCTCGCGAAGCTCATTCAAGTTGCGCTGAACAAGTTGGGGCTCCCCTCCATGCAGCTTCGCTCTGCCGAGGAGGGTATTATCGCGCTTAATCGCTGTAAAGGCGAGGGACCGGTTCTTTTCATCGTCGATATTCATCTAGAGGGCGCCAAGACAGGTTGGGATTTCATCGCTGATTTATACCGTCATCCGGTGCACTATCAGACGCCTGTTATCGTTTCAACAGCGCTCGATCCGCCTCATGATTATCACGAGAAAGAGATTGAGAAATATCTTAAAAAGCCGTTCACTATGGAACGTCTCGTCCAGGTGGCGAAACGTCTACTTGATAATAAGCAAAGTAATGCATACGTTTTCCCTGCCCAAAATAAAGAGAAGCTCTCGACCACCTTACAGCGTAACGGTATCGATGTGTTTGAAATGAAAGAAAGCATCGATGTGATCGAGGTTGAAATCAAAAAGCCGCAATCGGATGCTTAATGCATCAAAGAGAGCCCTCGGTTCGGCAATCCACACAACACATAGTGACATATTCTCTCCTTCCAAATTGATTAGAGGGAGAGTTTTTTTATTGTAAAGACAGAGGGATTTCCCGGCCTTGTAGCCAATATACTAGAGAAATACCATTTGATGAGAAGGAAAGGTGTGACCCTAGTGGCAAAGCTTGAATCCGCTTCCAACAAGGTGCAAGCACGTAAAGTCTGGACCCTGTTCTTCTCCTTACCGATATTCGCTTGGGCGATGTACGATTTCGCGAATACGATTTTTTCCTCCAATATCGTAACTGTGTTTTATCCATTCTATTTAAAAGAAACGTTAGGCAAGAGCGAAGAATTGAATCAGATTGCCAGTACTTTCATCACTTACTCCAATGCGATATCCAGCTTCTTCCTCGTGTTGTTGTCTCCCTTATTCGGGGTATGGATTGACCGGACTGGTAAAAAGAAGGCTTACCTCATCCCCTTTACGCTTATTGCTATCGCGGCAACTCTGCTCATGGGTGCTTCGGCCCTTTGGCACACAGACCAGCAGTGGATGGGACTCAACACCTCTATACTAGGCGTTATTTTCTTCTTTATGGTCGCCAAATTCTTTTACAATTCAAGCTTAATCTTCTACGATTCAATGATTTCGGATCTGGGCAATGCACGTGAGATTCCCATCATTTCCGGAGTTGGCGTAGCGGTTGGTTATGTCGGCACATTAGTTGGACTTGTCGTATTTCCATTGATCAACGGCAATCATTTTGAAAATACGTTCATCCCTAGTGCGCTTATGTTTCTGATCTTCTCTTTGCCTATTATGTTTTTTTACAAAGAGAAGACTCAGAAGCCCGTCAGCGGGAAAAAGTCGCTCCTCAGCGGCTACCGTGAGATCTGGGATACGTTCAAAGAAGCAAGAAAGTACCGGGCTGCCTTCTTGTTCATGATCGCCTACTTTTTCTTTAACGATGCGATTGCCACAGCGATTGCGGTGATGGCCATTTATGCGAATACCGTTATGGGCTTCACCACGGGGCAGTTCATTCTGCTCTACCTCGTTTCGACGGTATCGAGCATCATCGGCTCGTTCCTTTTCGGCTATGTGACCAGAAATATCGGCCCCAAAAGAGCCGTGACCATCGTCGCCTTCATTCTTATTATTGCGATCTCCTTAGCGGCATTTGCAACTAGCCAGAGCATATTCTGGGTTGCCGGCAGCTTGTATGGGGTATCTATGGGCGCCATGTGGGTTACATCGCGAACGTTAATTGTTGAGCTAACGCCGGAAGAGAAACGCGGTCAATTCTTCGGATTGTTCGCCTTCTCAGGTAAAGTGTCCTCGATCGTTGGGCCTGCTCTCTATGGTACAATTACCTGGGCGCTTGCGTCCTCTGGCAACCTGGCTAGCCGAGTAGCCTTAGGCTCTCTTTTGATCCTAGTCATAATTGGACTGCTCGTTCATATGCGTGTGCCGCAGAAATTGCATTCCTCCTCTTAATTCGTGTACAATAACTTTTAAACATAGACGGAAGGTGTGAGGCGTATGAAGGGTCCAGTTGATATTAGAAACGTGGTCTTTTCCTATTTCTCATTCATGGAACACTAAAGCATTCATTGCTTTAGTGTTTTTTTATGGGTACAATCCGCACACTGGCGCTGGTCGTACTTACTATGAGGGTCAAGGATACAAATTTTCTCATCTGGGAGGAGAGATGGATATGCGGTACAAGAGGGTCCTAATTAAACTTAGTGGCGGGGCAGTAGCTGGAGATAGTGAGTTTGGCTTCGATCCTACGCAGCTTGATCACATTGCCAATGAGATTATGACCGTTGTTAATCTAGGTGTGGAAGTGTGCATCGTGATCGGCGGAGGCAATATTTTTCGCGGGAATATGGGCGAGAGTTGGGGAATCGAGAAGGCAGAGGCTGATAATATCGGGACGCTGGCTACCGTCATCAACAGCTTGATGCTGCGCGGTGTTCTTAAAGCGAAGAGCGAAGCTGAAGTGCGCGTCATGACAGCGATTCCTCTCTCATCTGTGGCGGAGCCTTTCATCCGATTGAGAGCCATTCACCATTTGGAAAAAGGGTACATCGTTATTTTCGCAGGCGGCAATGGACAGCCTTTCGTCACCACCGATTATCCCTCGGTCCAAAGAGCCATTGAAGTTAACTGTGAAGCGATTCTCGTCGCGAAGCAGGGGGTTGACGGTGTTTTCGATAAAGATCCGAAGCACCATAAGGAAGCTCTTCAGTACAAATCACTCCACTATAACGACGTTATCCAAAATGATCTCAAGGTCATGGATCAGTCTGCCTTCATTCTGGCGCGAGATTATCAAATCCCCATGCATGTTTTCAACTTCGATAAGCCTGGCTCCATGAAAGAGATTTGTGAAGGTCAGAATACAGGCACGATCATCAGCGGTTCATCCGAACTCATTTTTCATTAGTTCCTAGCTTATCAGGGGTAAGCTTCGCTTACCCCAAAATAACCAAAGCATATTCTAAAATGAAATGATGCCATTTCTTATGTTGAGTCAAAGCGTAATGCAGATCTTTCCGAAGTAAGAACCATTTTCGAAATATTTGAAAGCGTCAATAGCCTGTTCAAATGGGAAAACGCGATCAATCGCAGGACGAAGTATATGATTCGTAATGGCACGGTTCATGGATTCAAACATCTCTCTGCTCCCCACATTAATAGCCTGAAGCCGCGCCCTGCGCAAGATCGCGGGCACCACGTGAAAACCTTCTACCGAGCCGCCGGAGAGAAGTCCAACGATGCTGATTCGACCTCCAACACGAAGTGCTGTGATAGATTGATTAAGTGTCTCCGCTCCGCCCACATCAATAATATGGTCTGCACCTCGACCTTCGGTAAGCTTCAGTACCTCTTTCTCCCATTCAGGATGAACCCTGTAGTTAATCCCAAAATCCGCACCCAGCTGTCGGGCTTTCTCGAGCTTCTCGTCGCTGCTTGACGTCACGATAACAGACGCTCCCTGAAGCTTGGCGAATTGCAGTGCAAACAAAGAAACGCCTCCTGTCCCCTGCACCACCACCGTATCACCGGCTTTGACATTCCCTTCTTCGATAATCGCATGCCAAGCCGTCACTCCAGCACATGGAAGTGTCGCTGCCTCCGCATCTGTCAAGTAATCCGGTACTTGCACGAGTCCTTGCTCAGGCAAGACCACATATTCAGCCAGCATCCCGTCCAGCGGACTGCCAAGCGTGCTACTCCAGTTGGCCTGGGTCGCTTCACCAGAAATCCAGCTTTGCGTGAAAATGCCGCTAACCCGTTGGCCAATACTGAACCTAGATGCCTGCGCACCAAGAGCAACAACCTCGCCAACAGCATCGGAAGTCAATACCAACGGGTTCGACAGATCGGGTTGATAGAAACCGGCAATGACACCCAGATCACGAGAGTTCAGGGAAACCGCACGAACCTTGATAAGCACCTCGTTTGGCCCCGGAACCGGTATTTGACGTTCTGCCTGTTTGACATGTGTAAGACCATAACCACCTTGGATTTGAATAACTTTCATAGGGTTCTCTCCTTCGTAACTGAATATAGACATATACTAGCCCATCAAATAAAATTGAGTAAGTAGGCACTTATTTGTTCACTGGGCACCAAAAGGTGCATTAGGAGGTAAATGATGTTCTTAACCGATAAAGGAAACCATCCTGACATATCGTTGAGAGTTTGCGGCTACAGCAGGATGCTTGAGATCATTTCGAGCAAATGGACGGTGCTTGTCTTCTATGCCTTGGAGAATGGCAGCGCACGATACGGAGAGATGGGAAGGCGTATTGAAGGCATTTCCAAAAAAATGCTAACCCAAACCTTGCGTCAACTGGAAAGGGACGGACTTGTCATGCGCCATTTGACGCCAACCATTCCGCCTCGTGTTGACTATTCACTAACTCCGCTCGGTGAAAGTTTGTTAAAACCGATGCAGGAGTTAAAAAAATGGACGGTCGATCATTATTCCGATGTAGAACAGGCAAGAGATCATTATGATCAGTCGGCTGTGTCTCAGGACTTCGCCGAGAATGAATAACAAGCTCCCCACCCACAGACATGGGTTACGCAAATAGAACCTGGCCGATGGCCAGGTTCTTGTCTAAAACCTATTTTGAGCATGGGAACGAACTTCTCTTGCCATCACTCGCTCGTTAAGATACCCATCCGCGATCTTCTCGTCTGTAACGATGAAATATATAGTTACATGCACGATTTCACTTCCCCCTCGCGACTGTAACGATGAAAACCATCTTTATAGCCTGTGTATTGGCTGTAGGTTATTGCACAAAAAAGGATAGAACGCGGCCATGGCTGCTGCTCTATCCTTTTTCATCCCTTTTTAGCTGAGTAAAAGCACGTAATAGTCATTCGCATTTTTCGTTTTAAAACCACATGATTCGTATAAGCCTAACGCCTTCTCGTTCTGGGCAGATACTTCCAGCTTAATGAAGCTAGCATGATCCCGCTGTTTTAATTCTGTTATCGTTTGGCTCAAAATACGCCGCCCATAGCCTTTGCCACGATACGCTGGTACTACACTAAAACCATAGATGAATCCACTCTCTTCCGCTTCCACCATAGCTCCGATCTTCCCAATAGGCTCTCTCTTCTCTCCAAGCTCAGCAATCCACGTCCGTTCTTTATCGCCGGTAATGGTTTGGGTGACATACTCTCTCGTGTCGCTTTCCGACATGTTGAACCCTGACATATTGAGCTTAACAAGCAGCTCCGTATCCTGCGCATCCGCTAAACGAATGGCAACGAATTCATTCATAGCTGAATCTTGTGGAGTCTCTGCCGCTTGCTCTTGAAGCTGCATAACATACTCAGAGAAACTGTATGCTGCACCAAGATTCGTAAGAAAAGCTTTGCCGCTCTCCGAACCACGCTCATTAATAAAAATAAGCTTCGGAACTTCCCTGCGCCGACACTCGGCTATCGCATGTTGAACCATTTGGCCAAAAATACCTTGGCGCCGCGCCTCTGGATGCACCATCCCGCTAATCTCTACTTCTGTAGACATAAAGCAATATATGGCCAAAAAACCGACAATACGGTCATTTTGAAAAAATAAAAAGTCATTCGTCACGCCAGACGGACGGTCCGATAATGTGCTCCAATTCAGTTTAATCTCGATATGGTCATGGCTATTACAAACTTCCCAAAGCTTCCGAACTTCCTCCAGCTCCTGCGGTGACAGCCCTGCTCTTGGTAATATGCCTTGTTTCAACATGTTGTCCTCCATCATTCTAATGTTCTTACCTGAAGTCATTATACATGTCTGAACAACGGCGTGGTAAGCTAATAAATAATTTTACATAAATTTTCGTGTGCATTGAACGATTTATTGGAGATGTTCGTATTATCTAGGATTTCAGACAGAGAGGATGTTCATTCACTTGGAAGAGCATGAATTAATTCGTCAAGCCATACAGGGAGACAAAACTGCTCTGTCCCAGCTGCTGCAGCAGCACTATGCTTTTGTTTACAAGTATCTGCTGAAAATAACGCTTAATCCACCGATGGCTGAGGATATTACACAAGAAACCATGATCCAATGTATCGAAAAAATAAAGCTGTACAATGGAAAATCCAAATTCTCATCTTGGCTCATAACCATCGCCACTCATCTGATGATTGATCAAGGAAGACGGCGCAAACGCGAGAAGCATTGGCAGGAGCAAGAGCAACAGCAATCCTTACGCCAGATGCAGTGGCAGGCCGGACATCAACATGAAGCTTGGCCGGATGTGTTGAATGCCTTGGCAGAACTGCCGCAGGAGAGCCGTATCCCAGTTATTCTCAAGCATTACTATAGCTATACGTATGAGGAAATTGGGCAGATGCTCTCCATTGCAGAGGGCACAGCCAAATCGAGAGTGCACCATGCACTCAAACAATTGCGAAAGGAGCTGGTGTAGATGAAACCGGAAGATCCGAAGAAAAGCGAAGTTTCGAAAAACGGCGAAAGCAAGAGCCGGGATGACGGCCAAAGTTATAAAGGCAGTGACGTCTCTCGAGGGCTAGAGGGTACGGATGAGATGACGGCTCAACAGTTGCAAGAAGGGCTTAAACGGCTCGATGAGCTCTTTCCGGCTTCCACGCCAAGCTCCTCTTGGTTTGATCAGCAAATCGTTGAAACGCTAAACAAACAGCGTTCAAAGCTCTGGAGAGACTTGCTCATACTGTGGATAGCCGCTCTGCTGCTGCTCTCGCTTTTATATGCAATGATGAAGGCACAGCCTGTTGTTTTCATCACTTTTCAAGTTCTAGCTGTTGTAGCGCCACTGGTATGGCTACTCGTTCGCAAACAGGAGGAACACCACTATGAATAATCCAAAATGGGATCAACTGCCCATCTGGGCATGGATCGGTATTCCCCTCCTTCTACTCGCGCAAAGCACATGGCTGTTCGTGGATGCGCGCAAACGCGGTTCGAAATACCCATGGTTCTGGGGGATTTGGGGGATCATTCAAGTGCCGATCCCCTTCATCGTCTATCTCTTCGCTGTTCGTAAAATACACCGTATCTGGTCACGCGAAAATTAATCAAGCATGGATGAGAACAAATTTATGGGGAAGTTGGTTGAATGAAGGCAGCTTTATTGGCTTTTCAAAAAAGTGGTTTGTTATATGCCAGGAAGACCGGCAGCAAGTACACTGGTACCCATAGACTGGACACTTTGAAAAAAGTGTTCAGTCTAGGGTACCTTTTTTGTAAGCTTTTCATAGAAAGGACTTCGAACAGCGTTCTCGCTCTATTAAGATGACACTTGAGGACGAGTTTGACATTAACAATAGGAATAATTTCACAAAAAGTTCATGAAGTGGCTTCATAGTGGCGAGGAAACCGATGGCAAAAAATTCATACTTATCTTACAATTAGTTCTATAGTCATGGATCTGAGGAGGGGTATAAATGTCGAAAAATAAAAAAATATGGCGATTAACCATACGCAAAAAACTAATGTTGGTTTCTCTGCTTTTACTGTTAACACCCATATTAGTGTTAGGTGCCATTACGTATAATGTTTCAACCCAAGAAACCGATAAATTGATTCAAAGCAATTTGAAAAATTCGGTCGAAATGGCTTTGGAGCTAACGGCTGCTTTTGAAAAAGCTTCGAAACAGGGAACAATGTCGAAAGAAGACGCTCAGGAAAGAGTGAAGGAAATACTGCTTGGAGCAAAGAAGGATGGAACGCGTTCAATTAATGCCAACATCAATCTCGGTGCCAACGGTTACTTCTTTATTTTGAATGAGAACGGCGACTTGCTGGCACATCCATCTTTGGAAGGTCAAAACATTATAGATAAACAGACGAAAGACGGATTTTATTACATCAAGGATATGATTCAAAAAGGAAAAAGCGGAGGAGATTTCACGATCTATAATTGGCCGCTCCCCAACTCTACCAAAGAAGGAGAAAAAATCGCGTTTGCTGAGTCCACGAACTCTGATTGGGG
Organism: Paenibacillus sp. Soil724D2; assembly: GCF_001427935.1. NCBI lineage: Bacteria > Bacillati > Bacillota > Bacilli > Caryophanales > Paenibacillaceae > Paenibacillus > Paenibacillus sp. Soil724D2. Next base: position 72,759 of record NZ_LMRY01000021.1, read on the forward strand.
TTGGATTATATCAGCAGGCTCCTATATGCAAGATTACAATTCGGGACAAGTTCATATTTTGAACACGATCCTCCTTACATTAATTTGCTGCTCGGTAATTGGAGGCGTGGTGATGACGTTTTTTGCCTTCCATATTTCCAGACCGATTAAGCAGCTTGCCCTTCAGGCGGAACAGTTTGCTAAGGGAGATCTTCGTTCAGCTCAGTTAAAAGTAAGCAATAACGACGAAATTGGTGAACTTGCGGTTTCTTTTCAATTGATGCACAACCATCTACGCCAAATTGTTTCGGGGCTCTTAGCCAATTCAGATAAGTTAACGGACTCTTCTCATGAACTAAACCAGTCCATTGGGGAAACGACAACAGCGAGTAATCAAATTTCGACCTCTATTGAAGATATGGTCATAAGCAATGAAACGCAGGCCCGCAGTGTCAATGAAAGCTCGACAGCAATGGAAGAAATGGCTGTTGGCATTCAGCGAATCGCGACAACCTCGTCTGCCGCCTACGAAGCATCAGAGATGACGCTGAAGGAAGCGGAGCAAGGTAACCACCTGATAAACGAGACAACCTTGCAGATGAATGCTGTAAGTCTTACAGTGGGCGATCTCGCAAAGATTATTGAGAAACTTACGGAACGTTCTCAGCATATTGGAGACATCGTACAGGTGATCACGGATATTTCCACTCAAACCAATTTGCTCGCTTTGAACGCATCCATTGAAGCAGCGCGTGCTGGCGATGAAGGTAAAGGATTCGCTGTCGTAGCCGGCGAGGTGAAAAAGCTGGCCGAACGTTCTTCGGCATCTGCCGCCGAAATTGCCGAGCTGATCCAAGACATCCAATTGGATATGAAGCAGGCTGGTGTGGCGATGGAAAAAGGCGAGCATGAGGTTTCTGCTGGTGTGAGCTCGATCCAGCATACGGGTCAAGCTTTTATTCGTATTCTAGACGCAACGCGGAGCGTTGTGAATCAAGTACAGGAAGCTTCGGCAGCAGCCGAGGAGATGTCTGCCAGCTCGCAGGAAATCGCCGCTTCCTTGCAGGAAATCGAACGAATGGCAAACCAGACCAATGATTTGGCGCATCTGATCTCCTCGTCTACGGAAGAGCAGCTTGCAGCGATGGAGGAGCTGACATCCGCTTCCGAATCGTTGGAAATCATGTCCTCAGAGATGCAGTTCATGGCTCATCGATTTAAACTCTAAGGTGCAACGATAAGTTTCATCCCTTCAAATGGAAAGGACCGGCAGCAAGGTGCCGGTCCTTTTTTTCAAATTGTTAGCCGAGCATATTCATCAGGAGTTTGGCCTATAATGGACTTGAAATCCTTGATGAAATGCGACTGGTCATGATAACCAAGGTCCATGGAGAGCTTGGACCAGTTATGCCTCCGGCTTAGATCCGTCGTCTCCGTTGCGTTCTGGATTCGGGCCAGCTTGATCACCCATTTGGGGCTAACTCCGACGTAGTGGTCGAACAGGCGTTGCAGCGTTCTTTTATTCACATGGAAGTAATTGCAGAGGGTATCGACTTTGGTGAGATCGGGCTTCTGATTGATATGATCGATGATCTGATTAATAAAAACGACCTGTTCATCCTGTTCGGGAAGCTTGGGCCGGATCAGTTGCTCGATATGTGAAACCATAAGATGTTCTTCTTTTTGAGCAAAAACATCCGTCTCAAGTCGACGTGGATCTATGTCAAAAATGCTCTGGACACTCATTGGATTGTTCAACAAACCGGAAATCGGCTGCTTCAAAAAAGGGTAAAATCCGCCAGGCTTGAACTTGACGCCGAACACGCAGCCTTGGCCTTGCAGGTAATGCCCGTACTTCTCTTTCCCAGGACCGTAGATGGCCGTTCGACCAGGTTCAACGAGGAGATTGACGCAAGGATTCGGGATAACATGCTGCAAATAAGGCTCCTGGTCGGTTAAATCCCACCTAACTATCCAGTAATGTCGGATGAAATAGGCCAAATCTTCGGAGGGGGTATGTCGCGAAAGCTGGAATTTCTGCTCGCCTTGCTGCAGATTCATAATGCCTAGGCTGGGCTTGGAGGCTTTGGGAATCACTTCGCTCACTCCTTGTCGCGTTTTTACAATACATAGGTTGTACAATCAACTATACTTAATCATAACACATACCAAAGGAGTGGAAATATATGGATATGGAACTCAAATACGAATTTTACATTGGGGCAGGGACTAAAGAAGTGTGGGATATTCTCGTGACTCCGGAGGGAACGCGTAAGATTCTCTTTGGCAGTGTGCTTCAGTCTACTTTTGAAATTGGATCCGATTATGCTTACGTGGGGCCAGGTAATGACGGTGAGGAAACCGTTCATGTATACGGTAAGATTTTAGCTTACGAGCCAGAAAAGCTCATTAGTTGTACCGAACATGCCGGTCCATCTTACAACCCGAATCATGCGGACTTTGAATCTAGAATGACATTGTCACTTGAGACTGTCGGGAGCTGTACAAAACTAACGTTGGTCAATGATAATTGGACACCTAACCACCCAAGCTTCGAAACTACGAAGGCAAGTTGGTGGATGATACTGAGCAATATCAAGACGCTGGCGGAGACAGGCAAGACATTGGATTTTGGTTGGTAGAAGTAAATTAGAGCAGTTCATGGTGTTTTACAGAGCATTTTTACACGATATTGAGTTTCTCAACAAAAATAGGAGTCTGTAGAGACTCCTGTTTTTCCATTTTCAGTAGATTTTAATAAAATAGAAGCCTCTAAAGACTGTTATCAATGCTAAAAAGAATACATTTCAAAAAAATCTTCCCAATAACAGCCTTTAAAGACTCTTATCCCTAAAATTTCGGCCTAATCTGAGGAAATAGAAGTCTCTAGAGACTCCTATCCACGATTGCTCTCTACAGAGGTTTCAAAGCCAACGTCACTTTCCCCTCAAGCCCCTCAACCATGTCATGCCAAGCCTTCGGCTTATTCGCCAAAACGGAATAATAGCGTTTCAAGAACTTCACAACGATCCCTGCGTCTAACTGTACTTGATCTTCATCTGTCGGCAAGAAACAGAGGTCAAGTTCCTCAACCGCTTCTCCATTGTTTTCCCAAGAGGGATGAACGTATGGGAAGTCGATCCGCTTATAGCCCAGATGCGACAACACCTCGCGCCGCACATAAGGATCCATCGGCTTCACGCCGCCGAAAGCATGATCTTCGATCCGATAGGGATCATAAATTTCAGCGAACATCCCCAGCATCGGCTTGCCAGATTCGGCAGCCAATACTTCCAGATCGCTCCAGCGTTTCCGCGCAAGGAACCGACCGATACCAAGCCCAGCTTGACCAATAATGGTGAAGTCCGTCATCGCCACTTGGAAGTCATCATAGTAGCGGTACTCCGTTGTTCCTACCACTTTACCTTCATGAACGGCTACGAATACCCGGATACCTGGGTCCTCGAGCGGTTCTTTCCACAATGCGTATTCGAGCACCTCTTCTGGCGGAAATACCTCTTTCATCAGATCATGCATGCTGCGAAAGAAAGGATTGTCTATGCCTGTAATCCGTATAAACTCCATAATCAGAACTTCACTCCTTCGTCATATTCGAAATGGATTCCGCCACTCCATCAAAAGCGCATGGTTAAGCGACTCCTCATCCTGCAAATAATTTGGCACAACCTGCACTGGCGTCCGGCCGCAGCGCAGCAAAAAAGTAATAACAGGATCCTTCAGCGAGCCCGCCATGACAGCCCTAACGTAGTCATCTGCGCTCATTACGGCAGCATGCTTGTGATAACCAGGCATCCGCCCGCCTCCGAGCAGCCTTCTTAAACCAAGATGCACGATCACTTCGTACATAGACTGCATCATCAACTTGCCGAGACCAAATTTGCGGTAAGCCGGCATAATACATATGTCCACAATGTAAAGGGTGTCGCCATCTGGACGATGCGTCCGGATGTACCCATTGTCCGTCAAAGCTGACCAACTATGATCAGCTGCATGCTGCTCCTCATATTCTACACGAAGCCCTGTTATGGACCCAACAAGCTGACCAGCCACCTCTACACAAAGCGCCCCTTCCGGAAATCGAGTGATATGCTCCGTGAGCTGCTCCTCATTCCACCATAGCTCGGAGGGAAAAGGCGGAGGGAAGCTTTCCTGCTGAATAAGAATGAGTGCGTCAAAATCGGCTTTTCCATAATTGCGAATCACAGCCTCGATCGGTTGATCCCCATCGAAGACGTATGATTTTTTAGCGTACAACTTCCCCGGCTCTATAACTTGCTTGGCAGCTTCTAAATCCATAGTGCACTGTAAGCCCCCTTGATCTCACTTCGTTAAGACCAATCTGTGTACAAATCTGTTCGGCGGTCACGCCACGTGGTGACGGAACCTTTTTCCCGAACGAGGTTCAGCAGCTCCAGATCCAAATCGGCCGTGACGACCATGTCACCGTTGATCTCGCCTTCTACCAAAATTCCCTTGGGCGGAAAAGGCACATCGTTTGGTGTTAACACCGCGGCCTGCCCGAAATTCCCCCTCATGAAATCAACCGTTGGCAGCGCCCCGACAGTCCCCGTCGTGACCACGTAGATTTGATTTTCAATCGTTCTAGCATGGCACGTATAACGTACCCGATGGAATCCGTGCCGGTCATCCGTACACGATGGGGCGAACAGCACATCCGCTCCGCGCGCTCTCGCCATCCGGACGATTTCCGGAAACTCCACATCATAACAGACCAGAATCGCAATGCGGCCTTTATCCGTGTCAAAAACCTGCAAGGAATCCCCAGCACCCATATTCCATTCCTTAACCTCAGTCGGGGTGATATGCAGCTTCTTCTGCTCCCCTATTCGCCCGTCCGGATAAAATAAATGAGCCGTGTTATAAAGCTTGCCCTCCTCCGAGGTAATATGTGTGCCGCCGATCAAATGCATCCCCGTTTGCTTCGCCAACCCTTGAAAAAGCGTTCGATAAGCATCCGTATACGACGGCAATGCTTCAATGGGCAGCGCCTTACCGTTCTCATCACCTATAGACATTAACTGGGTCGTAAATAGTTCAGGAAATAGTACAAAATCTGCCTCAAACTCCTGAGCCACCTTCACATAATGCTCCACCTGCGCGGCGAACTCTTTGAAACTATGTATCGTGTGCAAATGATATTGCACCGCAGAAACGCGCATTTTCAACGTCAATCTCTCCTTACTTCGTTAAATGAAAGAAGTCCTGCCTCCCTTTTACAATCGGACAAGCACTCTTCCTCTGACCTTCCCTTCCAGAACCTGCTTAGCAGCCTCCGTAACTCCATCCAGCGTAACCTCTTGATAGACCGTCTGTTCCAGACCTTTCGGCTTCAGTTCCTTTGCAATACGCTCCCACAGGGGCTTTCTAACCTCCGCCCGGCAAGCAACCGAATCAATACCCAACACATTCACACCTCGCAGGATAAAAGGAAACACAGACGCTGCGAACTCACCGCCACCTGTCAAACCACTCAGGGCAACGGAACCGCCATACTTGATCTGGCTCAACACATGGGCAAGGGAGTCACCCCCAACGGGATCGACAGAGCCCGCCCAATATTCCTTATTCAGCGGCTTGCTAACAGAGGGAACAAGCTCCTCCCGTGTTAATACCCGCTTTGCCCCTAAATCCAGCAGATACTGATGATCCGCCGACTTCCCTGTGCTAGCTTCTACTTCATAACCAAGCGCTGCAAGCATGGACACGCTGCTGCTGCCCACTCCTCCGGTTGCACCGCGAACAAGCACGGGTCCCTGCTCTTTGCTTAGCCCATTCTCCTCCATGCGCTGTATGGAGAGTGCAGCGGTAAATCCCGCCGTACCCAGTATCATCGCCTCGCGATGGGTTAATCCCTGTGGAAGAGGCACAACCCAGTCAGCCGGAACACGCGCAAAGGCGCTATATCCGCCGTAATGCCCTGTACCAAGCTCGTAGCTCGTCACCAATACCTCATCGCCTTCGCGAAATCGACGATCTGACGAAGTTACGACGGTTCCGGCCAAATCAATTCCAGGTACCATTGGATAGGCACGCACAACTCGTCCTGTCGGGCTAAGAGCCAGAGCATCTTTATAATTAATTCCAGAATATAAAACACGGATCGTCACTTCACCTGGTGGTAAGTCCTCCAGCTGCAGATCTTTCACATTGGCGGTAAACTGCTTCTCTGATCGTTCCACTATCAAAGCCCCAAAGCTTTCCATCCTGTTTTTCTCCTCTCGATTCAAAACCAGCTTTACTTCAACAAATTACCAACTATTTTAGTTTACTACTATCAAGCTCTAAATTCAAAAGCTTGATACCGCTTATCCATCCCGCCTTCACAAGGATAAACGAATCCGTCGTCCTTCTGGGACAAGCGCGTTTGTCAAGGTAGATGCGAAGCAAAAGTATAAAGCTTATACTTTCTTATCTACTAAAAAAGCCGGCTTGCGCCGTCCTTGGTTGAGAGTGTTTATAAAAGGTTGATGCAATGCAATCTACACCCAAGTGACGTAATACTGGAACTTTCGCATACTTATCCATGTAAAGTTGTACTTTGTACAACTTTAGGCAAGCTTATCCACGTATTCCATCCTAATGTTGCAAAAAATACAACACTTTTAGTCTAAAGTAGCTCTACTGCCTATAAAAGGGCAAACTTGTTGTATAGCAGACACTGTTGATTGATTCACAACTGGCATTCACAACTCCAAAATGTGATTTTAGAATTATTCAGCTTTCGTGAGGGCAGATGGGCTATAGTGATTACCAATGTTGTATTTTCTACAACAATTCACACTCCAAAAGGTAATTTTGCAACTTGAAGTTGCATTTCGTACAACATTTTGAGCACATTTGTTGTGAAATAGTCTATATGGGGCCAAATTGTTGTACAATATGCAACATCGAGGGGTGAAAGGCTGGATCTAGGCAGCAATTCGGTCTAACCCCCTAATACTGGACACTAGTCGACTAAAGCAACAGATTACTTATTAAATTGCGAGTTTAAACGGCTTTACTTCATTTTTCTTTAACT
>NZ_LMRY01000022.1:0-116571 GCF_001427935.1 Paenibacillus sp. Soil724D2
GAATATACCCAAGTAGGACGCGCGTCCAAATATACCACTAGCCGCTTCCGTAGGAAGCATTTCAAATAAAGTATTTGGAGTATTCCCGCCGCCCGCTTTACATAAAAAGATCACCTACGGGTGGTCTTTTTATGTTTGATGGGAAAAGAAGAGAACCCACTTAGTTTCAATCGTCCGTTAAATTATATAGGCTGCAAAAGGCGCAATACATAAATTACCACGCTCAGGCGGGGCTTTTTTTTATTTTAATACTATGTGCAGAGGGCGGATTGTGGTAAAATATTCTGAAATGAGTTTTTATAGCATCTAGCTTTTGTAGAGAGAAGCATTAATGCAACATAGTGAATAGATGAGGTGGAGAGTTATGTTAGAGAATGATATTGTCCTACAGAAGCAAGCAACGAATAACCTGCTGCGCAGGGACGTACGCTTCTTGGGCCACATACTAGGTGAAGTTCTGGTTCATCAAGGCGGTAATGATCTGCTTGATGTTGTTGAGAGAATTCGAGAGATGAGTAAGTCTTTAAGAGCACACTATGTAATCGAGATATATGATGAATTCAAGAAAACGATCTCCTCCTTGGATCCGGAGATTCGTCATCAAGTGATTCGCGCATTCGCTATTTACTTCCAACTTGTTAATATTGCTGAGCAGAACCATCGGATCCGTCGTAAAAGAGATTACGAGCGTTCCTCTGGTGAATCCGTGCAGCCAGGTTCCATAGAGAGTATTGTGCAAGAGTTAAAGAATAATCATATTCCATATGCAGAGGTTCAAGAAATTCTTAAAGCTATCTCATTGGAACTAGTCATGACGGCACATCCAACCGAAGCCATGCGTAGAGCTGTGCTTGATATTAATCTGCGTATTTCGGAAGATATGATGAAACTCGATAATCCTATGCTGACTTATCGTGAGCGTGAGCAATTACGTGAGAAGCTGCTTGGAGAGGTTCTTAATCTTTGGCAAACGGACGAGCTTCGTGATCGGAAACCAACGGTTATTGATGAAGTTCGTAATGGTATGTATTTTTTTGACGAAACTTTGTTTGATGTACTTCCAGAGATCTATCATGAGCTTGAGCGCTGTTTAAATAAATATTACCCACAAGACTCATGGCATGTGCCTTCCTTCTTGAAATTCGGTTCATGGATTGGTGGAGACCGTGACGGTAACCCATCTGTTAGAGCAAATGTGACTTGGGAAACATTAGGTTTGCATCGTCAACTGGCTTTGCAGAAGTATGAAGAAGTTCTCAAAAAAACCCTTGAGCATATGAGCTTCAGTAAAAGCATTGTGAATGTTAGCGACGATCTAACTGAATCTATTCAATGCGACCGTGAAGCTATGGGGAATATACAGGACGTTTGGCGTAATGAGAAAGAACCATATCGCATCAAAACGACTTATATGATTGAGAAGGTCCATAACACTGGCAATCCCAATGTTCCTACAAACCAGAAGTACAACAGTCCGGAAGAGTTTATTAGTGATTTGAAGATCATCGAGGCTAGCTTGAGGATGCATTTTGCTGACTATGTAGCTGACAAATATATTAAAAAGCTTATTCGTCAGGTTGAGCTATTCGGCTTCCACTTGGCTGCTCTGGATATCAGACAGCATAGTAAAGAGCATGAGAATGCGATGACTGAGGTTTTGGCGAAAATGGGTATCACCAGTGATTACAGCAAGCTGTCGGAAGAGGAGAAAATCAGCCTCTTAACGGATGTACTGAATGATCCAAGACCGATTACATCTACGTATTTGGATTACTCCGAAAGTACTCAGGAGTGCATAGATGTATATCGGACTGTAGGCAAAGCACAGAAAGAATTCGGTCGCAATTGTATTAACAGCTATCTCATCAGCATGACGCAAGGAGCGAGTGACCTCTTGGAGGTTGTTGTCTTTGCGAAAGAAGCTGGATTATATCGCAAAGAGAGCGATGGCAGCGTGACGAGTACGCTTCAGTCTGTACCTCTTTTTGAGACGATTGATGACCTGCATGCGGCTCCTGGCATTATGAGCACGTTGTTAGCGATCCCTGCTTACAAAGCTAGCCTTGACCCTGTGACACAGCTCCATGAGATTATGCTGGGCTATTCAGACAGCAATAAAGACGGCGGTGTGATTACAGCAAACTGGGAGCTGCGCATGGCGCTTCAGGATATTACGGAAGCCGCTAAGCAATATGGCGTGAAGCTGAAGTTTTTCCATGGCCGTGGCGGAGCACTTGGTCGTGGTGGTATGCCGCTTAACCGCAGCATTCTGGCTCAGCCGGTTGAAACGCTCGGTGGCGGCATTAAGATTACGGAGCAAGGCGAAGTATTATCTTCCCGTTATTCTTTGCAAGGCATTGCTTACCGCAGCTTGGAGCAAGCGACTTTTGCTCTAATTACGGCATCTAAATTATCCCGTTCTCCGCAAAGAAATCCACTGGAAGACAAGTGGGAGAACATTATGCGTGGTATTTCGGAACAAGCACAGAAGAAGTATCAGGATCTCATTTTCCGAGACGAAGACTTCTTAACGTTCTTCAAAGAATCCACACCGCTTCCTGAGATTGGCGAGCTGAATATCGGTTCACGTCCATCGAAGCGTAAAAATAGTGATAAATTCGAAGATTTGCGCGCGATTCCTTGGGTATTCTCTTGGACCCAAACGAGATATTTGCTTCCGGCTTGGTATGCGGCGGGTTCGGGTCTCCAAAGCTTTTATCAAGGGAATGCGGCGAACTTAGAAACTTTAAAAGAAATGTATGAGAATTGGTCATTCTTCCAGACGATGATTGATAATTTGCAAATGGCTCTTGCTAAGGCTGACCTTCAAATTGCTAAGGAATACGGCAACCTGGTCAAAGAGTCTGCAATTGCAGAGCGTATCTTCAATCTCATTAGGGAAGAATATGAACTGACTTCGTCCATCATTTTACAAATTACAGGTCAGCAAGAGATTTTGGATAATGTTCCTGTTATTCAGGAGTCCATCCGTCTGCGTAATCCCTATGTAGATCCGCTTAGCTATATGCAGGTAGAGCTATTAACTGAGCTTCGTGCACTGCGTGAGAACAACGAGGATGATGCTATCCTGCTTCGTGAAGTGCTGCTTACGATTAACGGAATAGCCGCTGGGCTGAGAAATACGGGCTGATAAAAACTTAGAGCGTAGAAATAAGATACAGGATTATAAAGTCGGGGGCCACGTGTAACGTAGGCAGCTCGACTTTTCCTGTCCTTATACGAAATGCCCATAGACGGGAGTTGTGCTTCAACATGGGGCGATGGTTTGCAATGGTTCTTGTCATTATCGGGGCGTCAAGCTACGGCTTGCTTTCCTCTTTTATTAAGATGGCCTATGATCAAGGATTTACAGAAGGACAAATTACACCGGCACAAATGACGATGGGAACCTTGTTTGTATGGATGTTGATTCTTTTTCACAAAAAATCATGGGTCAATCCCTTTAAAGGCCCTTGGATTAAGCTTGGTTTGATAGGTATTTTTGGTTTGGCTTTAACGACGGTCTTTTTCAATATTGCTTTAAAAGAGTTGAATGCTTCTTTATCGATTATTCTTCTGTTTCAGTTTACATGGATGACCATTGCGATGGATTGTATCGTGAAACGAAGGCTTCCAAAAAAGGCAGAAAGCATAGCGATTGTCTTAATATTGGTGGGTACATTACTTGCCGTAAATGTGTTTGAGACGAACTGGGAACAATTTAGTTTACTGGGGATTTTGTATGGATTGTTGTCGGCTTTGACGTACAGCATTTTCCTCTTTTTCACAGGACAAGTGGTTAGTACGCTGCCCCCTCTTATGAATTCGGCTATTATGCTTACCGCGGCGATGCCTGTGATGTATATTCTATATCCTCCGACGGTCTTTATACATGAGAATGGAAGTACGCTGCTGCTATGGGGACTTTTGTTGGGTTTCTTGGGGCAGGTCGTGCCTACGGTGTCGTTTAATATCGGAATTCCGCGAATCGGTAGTACGCTTGCTGCTATGCTTGGATCGGTGGAGCTGCCAGTAGCCGTTATTGCTGCTTATCTACTTATAGGAGAGCCGGTAAATGGGTTACAATGGTTAGGGATGGGACTGATCATAGGAGGCATAATTATTTCTGAAAACAAATCATAATTTCTGCGTATGTATAGCAGAGAGACTTTAATCTACGTTTAAAGATCCCACAGCGGAGAGACTTTAATCTACGATTAAAGATCCCTATATTATATTAGGATTTGAATTGTCGAGAAGCCGGAGGAAATCGAATTGAACTTTGTAGAAGCACGTCTGGCTAAGCTGGCCAGGAATGGGGATCGGAATGCTTTTGCAGAGCTTGTGGAGCTCTATAAGGACAAGATCTTTCATTTGGCTTACCGTATGCTGAATAATAAACAAGAAGCCGAGGATGCTGTGCAGGAGACGTTCTTGCGGGTGTATACCAATCTGCACCGATACGATGAGAATCAGAAGTTTTCGACTTGGATTTTCCGAATAGGGACGAATCTGTGTATTGATAAGCTGCGGCGAAGAAAGAATACTTACTCGCTTGATGCGGAGATGCCGGACGGAGAGGGCAATGATTATTATGCCATGCTCCCGATTCATGAGGACACACCTGAGAAGCAAGTGATTGTGTCCGAAACCCAGGAACAAATACGCAAGGCCATTGAAACCTTACCTGAAAAGTATAAATCCGTTGTGATTCTGAGATATCTGCACGATATGTCTTTACAGGAGATAAGCGACGTTCTTGAAATGCCAGTTACAACGATCAAAACGCGTGTACATCGAGGGCGGGAATACTTGCGTAAAAGGTTAGAGCAGGAGGATCAAGTTGGTAGCACAAATCCTGTTCATATGTGAAACATATTTGAAATTCAAACGTATGGTATACCACAACATGCAAAAGTCTAAGAAAGGGGTGGCTGAATCATGAATTGTAAAGAAGCCCTCCCGCTCATACATGAATATCTCGACGGTGATTTGCAGGGATCCGATTCTCAGCGATTGAAGGAGCATTTGATATCTTGCCAAGCATGTCATGCTCTTTTCAAACAATTGGAGAAAACGGACGCGATGGTTAGAATGCTGCCTCCCGTTAGAGTATCTGATACGTTAACTGCACAAATCATGAGCGGACTGCCTCCAGTGAAGAAACGCAATGGCTGGATGGACTTCATTCGCAAGCATCCTGCTGTATCGGTAGCTGTTGTTTTCGCTACTGTCATGTTCGGAAGCTTCATGTCCATGTGGAATGATGATACGAGTTTGATGGTGAAGGGAAGTAACCTTCAAGACGTTGTTATTGAGGGAGATACAGTTACCGTACCGCAAGGGCATACTGTGAATGGTGATCTTGTTGTTCAGCGGGGTAAACTGAAGGTTGAAGGCGATGTAACAGGAAACTTAATCGTTATTGATGGTTCTCTCAATTTAGCGTCAACCGCTCATATCTCTGGGCACGTCACGCAAGTCGATGAAGCATTGGGCTGGGTCTGGTATAAATTAGGCGAGTTCGTCGGAATGCTCTCGCATTAGCTTGAAACGTCTTCCAAATGGCTTTTTGCCAGAGGAGGGCGTTTTTTTCATTACATAATAATAAAATGAACCAAACTCGTTTTAATAACGTCTTGTGAAGAGAGAAAAATAGAAGTATAACTGGGTTTATGTTATGATTCTATTATAGAGAGATCACTGTGTTCAGTCGCTGGGGGAGAATAATAAATGGACTTACTCACGAGCATCTCGGCTAAGGATATCGTTGATATTCTGATCGTTAGCTATGTGATTTATAAACTGATCCTGTTGGTGCGTGGAACAAGGGCCATTCAACTTATGAAGGGTATCCTTGTTGTCGTCATTACATGGGTATTTAGTATTTGGTTTCAGCTCAGTACGCTGCAATGGATGATGAACCAGACATTTACGTTCGGGGTTCTCGGGGTTATTATTATTTTTCAACCGGAGCTAAGGCGGGCATTGGAGCAGTTGGGCCGGGGGAAGCTATTCAGCCGATCTTCTACAGAAGAGGATCAAGATGTAAATAAGCGGATCAGTGAAGTGATACGTGCTGCGAATTATTTGGCCAAAAGAAAGATAGGGGCCCTGATTGTGTTCGAGAAAGAAACCGGTCTAACTGATTATGTCGAGTCCGGTATTGCGATAGAGAGTAAGATCAGCGCGGAGCTGTTGATTAATATTTTCATACCGAATACGCCGCTTCATGATGGCGCTGTGATTATTCGTCAAGGCCAATTAATGGCTGCTGGTTGTTATTTGCCCTTGTCTGAGAATCCTTTTATTAGTAAAGAACTTGGTACACGGCATCGTGCGGCCATTGGGATGAGTGAGGTTTCAGATGGAATGTGTATTATCGTTTCGGAAGAGACCGGACAAATCTCGCTCACAATGAATGGTCATATCGTACGAGACATCAAAGAAGAATCTTTGATTGCAAAATTGTTCGAAGAACTGAAGCCGAAGGCAAAAACAAAAGAGAAGAACCCTTTCTTGAAATGGAGGGGTCGTTCGAATGGATAAATGGTTACGCAATACGAATGTGGTGCGAATTGTTGCGCTTGTTATAGGTATTTTGCTATGGGTTGTTGTTCATATGGAGGAAACCAATCTATCCGGGAATTCGCCTCTCCGCGAGCGGGAGGAAACCATAAATAATGTAGCCATTACGACAAAATATGATGAAACTCATTATCACATTTCGTCCATGGCTCCTGCTAACGTACAGGTTATTGTGAAAGGGAAGGAATCATCGGTTAAGAAAGTGACGACCAGTAATTCCTATCAAATTGAGCTCGACTTGACACAAGTGGGCAAGGGAGATCATCAAGTTACGCTTAAACCGGTTGGTTTTCCTTCCGATGTGGAAGTTCAAATTGTTCCTAGAACGGTACATGTGATTATCGAAGAGCTGCAAATGAAAGAAGTGCCAGTTGTCATTAATGTCAAAGGAACTCCAGCAGCCGGTCTCAAAGCCGGACAGCCGATTGTGAAGCCAGCCAAGGTGTATATTACAGCGCAGACCAGCAAGCTAGAGCAGATCGAGAATGTTCGCGGCGAGGTTTCCGTTGATAAGGCCCAGGCAGCAGTTACGAAGCAAGTGAGACTGCAGGCTTTTGATAAAGATGGCAAAGAAGTAGCACTGAATATTAATCCTTCTGTGGTCGATGTCGAAGTGCCAATCACAAGCCCGTTCCAAACCATACCGCTGCAAATGAAAATTAGTGGAGAACCGCCGAAAGGTTTCGCGATAGCGATGGTTACTCAAAATCCGGACAAGGTAACCGTCTACGGTACTCAAGATGTGGTAGATCGCCTAGAGTTTTATCAAGGGCCGCAGCTGAGTGTTCAGGATCTGAAGGAAACAAAGGAGTTTGCACTGGACATACCCTTGAGGAATAAAGTAACTCAACTGGATCCTGCCAAAGTTACGGTCCGCGTGGAAATTGTTCCTTCTATTACGAAGGCATTGGAAAATGTACCGATCACGATTATTGGTCAAAACGAAAGCTATGATACGAAAGTTACACTGCCGGAGACGGCTAAGCTAAACATTACGGTAGAGGGCGCTCCTGCACTTATTGATCAAATGAAAGTGCAGGATGTACAGGCGATCCTGGATGTTAGTAATTTGCCGCCAGGTAAGCATGAGCTGAAGCTGACCTTAAATTTGCCGACCTATGTGAAGCTCGGTTTGCCGCAAGAAGTAAAGGCGACTGTAGAAATCAGCGAGAAAGCATCTAAAGTAACAAATCCATAATGGGTTGTAGAAAAAGAGGAGAATATAAACATGGGGAAATATTTTGGTACAGATGGTGTGCGAGGAGTCGCTAATGGCGAACTGACACCAGAATTAGCTTATAAAGTAGGCCGCTGCGGCGGTTATGTATTAACGAGACAGGCTAAGCATCCGAAGGTCGTTATTGGGAGAGATACACGGATCTCGGGTCCAATGCTGGAAGCTTCTCTCGTGGCAGGCTTGCTATCCATTGGTGTTGAGGTTATTCGCATCGGTGTCGTCAGCACACCGGCGGTAGCTTATTTAACGAAGAAACTCGGAGCTGATGCGGGCGTTATGATTTCGGCTTCGCATAATCCGGTTGAGGATAATGGGATTAAGTTTTTTGGGGGCGACGGCTTCAAGTTGCTAGACGAGACGGAGCTTGAAATTGAGCAGCTGCTAGACGCGGCTGTGGATGAATTGCCTCGCCCCGTTGGCGGCGAGATTGGCACGGTTTCCGATGAGCCAGATGCGAAGTTCGCCTATCTGGCGTTCTTGAAGGAGACGGTATCCGAGTCTTTCGCCGGATACAAGGTCGTTCTGGACTGCGCGAATGGTTCTGCCTTCGAGCTGGCCCCTACAGTATTCCGCGAGCTCGGAGCGGAAGTTATCACCATCGGCGTTGAGCCGAACGGTCGCAATATCAACGATCATTGCGGCTCCACGCATCCTGAGAAGCTTCGAGCTGAAGTGGTGAAACATGGCGCAGCCATTGGTCTTGCTTTTGACGGCGACGCGGATCGTCTGATCGCGATCGATGAAACAGGCGAGGAGGTCGACGGCGACTTCATCCTTAGCATTCTGGGCGATGCGCTGAATCGCACAGGGAAGCTGAACCACGGCACGATTGTGACGACGGTGATGGCGAACATTGGATTTTTCAAAGGGATTGAAAAAGCGGGTCTTAAAGCTATGCAAACCGCTGTAGGCGATCGCTACGTGATGGAAGAGATGCGTAAAGGCGGTTATAACTTAGGCGGAGAGCAGTCGGGACATGTCATCTTCCTCGACTACATCCCGACCGGAGATGGGATTCTGACGGCTTTGCAGTTGGTGAACACCATTGTCCAATCGGGGCGCAAGCTTAGTGAGTTAAAAGGAATTATGCGTAAGTTCCCGCAGCTTTTGGTTAATATTCGCGTTGCGGATAAAAGCAAGCTCAAGGACAACGCTGTGATTGAGGAAGCCATTCGTAAGGTGGAGGAAGAACTCGGAGATAACGGCCGCGTGCTGGTGCGACCTTCAGGAACAGAATCGTTGATTCGCGTTATGGCTGAAGGTCCTGACAAAGAGCAAGTTGAAGCTTATGTTCATGATATTGCTAAGGTTATTCAAGAGCAATTAGTATAAAAGGCAGGGACTAGTGGCTCCCCCTTTCGTGCTTATTGCTAATTGGGGGATTTTCCACGAAAATATATGTTGCGCGCTCGCGCTAAAATGAATATGATGTATTTGACTCAAGAAGGAAAGGCAGGATAGAGGTTAATTAAGCAACAAATAGCGCCAGAACTCGCAAGCGGGACGGAAATGTAGTGAGATTGCTACTACTACGCGGTGAGTTGACGAGGTGAAGGTGTTCGAAACATTCGGCGGGGACCTTCCGGCATGAGGAGTGCCGTTAAGTTGGAGAGCAAAAACGTTTGGGCGACCAGGCTGACAAGTATCCAACATCTACTTAATTATTATTTATGAACGTAATGATTGTCCTTATATATGGTTTATTTGATTTGCCGTTTTTCTTGCAAAGCTGATGGATTGTTAAAACAGGATCTTTGAAAAATAGCCCTTTAAGAAGAGGCTTATAAAACTATGGAGGTACTACTATGTGCGGAATTGTTGGTTATATTGGAAAGCGTAATTCTCAGGAAATTTTATTGGAAGGGCTCAAAAAGCTCGAATATAGAGGTTATGACTCTGCAGGTGTAGCTGTGTACACGGCTGATGGTTTGCAAATTAAGAAGGCAAAAGGCCGCATCGCGAATCTTGAATCCAAGCTGGATGAGACTCCACTGACCGGAAGCGTTGGAATCGGACATACGCGTTGGGCGACACACGGTAAGCCTTCGGATGTGAACTCGCATCCTCATACGGATAATTCGATGAAATTCTCGGTTGTGCACAACGGCATTATCGAGAACTACATTAGCCTTAAAGAAGAGTTGACTGCCAAAGGTCATAAATTTGTATCAGAGACAGATACAGAAGTTATTTCTCACTTAATCGCTGATTTGTACGAAGGAGATATCCTCAAAGCAGTCCAAAAAGCGGTAAAGCATATGACAGGTGCATTCGCGCTAGGCGTGCTGACAGAATATGAACCGGATCGCCTTGTAGCTGTGCGTCAGGCTAGTCCATTGATTATTGGTATTGGCGAAGGCGAGAACTTCATTGGTTCGGATATCCCTGCTATTCTTGAATATACACGTAATGTGTTTATCCTGAATGATGGCGAAATGGCGCTGTTAACGCGTGATGGTGTCGAATTAATGACTTTAGAGGGGAATTTTATTTCCAGGGAAATGTTTCATGTCGATTGGGACATTGTAACTGCTGAAAAAGCCGGATATGATCACTTTATGTTGAAAGAGATCTATGATCAACCCAAAGCGTACCGCGATACCATGGGCAGCCGTATTTCCCCTGATGGTCTTAGTGTAACGCTGAACGAGCTTACGATTACACCTGAAGCGATTCGCAACATTAATCGTGTTCATATTGTTGCTTGTGGTACAGCCTATCATGCCGGTATGGTTGGAAAGTATGTTATTGAGAAATTGGCGCGTATTCCAGTGGAAACGGATGTTGCCTCTGAATATCGTTATCGTTCACCGATTATCACGAAAGATACGCTTGTCATCGTAGTTAGCCAGTCTGGTGAGACGGCGGATACGCTTGCTGCGCTTCGTGAAGCTAAACGTTGTGGTGCGCATGTTATGGCCATCACAAATGTGGTAGGAAGCTCAGTAGCACGTGAAGCAGATGATGTAATCACAACTTGGGCGGGTCTTGAAATTGCAGTTGCGTCTACAAAAGGATATACATCACAGCTAATTGCCTTCTATCTGCTCGGCCTTCACCTTGCTCAAACACTAGGGACACAAACAGCGGATGAGATCAAAGAAGCGGTTAAGGCATTGAAAGAGCTGCCGGCTCAAGTGGAAGAAATTTTGGCGCAAGCGGAAGCCATTAAAGTCGTCGCTGAGGAGATGGCTAAGCATGACAATCTCTTCTTCATCGGAAGAGGCTTGGATTATGCTGTAGCGATGGAAGGATCTTTGAAGCTGAAAGAGATTTCTTACATTCATTCTGAAGCTTATGCAGCAGGTGAATTGAAGCATGGTACACTAGCGCTAATCGAGGATGGTGTTCCGGTTATTGCATTGGCTACGCAGCATGAACTGCTTGAGAAGACGGTAAGCAATATTAAAGAAGTTAAAGCACGCGGCGCAAATGTACTTGGGATTGCTGTAGAAGGTGAGCTGGAGCTGCAGAAGTCTGTAGATAGCACTTTCGTTATTCCGAAGACGCTGGATATTCTATCACCTGCTTTGTCGGTAATACCGCTGCAGCTGCTTTCGTATTACGCGTCGTTGGCGCGTGGTAATGATGTTGATAAGCCTCGTAATTTGGCGAAGAGTGTGACGGTGGAGTAAGTTTGGATTATTTGTACACTTCTTGTCTGGTGATAAAAAAGTCGTGAACCAGTAAAAAGAGTTGTGAACCTCTAAGTCAGTCCCGGTGAATTTTATCATTCATCGGGACTATTTTTTTAAGGAATGATACATATCGAAACAATAGGCAGCCGTATTAAAATGATTAGAAAGATGAATACGATTAATCAAGTTGATTTCTCTAATCGAATTGGAATATCGGAGGCTACGCTGATTGTCGAGTTATTCGAGGTGAATGTTGAGTGGATTCTTTTGGGATTGAAAAGGTCAATGATAAAGAGGCTAACTTACTGTTGCATTTTGATAAATTAAAGGCTGCCGATCAGGATGAAATTATTGAGTTTATAAAATTGAAAATGAGCCGATATTAATGTTTTTATAATTCTACTCCTATTTCTCATTGCTCCTCGGTGGGGACTTTTTGATGTTTACTGGAGAAGTTCGCAGCAAGGTTGATAAAGTCTGGACGGAGATGTGGGGCTGGTGAGAGACGGACAGGATAGCATGGAAAAGTAAAAAGAGGCTCCAGATGAGATACACGGGGAGTGAATAAAGAATCTTTATCTAAAAAATATGAACCTATTATAATTAAGGTTAAGCGTCTAATTGATTTTCCGAATTCTGCCCCTGAAAAATAAAAGCCATGATATTCAATGGAGGTTGAATTTCATGGCTAGTTAGAATTCGTTTATCTTCTAGCGTTGAAGCCGACAAAAGCTTTTGTGTTGAAATCGAACACAGCCGTTAACGGTCCAAGAAGTTCATCTTGGTCTGTGTTGTAAGCAACCGTTACGAAATTGCCGTGCGCAGCTTGAATATCTGCGAGCAATTTCTTCTGCTCGTCTGTGGAAGCCAATACGCCTACTTCGTTAGAGGAAACGATTTGAACAGCTGCTTCGTCTTGCTTCGTTGTAATATGAGTCGCTTGCTCCTTCACTTGCGCCCATGCCAAGTTGCGGTATTCCTGCGCTGTCTCTGGCGACATTTTCGGAGTGCCGATTACAGGCGATTGAGCCTGAACAACGAGTAGGAACACAGGGCTTTGCGGAGGTAGGCTTTTCGTTTCAAATGGACCATAGTAAGCTTTTACTTTCGCGCCAGTTTTCAGGTCCTCCCAATTCACGGATTCGCCTTGGGACGTCATGACGCGAGTTTCTTTGCCGCCGTTAAGTACCAAGTTGTCACCTAATTGAACCTGCCAGCCATCATTTGTATGATTCACTGCTTTGATTGTATCTTCCTTGACCGAGCGGTCTGCGTGAACGTTAATGTTTACAGCTTGTGCTTGGCCTGGATAGCTCATCGCCATTGCTGGACCGAACGCGGCATCGATTTGAGTACCGACTTTAAGATCGGCTGCAGTTAGTGTTTTACCGTCTAGGCTCTTGATGGTAGTCGATTTGTCCACGTTTAAAATGACCCATGTGCTGCCAAGCAGCTCGATGCGAGTATTACTACCGTCTTCCTTAGCTTGTACGCTTACGATCACACCAGTTGAACGCATGAGGTCAGCCGCCTCGTCCAACTCGATCTCTTTGTTCGCTTCATCGTAATTCACCGTATATCCAAGCTGAGTCGCAGCATCGCGTACTGGGAGGTATGCTTTTCCATCGATGTACACAGGCGTTAGCGCACTGTCTTGTCCGTTAACAAGAATCTTTACATCTTTTTGTAAGTAACCTGTAACCTTTTCTACCAAATCCTCAGCTCCGACTGCGGCTGTTGTGCCGAGTATCCCAGCCAAAGTTAATATGACAGTTAGTTTCTTCTTCATAGTATAATGCTCCTTCCGATGTTCGAAATGTAGCGTCAATCATGTTGACAATCCATCAGACGGAGGTCGATTCCAATATGTTGCAGTTATCCGAAACTATTTTGTAAGATTTAGGAACTTTGGAAGCTGTAAGGCTGCACATCTCTCTTTTCCATCCCTATAATCCTCGCATGACCCCTGAATATGATCGGATCGTATTTTTTCAATGCTTCTATTGCTTCAGGACCATTCAAAATTTGTGAGCCTTCGCCTGGCTGAAGCTGATCTGGCACCGCCTTATTAATTCGCTCGTTTCTCGCTGCAGTCACGGGATCCACTTGATTATCTGTTTTTTCGATAATCATGAGTTCGCGTCCTGCCTTGTCTTTAATTGTCAGCAAGCCCTTCGTTGAAGCGTAAGCAAATCCACATAGTAGTACAACCGATATAACGATGGATGCAATTGCAAATACGTATGATTTAATCCAATATTTCCGGATGAGTCCATTGGGAGGGTGTTAACTTACCAGCGCTAGAGCCAGCATCAATTGTAATTGCTGAACCACTAATATAACGAGCCAAATCAGAGGCTAAAAATAAAGCTAAATTTGCAACTTCTTTTGGATCGCCTAGCCTTCCATTTGGAGATAGTAACTTTGCATATTGTTGAATAACCTCTTCAGGTGCATTCCCCCAAATCGAGGTCTTGATGGTTCCTGGACAAATCGCATTGACAGTGATGTTATAAGGTGCATAATCGAGTGCCGCGCTCTTTGTAAGACCTACAACGCCATGCTTGGCCGAAGTATAAATAGCCATGGAACTATTGCCTAACAAGCCAGCCAAAGATGCAATATTTATTACGAAACCTGCCGATGCTTTAGACTTAAGAATCGCTTCGATTCCAAACTTCATACCCAGAAATACACCCTTTAAGTCAATAGACGTTAACTTATCAAATTCAGATATTGAATATTCATGAGTCGGCCTATTGTCGGCACTAATACCGGCATTATTTACAATGCCATCTAAACGGCCATAGGTTTCAATGGTAAAATCGACCAATCCTTTAACATCTTCCTCTTTGCTGACATCCGTTTTAAAGAAAGACGCCTCTCCACCTGTAGATTTAATTTCTTCAACTACGCTAGAACCCTTTTCCTCATTAATATCAGATACAACGACCTTCATCTCATGTTCTGCATAGCACATTGCAATTGCCTTACCAAGGCCATCAGAAGCGCCAGTAACAATTGCGACTTTGTTTTGTACACTAGTGAAGTCTGTCATGAATAAAATCCTCCTATTGATTGAGTAGAAATGACTTGCAGTTACTATTAACCTTAAGTCAATCCATGTTTCTTCACTAACGTTTTGACGACTTCATTATGGTAATTTAACGACAATCTTTTTTCTTTGTAGAGACCTAGCAATCAGGTCTTTTTTGTATTTTTAAGAAAGTCGTCAAAACGTTAGTGATGAGTCGTTAAATTGTTAGTTGCCTTGATATGATCCTTATAAAATGAGGTTGCAGCAATTAACCGAAGCTAAGGAGGAGTAGGCATGGCACATTTTCCAGAAGGTTTTTTATGGGGGGCATCCACTGCAGCGCATCAGGTGGAAGGCAATAATAGGAATTCTGATTTCTGGCTGATGGAAAACTTGGAGGGCTCGGTGTTCAAGGAACCGTCAGGCAGCGCAGTAGACCATTATAACCGTTTTAAGAGTGATATTACTGAGATGGCTAAATTGGGATTGAATTCCTATAGGTTCTCCATTGAATGGGCTCGAATCGAGCCGGAGGAGGGGCAATTCGAAGCGTCAGAAATTGAACATTATCGGGAAGTTCTACTTGCGTGTAAAGAAAATAAGATAACTCCGATTGTGACTCTCCATCATTTCAGCTCACCGCAGTGGCTCATTCGGCTAGGGGGGTGGGAGTCGGCGGATACGCCAGCTCGATTTGCACGATATTGTTCGCATGTCATGCGTGAATTAGGCGAATTGATTCCGTTTGTATGTACGATTAATGAAGCGAATATCTCCATTGGGATCAAGAAAATTATGAAGAGATACGAAGCCAAATCTGGCTCTCCTGGTGCACAGGTCGGCATGAATATGGAGAAAATGGCGGCGCAAATGCAAAAATACTACGTGGAACTAAGTAAAGCGTTTGGAGTACCTCCTACCGAGGTTCACTCGTTTTTGGCACCACGCTCGGAGCAAGGTCTGGCTGTTATCTTTCAAGCGCATGTGGAAGCGAGAGCAGCCATTCGGCAGATTAGTCCGGAAACCAAAGTCGGAGTTACCTTATCGCTATATGACATACAGAGTACTCCTGGCGGAGAAGAACATGCGAGTCATGCATGGCAGGAGGAGTTTGTTCAATTTGTTCCATACTTGCAGGATGATGACTTTTTCGGGTTGCAAAACTATACGCGTGCCGTATATGGACCAGATGGCCTTCTCCCCGTGTCAGAAGATGCAGAGACGACACAAATGGGGAACGAATTTTACCCGGAGGCACTTGGGGCAGTTGTCCGATATGTTAGCACACATCTGAAAATGCCGATTATGATTACTGAAAATGGCATAGCAACGGATGATGATACACGTCGTATTGCCTTCATCGATCAGGCCTTGAAAGGTGTCCATGATTGTATTTCGGATGGACTCCAGGTTTTGGGCTATATGCATTGGTCCTTAATGGATAATTTTGAGTGGCAGCTTGGTTTCTCCAAACGGTTTGGATTAATTGAAGTGGACCGCACCACCCAGGAGCGAACCATTAAGCCTAGCGGATTTCATCTGGGGAACATTGCTAAAGAAAACGCAATCTAATGAGTGGAGAGAGGGGAAATGGGTATGAAACTGCAAAATAAAGTCGCCATAGTAACCGGGGCAGCTTCAGGTGTAGGCAAAGCGATCGCGGAGCTGTATGCGAAGGAGGGTGCCAAGGTCGTGGTAGCCGATCTGAGTGAAGACGCCATTTTGGCCGTTGTGGACACGATTAACCAAAATGGTGGTACTGCCATAGGCGTTGTCGCTAACGTCATGAAGGAAGAAGATATCCAGGCGATGGTCGAAAGGGCTGCCGAAGCATTCGGAAGCGTCGACATTCTCGTGAACAATGCAGGAATTATGGACGGCTTCAGATTAATTGAAACGATCGAGGACGATTTGTGGGACCGGGTTATAGGCATTAATCTAACAGGTCCAATGCGTGCCATTCGCAAAGCGCTCCCGTTCATGTTGAAACAGGGGCAGGGCGTGATTGTAAATATTGCTTCCGCCGCAGGAATAACAGGGGGTAAGGGGGGAGTTGCCTATACTTCCTCCAAGCATGGTCTAGTGGGGCTTACCAAAAACGTTGGTTACATGTACGCGAAATCCGGCATTCGCTGTAATGCCATCGCACCAGGCGGTGTTCTAACCAGCATCATGAATTCGATGGGCAATATCGATATGGCAGCTTTACAGGTATTCCAAGATGGAGCGGGCACTCAACGGCGCGAACCGGTGGACCCGAGTGAAATTGCTACCGTTGCTCTTTTCCTTGCATCCGAGGATTCTAAATTTGTGAATGGGACTGTCATCACGGCTGATGGTGGCTGGACGTCCTATTGAGGCAAATGAAAGGCTGAACGGGCGTTTTCCCCGCTCAGTCTTTTTTTATTTCAGAGAAGAGAAATGTCGTTAAAACGTCAATAGGAAGTCGTTAGATTGTTAGTTGGACGATAGTGTATCTATTATGATCAAGGTAAGACATTTGAGCATAAAACGGAAAGGAAGGAACTTTAAATGGAAAAAGCCGTATCAGCGACTGTACCGCGGGCGGGTATCCAGTACAAGATAAGAGAAAATAGGTACCGTAAATACTTGCCGCTTCTGACAATGATGGCGCCTGGACTTCTTTACCTATTGTTTAATAACTATCTCCCGATGTTAGGGATCGTCATTGCCTTTAAAAAAATAAATTTTGCTAAAGGCATTCTTGAGAGTGACTGGATTGGATTTAAAAACTTTGAGTATCTCTTTAAGACATCGGACGCTTTTATCATTACCCGAAATACCATTCTTTACAACCTATTGTTTATTATTGTTGGAACCTTATTGTCCTTAGCCTGTGCAATCTTGTTGAACGAGATCAAAAACAAAATCTTGCTTAAGTTCTATCAAAGCGTGATTACTTTGCCGCATCTGATTTCCATGGTCATCGTCAGCTATTTGGTATATGCCCTCCTAAGTGCGGATACGGGATTCATGAATCACACAGTACTCCCATGGTTCGGAATAAAAGATGGCATTTCTTGGTACACTGAGGAAAAATACTGGCCTTGGATTCTAACGTTGGTTCACTTTTGGAAAAGTGTTGGCTATTCGAGCATTGTTTTCTTTGCTGCATTGCTTGGGATTGACGAAGAGTATTATGAAGCTGCGAGACTCGATGGCGCAAGCCGATTACAGCAGATCCGCCATATTACCTTGCCGATTCTAACACCAGTCATCATCATGTTGACGCTGCTCAGCATCGGAAGAATTTTCTACTCTGATTTCGGATTATTTTATCAGGTTCCCATGAATTCAGGAGCATTATTTAACACAACGGCCACGATCGATACGTATGTATTTAAAGGACTAACGGGCAATGGTGATATTGGCTTGTCCACAGCAGCAGGTGTGTATCAATCTATCGTTGGATTTTTACTTGTTATGCTCGCAAACTATATGGTGCGACTGTACAGCAAAGATAGCGCATTGTTCTAAGGAGGTAGACACCCATGAAAAAAGAGAGCAGAGGCTTGGCATGGTTCAGCCATATCACGATGTTTTTATTCACAGTCTTTTGTATTCTCCCTTTCATCCTGCTCGTTTCTGCTTCGTTAACGGATCAGAATGATATTATTGCGCATGGTTATTCGTTCATCCCCCATACGTTTAGTACGGCTGCATATGAATATTTATACGAAAGGGGGGGGGATATCGCCCGTGCTTACGGAGTAACAGTCTTCGTTACGGTAGTCGGAACGGTGTTAGGGGTAGCCATGACAGCCCTTCTGGCTTACCCGTTATCTAGAAGTGTGACCCCGCATCGCAATTTAATTATGTTTATCGTCTTCTTCACCCTGTTATTCAATGGTGGATTGGTTCCCTCGTACTTGGTCTATACACAAATCTTCCATATAAAAAATACGATCTGGGCATTGATTGTGCCAGGGCTCCTGATGAACGGATTTTACGTGATGTTGATGAGAACCTTCTTTCAAACGACAATTCCAGGCGCATTAATCGAATCCGCACAAATAGACGGAGCCGGAGAATACAGGACCTTCTGGTCAATCGTGCTTCCGCTGTCAACTCCCATATTGGCGACGATTGGTCTCTTTGAATGTATTATGTACTGGAATGATTGGCAGCTTGGCATGATCTATATTACCAACCCCAAACTTTTCAGTATACAAAATTTGCTTAATCGAATCATGCAGGATATTCAATTCATAAGCACTAATATGACGAACAATGCCGGTGATGCTATGCAACAAATGCCTACTGATGCTGTAAAAATGGCCATTGCTGTCATTGGGGTCCTCCCGATCTTGGTGGCGTACCCATTCTTCCAAAAATACTTTATCAAAGGAATTATGATTGGTGCTGTAAAAGGATAAAGCACTGACTGGATTTCCCCATATGCGTTGGCGCCATAACTGACTTATTTGGTTGTGGCGTTGTCAGTTCTTAAAAGAGTATGATAGATTTGAAATATGAACCTCCCCTGTCTACGCTTCGTTTAGAGGCGGGGGTTTCTTACTACTACTTGCCGTAACTTTCTTCAAGACAGCAGGTTTGCTATTGTCTTTCGCTACACAAGTAGCGGAAATCAAACTGCAAGCTATCGTAAGCAACACTTTTACAAGTGGGTGGGAACTCACCATCTACTACTTCTAGCTCTAGGCTATCCGTAGATACTTCACTTCTTGGGTTTCTCCCAAATATCGGATATCTCCGTATAGATACTTGGATAATATCCCTTTGCTGCCATGGACATCCCGATGTTCTTTGTATCCGCACGAACATTTGTAATTTCTTGTAGAAATCTTTTTCCTTCTACCACAACAAGGACATTGTTGGCTCGTATAGCTTTCGTCAATCGTTTTCACACTTGTTCCATATTCTTCAAGTTTGTATCTTAGTTGCCTCTGAATCTTGCCAAAACTCCAATTGGATACCTTTTGATTCACGGTTTTTTTTCTTTTCTTTTTCGTGTTTCGCTGTACACCTTCGACTTGACCGATAACAACTTCTTTAACTTCATTTTCCGTACACCACTGCACGAACAGTCTTGTTGTTTTGTGGATCGTATCACGAAGTTGTCGCTCGCTTTTGCTCAAGATATATCTTTTGGCTCTATAATACTTTTTCCATTGCCGACTGCCTTTTTGGCATTTGCTCATTAGCCGCTGAATCTCAGCCAGTTTTTTGTTGCGCATACGATGGATGCTCCTTACTTTTCGTCCGGTCACCATGATCGAATTACCTGATGTCGTCGTCGCTGTGATCGTATGGATTTCGCCAAGGTCTACACCTGCAGTTTGGGTGCCCGTATTTTCTTTGGCGATGTTTCCGTCGTCGTAGCTCATGCTGATCATGAGTTTTCGATCGAATACGAGTTCGATTTCCTTAATTTCTGCATGAGGCAAATTCGGCACTGTGATTCTGATGGGTTGTTGTCTCTTTCCATTCCGTACGCCAAGACTGAGCTCAACCGTATGACCCACTACTTTGAATGCTTTATCTACCCATTTGGTATTGAAAAACTTCTTGATTTTGTATGGATACTTGTTATTAAGTCCTTGATTTTTTGCTTGTTTGGCACTGTCCCGTGAGAACAAGTACTTATGACATACTGCTTGAACAGACTGTGAGTGAAGGGGAAATCGATTTTTTAGTTCTGATTGAAGCTGTGATTTGCCAATCCATTTCCCATCGTTATATAGCGAATAATACTTTGCGATCTTGAGGCATTCGTTCCAAATTTCAGCCGAAATTCGATTGCACTGAAACAAGCGGTCGAGGTTAGATTTGGATGCATGAAATGATGTTTTGATACATCGTATCATTTTGTTTTCAACTCCTTCACACTTGCCCGGATTATATGTTATGCATGCGATTCAAGGATCTGGCTGTTTTCTTGGAATTCCCCCCCAATTTGCAAACCAACTAAATGCGAATATATGTTCTCTTATCTATTATAGCATTATTTTTTGTTTTCCAAAAGATAAGAGTTTGCTAAAGGTTAGACAAAGAAATGGCGATTCATCCCGCCCCCCCGTAGAGGATGGGGGAATTCTCGCTTAATCATGTTAAATTTTAGTAACAAAAGGAGCCCAAAAGATCATGCATACTCCCGTACAGCACTGGAGACGAGCCTCATTGCGAGTCAAATTAATCGTCAGCGTGCTTATAATGACGATGCCGCTGGTGGGGATGCTCTTATACAATAACTATTATGCTATTCATGTCGTTCGCGGTCAGGTTGCGGATTCCTATAAGAACATGTTGAACCTGTACACGAACCAAAGCGATTCTCAATTAGACGACATCGACTCTTATATGAGTACGGTTGCCGGTACTGGATATGATTTGTTATCGCTTAGCCAGGAGGCAGCGGATGGAGAGTATTACAGTGCTAAAATATATTTGTTTAACAAGTTAAGTAATGATATTAACTTGTACGATCCGATAAGTTCATTTTTTGTATATACGGATCACAGACAGGATTTCTTAAACATTTCTAAGAAAAATCCTTCAGCCATTAAGGAAAATGAGATTATTGAACATTATATAATTGATTATATTCATTCTGAGCTATATTCGAAGGGGAGTTCCTCGAAGGTTTGGAAATATGTCCAGATTAACAAAAATAATTACCTCATTGACATTGTGCGTGCGGGGGACTCGTACCTTGGAGCTTTGATTAATACTGACGAATTAGTACAGCCCCTTCGTTCTCTTCAGATTGGAGAAGAGGGAGAGGTCTTACTAGCCAATATGCAAGGAGAACCTATTTCTGATTCAAAACTAGTAAGCGAATATGGGATTGAACTGTTACAGAAAGTAAACGAATATTATATTTCAGGCGCTAAAAAAAAATTTCTTGTAGTTGGAGCTCCGTCTCATCGAGGAGACTTCAGTTTAAATGCTTTGATACCCGATCATTATATATTGGCTAAGCTTCCTTATCTGCAGTCCATTGTTTGGTTTATTACGATCGCTGCCTTCCTCTTTATTCCGATAGGGTTGTATGCCATGAGACAATCGGTTTTGGTACCGTTATATCGGTTACTGCGAACAATGAAAAAGGTTCGAGAAGGAGATTGGAGCAGCAGGGTAGAGCTGAGCAATACTTCGGGGGAATTTCAACTGATGGGTGGCGCGTTTAATGCCATGATGTCCGAGGTTGAACGGCTCCGCATTAACGTTTATGAGGAGCAGCTGGATAAGCAAAAGGAGGAATTACAGCGGCTGCAGCTGCAAGTCAATCCTCACTTTTTCTTGAATACGCTTAATATCGTTTATAATCTGGCCAAGATAAAGAATTATGAGTTGATCTTGGACATGACCATGTCGTTAATCGAATATTTCCGATTTATGTTCCGCAGTAATACGTCGTTCGTTCCGCTCAAAGACGAACTTGAACATACTCGTAATTATTTAAAGATCCAGAACTTGCGGTTTCCGGAGAAATTGAAGTGGACGATCCACTCTCCGGATTATTTATCGGATGTCCCTATCCCCCCGCTAGTCATTCAATCCTTTGTCGAGAATTCCATTAAACATGCTGTTACGTTGGATGATCCGCTTACCATTGAGGTTCAGATTGAATTTCTGATTGAAGAGCACGGCTCCAGAATGAAAATAAGCATTAGTGATACAGGACTTGGATTTAAGAACGACGTACTTGAAAAACTGCAGGCAGGTAGAAGTGTGGAAAATGAACGGGGTGAGCATACCGGGATTTGGAATGTGGAACGGCGATTACGACTCTTGTACGGTGAAGCCGCATCCATCGTATACGATAACGATCAGGATACCCACGGAGCAAAAATAGAAATGATTATTCCTACAAATCCAGGAACGGAGGAAACCAGATGAATGTTCATCTACTTATTGTAGACGACGAAGTTCTCGCCATTGAAGGGGTGAAATCTGATCTTGATCTTACTAAATTAGGCATCAGCAAACTGCTCACAGCCATTAATATCAGACAAGCCAAAGAACTCTTCGTAGAGGAAAGGATCGATATCCTGTTATGTGATATTGAAATGCCCCAAGGTAGTGGTTTTGATTTACTGACTTGGGTGAGAGAGCATCATCCGAATACGGCGACAATCTTCTTCACTAGCCATGCAGATTTTAAATACGCTAAAGAAGCGCTGCAGCTTGGGAGTATTGATTATTTACTAAAGCCTGTTCGTGCAGTTGACTTGGAAAATGCCATACGAAAGGCACAGGGCATTATAAATCGAAACAGTGAATTCAATAGAAACAGTCAATCCCATCAATTATGGCTCAAGCATCATTCCTTTATTATCGAAAGGTTCTGGGTGGATTTAATCAACCATTCCATACCTAGCCAGCCAGCTGCGATACGAGATCAAGTGGAATTGCATCACGTTCCTATTACTGAAGAATCGATCTTCCTTCCCATTCTCATTTCGGTCCAGAGATGGAAAAAGGAGTTAAATCGAAGGGATGAGAAGATCCTAGAGTATGCCCTTAAAAATTCAGCCGAAGAAATTCTGATTGGTGACGGTTCAAACGGAATATGTTTTCATCTGGATCGGGGAGTGCTCTTGATGATAATGGTCGCAAACAGGAGAACAAATTGGGAATATGAACAACTTTACCAAGCATGCGAACGATATATCGATTCTTGTAATGATTATTTTTACTGTGACCTCTCCTGTTATTTTGGAAACTCTGTAGAAGCTTATGAGATGGCTGGAATGGTAGCAGAATTAAGGAGACAAGATCGAAACAATGTTGCCTTCGTGAACCAAGTCTATCTTCAGCGTGATAACGGCACCTCCATGCCCCATGCAAAGCTGCCAGCATTGGGAGTAGTTGCTTCCCTTATGAAGACAGCTACTAAGGATGCAGTCGTTCATGAAGTGGAGACGATTTTAGGCAGTCTTGTCAACAATCAAGGAATAAATGCTGAAATCTTACACCAATTCAATCAAAATTTCACACAAGTCGTATTCTCCTATCTGAACTTGAAGGGCATTGAAGCCAATCAATTATTTGGTGATGAAGAGTCAAGACGTATTTCGGAATCGGCGGTGCGGTCCACAATGGATATGCTCGCCTGGGTCCGTCATTCTGTGAGCAAAGCGATGATCCATGCAGAAGCGATCAAAGAGACAGAAAAAATTGTCCAGATCGTAAAAACCTATATCTCTATTAACTTGGATCAAGATATGACACGCGAAAACATCGCGGACCAAGTATTTCTCCATCCCGATTATTTAACGAGAATTTTCAAAAAAGAGACGGGTTATGCTTTATCCGATTATATTGTGCTTGAAAAAGTCAAAGTGGCCAAAGAGTTATTGTCGCATACGGAGCGCCCTGTAAGCGCTATTGCATCAACTTTGGGGTACACGAATTTCTCCTATTTTACAAAATTATTTAAAAAACATGTCGGATTAGGGCCAATGGAGTATAGAAGTCAAAACAGCGACAGTCAATAAGTCGTGAAAACGCTATTATGAAGTCGGTAGAGTGTTAGTCGCTCACGACATTGAACGATATGATGAAGGTGTAAATGAATGATACTTTTGGGGGGATACGATGAAAAGGAAAGCGAAGTTGGCGACATTGTCACTTGTCACAGTCATGTTAACGGGGGTGATTGCCGGGTGCGCGTCTTCGAAAAATGAAGGAAGCAGTGGCGCTACTGCATCTCCGGCTTCAAGCACAAACCCGAACAGTGCTACGAAAGACCCTTATGAGATCGCAATTGCCATTCCGGCATTCGGAGCAGCACCTAAGGATACGCAAGCGGTACAAGATGAGATTAACAAAATTACAAAGGCTAAAATCAACGCAACAGTGAAAATCATGCCCGTCAGTATCGGGGCCTGGGCGCAACAAATGAATTTGATGACTTCCGGCCGTGAGAAACTGGATTTGTTCTTTGAATTTGGTGCGGGGTACAGCCCCGATGTGGCGACTGGAAAAATAATCGCGATTGACAATCTGTTGGACAAGTATGGTGATGGCATCAAAAAACAGATCGATCCCGTCTATCTAAACAGCGTTAAAATTGAAGGAAAGACCTATGGTGTGCCTGTTTATAAGGACTATACGACAGGGGTTCCCGGGGTTCTTATGCGAAAAGATTTAGTGGATAAGTACAAAATTAATGTAGCATCCATCAAGACGATTGATGACCTGGATCAAGTGTACAAGACAATTAAGGATAATGAGCCCACTATCGTTCCGCTCGGAGCCGGGTTATCTATGCCGTCGGATTTTTATGTTTGGTATGATAAACTGGGGGACCGTTTGGGCGTGTTGCCGGGATATGACAATGGTCTAAAGGTCGTGAACTTGTTTGAGACCAAAGAGTATGAAGACTATTTGAACAAGGTTCATAGTTGGGCTAAGGCCGGATATATCAACAAGGATGCTGCGACAACTCAAGCTAACGCCTCTGACTTATTGAAAGCAGACAAGGCATTTTCTTATTTCATCGGCCTTAGACCGGGCAACTTGGAATCTGAAATCCGAGCGAATGGCAAAGAGCTCGTTTTTGCACCATTAATGCCTAATATTTATGCGACTACTTCCAGTACGCAATCGGGATTGTGGACCATATCCGCTAATTCTACCAACCCTGAACGCGTCATGATGCTCATGAATTTGATGTACACGGATAAGGATCTTGCTAACTTGTTTATCTATGGCATTGAAGGGAAGCACTATGTGAAGGTGTCGGATAATTCGATCGATTACCCTACCGGTATTGATTCAAAGACGGTGGGATATTCGATTCAAAGTTGGATATACGCTAATCCATCCATAGCCTATTTGATGAAGTCAGACTTGCAGGAAATGTGGAAATTGACTGCAGAAGCCAACCAAAAAGCGATTAAATCGAAAGCGCTCGGCTTCACATTCAATTCGGAGCCTGTTAAAAATGAGATTATTGCTCTCAAAAATGTAACAGATCAGTACGCGAAAGGGTTGGAGTCAGGAACACTCGAACCGGTAGATAAATTACCAGAGTTTAGAGCTAAACTGAAAGCAGCGGGTATCGATAAAGTTATTGTGGAAAAGCAAAAGCAGCTTGATGCTTGGGCGACTGCAAACAAAAAATAAGAAAGTTCAAAACCAGGCTTCCATTTTAATGGGCCTGGTTTTTTTATTAGACCATTGCTTGTTAACAGGAAGTCGGTAAAACGTTATGGATAAGTCGTGAGAGTGTTAGTGCGTTATTTAGATTGACCTTAAGATGATAGTAAATCCTTTTTTTTTCGAGAGGGGGACACCTGTGCTTAAGTGATCCTTCGCAGGCGGATCGGGTCGCTCTGGAAAGTGGAGCTCGAAGAAGAGTTTGAAGGCTCAAACATCATCCTCGGTTTAGAAGCGGAGCCGGTAAACCATGCGAAGCTCCTGCCTTATTCGATTGGTTTCAATATACGCCCACTATGTGACGTGGGACATGAATTGCGTTAAAGATCGATTCCGGACTTTAATTATCAATCTTAGCTTTGGGAGGTTACCAAAATGTTGAAAGTAGTATCATTGCGAACGGAGTATTTGGAAAATCCCCTGGGATTGGATACGAAAAAGCCGCGCCTAGGCTGGAAATTCCGTTGTGACGGCAGGAACGTCATACAAACCGCATATCAAGTTCAAGCATCTGCAACCGAGAGCTTCACTAACATAATGTGGGACAGCGGCAAGGTTGAGACGGACAAATCGCAGGGCATTCTGTATGAGGGTCCGGAATTAAAATCGCTTGAACGGATCTATTGGAGAGTTAAAGCTTGGAGTAATCATGAAGGGGAGTCATCCTTCAGCGATCCAGTTTTCTTTGAAACTGGATTGTTGAACGCTTCAGATTGGAAAGCCCGTTGGATTGAGCCGGAGAAAGAAGTGGATATTCACGCCTACAAACCAGCTCCATATATCCGGAAGGAATTCACCGTAAAGAAGGGGCTCAAATCGGCCAGAGCTTGCCTGACATCGAAGGGGTTGTATAGTTTTTATCTGAATGGAATCGAGGGCACGGACCATCTGTTCACTCCAGGCTTCACTTCATATCATAAACGCCTACAATACCAAGTTTACGATGTAACTCCATTCTTGCAAGAAGGCTCTAACGCGTTAGGTGTCATTCTCGGGGACGGTTGGTGGAGAGGGGCTACGGGTGGAGCAAGTTTAAAGAACAATTTTGGCTATAAAGTAGCTTTTCTGGGGCAACTCGTGTTGGACTACGAAGATGGAAGCCGCGAGATCATCGGCAGTGACGATTCCTTTAAGACGTCCCTTGGACCATTGCGTAAATCGGACATGAAAGCTGGGGATCTTTATGACGCCCGAATCAACATAGAGGGTTGGAATCAACCTTTCTATGACGATTCCTCCTGGGAGCCAGCCCAGCTCACAGACGATGGATTCGACAACTTGATTGCTACTCGAAGTGTCGCGGTAAGAGAGAAAGAAAGATTTACGCCAAAAGTTATGCGAACGCTAAATGGCGAAACGATTCTCGATATGGGTCAAAATATCGCAGGTTGGGTAGAAATGAAGGTTCAAGGCGATGCAGGGACTGAGATTGTTCTAATCCATGGGGAAGCCTTAGATAAGCACGGAAACTTTACTCTACAAAATCTGGCGGATCATGGAACGCTGGAGGATTTCCAAGAGATCCGTTACATAATGGCTGGTAACGGTGAAGAGCGCTACCGTCCGCGGTTTTCGATCTTCGGCTTTCGCTATGTACTCATTAAGAATTATCCAGGAGAAATAATACCTGACAATTTTACAGCTGTAGCGGTGTATTCCGACTTGGACGAAACGGGGGATTTCACTTGTTCAAATCCATTAATCACGAAGCTGGTATCTAACTCCAAATGGAGTCAAAAGGGAAACTTTATGGAGGTGCCAACCGATTGCCCAACCCGGGAAAGAGCGGGATGGACAGGGGACGCCCAAGTATTCTGTAGAACGGCGTCGGATTTCATGAACGTGTACCCATTCTTTGAAAAGTGGATGGCCGACGTTGCAGCGGAACAATTTGCTGACGGTTCGGTCGGCAGCACAGTGCCAACCGTTATTGGGCATCACAGCATGGAGGAATGGGAAAGATTCATAGAGCAAATTAACAACCCGATGGAAGCTATGCGCAGGCCCAAACCTGGTTCAGCCAGTATTCTTGACGGTTCTGCAGGATGGGGCGATGCGGCTGTTATCATTCCATGGACGATGTATCTTTGTTATGGGGATAAGGCTATTTTAGAGAAGCAGTTTGATTCAGCAAAGGCATGGGTCGATTATATGGCTGCCTGTGCGAAGAATGCGAATGAGCTTTACCAAGATTCGCCGGCTTATCAAAATTATACAGACGGGGAACGTGACGCTGATTACATCTGGGATACAAGGTTCCATTGGGGGGAGTGGCTGGAAACTGACACTGAATTTGGGGATCTCATGGCCGTTTTGAGCAAAACCAAAGGAAACCATCCGGATGTATCAACCGCCTACTATGCCTATTCCACTCGATTGTTGGCTGAAATGGCATCTGTACTCGGAAAGGCGGAGGAAGAAGCCAAGTACCAAGCCCTTTATGAGAAAATTAGACGCGTATATAATCAGTACTTTATTAAAGATGACGGCGCTATATTGGAAGGCAGGCAGGCACCTAATGTTCGTACGCTAGCATTTGACTTGGCGTATGAAGATAAAAAACAAGCCGTTGCCGACAGACTGGCGCAGTTGGTTGTTGAACAGGATTATCACTTGAACACTGGCTTCCTATCGACACCTTTCATCCTCCAGGTGTTGGCGGATTACGGACATGCTGATATCGCTTTCCGGTTGTTGGAGCAGGATACGTGTCCTTCGTGGCTGTACGCTGTCAGCAATGGTGCGACGACCATTTGGGAGAGTTGGAAAGGTATTAAGCCAGACGGAGAACTATCAGGATCATTGAATCATTATTCGTATGGGGCCGTATGCGATTTTCTCTTTGCGGGCATAGCCGGAATACGTCCTGTTTGGGAGAAACCAGGCTACAAGCATTTCATATTGAAACCAATGGTTGGAGGAACGCTGACGCAAGCATCCGCAACGTATGAGTCCCTCTATGGAACCATTAAATCGAGCTGGGGAAAAATGAATCGGGGCGTAACCTATCGTTTTGAGGTGCCGGTGAATACGACGGCGACGATCATGCTTTCAGGCAATCTAGATGATCTTAAGGAAGTATCCAACGAATTCCCGGATGCACGATATGAAGATGGACGAATTGTATTTAATGCGGGAAGCGGCGAATATCAATTTACAATTTTGGTTGGGAGAGTGGCTACACAATGAGAAGATGTATTGAGATAAATGATGCTTGGCGATTTATTCGGCAGAACGAAGAACAAGCTGAAAGTGAATTGTACAATGATGATCATTGGAATACTGTGAATATTCCCCATACATGGAACGCAATCGATGGAGCAAATGGCTATGAATATTATCAAGGTGCGTGCTGGTACAGAAAGGCTTTTACGGTTGAGCCATCATACGAGGGAAGTAAAGTGTTTATCGAGTTCAATGGATCTAACAGTATTACGGATGTATACGTAAATGGTCAGCATATGGGGCAGCACAAAGGCGGGTACTCCATCTTCAGGTTTGACATTACAGATGTCGTTAAACATGGAGCTAAAAATGTACTTGCGGTAAAAGTTGACAATACAGTTGTGGATGACGTTTATCCTCAGAAAGCAGACTTTACCTTCTACGGGGGGATTTACCGCGAGGTTAAAATGGTTGTTACGTCTCCTGTTCATTTTGATTTGTTGGATTATGGTTCACAGGGCGTATATATTGTTCAGGAAAAGGTATCTAAGGAAAGAGCCCAACTAAGCATTAGAACAAGACTTGTAAATGACAGTAATGAAGAGAAAAAAATTAGACTTTGGGCAGATATTTTTGATGCCGATAATCATATTGTAACCTATGCTTCTAAGGAAGTTATACTGGCTGCAGGAGAAACCAAAACAGAAGAGCTGCCTTGTGTTATTGACCATCCAACACTATGGCATGGTAGAAAAAATCCTTATATGTACAGTGCCAATCTATCGATGACTAGCTTTAATGACACGATCGATGAAGTATCGATTCCTTTTGGCGTAAGATACTTTCATGTTGATCCTGAAAAGGGCTTCTTCTTAAACGGCGAGCATCTGCCTTTGCATGGTGTATCTAGACACCAAGACAGGAAGGATATGGGCTGGGCTATTACGGAACAAGAACAAGTCGAAGATATGGCCTACATTCAGGAAATTGGAGCATCTTCCATTCGATTAGCCCATTACCAGCACAGCCAATATTTTTATGATTTGTGTGACAAAGAAGGTATGGTGGTATGGGCTGAGATTCCCTTCATTTCAGTTATGTCACAGAACGAATTGGAAGGGATCAATGCCAAGCAGCAGATGGTCGAGTTGATCAGACAGAACTATAATCATCCTTCCATCGTATTCTGGGGGATACAGAACGAAATTCAAATCGGCGGTGAACGACCAGAGGTCAGAAGACTTGTTAAAGAATTACATGACTTAACGAAAAAAGAAGACCCCACTCGCCTTACGACAATGGCTAATGTTTTATTTGTCAGTGAGGAAGATGAATATAATCGTATGACGGATGTGATCGGATACAATAAATATTATGGTTGGTATCACGGTAATGCGGAAGATTTTGCACCCTGGCTTGATAAGTTTCACCGCATTAACCCCGATGTGCCGCTTTGTATATCCGAATACGGGGCAGAAGGTATTGTCCAATACCATAGTGCTGATCCCAAGGTAAAAGACTACACGGAAGAATAT
The DNA here is from genome assembly GCF_001427935.1 of Paenibacillus sp. Soil724D2. Classification (NCBI taxonomy): domain Bacteria; kingdom Bacillati; phylum Bacillota; class Bacilli; order Caryophanales; family Paenibacillaceae; genus Paenibacillus; species Paenibacillus sp. Soil724D2. Next base: position 30,352 of record NZ_LMRY01000022.1, read on the forward strand.
CATGCTCTGTTCCATGAAACGGTTTGGAAGACTTTCGAGAAGAGGCCTTTCCTTTGGGCAACTTATGTATGGAACATGTTTGATTTCGGAGCGAATATCAGAGATGAAGGTGGCGTCCAGGGAAGAAACAACAAGGGTCTTGTCTCCTATGACAGAAAGATCAAGAAGGATGCCTTTTATATGTATAAAGCGCATTGGTCTGAGGAAAAATTTGTTCATATCACCAGTAAGCGACATGTCGATAGAGCAGAGGGTATCATTCATGTAAAGGTGTATTCAAACTGCAATGAAGTAACGCTATACGTAAATGGAAATCAATTTCAATCTAAAACCAGTGATGATAAAGTTTTCATCTTCGAAAATGTATCCCTGGTTGAGGGTATAAATGAAATACGCGCAGCAGCCACCGGAAATAATGCTCAATACGTAGATATTGCAAAATTTAATAAGGTGGAAGAACCGAATCCAAGTTATGAAGCCCCAGTAGAGGAAAAAGGCGGCGAAGTTACGAACTGGTTCCAAATGCCTGATTTGGATGGAGAGATCGAGGAATTACAGTTTACGGACGATGTTTACTCTACGCGTTGTACGTTTAAAGAGCTTTTTGAGAATAAAGATGCGGAAGCGGTCTTAAATAAATATTTAGGAGAAAGTTTTAGGGAGAGACCAACGTATGGCATGACGCAAGGATTTAAGATCGATATGTTGGCGGAAATGGCACCCGAACACTTCACTGAAAAGCTGCTATATGCACTAAATAGAGAACTGACAAAAATTAAAAAGAACAAGTAATATCCATGAAAGAGCAACGAAAAAAAGCCGGTGATTTCGGCTTTTTTTCGCATTCTCTCTAAAAGCAAGTGTAATGTTGGGCTTGAGTCCTCTCAATGATATAATATTTAATTAGTTGCAAATTGAAAGGGGCAAGAAAGATGGCAGTACAATCAAGAATGATGCGGATGATCGTATTGTTAACCGTAGGCGCATTGCTTGCCCTAACAGTAACAGGATGTTCAAGTGTTGGTTCAGGTGGTAATGACACCGCAACTGGTAGTGCTTCTGGGAGTGAACAGAAAAAGGAAGTTAAGACAGTTAGCATTCTCATGTATGGCGATTGGGGGAAAATGCCTGGGCCAGATGATAAGCAGATCAAATATGTTACTGAGAAGACCGGTATTGAAATTAAATCAGAAACGCTGCCTTGGAATGGCGGCACTGATTTTACCAAAGCTTTGAATGTTAAGATTGCTGCGAATGAACTTCCGGATTTGTTCTTGCCTCACGGGGTTGAAAATACTTTGCTGAAGCAAGGTACTTTGCTTGCCTTGGATGATCTGTTGCCAAAGTATGCGCCAACCTTGTGGAATGCAATCCCTCAGGATGTATGGGATAGCGTAAGGGCAAACTCTCCAGATGGAAAAATTTATTTTATCCCGAGAGTTAATTTGTATCCACGATATAGTTCATTGATTCGCAAAGATTGGTTAGACAAGGTAAACATGAAGATTCCGACAACGAAGGATGAATATGTTGCTGTCCTTAAGGCATTTCGCGATCAAGATCCTAACGGCAACGGTATAAAGGACGAGATTCCGACCAGCGGACGCGAAGCGGGGCGATGGATGGACGACTTATTCTTGATGTACGGCGTTGCCATGGTAGAAGGTTACCCGGTTTGGGATTTGTACAACAATGAACTTACGTACTCGGCTGTCACTCCCAATATGAAAGCAGCCCTTACATTTGCCAGAGACCTTTACAAAGACAAATTGCTTGATAATGAAACATTTTTGAATAAAGAATTGACATGGAAAGCAAAGATTCAGCAAGATAAGGTTGGCGTCTGGTACCATATTCCATATGGAATTAAGCAAAACTTTTTCGAGAATCTGCCTAAAATAAATCCAAATGCTTATATTGTCGGAATGCCGGTCCCCAAAGTAGAAGGGTTTGATAGTTTTACTCCGAGACCACTTATCAATAATATGGAGTGGGCTATTCCCAAATCATCCAAAAACGCAGTGGAAGCTTTGAAGATCATTGAATTTTATGCGAAGCCCGAGAATCGTAATTTTGCTTCTTTTGGGATTGAAGGCGAACATTTTGAAATGAAGGATGGCAAAAAGAAGCGGCTGCCCGTCAGTTCGGATCAAACTTATCTGATTGATTTATTTCCAGTTATAACAACGGAGCAGATGACACTGACGCTTCAGGATCAGTATGAACCAAAGGTTGCCCAGATGATGATAGATGCGATGATGGTAGGTGGAAGAGACGGCAAACGGATTGCTGGCGATGGCATTCCTTTATCGATCTATGACGGCTTCCCAGACATTAAATCCAACAAGCTCTATCAAGAATACATGTCCAAAATTATTGTCGGTGATTGGCCGATTGATAAATTCGATGAATTCGTTCAAAGATGGAAAAGCAGTGGGGGAGACGAAGTCACGAAGCGGGCACGCGAGTGGTATGCAAAGAAGAAATAATTAGGAAAAACGGCAGGGGAAAGTATGAATGTATACAAGTACAAAGCGAAACTGATTTTCTCGAATATCAAAACAAGATTAATTCTCATACTTACACTTGTCATTTGCCTCGCAATTGCTTTGGTTGGAACTGTCATGTATAGCCTAGCTAGACATTCGCTATTAGAGGAGATCAAAGTTCCGCACCAGCAAATGTTGACCTTTGTCAGGGACGATGTTGACAGGAAAATGACCGACATTATGACAACGTCTATTTATGCAGTTCTAGACCCTCTGACGATCGATTTCTTGCGTTATGACAATCATAAAAGTATGGATACCATCCTTGGGGTTGTGTCTATGTTGGATACACTAACTCAAAATAGTTCGATCATAGATAGTATCTATATATATGATGAAAAAAATCGTCATGTTGTTGGCAGTTCTCCTTTCGGGTTTAATTCCAGTATTGAGACCTTTGGTGACAAGGGTTGGTTGTCTCAATTGTCTTTAGCTGAACAGGGCACCAATAATTTGACTTTCGCTAAAAGAATGAAAGACCAGGGCGAAGTGATAAGTTTCATTAGACGAATATACGAAGAAAATAAAATATCCGGGTACCTGATCATAAACTTGAAATCCTCAAAACTATTTTCCCAAATCACTCCTGAAGGTTCTACTAACAATGAGGCAGTTCGAATCATTCAAGACGCAAAAGGAGAAACTTTATTCTCAATTGGTGAAAATAAGAAAGAGCAGATAAACCCAAAGAAATATTTTATTACTCGTCTGACTTCAACTTCAACACAATGGAATTACGTTTATGCGGTTCCTCAAAAACAAATTTTTGGCAAATTGTATTGGATTCGGACCATGACTTTCTTGGTGTCCGCGGTTACCATGTTGATCGGAATGTTGATTATTTTCCAAGTTAACCGCATTACATTTAGACCTATTGAACGATTGATTAAAACGGTTCAGAGCCATCGGAATGAGGCGCTAGAGGTTGACTTCACTCAATTGGAGTCCTATGTCGGCAGACTGCTCACGCAACTAACTTTCTTGCATGGCAGCAGCAAAGAACTAAAAGCCAAATTTATTCAAGATATGGTTTACGGAAGACTACGCCGTAAGGAATTTGATCGGAAGTGGCGGTTGCTTTACTCAGAATGGCGTTCTGACTTACCTGTTTATGCTGTTATTGTTTCGGTGGATGCCTATTATAATTGGTTGAATGCATACAAGCAAGATGATCAGTTATTACTTAAGTTTGCAGTAGGTAATATTTTCGAGGAAATTCTTGGGGAGAGTTTTAGGGTGCAGTTTGAAGATTTAACCCAGGATCGGAGTGCCCTCATTGTACAACCCTTGTCTTCTGATATGGCTTTGCAAATGCTCTATGATAAACTTTCAAATGGGATTGAAGTCGCTGATAAATTGTTGAAAATTTCATTATCTGTTGGTGTTGCCGAATCGCTTTATCCGATTAGTAGTGATCTCAGCACTCGCTACAAGCAAGTTGAAGTGCTACTGCTGGATCGTCTGTATATTGGGTATAAAAAACTTCATGTGCCTGAGCAAGCATTACCCTATTCAGATGCGCATGGCTCTGGTTCTAAAAATGAAACCATCCATGAAATTACTCAAGGCATTAAAGAAGGAAAAACAGAATATATAAACAGTATTTTAGAAAAAATACGAATGGAGTGGGAAACGTCAAATTCAAGGCCACTGCACCTATACCGCTGGTATTCCAATTTACTTAAGGAAATGATAACGAAATTCAGAGACCCAGAAGATGAACAATTCCAGGAAATCATGGATTCGTTGGATTCCCTTCAAACGTTGACATTTTCAGATTTGCATCAAATGACATTAGATGAAGCTACCTACCTAGCAGAAGAAGTGAAGAAGAGAAAACCAACAAAACATGGTAATTATTTTAGGAAGATGGTCGAGTACATCCAAGAGCATTATCCAGAAAATATTGGCGTGTCGCACGTAGCGGAGGCTGGAGGCATTAGTCAGTCTCAGGCAAATGTCCTCTTTAAACAAGAAACCGGAACTTCGATCTACGATTATATTACACAAGTACGAATTGAGAAAGCGGAAGAATTACTTAAGAGTACGAATTTGAAAGTGATTGAGATTTCTGAGAAAGTTGGATACGCTAGCGAAAACAGTTTTATTCGTAACTTCAAAAAAATTAAAGGGATTACACCTGGCAAATTTAAAGAATAAAAAGATTTATATTGGAAGCGGAGAAGCTGAAAAAGCTCTCCGCTTCTATTTTTTTTCATCTTCATATTCAACAAATCATATCTATATCCACCATTTATCCGGTGATTTGTTGGATTCAGTGGTGAATTGGACAACTTCAATGTTGAGTCCAGATACAGATGACCGTATTGTTGAATCCAACAGAAGTGGAGGAGCCAGGTAGAGCTGAAGCCGATCACAGTTTCTAACAACTAAGAATCAGATTCAGGGGGGAATAAGTTGAAAGTCGTTGCATCTCATCGAATGAAGGTGTTTTGGCCGCTGTATATCATGGCCATACCAGGTATAGTTTTTCTCATCATTTTTAAGTACATTCCGCTTGCGGGCTCCGTAATCGCTTTTCAAAACTTTTCTGTATTTAAAGGATTCTTGGACAGCCCTTGGGTTGGATTCAAAAACTTTGAAACCTTGTTCCAGTATCCGGATTTTATAAGGGTGTTCAGCAATACACTAGTGCTTGGATTTCTACGCATTGTAATCGTGTTCCCAATTCCTGTCCTGTTGGCGCTCATGATCAATGAAATCCGGAAATCGCTACTTAAGAAAGGAATTCAAACGGCTCTGTATGTGCCGCATTTCCTTTCATGGGTCATCGTATCAGGCATTGTGTTTGATATGTTTTCACTAAGCGGACTGTTTAACATCGTGATCGGGTGGTTTCACCATGATCCTACCTTGGTTATGCAGGAAAGTTCCTATTTCCGTATTGTTTATGTGCTTTCCGCCATCTGGAAAGATGCGGGGTGGGGAACAGTTGTTTATATGGCAGCGATTAGTTCGATAGACCCTCAGTTGTACGAATCAGCGATGATAGACGGAGCATCTAGGTTCAAGCAAATCCGGCATATAACATTTCCGCTGCTGCTACCTACTGTATTAGTCTTACTTTTACTAGAAATCGGTAATTTCTTGGATTTGGGCTTTGACCAAGTATTTAATCTTCAGACGCCAATGACTTATAGTGTTTCGGATATCTTAGATACTTACGTGTTCCGAACAGGCATTCAACAAGGGCAGTATAGCTTTGCGACAGCCGTCGGATTATTTCAATCGTTAATTGGATTTATTCTAGTATTTACTTTCAATAAGTTGTCGAAAAAAGTTTCAGACGGGGGGTTATGGTAAGTATGCTTGAATCCAGAGGGGAAAAATTATTCGGTTCAGTCGTTACTATCATCCTCCTGCTTGTATCTTTCATCGCAATTATTCCGCTACTATCCGTACTCTCGACCTCATTCAGCTCTAAACGGATGGTGGATATGAATCTGGTCACAATTTGGCCAAAGGAATTTACATTAGCCTCCTGGGATTTTATGATGTATCGTCCCGATCTATGGAAGTCGTTCTTCTTAACACTGGGCACAACGGTGATTGGAACGATTTTGGCGCTGCTCGTCACGGCCCTTCTTGCATATCCGTTGTCTAAATCGGAATTTCGTTGGGGCCCTGTCATTATGATCGGTGTCGTGATTGCGATGATTTTCAAGGCTCCCCTTGTTCCTTATTTTCTGACAGTAAAAGGTATCGGGCTTTACAATAACCCATTGGTGTTAATCATCCCTCATATTCTAAATCCATTTAATTTGATCATTATGCGTACATTTTTCAAGCAGTTTTCCAAAGAGTTGGAAGAAGCTGCTTTTATAGAGGGTTGCGGATATTTCCGAATGCTGTTCCAATTCGTACTTCCGCTTTCCAAGGCTGTGTTAGCTACTTTGGCTTTATTCTACGGTGTTGTGTTATGGAACCAGTTCCAGCATCCGTTGATGTTCTTGCAAGACACGAATCTATTCCCACTGCAAATCAAGATTCGGCAATTTATCACCGACGACAACATCTTGGTTACGGGAGCCGTCTCTACAGCTGGTTTAGCGTACAATGAGCGTACACTTCGGGCGACAACCGTTATTTTTGCCATGATCCCTGTTGTGGCGGTATATCCTTTCTTGCAAAAATACTTCGTTAAAGGGGCTATGCTTGGCTCTGTAAAAGGATAATATCACATCGGTTTGTAGGCTCATTGAGTCTTAGAACATAAACTATTTTAAAAATTAGGGGGAACATGGAATGGTCATCAAAAAGATTGGGGTACTTGCGGCTGTCAGCGCCCTTGCTTTTACTGTAGTAACAGGCTGTAGTGATAAAAAGAATTCTTCCGAAAGTGCAAGTTCTTCATCGGCAGCGCCGAACCAAGGGGCATCTTCAAAGGCGGAGGACATTGTTGATATTGAAGTCTGGGGAACTAACATCGGGTATAAACCAACCACCAAAGGCAGCAAATTGTATGAATTTTATAAGGAAAAATTAGGCGTAGGTGTGATCAGCCCGTATGTGGAATGGAACGGAGGGACTGCTTATTTAAATACGTTAAATCTAAAGATTGCATCCGGTGAATTGCCCGATTTGTTTTTACCCCAACAGGGTATCGAAAATAGCTTAGCAAAAAACGGAGCTATCGCCGATCTGACCGATTTGCTGCCGAAATATGCACCGAATTTATGGGAAGCCATTCCGAAGGATATGTGGGATATTGTGAAAGCAAATGACCCTACTGGTCAGGGCAGAATTTATTATATCCCTGGCATGGTAGACTACGGAAGATATTCCGGCATGATTCGCAAAGATTGGTTAGACAAGCTGGGCTTACAGATGCCGAAGACGCAAGATGAATACGTCAAGGTCTTGGAAGCATTCCGTGATAAGGATCCTAATGGTAATGGGCAGAAGGATGAACTTCCAACTGGCGGCCGTCAGGAAGCACGCTGGATGGATCAACTGTTTGCGATGTACGGAGTAGCTATGTTTGAAGGCTATCCGGATTGGGACCTTTATGATGGCAAGCTGACTTATTCCGCGGTATCACCGAATATGAAGTCTGCCTTGGAGTTTATCTCCAAGATGTACAAGGACGGATTAATTGATAAAGAATCCCTACTGAACGATAAAGCGAAGTGGGACGGCAAGGTTGCAGCTAATAAGGCAGGCAACTACTTCCACTGGGCAGAACAAACCAATCTTTATTTGGATAATTTGCAAAAGAACAGTGGTGTGAAAGGTACATTTGCTTCTCTTCCAATACCAGAGGTTCAAGGCTACAAGGGCTTCTATACCTGGAAACGATTTACACCTCCGGCTTGGGTCGTGAAGAACGAAAAGGATCAAAAGAAGTTAATGGCTACCTTAAAGTTACTGAACAACATGTATGACAAGAAAAATTGGAATGCTTTGTACCTGGGTGTTGAAGGCATGCACTATACAATGAAGGATGGCAAAGCCGTTAAACTTCCGGATGATAAAAGTACCCAAGAGAATCTTATCCTTGATCCTTATTCCAAAATCTCGACCCTTGATTTTACAAGTAATCTCCTGAAAAGTACGTCATCGGAAGATAGAATGTGGGAGATTGACCAAACCGTTCAAATCATGCAGGATGCCCAGAAGTATGCGAAAGTCATTGCTGGAGACGGAATGCCGGCTAGCGTCTATGAGGGTTTCCCAGATATCAATAATCGCACACTCTATATCGAATACGTTAGTAAGATCATTACAGGGCAGTACCCGATCAGCAAGTTCGATGAGTTTGTAGAAAAGTGGAACAAATCGGGCGGCGAAGAGGTTACGAAGCGGGCAAGAGAATGGTATGCAAAAGTGAAAAAATAACTGTTAGACGCTAATATCCGCTCGGCTTCTCATCGAAGTCGAGCGGATATTTCAATCTAATCTCGGGAATCGAATGAACCGAACCTAAATAGGGGGCTATACTATAATGAGTAATCGTATTAAGGAAGTGCTTGAGGGTCAAGAACATAATTATATCCTTCCTTTTCTCTGGCAGCATGGAGAAGAAGAACAGGTGATACGTGAAGAGATTGCCCGTGTTCATGAAGCTGGAATCAGAGCCGTTTGCATCGAAGCACGTCCTCATCCTGATTTTCTAGGGCCGAAATGGTGGACGGATATGGACATTATTATGGACGAAGCCCGGAATCGTGGAATGAAGGTATGGCTGCTGGATGACGATCATTTTCCAACGGGTCATGCGGCAGGCAAGGTGAAGGAGGCTCCGGAAGAGCTTCATCGCAAGTTTTTGGGTGAACGCTATATCGATACCATCGGTCCTGCCCAAGGAACGTCTCTGCTGCTGGATACCTTGCTGATGCGTGGGCTTCGACCTACCATCTCACAGCCCGAAAAAGCGAGTGGAAAGAATAAATTAATCTCCGTTATCGCGGTCCGCCGACATCCCTCTAATGGAGAATTACTCAGTGATTGTATCGACATTACTGATCTTGTGCAAGACGGTATCCTATATTGGGATATCCCTGAAGGGTACTGGCGAGTATTTATTATTTCAGAAAATAAGGATGGCGGCAGCCAGCAGCAGGATGATTATCTCAATCCGATAGATCGAGATTCCGTCCGGATTCTGCTCGACACGGTGTATGAAGCTGTATATGAACGATACAAGGCTGATTTTGGAAAGACATTTGCCGGATTCTTTTCGGACGAACCCGGATTTTACAACGATAAGACAACCTTTGACTTCAATTCGAAACCTGGAAAACAAGGAGTGCCGCTTCCTTGGAGCAGTGAAATGCAGGCCTTGCTTGAGCAGGCATTGGGTGAGAACTACCGTAAGCACCTCTATCTACTCTGGCATGATGGGGGAGAACAGTGCAATATTGTACGTTATACTTATATGAATATCGTTAGTAAGCTCTACGCGGATAACTTTTGTAGGCAAATCGGAGAGTGGTGCAGAGAACGCGGAGTAGAATACATTGGACATGTCCTCGAAGACAACAATGTGCATGCAAGGCTTGGCTCTGGGGCCGGACATTTCTTCCGCTCAATGTGGGGACAAGATATGTCTGGCCTCGATGTAGTGCTATGGCAAATTGTTCCCGGATTTGATGAATTGTCTTATAGCAAGCCTGGCGGGGATACGGATAGCGAATTTTTCCACTATGGCCTTGCTAAGCTTGGTGTATCGCTTGCACATATCGATCCTAAAAAACAAGGCAGAACCATGTGTGAGGTGTATGGTGCGTACGGCTGGGCAGAAGGTCTGAAACTAATGAAATGGCTCACAGATCATATGTTAGTTCGTGGTGTTAATTATTTTGTCCCGCATGCTTTTTCTCAAAAAGCTCCTGATCCGGACTGCCCGCCGCATATGTATGCAGGCGGGAAAAATCCGCAATACCGCTATTACAAACATTTAAATCATTACATGAATCGGATTAGTCACTTGATCTCAGGCGGAAGACATGTGGCCACTGCAGGCGTCGTATACCACGCTGAAGCCGAATGGTCTGGGGAAGCGATGTATTTCCAAAAGCCCGTGAAGCAATTGATGCAGCATCAGATCGACTGCGATGTGCTTACCATTGATATTCTTCTAGGTGACGCACGTGTGATAAACAACAAGCTGCATGTCAATAACGAGGATTTCCAATGCCTTATCTTCCCTTATGCAGAGGCAATTCCCGCAGCGATGATTAGGCGGTTAGTGGAGTTTGCCGAGCAAGGGCTAGCTGTTCGTTTTGTAGACGGACTACCGGAACGATCTAGTGAGGGTTCCGAGGTTTCTGACGATCTAGCTTACCTTGCCGATCACAAGAACGTAAAGGTTGTTGACTTAGAAGATCTGGCTCGAGTACTTATTACTGACGGACATTATGAAATTAGTGTGGACGAACATGAGCCATATCTTCGGAACTATCACTATAAGCATGACAAGTTGGATGTTTTTATGTTCTTTAACGAACATCCGCATCAAACGATCCGTAGGAAAATAACTTTGCCTGTCCAAAGTGATGTATATGCTTACGATGCATTTCGTAATCAGTTGACTAGTTTACATGTAACTCGGGAGAATGGGGCGAATGTGGTGGAGGTCGTTCTTCATCCGTATGAGTCCAACGTACTGCTGCATGGTACTAACCTTGAAGGTTGTGAGGCATTGCCGTCTTATATTGCTGGGGCTGAACGTGAACTAAAAGGAGAATGGAGCGTATCCACTGCAGAGTCTGAGCACTATCCTCGTTTTAAGGAATGGGGGAAACTGGGGGCTTTAACGAATATGAGCGGACCTAGTTATTTACCTCGATTTACAGGTACCTTCCGTTATGAGACGGAATTTGAGTGGAACGAGCCTGCTGACCAAGCAATTTTAGACTTGGGAGAGGTCTATGAGACCGCTCAAGTGTGGATTAATGGTGAGGAAGCAGGAGTACGCATTTGTCCGCCTTACCAGGTTGAGATCAATGGCCTAATTAATAAGGGTAAAAATAAGTTAGTTATCGAGGTTACGAATACGTTGGCGAAAGAACAACCTGATTTCTTGTCGGCATTTGCGCAGCAAGAACCAAGTGGACTTATTGGACCTGTGCGAGTGGTCAGATTATGATATCCTCCTCCGTATTTGGATCGAGGAATTATTTTACGGAGTTTGACGGATTTGTAATTTGGAAAAGCTGCGTGGATTAAACAAATTCAGTCTATTTTCACCGTATGAAAGATGACCTGCATCCGAATTTTTTTCGGTCAGGTCATTTTTCATACGGTGTTGAGCAAGATCATGGATTCATAAAGAAAATTACAAACCAATGCTTGGTTTCGAAACGTTCACATTGCAGAACAGACGTTGAAAGGAATCAAGGCCATAAATATGATTAGTAAAGGGCAGGCGAAAAATAATTCGTCTGTTCTATCTGCTGTTGAATGGCTCAATATAATATTTAGAAAAGTGGCATAGCAAAATTACAAATGATCGCAAAAACGAAATAAAAAGGTCGTCATATCGGATGTGAGCCTCCATATGTTTCCGGTAGAATGAAAACATGGGGGTGAAACGGCAGGAGGCTTATCTAATCCAGATCGCTGATTAGAACGATTTTGAATCAAACATTTTATCTAAGAAAAGGAGGATTGTGCTATGGGAAGAAGTTACTACGCAATTATCGATATAACGGATTATGGTCCTTACGTTACCAAACTGGTGCTGCCCATAAACGTGAAGGCGGAAGAGGTGAAGCCGGAATGCTTTAGTGTATATGTGGAGCGGAAGGACAAGAAGGGTGAGATCCTGAAGCTTTCGAGGAACTGGTTAGAGAAGACGGAAAAGGAGCTAAGCAAGGGCTACTGCGTGGTGGAAGCCGCTTATCCTTCTTGTAGCCAGGGTGTACGAAGAGAGGAAGGGGAGTTCGTGACTCTAGAAATGAAGTATGGACCGCTCGATTCCTTATCCGCTGCAATTGCCTGTCCGAACAACTTCAACGAGTTTATCGTCAGCGATTATCGGATTACCCAGATTGCGGAAATTCCGGCGGAGGAAGAGAGGCTGACGGGATTGGTATTCGACCTGTGTGCAGGTAATACCATGAAACAGGCGGAGAAGTTCCTGCACGGCATTTCCTCCTATGAAGAGGAGCCGCTAAAGTATGGCTACTTCGTGCCGCAGTATGGAAACGGCAGGCGGCCACTCATCATCTGGTTGCACGGAGCTGGAGAGGGCGGAGAGGATCCGACCATCGCTTATACAGGCAACAAGGTAGTGAACCTGGCCAGCGATGCAATCCAAGCCAAGTTTGGCGGAGCTTACCTGTTGGTACCGCAGACACCGACCTTCTGGATGAACGATGGCAGCGGACAGTACGGCAGGACAGGTAAGTCCAAGTATGGGGAGGCCTTGAAGGCTCTGATTGATGAGTTCATTTTCAGGAATGATGCGGCAATCGACACTAACCGGATCTATATCGGCGGCTGCTCCAATGGGGGATTTATGACCATGCGTATGGTGCTGGATTATCCGGATTTCTTCGCAGCTACATATCCTGTTTGCGAAGCGCTGTTCAATGACGTCATACGTGATGCGGATATCGAGGCGATTAAGCATGTGCCGATTTGGTTTACCCATTCCAAGGATGATTTGATTGTAAAACCGGAGGAAACTGTAATACCGACTTATAAGCGCTTGATTAAGGCCGGTGCGAAAAATGTGCATTTCTCGTTCTTTGATAAGGTTGTGGACATCCATGGCTTGTTTACGGATGAAAAGGGAGAACCCTTTAACTATATAGGACATTTCTCCTGGATATATGCCCTGAACGATGACTGTCACCTGGATTATGACGGGAATCCGGTCGTGGTGGAGGGGAAGGAAGTATCTTTGATGGATTGGCTTGCTATGCAGAGCAAGTAAATGAAAAACATATCCTATTACTGGAGAGTTTAAAAAACTTCTTAACGGGGAGATAACGTAATAAAATCCCTTGATCTCCTTATATTTTCCAGCTTATAATGTAGTAAATATTTGGAAGATCACTACGGGGGAGCGCATATTTCATAAAAGCCGTTCGCCTGGGCAAAGTATTTGGTCAAATGACCGAATACTTTTCTATTTTAAGGGGGAATTGCATTGGTTGATTTATCAGATCGAAAGCCCAGTAAAGGTAAACTTAATAGTCAATGGATTGATATTAGGAAAGCTCGAATTGAAGACTTAGACGAGGTGCAGAAATTATATGTAGAAGCAGCTAAATGGATTCGCTCCTCGCAAGGTATCATTCAGTGGAACGAAGATACGTTTACGATGAATTATTTGGAGCAATTTATTCGTGAGAAAGATGTATTTGTCGCATACCTGGATGGTGAGCTTGTGGGTTGTTTCTCTGTCCAGTGGAAGTATGAGGAAATATGGGGGGAATTATTTCATGATAATGCGGGTTACATCCACAAGTTAGTTGTTTTGCGGAAGTATAAGGGACAGGGGATCGGAAGCTATTTCCTTACTTGGGCGGAAGACTATATAAAGAACGAAGGAAAGAAATGGTTAAGATTAGACTGCATGGCGGATAACCCAGCGTTAAATCAATATTACCTTAGTCAAGGATTGGTTTTCCAGGGGAGATACGACGGTCGTGGGTGGAGCGCAAATTTATACGAGCGTGAAATTATAACAAAATAAAAAGCACCACTTAGGTGCTTTAAGCTGAGCTGATATTTCAGCACTAGGGGCTGTTAACATTTTTTCAACATGAGCGACCACCGCAAGATAACTCGGATAAACACCCTCATAAGCCCAGTGTAAGCGATTATAACGACTTTCGTATTTTTACACTGCTAATCAGTTGCGCCAGCTGATCTTTTTTTCACACCCGCTTTTTGTACACCCTCATTGCAAAGAAATAGGCTACGAACAAAATCCCGACGCACCACGCAAGAGCGATCCATATATCATTGCCCACCGGCTGACCTGACAGTAACGCACGAATAGCTTCCACTATCGAGGTCACTGGTTGGTTTTCGGCAAAGGCTCTAACGACAGAGGGCATCGACTCGGTCGGCACAAACGCCGAGCTGATAAACGGCAGGAAGATAATCGGGTAGGAAAAGGCGCTTGCGCCATCCACCGTTTTTGCAGACAGTCCGGCAATCGCCGCGACCCAAGTTAATGCCAACGTAAACAGAGCGAGTATGCCGGCTACTGCAAGCCATGAAAGTATCCCCGCGGACGAACGAAAGCCCATAATCAACGCTACGAGAATGATGACGACAACCGATATGGCGTTGGATACCAGCGAGGTCAGCACATGCCCCCACAGTAAGGTGGAACGTGAAATCGGCATGGAGTGAAACCGCTCGAATATGCCACGTTGCACATCGGTAAACAGGCGGAAAGCCGTATAGGATATGCCGCTAGCAATAGCAATCAGCAGGATGCCGGGCAACAGGTAATTCACATAGTTATCCGTTCCGGTTTGAATGGCACCGCCGAACACATAGACGAACAGCAGCATCATCGCGATCGGCATGATGGTGACCGTGACGATGGTGTCCATACTGCGGAAAATATGGCGCATGGAACGTCCAAGCATAACGCTCAGATCGCTGAAAAAGTGATTCTTTACCGTCTCCATTTATTTTCCCTCCTTTTTGCCGACGATGGAGAGGAATATCTCCTCTAATGTCGGCTGTTTTTCAAAATATTCCACCTTTGCGGATGGGAACAGCTTTTTTAGATCCGAGAGTGTGCCGTTGGCAATAATTCTACCCTCGTGCAAAATGGCAATTCGGTCGGCTAGCTGCTCAGCCTCCTCCAAATACTGCGTGGTCAGGAGTACCGTCGTGCCGCCGTCGGCAAGCTCCTTGACAATCTTCCAAACCTCGATACGCGACTCGGGATCAAGTCCAGTGGTCGGTTCGTCNAGGAGTACCGTCGTGCCGCCGTCGGCAAGCTCCTTGACAATCTTCCAAACCTCGATACGCGACTCGGGATCAAGTCCAGTGGTCGGTTCGTCGAGGAAGATGATCTGCGGTTTTCCCACAAGGCTCAAGGCGATGTCGAGCCTGCGGCGCATACCACCCGAATAAGTAGATGCCCTTCGGTCGGCGGCATCTGTCAAGCCGAAGCGATTAAGCAAGTCGTCCGCAACCTGACGCGGATTATTGAGGTATCGCAGCTTGGCAATCATGATCAGATTTTCCCGTCCGGTCAAAATTTCGTCCACGGCGGCAAATTGCCCGGTCAGACTGATCGCCTGCCGCACATTCTCGGGNGCAATCATGATCAGATTTTCCCGTCCGGTCAAAATTTCGTCCACGGCGGCAAATTGCCCGGTCAGACTGATCGCCTGCCGCACATTCTCGGGTTTTGATGCAACATCGAATCCGTTTACGGTGGCAGTTCCGCTGTCTTGTTTGAGCAGCGTGGTGAGGATTTTGACAACCGTTGTCTTGCCCGCCCCGTTGGAGCCGAGAAGGGCGAAAATACTGCCCTTCTCCACCTCGAAATCAACGCCCTTTAGGACTTGATGCTGCTTGAAGGACTTTTGCAGCCCTGTCACTTTAATGGATTTAGTTTGCATATTTTTCCCTCCTTATCGGACATTAACCTTTGACAAATCGGCCCCCATGCCTTTAAGCGCAGCATAGGTCAGCTTATCCATGACTGCGCCGTCAAAGCAGATAGTTTTGATGCCACGGTAATACTTGTTGGTCAACGAAAAAAACGCTTGAAAAGATACATTCTTGAGTGTAGCGCCCCTAAACGAAACTTCGTTTAATGCCGACTTGTCAAACTTAACGCCGATAAAGGTTTGCCCGTCAAGGCGCAGTCCGCTCAGGTCGGAATATTTGAAGTCCACGCCGTCAAAGATACAACCTTCAAAGATCGTTTTTCTAAGGTCAATCTTGGTAAGCGTGACGTCGGTCAGTTTTATGCCTGTGAATTTGGCTCCGTCCAGCCCCGAAACGCTGAAGTTGGTGCGTACAAGGATCGATTTATTGAAGCTCGCATTCGAAAGGTCTAGTGTGGATAGGCTGCAGTCAGTTAGATTTGCACCGTCAAAATTGGCTTCACGTAAATCACTGCTCTTAAAGGAACTTCCGGTCAAGTCTGCGCCCGCAAAGTCGGCACCGCGTAACGCGCTAGCGTTAAATTGACCTTTATGGGCCGTAACGCCTGCAAAGTCGCTCATTGCCAGGTTGCTTGCGCTAAAGTTTGTCACTACTTGCCGTTCCAGCGAGCGGGAGAGGTTGGCGACTTCCAGTATCGTTTGTTCGATGTCGCCGATGCTCTCAATAGTCATATTAAACGCTGTTTCATCGTTTTTGCCCTCGGCTTTGAGTTCACGATATCGCTCCTGCAAATCGGAGTGCAGGTCGGCTTTTAATTCGGTGACGCTTTTTACCCCATCGTATGGCGTGAACACGCCGTTCAAATAGTTCGTCAATTTCGGATTCATAACATCAATCTCCTTATAATAGATTTTCTAGTACGCGCTTTGAATACTCCCAATTGCTTTTGTTGCGTACGTAAGCATCCTTGCCTTTTTCGGTAATCCTAAAATACTTGCGCCGTCCGCCCTGTGACTCATCGCCCCAATACCACTCGATATCGCCGTCTGTCTCAAGCCGCCGGACGCTGGAGTACATCGTGGCTTCCTTTAATTCATACTCGCCGCCCGAGCGCTCGGCGATCAGTTTGACAATTTCGTACCCGTAGCGGTCAGCTTCGGATAAGAGTCTTAAAATCATCGTATCGGTATGTCCGCGAAGCAGGTCGGATGTAATTTTGTTCTCGCTCATTTCATCACCTCCGCATTTTTATAATACGACATATTACTATGTCTGTCAAGGTAGTGTTTTAAATAAAATACTTTGTTTGAAATGCATGATGTATTCAAAACGATATCTAACGGATTCATTGCTTAAGGAGTAAGTCGTGGAGGAGTTTCTGTGTATAAAGAACATAAATATATTTAAACGAACTCGACAAGGATATTTTGTTGTCAATCATTCGAAAAGATTTTGTCGTGCCGATTTCCTTACTCTTTGCTGAACCCAAGGCCGGAACACTAAGGTATAATAAAACTATGGAGAAGAACGCAGAGGGTTCTGACCAGATACGCTTGTTGTAGTTTGGAGTGCAGCTTGAAAAAATAAAGGAGGCTGTGTCGATGAGTGTCAATTTAAACTGGATTTCAGCAGGCAATTTGGAAGCGCTTAAACAAGAGGGCGCAAAGGTTATACGAGGCGGTATCGCTGTTTTTTATCATGAAGACCAAGTATATGCGGTGGACAACCGCTGCCCGCATTTAGGCTTTCCGCTCCATATGGGGAGCTTGTGCGACGGGATTTTGACGTGTCATTGGCATCATGCCCGGTTTGATGTCTGCAGCGGCGGTACGCTTGATCCGTGGGCAGACGATGTTCCGTCGTATGAAGTGCGGGTCGACGGCGGTGAAGTGTGGGTAAATCCGGTTTCCAGAAGAGCGGAAGGCGCGGAAAAATATAAGCATAGACTGAAAGAGGGACTCGAGCAAAATATCGGCATCGTCATCTCGAAAGCGGTTGTCGGACTGATCGAAGCGGGAGTGCCGGAGCAGGACATCGCCCGCATTGGCATCGAATTCGGCACGACATATGGAACGGGCTGGAACGCCGGACTTACGATTCTTACCGCGATGGCGCAAATCGTTGACAAGCTGGACAAGAACGGCAAAATACTCGCCTTGTACCAAGGCCTTGTCCATGTCGCTCGAAGCAGCTCGGGCAGAGGAACCCGCCACTTGCTGTCAGCGCTGCCGTCGGCGGACGTGCCCTTCGAACGGTTGGCAGAGTGGTATCGCAGCTGCATAGAGGTGCGGGATACGCAGGGCGCTGAGAAAGTGCTGATCACCGCCATTTTGAAAGGCATTGACACGAAGCGTCTGTCAGAAATGATGCTTGTCGCCGCAACAGATCACTTTTACTTGGACGGCGGCCATGTGTTCGATTTCCACAGTAAAGCTTTTGAGGCGCTGGAGTGGGCGGAGGTGTCGCAAAAGGAGCGGATTTTAACTTCGCTTGTGCCGATGATGGCTCGTCCGACACGGAGCGAAGAGCTGCACCAATGGCAGGCACCGCTGAACCTCGTAGAGCCGATCAAGCAAGCGGTCAACGAGCTGGAGCAGAATGCAGCGCAGGCGAAGCTCGCCGGTGGGTCAAAGGATGCGCGGCAGCAGACAGCTCTGTCTGCTGATACGGAAGAGCAATTGCTGAAGCAGCTGCTGAGCGATACGCCTGAGCAGACGATCGCTTTGCTGCGCGACCTGCTCATCGCGGGAATGGCTCCGGCGCAATTGGCTCAGCTCGTTGCTTTGGCCGCCGCGGAACGGATCGTTCGTTTCCATACGCAGAACGATTTCGGCGATTGGATTGCAGTGCTCCATACGTTCACTTATGCTCACGCCGTGCATGAAAGGCTGCTGCAATCGGATGAGCCGATGCTGCAGCGAGCGATTTTTCACGGAGCCGTCAGCGTATATCTCGACCGTTTCTTAAACGTGCCGACAGCTACACGTCCGAAGCCGTCCGGCTCCGCCGCGCCGGCCAACCATCAGGAGCTGCTCGATTTGCTCGATCTGCGCCAGCAGGTCGGACCGGCCGCGCAATGGGTGATGGACTACATTCATGGCGGTGGTGAGCCGGGAGCGCTGCTGAACACGCTTGGACATGCGTTGTTGCGGGAGGATGCGGAATTCCATTCTTTTCAAATGTATGAGGCCGCAGTGGCCGAATACGACCGCTGGCAAGCGGCGACAGGCTCTTTTGCGGAGAAAGCCAAAGAAACGATGCTGCTCGCCTGCACCCGATATTTGGCGGCACACGCACCAACCGCGCGCGAGCTCCCGCATACGGCTAAAATTGCCTGGAGGCTGCATAAAGGTGAACGATTGTTTGAAGAAGAATAACAGATAGACACGCCAGCTGGAGCGTAGATGCGCTTTGGCTGGTTCTCAAAGATGAGCGGAGCAATAAGAAGCAGGGCAGCATCGCCGCGCTCGAAAGCATTTGATTGGAGGCTTGGAGCAGTGGCTGCTGATTCAGAGCAGCAATGCGAGCAATCAGCTGCTTGCTTATTTAAACGATAGCGTTCAATAAGCATAGAAACAGGCTACCGCAGAATTTAATCGCGGTAGCTTATTTCCGTTAACGGTTAGTATGGAAAAACCTGTAGGAATTTTTGTTGTAAATACAATAAAAATGATGTACTATTTTTTTACGACGTTTGATAAATACACGATTAGTGGGGTTGCAATTATGAAGGAAATTCTACGTGAGGTTGGAATGATTGCTAGGGCATTGGATTCTATAAGTAATATAGAATTTAAAAAATATGACCTTACAAAAGGACAGTACTTGTACCTCGTACGAATATGTGAAAATCCAGGAATTATTCAAGAAAAGTTAGCTGAAATGATAAAGGTAGACCGAACAACAGCTGCTCGTGCTATAAAGAAACTGGAGATTAATGGATTCATTGAAAAGAATGATGATCCATATAACCAAAAAATTAAAAAACTATTTCCTACAGAGAAAGGGAAGACTGTTTACCCTTATATAAAAAGGGAAAACGATTATTCCAATATGGTCGCACTATCTGGATTCTCTGAAAGTGAAGTAGAAACGATTTTTAACCTGCTGCAAAGAGTCAGAAAAAATGTGGAAAAAGACTGGGAGTTTGTAAAAAAGGGAAACAAGAGAAATTATTGATTTAGTAAAAGGAGGACAAATAAAATGACTATAAAAATAAAAAAGTGCACATTTGAAGATCTAGCATTACTTCAAGAAATTAGTGTTGAGACATTTAAGGAGACATTTAAGAATCAAAATTCACCTGAAAATATGAAAGCCTACTTGGAAAAAGCTTTTAACTTAAAACAATTAGAAAAAGAATTATCAAATATCTCTTCGGAATTCTATTTTATTAATTCTAATGAGGAAATTGCCGGGTATTTAAAGCTAAACACCATGGATTCTCAAACTGAAAGAATGGGCAATGATTCGCTTGAAATCGAGAGGATTTATATAAGGGGAAAATTTCATAGACAGGGGCTTGGTAAATATCTAATAAATAAAGCTATAGAAATAGCGATAGAGCGGAATAAAGAGAAGATCTGGCTAGGGGTTTGGGAAAAAAATGAGAGCGCAATTACCTTTTATAACAAATTGGGCTTTGTTCAAACAGGGGCCCACTCTTTCTATATGGGTGATGAAGAACAAATAGACTTTATAATGACCAAAACACTCATCTAACATTTTCCGACAAACGAGGAGGAGAAAACCATGTATATTCCTTCACACTTTCACATTGATGAAATAAAAGTCGCTTACGACATTATCAGAGAAAATAGCTTTGCAACACTGTTTTCACAACAAAATGGAGTACCCTTTGCTACTCATTTACCATTAATTTTGGATAAGGAGAACAAATACTTATATGGGCATTTTGCACGTCCGAATCCTCAGTGGAAGGATATTAGCAATCAAATTGTCTTAGCCATTTTTCATGGTCCGCATTGCTATATCTCTCCTTCATGGTATGAAACAAATAAAGCAGTTCCAACATGGAATTATGTAACTGTTCATGTAAACGGTGAAGTCCAACTTATTGATGATGAAAAAGAGTTAATGGATTCCTTGCATGAAATGGTATTGAAGTATGAAGACCCTGATAGTTCATATAGATTGCAAGAGGTAGACGCAGACTTTATCGCTGGGCTGAATAAAGGGATTCAAGGATTCAAAATAAGAATCAACAAGATAGAGGGAAAAGCAAAGTTAAGTCAAAACCATTCCGTACAAAGGCAAGAACTTGTCATTAACCAACTGGAACGATTTCAGAATGTAGACGAACAAAAGATTGCCTCTCTTATGAAAGCAAACCTAAAAAAATAACTTTAGGTTATATTCTTTTACAACAGAACTTTGAAGTTTGGAAACGATGTAAAAGTTTAATAGAAAGGTACAAGAAGACCCGAATGGGCCCTCTAATGTTTAGAAGATGTGAAGAATCACCATTTAATTTCTATGCGGGGGCGTCGATGCCTTCTTTGACCGTAAATGTCCATTCCTTTGTCTTGGGGGAATCATGTTTCGGACGAGCCGTGTATCGAGGAGCCGCCAGTTTTAGCGGCTTTTTGGCGTGCGCGGAACCGCCGGACCTTCATTAGGTTGCCGCATGCTTTATCATCGCAGAACCGTTTGGAGCGGTTCCGGGTTTCGTCGTAGTAAACCACCTTGCAATCCGGATTATCGCAAATACGCAAGCGGGAGTGATCGCTCTCCGCGAGTAAGCGGCCGAAGGAAGCGGCCACTTCCGCTCCGATGCGGGGCCATCCTTTTTGTAAAGGAGTGGATTCCAAGCGATACTCCGAATCCGAATCCGCTATGCGCAGAATCATGGGTCCGCCCGATAGCGCCCGGTTCAGCCCCTCGAGATTTGTAGGGTCTGCGGAATCGCGGACCGTCAGCTTTTGGACGATACGAAGTATGTGCCCTCGCAACCGTTTCAGCTCATCCAATTCTTCCGCGGATGGAGCGCCCGGATATGGAAGGTTGTGGAAAGCCAGCCATTGTTCCAACCATCCCGGTTTGTCCAGAAAATCTTCGGAATGACCGCTGCCTCTCCAGTCGTGATAATCGCTTTTCAGAAAATCGTCCCATAACATCGCGTCGCAGCTCCCTTGTCTTCATATGGAATGTATTTATTGTAACACTCAAATCATTCCTTAGCTAGTGACTTGACGGCCATAATGCATCATGATAAAGTGTGCCCAATTTAAAAATGCGCTACTTTCCATAACTTATGAAGCTTGCCACAAATGACGCCTGTGTGATTTATGGTTTAAGTTGAAATAGCATTGATTCTATCCTATAAAAATAGAAAATTATTTTGATAGGTAAACAAGAAGGCATATTAACTGTGATTAAGCAGTCAATATGCCTTCTTGTCTCTAGTAGATAATTAAGATTTATACAAACTAATAACCTTCGATGTTTTGGGACTTACCTAAGGCTAACAATGTACTAATGGCCACGGCGCCAGTGCGACTTTTCCACCACCTCTATATCGTGATTAATAATTCTTTTAGCCGTTCATAATCACTCCACCAGTGATATGAATAAATTGTCCTGATACATAAGTAGAATCTTCCGAAGCTAAATAGACGTAAGCGGGGGCGATTTCAAAAGGCTGTCCAGCACGTTTCATCGGATTTTTGGCTCCCCAATCCGCAACTTGAGCCGCCGGGAATGAAGCTGGAATAAGCGGAGTCCATATTGTTCCGGGAACGACACCGTTGACACGAATGCCCTTGCTGTGTAAGGACTTGGATAGCGAACGTGTAAACGATACAATTGCTCCCTTAGTTGAGGAATAATCAATCAGTTGTTCGTTTCCTTCATATGCCGCAAGAGATGCTGCGTTGATGATGGAGCTGCCGGGTTTCATATGCGGCAAAGCTATTTTGGTCAAATAAAAAATGGAGAAAAAATTCGTTCGGAACGTTTTTTCCATTTGTTCGGAAGTTATGTACTCCAAGCCATCTTGAACGTGTTGTTCCGCTGCGTTGTTCACCAAAATATCAAGTTTTCCGAATTGCATAATCGTTTGCTCCATCACCTGCTTGCAAAACGCTTCGCTTCCTATATCGCCTGCAATACATAGACAACGCCGACCCTTTTGTTCCATATATTGTTTTGTTTCTTCAGCGTCGGAATGTTCATTCAAGTATACAATGACAATATCCGCCCCTTCTTTGGCGAAAGCGACAGCAATAGCACGCCCCTGGCCACTGTCTCCACCAGTAATGATAGCTACCTTATCCTTAAGTTTTCCACTGCCCTTGTAGTTGGGATTATCGAATATGGGTCTTGGATTCATGAGCGATTCAATGCCCGGCTGCTGATCCTGATGCTGAGATGGATATGGGGGGACTGGCTGCATGGGGGATTTCATTGGAATCGAATCTTGTGTTGTTGTCTCTGTCATCGAGGGGCTCCTATTCATTTATTATGATTTGAAATCGGGATGCGGAATTTTGGCGGTAAACACGTCAAGTAAGACAGGTATGCTGCTGGTTCGTGAATGTTTCAATGCTTCTTCCAGTTGTTCAATAGTTTCGATTCGATATGCGTTCCAACCGCTAGCTTCCGCTACCGTGGCGAAGTCCAGATTGGTCAACTGTGTCCCTTCAGGTTGAAATCCTTTCATGAACATTTTATCCCTTTCCATTTGCAGAGTACCATTGTTAAAGACGACAACAGTAATGGGCAACCCGTACCGAGTGGCGGTAAGCAAGTCAGCCAGTACCATTGCTAAACCACCATCTCCCGTTATACAGACGACTTGTTTTTCCGGCCAGCATAGTTTTGCTGCCATCGCGGCAGGTAGACCAAACCCCATTGTTCGCCACTGGTTAGAGAGCAACACGTGCTGGTGGTTTGCACGGAAATTCCTCAGAAACCAAAGTGTTGAATCGCCCTCATCCAAGGCAATTACCGCATCTTCCGCAATGTTTTGTTCCATTAGTTTAATAATGGTTGAGGGAGGGAGTGGAGATCCAGATTGATTCCTCTCAACCTCGCTTTGTAGCATCCACGAATGTTTGCATTGTTGAACTTGGTTGACCCAATCGGATTGAGGTTTATATGACTTTAAGCCTTCTATTAGCTGAGGAATAAGATTCGCCAATTCTCCTACTAATCCGATGTCTACTGGAACCGAAGTCCCAATGTTCGACGGATGTTTTGAAATATGAACAATGCGTACATTACTAGGGACATATCCATCAGGGAACCATGACGTTTCAACAGCTAATACAACATCTGCCTTTAGGAACAGCGCTTTGAGAAAAGGGTTACCGCCTTCTCCAAGAGCGTTCAACATGAATGGATGTGCATCTGGTAAGATTCCCATTGCACCATAGCTCATCGCGACGCCGCAACACCAAGTTTCGGCTAATTTTTGGATTCCTTCACGATCTGAAATAGCGCCACTTCCCACCAACATTATAGGTTGCTTGGCGGATTGTATGAGTTGTAGGGCTTTTTGTATGATTTCCCGATCGGAAAAAGGGAAGGCGACCTGTGGTTGCCTGCGAGGTTGAATAGTAGTTGTCATGTTGAATACGTCAGTAGGAATCGACAAATGCGATACGCTACGCTGCAAAATAGATGTTTGCATCGCCTGTGTCAGTGACTCGATTACCGAATCTGGATGAACGACGATTTGACTGTATCGTGAGATCGCTTGTACAAGTTCTTGTTGATTGATGTACTGTTTATAGGATGTGCCTATTTTGTTCACCGGTGCTTGACCAGTGATTGCAAGCACTGGGGTATTATCCAAATAAGCATCGCCCAAACCATTAATGAGATTGGCAAGGCCAGGTCCCATGTGTGCGATACAGACCCCAAGTCGGCCAGTTAATTTAGCCTCTGCCGAAGCCATCATGGCAGCGACGGACTCATGTTTAACGGCAATAAATGAGATAGTATCTTGCATGGCAAGTGCACTCATTAGTCCAAATACAGAATCCCCAACTACTCCATAAATCCGTTTGACATTCCAGAGTTGAAGTTGTTCCAATATAGCCTCTGCAACTGTAAGGAAAGAACGGCTCTTATTGATCGAATTAGATAACTTTGTCATCCATGTTTTACTCCTCATAAATTGTTTTTGGATTTATCCATAACTATTCCCATCCCATTGATAGAAGGCAAGCATCTCGCTATCAATCTCGAGTCCAATTCCAGTGCCGCTTGGTATAGAGATTTCACTATTCGAAGGTTGAATTCCGATTAATTTTGTAAAAGGATTATCCATGACGTCCCATTCAAGAGGTTCGATTGAGTCTTCTCCCATCTTGCCCCAAGGCTCCAAACAAGCATGAGCGAAGATGGCGTATAGGCGTGATAATGCACCATCATAGGAATGTGGAGTTACGCGGGTCCCAAAGCTTCTAGCAAGGCTTAATGTTTCCCTGTAACCGTCAATACCAGCCACATGCAGAGTATCCGGCGTTATAAAGTCAAGAGCATATTGGAGAAAAATAGGCATGAAATCTGCTGCTTTTTCGAGGTTCTCACCGCCGGCCAGCGGAGCAGACAAACGACTTCTTAGCCATACGTATTCAGTAATGCGACTGATCTCAAGCGGCTCTTCAAACCATAAAAAATTAGGCCACGTATCAAGCATAGACTGCCAGCGTAAAGCTGCAATTATGTCATAGCTTTGATTGGCGTCCAAAGCTAAACCAATCTTTTCTTGTAACAATGTCTGAACCATCTTTATATGTTGTTGATCCTCGTGGATTGATTTACCGCCTATTTTTACCTTAATTTTATCAAATCCTTGATGGATTGCCTGCTCAATAGCTTTCAGGGAATGCTTTTGCCAATTTGCTTCATCTGAATAGGACTGAAACGAAGCATAGACGGGTACACTCTCTCGAAACTTCCCTCCCCAAAAGTCACACACGGATACATTGCATGTCTTGGCCATAATCTCTGTTAATGCCATACTAACAGCCGCAGATGAACGGGAATGCCATTTTTTCAAGGTACGAACCAAGGTAATTCTGTCAGTAACTGACTTACCGATTAGATAGGGAATGATTCGTTCCTGAAAGCCTTTATGCAAGGTTGGCAGCCAATCGACGCATTCTCCCCAACCTTCGACACCTAAATCAGTCGTTATCCGAATCAGATAACAGGTTCGATACGTTTTTAAACCGTTGGCATCTCCGTATGGTTTAGGAAGATGATAAAAGAGTGGAAATGTTTCTATTTTACGAATCAGCAAGGAGATATACCCTTTCAAATTATGATGTGTTTACAAGTAGGATTTATTAAAAAAGGGATAAATATACAATAAATTAAAGTTACGTCCATAGAGACATAGCCTTTGTTAATATATGTAATAATTTCTCGAGAAGCAGGAAATAATTAGTTGCAATATATTGTTTATGAAAAGAGGTATAGCATGAATTGGCACAATTGGTCCATTGATCGGACTCTCATTCTTTTTGTCGGTTTGGCATTTCTAGCTCTTGGTATCCAAGTGACGATGTTTCATTATCGGCAAAATTTTCACAATAAAGCTATGTGGGTACCCGTCATTTCAGCTCCCATTTTTTTTATAGCGGGTATCATTTTGGCCTGGTATAACGTTTATTGGCTGCGTAATTTATTTCAGGTTCTAATGTGGCTGGGCGTTTTGTTCGGTCTGGTTGGTTTCTATTTCCATTTTCGGGGAGTAGGTGTTCGGGTTGGAGGATGGGCTTTGCGCAACTTTCTCATCGGCCCGCCAATCATACTTCCTTTATTGTTCTCCGCTATGAGTGTTCTCGGTTTGATCGCCATATATTGGGAGGTAAGGTGATTCTATGCTAACGAGTAGCTACTACCCCTCTTACGATGTCATGAATGAGTTAGATGAGTGCGATGACCATACCCAACGGGTGGTTTGGTCTGAAATTGGTTATGCAGGTCCGGCTTATCCGCGTGGATACGTACGTACACAGCTGGGGCAATTGGATCCATGGGAGGCGCAACCGAAACAATGATGAAACGAAAATATGGAAATGAAGAAGTAGATGTAGTTATAGTTGGGGCAGGGGCAGCCGGAGGTGTACTCGCCAAAGAATTGAGCGAAGCAGGAATGAGCGTGGTAGTCCTGGATGCAGGTCCTTTCCGTGATACTCAAAAAGATTTAGCAAGTGATGAGCTTACCATGCAAAACTTAGGGTGGCAGGATACTCGAATCGTGGATGGAAGCAACCCGTTAACGATGGGACACAACAATTCCGGCCGGGGTATCGGTGGAGGGACGGTGCATTTTACGGCTGTCTTTTTACGATTTCATGACGCTGATTTTAAAGCGAGGACAATGGATGGTGTCGCAGAAGATTGGCCGATTAGCTATGAGGATTTAGAGCCTTTCTATGCCAGGGTCGAAAAGGAAATTGCCGTATCTGGGCCTAAGCACTTCCCATGGGGAAATTACCGCGGCCCCTATCCTTATCCCGAAAGGGAGCCTCTTAGTCCAAACGCGTATATGTTTATGAACGGTTGTGAAAAGCTTGGGATCCGTTCGTCTGTAGCTCCACTTGCTATACTATCCGCACCATTCGAAGGCCGTCCCCCATGTATCAATCGAGGCTTCTGCAATCAAGGGTGTATGCCCGATGCTAAATTCAGCACCCTCATCGTACATATTCCTAAAGCAATCAAAGCTGGAGCAGAAGTATTAGCCGATTGCATGGTGACGCAGGTGTTAATGGGAAAAGACGGGGTGGCGAAAGGCATCGCCTTCGTACATGACGGAAGAACTTATGAGCAAAAAGCTAAAATCGTGATTTTGTCTGCCTATGTTGTAGAAACGCCACGTTTACTTCTTAACTCTGCAAATTCTCAGTATCCGGATGGGCTAGCCAATAGCAGCGGTTGGGTGGGGAAATCTATTATGGTTCACAGCTCTCAAGACGTTTATGCCAGATTTGAAGAAGAAATCAGGCTGTATAAGGGTACACCCGTATTAGCTACAACACAAGATTTCTACCGTACTGATTCCAAAAACAACTTTGCTCGTGGATATACCCTTCATTCTCATGGAGCGAGACCGGTCGAGTTTTCGAAAGGTATTTCGCAAGCGGAAGGTGGACCCGTGTGGGGGGAGCGTCTCAGAGAGGCGATGTTGAATTATAACTACTACGGAAGAGTTACTTTGGTCGGCGAAGTACTTCCGAGTCCAATGAACCGGGTCACGTTGGTGGATGAAAAAGACGAATATGGATTGCCGCGTGCAAAAGTAACATTCAGCTATGGCGATAACGATCAGAAACTCATTGATCATGCGGTCGGCAATATGAGTACAATACTCGAGGCGGCAGGTGGGAAAGTCGAATACGTTGTTCCCGACACCGCTCATATGATGGGGGGCTGCCGTATGGGGAATGACCCCAAATCTTCAGTGGTCAATTCTTTTGGACAAACCCATGACATTCCTAACTTGTTTATATGCGATGCGAGTATTTTTGTAACATCGGGCGCCGGCAATCCAACCAATACGGTCATGTCACTTGCATTAAGAACTGCGGAATATATAAAGGAGAAAGCAAAAAAGTTTGAATTGTTGGGCTCGAGGTCGGTTTAGCCGACCTCCTTACAGATGCCTAAGTAAATAAACAGATGGGTAAAAATTGAAATGAAACTTCAAATAAAATCTTTTATTCAAGATACAGGCTTGATAGTCATGTACTTTCAAAGTAAGATGCCTACTTATCCTTTTGATCGCATTCGTGATACGGTTATCGGAGCTGCAACTGCGTTACTAATCCACGTACTCATATTCCCTCCTGATTCCGTTAGGAAAGCTAAAAACCATATGAGCAAATTTGCGGACCATTTAACTATGTCCTTTTTCAAGACTGCTCAATGGGTCGAAGCCGGTTGCTCCTTGATGGAATCACGTGACATGAACAAAGAAATTCAACAGTTATTCCAAGAACTGCATCAAGCTACGACCGAGATGGATAAGGCGAATCAAAGTCTAATTTATAATCTTTTCGCTTCAGAAAAACGTGTTACTTTAAGGCGAAAAACTCAGCATTTGCAACAACTCCGGCTATGCTTTGCCAATCTCACAGACATGATACGGATTTTTACGGAATGGTCCGAAAGTAAGCACTGGACGGCGGAGGATCAAAAGATTTGGGCTGATCATTTAAATACGATTGCCTTGTATATGAAAGAATGGAATTTACCTCTCAATAACCTAACCAATTCCAACCTCGTTAGTACTCCTGTCCCCAATATCAAAGCACCAGTCACTCTAGAGAAATATCAGTATCCTCTTACTTTATATATTAATGCTAATCAGATTATTCAAGATCTCCAAAAGTTCAGCAATAAGTGACTCAAGGATACCGAGAATAATTCTTCACTTACGCGGATGCCTATGTCAAATCCCTTTTAACCTTCATAGTGTGAGTAAACGGAGGTAAAGGAGTTAAGACATGAATAAGATACCTGTATCAGGTTTTGTATTTCACTCAAACGACTCATTATCAGATCATTCGCATGGATTGTATATTACTTCTTGGGATGGCAGGCCATACTTGCATCGGCATATGTTTTCTGGAATTACTTCATTAAATGATGGGCATGTACACGAATACGTTGGCATAACTGAGCCAGCTCCGACAGGCATCCCTCACTTTCATCGTTATCATACTGTTACTTCTATGAATGACGGTCACACTCATAGTATTGAAGGAACAACAGGTCCAGCAATCGATCTTCCCACTGGAGGGCATGTTCATTATTTTGAAGGATTTACAACGATAAATGGCATGCATCCACATACTCATCATTATAAAGGAACCACAGGAAATGAAGTTGGTTAGGCTATTAAGAGAACTTTCCTATGTATTTAGGGAAAGTTCTTTTTTGATTTTTAATGAAAATTTTATTTTTAACCCCATTTCTTTTTAAATAGTTTTCCTTATCCTAGAGTAAATGAATGGCTAGGAGGAAACTAAGGATGAAGAAGTGGTTTTTTTGGTTCATTATACTATTACTGCTTGGTTATGGAGTTGCTCAACATAAACTGCAAGTTGTTAACGAGAAACCACTGGAAGAAGCCAATCAAGCTCAAAAGGTGACTCCTCAAATGAAAGAACTTAAAGTAACAAAAGATCAGATTTATAAAGGCAATTTGTTGTTAGTCAATAAGGATCATCCTGTACCCCCAGGTGGCGAAGAGTCCGAAGCGGTCAATCTGTCTCAACATAAGGAACTGCTGAATGGATTCATTGTGCTGGATAAAACGATTCGGTTGTCGCCAGACTTGGTGCGAAAATTTACAGAAATGATAGGAGCTGCAGAAAAGGATGGGGTTAGCCGATTTTTAATCAGCAGCGGTTATCGGGACAATAAAGAACAAAATAAACTCTATCAACAAATGGGTGCTAAATATGCGTTGCCAGCAGGCTATAGCGAACACAATTTAGGTTTATCGCTGGATATTGGATCTACACAATCGGAGATGAGTCAAGCACCTGAAGGAAAGTGGCTGAAAAAAAACGCATCGAGATACGGCTTTATCTTGCGTTATCCGGCTGATAAAACTGCAATTACAGGTATTCAATTTGAGCCCTGGCATTTCCGCTATGTTGGTTTGCCGCACAGTGCAATTATGCAGGAAAATAATTTTGTCCTAGAACAATATTTGGACTTCTTGAAAGAAAAGAAGACCATTAAGACTATTGTAGATCGTCAAACCTATGAGATCTCCTACTATCCTGTCTCCAAAAATACAACTATCCTTGTGCCAGCGAATGGTCGCTATCAGATATCAGGCAACAATACGGACGGTATCATTGTGACCGTGTATTCATGATCAGGGCTTATGAGACTCAAGAAGGCGAGAATGGCGTATGAAACATAAGATAATGTTGAAAGATATTACAATTCAAGTACTGTTTACCCTGTATGTGTACATTTTGTTCAAAATTATTCTATTTAAGTTTGGCTCGATCGACATGTCATTTCTCTGGCATCAGCTTAGGTTGAATCTGTGGAACACGGATCATATGAGCAGGCAAATCCAAAAAGGAAATCTGGTTCCCTTTAAAGAAATATCCGGAACCATTCATGATATCTCGAGTCATGGTCTAATTAACCTGGTTGGGAATTTTACGATATTCATACCGTACGGTATTTTTCTTGGTTTAATGTTAAGAAACAAAAAGATATCATGTATGGATGCGTTCATTCTTTCTTTAGGTTTAAGTCTAATCCTGGAGTTAGCGCAGGCCTTTTTCTCTATTGGACGTTATGATGTAGATGATCTTATACTAAATTCAAGTGGGGGCTTGATCGGTTTCATTACTTTCAAATTATTCGCTATGTTAATTAATACATCAAGTGCTACCAAGCAAGAGGTAGCCCCATCTGATACAATAAAAGCGATACTAAGGTCATACAGGGGTGGAACGAATGAAGTCGATCACAATTCTGATAGCGGATGATGAGGTAGAAATTGCCGATCTGATTGAGTTGCATTTAAAAAAAGAGGGTTACCGCTGCATTAAAGTTGCTAATGGGCAGGAAGCCATTACTGCTGTTCAGACGCATTCCATTGATTTGGCGATTTTAGATATTATGATGCCCAAACTGAACGGCTATGAAGCAACAAGGCAAATTCGAATTCAGCATCATCTGCCTATCATTTTTTTAAGCGCCAAAGCGACCGACCTTGATAAGATTACAGGACTAGTAAATGGAGCGGATGATTATGTAACCAAACCGTTCAACCCGATGGAATTGGTCGCTCGCGTGAATGCCCAGCTGAGGCGTTCCACTCAGTTGAATCAGCCTCCAGCTGCAAACAAGTCTGTTTTGGAAGCGGGTGGAATGGTCATTTATCCTGAACAACGAACCGTTAGCCTCTATGGTGAAACGATTGAGATAACTCCGAAAGAGTTTGATATTCTGTATCTACTGGCCAGTTATCCGAAGAAAGTCTTTAGCGCGGAAAATATTTTTCAGCAGGTGTGGGGCGATACCTATTATGAAGGCAGCAATACGGTCATGGTGCATATTCGTACTTTACGGAAGAAGCTTGGAGAAGACGTTCATAAAAACAAATTGATCAAAACCGTTTGGGGCGTGGGGTATACATTCAATGGCTGAAATGATCCGAAGCTTTCGATTTAAAATGATTCAACTCTTTGGTTTAAGCATGCTTTTCTCCGCTGCCATTACCTATATGATCTATAAAGCCCTCCAACTCTATTATTATACGACCAAGTGGGAAAATCCATTGACCAAAATCCGGTTTATGATAAGAGAAATTGGGGATATTAACTTCTTTTTGCTTATTTTCATTCCTCTCTCGATTTTGTTTTTCTTTCTTCTTACCAATAGATACGCCGCTTATTTTAATGAAATATCCAACGGAATAAAACAGCTCGCGAATGGCGACTTCAACAATCGTATACTTATTCCATCCAAAGATGAATTCGGGGATATTGCGAGAGATATCAACCTGGCAAGTGAAAAGTTGCAGCAAGCTTTGGAGAGAGGAGACTTTGCAGAAAACAGCAAGGAACAATTGGTTTTGAATTTGGCTCATGATTTGCGTACGCCGCTGACCTCCGTTTTAGGTTATTTGGATTTCATTCTTCAGGACGATCAGCTGACTGCAGACCAAATCAAGCACTATACGAGCATTGCTTATACCAAGTCTCAACGTTTAGAAAAGCTCATTGACGAGCTATTCGAAATCACTCGAATGAACTATGGCAAGCTTACCATTGAAAAAAAGCAAATCGATCTGAGTGAGCTGCTCATCCAGTTAAACGAGGAGTTATACCCTGCCTTTGAGAAAAATAATGTAACAACCCGTTTGAATGTGACTCCGCATTTGACTGTTTGGGGTGACGGTGAGCTGTTGGCACGCGTATTTGAAAATCTGTTGACGAATGCCATTCGCTATGGAAAAGATGGTCAGTTTATTGATATTCATTGCCATATTGACGCAGAAGATGTGGTGATTCAAGTGGTTAATTATGGGGATTGCATTCCTCCGGAAGAGCTGCCGCATATCTTCGATATGTTTTTTACCGGCGATCAAGCGCGAACACATCGTGAGGGGAGCACTGGCCTTGGCTTATCCATAGCAAAGAACATTGTTGCCCAGCATCAAGGCACAATTTCTGCCCAGAGCAGTTTAATTCGTACGATTTTTGAAGTCCGTTTCCCACAAAAAGTGGCATCCGAAGGTCTCGGTTAACTATTGTGCCGACATGTCATGAAAACTTTCACTCCATGATCTTTGGAGGGGCTGGTATATTTGTATGATAGGGAGGGGAGAACCTTTATGGCGAAATATAAGGTAGTATTAACCAAAGAAACATGGCCTGCTGCCATGGAAAGAATTGTACAGCATTGTGAGGTAAAGGTTTGGAAAGAAGCAGAACCGATCCCACGGACATTATTACTCGAATGGTTAAAAGATGCGGAGGGTTTATTCAGCACAGGTGATGTAAAGGTAGACGAAGATTTGTTGGCTAATGCACCTCAACTAAGAGTAGTAGCACAATCATCAGTAGGGTACGATAATATGGATATCGATGCCTGCACAAGGAGGGGAATCCCCTTCGGAAATACACCTGGTGTGCTTGTCGAAACAACGGCAGATTTAACCTTTGCCTTACTACTGAGCGCAGCTCGCCGAATTCATGAATGTTGGGATTTCGTCAAATCAGGCCATTGGGCAACTAATAACAACATTCCATTCGGTGTAGATTTATTTGGGAAAACTCTCGGTATCGTAGGCATGGGAGATATCGGCTGCGCTGTAGCTAGGAGAGCTAGGGCGTGCGGACTGAACATTATTTACTATAACCGTACAAGGCGTATGGATGATCAGTTGCTTGAAGCGAGATATGTCGACTTTAGAGACTTGCTGCAAGAGTCCGACTTTATCATAACTCTCGTTCCTTTATCGAATAAAAGCCGGGGAATGTTTGGAGCGGAGGAGTTTGCGCAGATGAAGCCCTCAGCTTATTTTATCAATGCGGCACGCGGGCCTATCGTGAATACCGAGGCCCTTTACGAAGCATTGAAAAGCAAACAAATTGCATATGCCGCATTGGATGTGACTGATCCAGAACCCATTGCGGGAGACCATCCGTTACTCAGCCTTTCGAATATCTTAATAACCCCGCATGTAGGTAGTGCAACTTACGAAACGAGAAATCGCATGGCCCATTTAGCTGTGGATAATTTATTAGCAGGTCTGGGTAGACAACCGCTTCCAACTTGTGTGAATCCAACCGTTAATTATCCGAAGTAAGCCTTTTAAATGTAATTCTATTGGCTTCGCCTTTTATCAAAGGGCGAGGCTGTTTGCATTGTTTCCATGCATAACTATGGAGAAAAAAATGGATACTATGGTTAAAGGTGATATGTATGGAATTACCGGTTTCCGTTGATCTTTTCAGATCATAAAGCAAAAAGCTGCCATTGGCTTAATGGCAGCTTTTACTTTGTCAGTAGATAAGAAAGTATAAGTTTTATACTTTTGCTTCGCAGCTACCTTGACAAACACGCTCGTCCCAGAAGGACGACGAAGTCGCTTATCCCTAGTCCACCAGTGTTTCCCCGTGTTTCAGCAGTTTAAGACGGCTTGAATCGAGCTCCCTTCTCCGCCAATCGGCCAACAACCGGTCGAGTGCTTCCTGCGGCGTATCATCGGCTAGCCGAAAAGCGCCATAATGCATCGGGATGAACGTCTCGGCCCCTACATCGAGGAATGCCTGAACCGCCTCCTCCGGCGAAACGTGCTGCATACCCATAAACCACTCCGGCTCGTATGCGCCGATCGGCATGAGAGCATAGTGAATACCCGGAAATCTCGCGCCGATATCGCGGAAGCCTTGGAAATATCCGCTGTCTCCGGCAAAATAAATCGCATCGTTCTTCTCCGCGCCATCCACTAATAACTCTGGTGAGCGATTGATCACCCAGCCTCCCCAAAGCGACTTGTTCGTATCCGTCAGCGTACGCCGAGTCCAATGCTGCGCTGGAACGAAATGAAACTCCAGCGGCCCGACCGTCGTCTTCCCCCACCAAGGCAGCTCGTGGACTGTACTCAGCCCAAGCCGCCTTATCTTCATGCCAAGTCCTTCAGGCACTAGGGCAACAGGCGAGCCTTTCAGCTTGCTCAATGATCCGACGTGCAGGTGATCATAGTGCGAATGAGACAGCAAGACGATATCAACCGGCGGTATTTCATCGAGTGCAAGCCCTGGGGCCTCGAGCCTGCGGGCAAAGCCCATTCGGTTCGCCCATACCGGATCTGTAACGATCGTCAAACCAGCTATCTGCAGCAGGAAAGTCGAGTGTCCAATCCAGGTGATTGTTGTTTCGCTGCGGTTATGCAACAGGAGCTCTTGCTGCTTATGCTCCGCTTGGCCGATGCGTAAGGTGAGATCCTTGACTTTCCCTTTCCGTTCTTGCTGCCATCGGCGAATTTCCTTCCATGTTTTCACCTGCGCAGCTGGATCAGTATTGCTATAACGTTTGCGTGCCATAAATCGCTGCTCCCCTCATAAAGCCGCCATAAGTCCTTTGAAATAATATCTCCATACCTATTAAGATGTGGAATCTTATCATTTTTGTCAACTTTTAGTTGGTGTGATTTATCTCACATACCGGAAAGTTTTTTCGAAATATAATGAAGACAGAAAAGAAAAAAAGGAGATGGTTCAAATGATGAAATGGTTAAGGGGAAATCGTTACGCGGCGATGATGTTGGCGATTATTCGTTTGTATGTGGGTTGGCAGTGGATGACAGCGGGATGGCATAAAATCACCGGGGCAAAGCCATTTGACGCAGCGGGTTATTTGAAAGGCGCAATTGCGAAACCAGTCCTTGAATCGGGAACTACGGATATGGTTTACGCGAATTACGTGGCTTTCTTGAAAAGCTTTGCCCTCCCCAATGTGGGCGTCTTCAATACGTTAGTTCCTTGGGGGGAATTGTTAGTTGGTTTGGGTCTGATACTTGGCGCACTGACTACTACAGCCATATTGTTTGGATTATTAATGAACTTTATGTATATGTTCGCTGGAACGGTTAGCAGCAACCCATGGTTAGTACTTCTTGGATTCTTTATCATCGCCGCAGGTGCTAACGCAGGCAAGTTCGGCGTTGACCATCTGATCCTTCCGTATCTTCACAAATGGTTTGATAAAATGATCGATAGACTCCATTTGAAGCCAAAATATAAATAAATGTGCACAATGGAGCGGGTAATTTTCAAAGGACGTTCATACATGCCAAAAGAACCTACTCTTTGACTCAGTTCGCTGAAGAAGAGTAGGTGTTTTTTTCTCAAAACAAAACGGGATAGAGGGAGTGTGATAGTGATGCTTACAGGTGTCATTTTGGCTGGTGGAGCAAACCGTCGAATGAATGGAGAACTGAAAGCATTACTTCCATTTGGTGGACAGCCTCTCATTGTTCGCCAAGTGGATCGAATGAAGATATTGTGTGATGAAATCATTGTTGTAACCAACGATCCCAAGTCGTATCTGCCTATTCTGGATCGTTCGGTACGGATCATTACCGATTTTCACACCGGCTATGGACCGCTTGGGGGCATGCATGCGGGATTGTCGCTAGCTAAGCATTCATCGGTCTGGGTTGTTGGTTGTGATATGCCTTTTATTTCGTACAAAGCGGCCGAACTTTTGTGGAACAGAAAGCGGGAAGGCATTGAGGCTGTAGTTCCTCTTGTATCGGGTAAATTAGTTCCCCTGCATGGGATTTATGATCGAGAATGCAAGACTAAGATTCTTCCTCTGCTGGGTAAAGGTGAAACTCGGATTTCAGCTTTACTGGAACATATTTTCTGGAGTGAGTTAGGGGATGAATATTTGCAGAAGAATGGTGTCGATCTGAAATTCATTTCGAGCATCAAGACCATGGAAGATTATGAAGCTTTCCAACACACCGTGAAGCCGGGGATGTAAGGAATTGTGCCATTTTTGACCACTTAGGATTTTTCACATACAGAATGTGACATATATCATAGTGGCCTCTGAAGAATGCTCCTAGAATGAGGATAGCTGGATTTTAAGATGGAGGTGGGTCTGAAATGAGTATTAGAAAGTTAAGTAATGAGCAGCCCGAACAAATGAGAACAAAGGCGGAACAAGAGCCAGCATTGAAAGGCACATTTGCCTCGGTCATGCTGCTCGGAGCTTTTCTGGTCATAACCTGGGTCGCTGTATTTCTATTATTTCTGTACAGACAGTAGTTCATTTCACGATTAGAAAAGGGTGGTTTAAGCCATGCATATTCATAAACTGGAGAAAATTTGGCTAGCAATTGGGATCAGCATGCTGTTCGTGTTTCTTGGCGTTTTGGGTGTTTCTGCGTTTGCCATGGGGGTAAAACCGCCAAGTGAGCATCATCATCGGATTGATCCTGCGAAAGTAACAGAGACAGCACCTTTTGACAAACTAGGATTGTATAAGACTGGAGAAAAAGAATACGAAGCGGTGATGACCGCTTTTACATTCGGATATGCCCCAGACAAAATGGAAGTTCCTGTTGGTGCAACGATCAAATTTGTAGTAACGAGCCAGGATGTCGTTCACGGCTTCGAAATTCCAGGAACGAACGTAAATATGATGATTGTTCCAGACGAAATCAGCCAAGTATCGCATACGTTTACGAAACCAGGTGAGTACCTTATCTTGTGCAACGAATATTGCGGCGGAGCGCATGAATATATGAAAACGACCATTATCGTGAAATGACGGGAAAAAGCATAGAAGGGGGGAGTCTGCATGTTTGAAAATAAATTCGATCTCAAAGACGGGAAGCTGGTCGTTGCACACATCATCGTGGCTTTCCTTGCACTGCTCATCGGAGGGATTGCGGGGCTGCTGCAAACGTTAGTGAAGAGCGGGACGGTTAAGCTGCCATATGGCATCGGTTATTATGAATTGCTGACAGCGCATGGCGTTTTGATGGCGATCGTATTTACGACCTATTTTATTATAGGCTTTCTATTCTCTGGCATTTCATACACGTTAGGCGGAAAGCTGCTTCCGATTGTTAACCGTATGGGATGGCTTGGATTTGGTTTAATGACGGTGGGAACAGCCATCGGGGTAGCGATGGTTTTGACAGGAAAAGCGAGTGTACTGTATACGTTCTACGCACCCATGAAAGCTTCTCCTTACTTTTACATCGGATTAGCCCTGTTGGTGGTAGGAAGCTGGATTAGCGGGTGGGGCATCTTCTATCAACTGAAGTATTGGAAAAAGACGCATCAAGGCAAGCTCTCTCCGTTGTTTGCATTTATGGCGGTTATCACGTTCCTTATGTGGCAAATTGCTACAATCGGTGTTGCTGCCGAGGTGCTGATTCAGCTTATTCCATGGTCTTTCGGATGGGTGGAAACGATTAATGTGATGCTCAGCCGTACTCTGTTCTGGTACTTCGGCCATCCGCTCGTCTATTTCTGGTTAATGCCTGCCTATATGTGCTGGTATGTGATTATTCCGAAAATTATCGGAGGCAAAATATACAGTGACGCGCTCGCCAGATTGTCATTTATCCTCCTTCTGCTGTTTTCGATTCCGGTTGGCTTTCATCATCAATTGATGGAGCCTGGCATTAGTTCATTCTGGAAGTACCTGCAGGTTGTCTTGACCTTCATGGTGGTCGTTCCGTCGCTGATGACCGCATTTTCGTTATTTGCAACGTTTGAGATCAATGGTCGTGCCAAAGGAGCTAAAGGGCTGTTCGGTTGGATAAAAGTCATGCCATGGAAAGATGTGCGATTCTTCGCGCCATTCCTGGGTATGCTGATCTTTATTCCAGCTGGCGCAGGGGGTTTAATCAACGCAAGTAATCAAATGAACGCAGTGGTTCATAATACATTATGGGTAACGGGGCACTTTCACTTGACGGTTGCGACTAGTGTAGCGCTTACGTTCTTCGGAATTACGTACTGGCTGCTTCCAGCCGTTACGGGCCGTGTGCTTACTAAGCGCATGAACAAGCTTGGAATTATTCAAACGATCATTTGGTGTGTAGGCATGTTCTTTATGTCTGGTGCGATGCACCTTGTCGGATTATTCGGTGCTCCGCGGAGAACGGCATTCACGACCTATGAGGGGAATGCGGATGCGGCAAGCTGGATGCCCTATTATGTATTTATGGCTATTGGCGGTACGGTACTATTCATTGGCGTGTTGTTGATGGTGTACAATGTCTTCGCCCTGCTTCGGGCACCAAAGGGTGTGACAGAGTATCCAATCGGCGAAGCGATGGAACAAGCGGAACAGACTCCGGCCTACTTGGATCGTTGGAGTGTATGGATCAGTTTATCGGTGGCACTGATATTGATTGCTTATACAGTACCGTTAATGGATATGATTATGCATCCAGGCGTCGGTTCCAAAGGGTTTATCACTTGGTAAAAACGTAAGAAGCACCGGACTTTATGTGAATAAAAGCTGGTGCTTTTTTACCACATAAGAAAGTATAAGTTTTCGGTTCCCGAAAACTGCTTTATTGAAATGAGGCTGGAAAATAGGGACCTGGAGGGGTAACAATGTTTCTAGATGTTCGAGTTTTCGACGGACAGGTGAATGTAACGCCTAGGGGTAAAATTTATGTGGACGAAGCAACGATCATAAGGGAGAAGCTGTTTCCCTATTTGGACAAAGGCTGTAAGCAATTTGTCTTTAACTTATGCGAGGTGGACTATATCGATAGTTCCGGACTTGGTGTACTGGTTGCGCTTCAGAAGAGAGCTCATCTTAACGGCGGCGGGGTGGTCATTAAGGGTTTACAGGGGGATGTCAAAGAACTATTCGAGCTGACTCGATTAACGAATATTTTTGAAATCCATCCTTGATTTTGCCATATGTACATGTGAAACAAGTCGCTGACCTGGGGGTGATAATCGGACATGAAAGATAAGCTGCGGCTTTATGCACGTGTATTTAAAAAGGTTATGGAATCCATCATGATTACAGATTCTGGAGGTGTTATCCTATCGGTTAATCCAGCATTTACAACGACGACCGGGTATACGGAGGAGGAAGTGGTGGGTCAAACGCCGCGTATTTTGTACTCCGGTAAACAAAACCCTGAGTTCTATATTCATATGTGGGCAACGATTCATGAAACGGGTGGCTGGAAGGGCGAGATATGGAACCGACGGAAGAACGGGGACCTATATCTCGAATGGTTGACGATCAGTACTGTGAGAGATAAGCATGGCAAAATATCTAATTATGTAGGTATTTTCATGGACATAACGGAGCGCAAGAAGTCTGAGGAAAAATTGCAGCTGCACGCCAGAGTATTCGAAACTGCGAGTGAAGGGATCATGATTACGGATACAAAAGGATGGATATTATCGGTCAATCCGGCGTTTTCCGAAACAACCGGGTATACGGAAGCTGAGGCTTTAGGTCGAACTCCGCGCCTGTTGCATTCCGGCGTGCAGGATGCCGAATTTCATATTCAAATGTGGGCATCGATTCATGAAACGGGCAGCTGGCAGGGCGAGGTCTGGAATAAGCGAAAGAATGGGGAAATCTATCCGGAATGGCTGACGATTAATACGGTTAGAAATGAGAACGGTAAAATCTCCAATTATGTCGGGGTTTTCACGGATATTACAGAGCGTAAGCTATCGGAAGAGAATTTAAAATATTTGGCCCATTATGATGTATTGACCGGGCTCTCGAATCGATTTTTATTTCATGACCGACTGAGTCATGCGATTGTGCAGGCCAATCGTCAAGGCCACTGGGCTGCCCTGATGTTTATTGATCTCGACCATTTCAAACTGATTAACGATACATTGGGACATGCAGTTGGAGATCAACTGCTGCAGAATGCTGGCAAACGGCTGGAGAGCTGCGTTCGAACCGGCGATACAGTATCAAGATTGGGCGGTGATGAATTTACGGTTATTCTCCCCCACATTGATGAAACCGAAGATGCGCTGCTTGTAGCGCAGAAAATACTGGAGGAGCTGGCCCTTCCTTTCTTCTTAGCTGAGCAGGAGCTGTTTATAACAGCAAGTATTGGAATTAGCATTTATCCCTTGAATGGAGAAGATAGCGAAACCTTAATCAAACAAGCCGATTCGGCCATGTATCGCGCCAAGGAACAATCCAACAATTATCAGTTGTACACTTCCAATATGAACGCAACCTTCTACCGGAAAATGAAACTGGAGAACGGGTTACGAAAAGCATTGGAAAAAGACCAATTAAGAATTGTGTACCAGCCGCAAATGGATATTCAAACGGGCCGGATCAACGGCATAGAAGCCTTGCTTCGCTGGCAGCACCCCGAGATGGGAATGGTGCCACCGAACGAATTTATTCAGATCGTAGAGGAAAATGGTCAAATTGTCGAAATAGGAGAATGGGTGCTGCGGAGTGTTTGTGAGCAGAATAAGGCCTGGCAATTGGCAGGCTATCCTCCCTTGAAATGTGCTATCAATCTGTCGCCTCGACAGTTCAAAAATAAGAATTTGATTGAAACGGTCAAACAGATATTGAAGGAAACGGAGCAAGATCCGAGTTATCTATGCTTTGAAATTACGGAAAGCATCAGCATACACCAAATTGAGTCGGTACTGACTGTTCTGCATGATTTTAAAGAGATCGGGTTGGAGTTAGCTATTGATGATTTTGGCAAGGGACATTCCGCTTTAAGTTATTTGAAAAAGTATCCCATTGATATATTGAAAATTGATAAATGCTTCGTTCAGGGTATTGAAATGGATCGAGGGAACGCCTCGATTGCCAAGGCTGTGATTGATATGGCCCACGGTTTGGGGCTCCGAGTGATTGCCGAGGGCGTGGAAACGGAAGATCAACTGGCTTTTCTCAAGGACCTCC
Source organism: Paenibacillus sp. Soil724D2 (assembly GCF_001427935.1). Lineage (NCBI taxonomy): Bacteria > Bacillati > Bacillota > Bacilli > Caryophanales > Paenibacillaceae > Paenibacillus > Paenibacillus sp. Soil724D2. The sequence continues at coordinate 71,895 of NZ_LMRY01000022.1, forward strand.
ATTGTGATTCTATCCAAGGATATTGGTTAAGCCGACCGCTGCCTCCCGAAGGGATTGAAGTCTTCTTCTGTGATGAGCTTATTTTTGGATAGATAGCATTAAACCACCTTACAACGGGTAGAGATGACTCCAAAATTTGATTTTTAGAGTCGTTAAGCCATGTTACGAAGGGGTATGGGTATAGTGGTTACCAATGTTGTATTTCCTACAACAATTCACACGCCTAAGGGCTATTTTGCAACTTGAAGTTGCAGTTTGTACAACATTTCGAGCCCATTTGTTACGAAATTGCCAGTTTAGGACTAAATTGTTGTACATGATGCAACAATGAATGCAGAGAGGCGAGATTTAGGCAGCAATTGTTGCACTTTTTACAACATCACTCACTCAACAGAGAAATTGACTAAGCGTAAAAGCCTTCCTACATGCTACAGCAGTGCATGTAGGAAGGCTATTTTCATCCAAGAACAGAGGCCGATTTATCTCACTTTAAAGATTTCAATTTGTTTCTTTAAACTTGCGGATTGATCTCTCAATACATCGGAGGATGCAGCGATTTCCTCCATCACGGCCGTCTGTTCCTGTGTTGAAGCGAATACGCCCTTTGCGCCCAAAGAGATTTTGGAGGCAATGTCGGTGACATCTCGAGCTTCATTTAAGGTGAGCTGTACTTGATCCGCTTGGCTGGAGACCATGGATGCAATATGATCCACGAGTTGATCGACCTGATTTGCTTCACCAACGATACTTTGAAGCGCTGAAGCGGTTGACTCCCCATTCGCGGCTTCTTTATTGACCATTTCGAATTGCTGTGTAATTTTGAAGACGACATTCTTGACCTCAGACTGAATTTGGTCGATAAGCTGATTAATGTCATGAACGGCCTGCGAACTTTGCTCGGCGAGTTTCTTCACTTCACCCGCCACAACGGCAAAGCCTTTGCCATGTTCACCGGCTCTCGCAGCCTCAATGGAAGCATTCAAGGCTAATAAATGGGTTTGGTTGGCGAATTCACCCACAACGCTCGAAATCTCGCTGATTTGCTTCGCATTGCTTTCCAAACGTTGAACAGTATGGATGGATTCTTGATTAGAAGTCGCAAGGCTTTGCATCCCATTAACTAAAGACTGAATCACTCTTGCACTATCCTTAATGGTAATAATCATTTGCGTCGTTAAATGCCGGGCCTCATGGGCTTCTTTATTGATATCATCGGTGTTTCTCATGATTTGTTCGACGGACATGAACATGGCTTCGGAGGATTTCGATTGCTGCTCAGCTCCATGGGATATGTCTTCGATCGTCGTTGTTATCAGTTCCACATGAGCTGCTGCATGTCCAATCGCTGATCTCAATTCATCCACATGCATATCGGTTCCTATGAAGTTGACTGAAATTCCATCAATGATTTCTCTTAAATTTCCAATCATCATCGAGAAAGAAAGGCTGAGTGCTCTTAATTCATCATCCGATTTACTTGGAGTGATAGTAATTTGCAAATTTCCTGCCGAGGCCTCGTTTGCTGCGTCTATAAGCTGCAGTAGAGGTTTAATGAACCATTTTGCCGCAATCCATCCCAGAAATCCTGTCCAGAAAATACCCAAAGAAAGGGTGATCCATATGAACAACCAATCCGGCATGTAATCTTTAAATAAACCTTGCAGGGTAAAAATAAAAAAAGCACTTGTCCCATAGGTTACGGTGGATACTAACGTGATGCCAAGGACCATTTTCTTGACTATACTCCATTTAAATTTCTTCATCTTCGTCAGTCCCCATTCTGCCTTTTCTGTGATGAATTCTTCCAATAAGCACTTGTAAAAAATATAACAGAATCTTGAAAACGTAGATGTGATGTTTCTCACAGCGATAATCGGTAAAGAATTTATACTAGAGATAGAAGCAAACGACGAATGTTGGAGGGATGAATATGGCACCACTTTCAATAACCTGCATGTTGGGAATAGCCTCATCCAACCCAGATGAACTTGATTTTGCCACGGATCGTCTGAAGGAAGAGCATAACCAATTAAGACAGCAGCTTAAGGCTCTCGAGCATAGCGCTAAGGAAGTGAGCCTGTTGGATGATCCTGCTGAGGGAGTTCAGGTCTTGCGTCAACTAAGGCAGCAAACCGCTCATTTTGTGGAGGCATTGGAACACCATGCGGAGTGGGAGGATCAGGAGTTGTTCCCCTTTCTGCTTGATTACTTCAATCGACAATCAGCTCCATCGATAACTCCCTCTTTTTGGGTGCTTGAAAAGGATCACCAGCTGGCGATTTCATTTATCCAGACCTTCCATGAAACCATCATTGATTTAACGCCAATTGTCATCAAAAAACAGCTGATTGAGGCTGCGTCGCATCTCATTCAGGCCTGTTTAATTTTAAATGATCACTTTACGATGGAAGAACAGCTCGTAATTCCTTTGACGGAGAAAGTGCTAACGGACCTTGAATCCTTCTTCTCTTAGTTAATTGGACCATTTCAATGGGAATGCTACATGCGGCAAATCTCTTTCGGGCAGTTTTCGCAGTGGCAAACATCGCGGAGATAGGTTAAATCTTTAATCACGATATGGCCATTTTGAATCTCAAGCGCATCTTCCTTCTTCATATCACTCAACATCCGATTGACACTTTCCCGTGTAGCTCCAATCATATCGGCCATTTCTGTATGATTGATCTTGTAATTGATCAGCGTATGCTCACCGTTTGGAACGCCATACGAATTACTGAGTCTGATAAGTAACGAACAGAGTGCGCCTGGTTTTCCGTACATCATTAAATCACGGAACTTCGTTTCGGTCATGCGGTGCATAAGCCCCATCCATTTCATAAACTCGATGGCCAAATCCCCATGCTGCCATAGTAATACTTCGAGGTCTTTTCGTTGAATGACACCAATCTCACAATCAGCGGTTGCTTCTGCACTATAGCTTTGTACAGAATTCTGAAAGGGATCGATCTGACCGAACAAATCACCCGCCTGATGCAGGGAAATGATAAAGCTCTTACCTGTTTCCGATAGCTTGGTGATGCGCACCCCGCCTTTCATTACATAGTACAATTTATCCGCGATATCGCCTTCCCAGAAAAGATAATCACCTTTCTCCGCATGCTTCACATACATAATGCTTTGTAATTTATGGAAATTCTCTTCAGAAAAAAAGGCTAGAATACCGTTAATAGCCATCTGTACCAACTCCTCAACGTCTCTTTGTTATCTCTATCTTAACGGGTTCAGATGGTTTTGTTTATCGGGAGTTCTGCTGATCTTTGGAGGGGAAACTCCCTATCTGGTGTGAGATAAATCACAAGTTCATCCCTAACTTTCCTGAAGACTTCTGAGGTAATCTGCAGGTTAATTAGCGCAATTTCCTGATAGCGAAATCAGGGTTTTCCCTGACATACAAGATGAGATGAAACGTCTACAATGTTAATTAAAATAAATCGGCTCTGGTGCATAAGGAAATGGAGGTGGCCTATATGGCTCATGGGGATGCAATCATCATAGAAGAGCTGGAGCGTTTGCGAAGCCTAACGTCAAGTGATTTTATCGCACTGGCGCCATTGCATGACAATGCCCAGCGCATACGTTGGAAATATGCTTCAGGCAGTAGAAATGAACGCTATCGGCAAATGGTGATTAAATCAGGCCAAGGGTTAGCGGGTTCCGTCCTGCGTCTCGGCCGATGGGTGAAACTCGATGACTCGCATCCTGACTCGGATCAAGTGCGACGCAGTTGTCCTGTCCTACTTGCCGAGCAGCTGCAGACAGCAGCTGTATTTCCAATTTTGACGGAGTCCGATAATCTCTTGATAAAAGGCTTGCTTTTCATCGGAAAAAGAGCACAGCCCAGATATGCACAGGCTGAGCTACTAGCCGTTCAGGAGGTTCTTCCTAAACTGGCTTGGTATCTGAAAGAGATTACAGGAGAAAAGGTAAAATGAGTTCCATTACCGGAATTCATTTTATTTGTTATTATTAATATAATATGAGTGATGATAGGGTAGTTCTAATCGATTTATTGGAGGATGGGTATGCTTAAAATTCTGGTAGTTGATGATCATGCCGTAGTCAGGTCGGGATTAATGAGCCTGCTGAATGGAAAGCATAGCATGGAAGTTATCGGAGAAGCTGCCGATGGAAAAGAAGGCATTCAAGCCGCCCAGTTGCTGAAGCCGGATGTCGTATTAATGGATTTAAACATGCCCCATGGCATGGATGGACTTACAGCGACAAGAGAATTGAAGCGTCTGATGCCGGATTTGGCGGTGCTAGTGCTGACCATGCACGACGATGACGAGTACCTGTTTAGGGCTATTCACGCGGGTGCTTCAGGGTATATATTGAAAAGTGCTCCGCATGAGGAGCTGTTGACGGCCATCCGCTCAGTGGCATCTGGAAACGCCTATTTGTATCCTACTGCTACCAAACGACTGATGAGTGAATATATAGAACGCTTGAAGCATGGAGAAAATATCGGTCCTTACGAATCCCTTTCGGAACGCGAAAAGGAAGTTCTGTCTCTAATCGCCAAAGGATTTTCCAATAAAGAGATAGCCGAACAATTGATTATTAGCGTAAAAACGGTTGAGTCGCATAAAAGCAACGTGATGGAGAAGCTAGGACTCAAAACGAGACCAGAGTTGGTCAAGTTTGCGGTGAAGAAAGGATTGTTGAATTTTGAGTAAGAATGTAAACAGGGAGTACCCGGAAGTCATTGGTGAAAATGTAACCGAGCTTATTGCAAGCATGGATGATTATATTACGGACTCAACGTTTCAAGCTGATCTGAAACAATCACTCAAACAGCTGTCCAATGTCAAGTTTGCCCTAGATGAGTCTTCCATTGTTGCTGTCACGGATCATAAAGGGAGAATTCAATACGTGAACGATAAATTTTGCGAAATCTCCCAATATTCACGTGCTGAACTTCTCGGTCAAGACCACCGAATTATTAACTCGGGTTATCATCGGAAGGACTTCATGACCCTCTTGTGGCAAACGATCACCTCTGGCAAGGTGTGGCGCGGAGAGATCAAAAATAAAGCGAAAAGTGGTACATTCTATTGGGTGGATACGACGATTGTGCCGTTCGTAGATGAGCAAGGACAACCTTACCAGTATCTTGCGATTCGTAACGAAGTAACGCAATTAAAGCGTGTCGAAGAAGAGCTGCAGCTTATGATGTCGCAGGTCATGCAAATTCAGGAGGAAGAACGAAGGAAATTTTCACGTGAGCTGCATGATGGCATCGGACAGAGTCTATTCTCACTGTTGATACAGATGGATAGAGTGATCGGTGAAAGTGAGCAGTCTGAAATAACCGGGCTTCGGCAGGTTGTTTCGGGAATCATTGAGGAAGTTCGTAATTTGGCGTGGGAAATCCGTCCTTCTGTTCTGGATGATTTAGGTGTATTGCCGGCCATTCGAACCTATATAGAAAATTACACGGGGCATTACGGCATACGTGTCTTACTTGAAAGCAATTTGCGTAAGCGATTGGGAGCTTTGGAGGAAACGACTATATACCGAGTGATACAGGAGGCTCTTACCAACGTAGCCAAATATGCCGATGTATCAGAAGCTAGCGTGTTCGTTCTAGATAAAGACTCGTTTGTTGAAGTGCGCATCGAAGATCAGGGAAAAGGTTTTGTTCGCAGTGGCGGCTCCAAAGGAGTTGGGTTGTTCAGTATGGAGGAAAGAGCCAAGAGCATTGGCGGTGGAATCGCTATTCATTCTGAATTAGAAAAAGGGACGACAATCACCTTGATTGTTCCGAAAAGGTGAATATACATCCCTGTGGAGATGTTCGCTAAGCTCTTAGGAATTAAATGGCAGCCAGCATATGCCCATTCTTTGAGCCTGTTGCATTTTGGAATAAGAAGAACATTATCCGAAATCACGGTCGTCCTCCCCTGATCTCTTACACTTTAATTTTAGCAAGAACAAAATGTTGGAAAATCTAGGAAAAGTAATGTGTTCAAAAAGAAAAAGGCAGAACGTTTGATCGCTAAAGCATGATTAATCTCATACTCTATGCCAAAAGTCATGCCTTGTCATTATATTTGATGACGCACGGAGAATACGGCTGCTTGTGTTCGGTCACGTAGTCCTAGCTTTGCTATAAGATTCGAAACGTGATTTTTCACTGTACCTTCCGTGATAACAAGTAAGCCCGCAATTTCTTTATTATTTAATCCTTGACCCAATAAAGCAAGAACCTCTTTCTCTCGCTCGGTCAGTTGACTGAGCTGGGCAGGCTCATTACTATGTAAAGGGTGAGCGTTATCCGGGTGCCATTCCGACATTTTTTTCAACTCATTAAGCAGTGTTGTGGTTATATCTGGTTGAAGGACAGTCCCGCCATTGTACACCGTTTGAATTGCACTTACGATCGCCTCAGAGGGCATATCCTTCAACAAATAGCCATGGACGCCTTTTTCCAAAACTCTCAGAATTAACTCCGCGTCATCGAAGGTGGTCAGAATCAGTACCTTCGTCTCTGGTAAAGCCCTAAGAATCAATTCCGTTCCTTCCACACCATCCATGCCAGGCATTCGGATATCCATCAACACAACATCTGGTCGCCATTCGAGAGCTTTGGTATAGGCATCTCTCCCATCGACCGCTGTTCCTACGACTTCCATGCCCTGTTCCAACCCGATGATGGTCGCAAGTCCCTCTCTCATGAGCCTCTGATCGTCTACTATGAGGATTTTCAATGATTTACACGCTCCATTTCCGTGAATGGATAAGGGAATTGCACTTCGACAGCAAAACCCTCTTGCTGATCCAAGCTAAAATGCACCTGTCCGTTCCACTCCTTGACTCTTTCTTGCAAATTGATTAAACCAAACCCCGGCTTCAGGTCAGCAGGGACCTCTCCGTCATTACGTATGCACAGAGAAAAATCACTCTCCGAATAGATTAACAAGATTTTCGCATTCTTCGCATGGCCGTGTTTATGAGCATTCGTCAGTGACTCCTGTACGATTCGATAAGCCGTTAATTGAAGATCACCTGGCAGTGGGACGGTTATCCCCTTTACTTCTAAAGTGGTTTGAACCTCGGCAAATTTGGTAAACTCCTCCGTAAGCTTCCCAAGGCTATCATTTAAGGAAGTGGACGTAACAGGTTCATCTCGAATAGCCCTTACCGAAAGCCGGACCTCTTGCAAAGATGATCTTATTAAATCTTCACATTCTAGATAAGTTTGTTCACTGCGTAAAGGATCCAGACTGCTTAGCTTGCGAGCCGCTTGCATTTGAACCAATAATGCCGTCAGCTTATGGCCTACCGTATCATGAATATCTCGTGCAATGCGCACTCTTTCCCTAGTCGCTGCCCACTCCTCAGCTTTTAGAGCATAGTCCTGAAGTCGCTCATGGGATTGCATCAATTGTGTATACAACTGCATCGTATTCCGGCGTGCGCGTTGATAAAAGTTGATAAGAGCGCTCACAATACCTGCAAAAATAATGAACGAACAGGTAATAAAGTAGCCAATTTCATCGATTCGTTTAAATAAATACCAATCAATGCTTCCCATCGTAATAATAAAAACGACCAGCAGCAGTAAGCATGTGATAATCAGCATTCGGATGTTCTTTAAAAACATTAAAATCGCTAAGGCTGTAATTCCAATGAATAAATGGTTCGGGAAATTCCCACCAATATAGACATAACCATAAGAAGCGGATACCAAGAAATCTAAGATGAGAATGTGAAATAGCCAATTGTGTTTTTTTTGTATCTTTAAATAAAAAAAATGAACTAAAAGAAAAACCACCAATGAAAAGACAACAAAACTTAGTCCCCAAAAAATCGTAATTGAATTTCTAAAATAAAAAACACCGGTTAAAGCCAAATCAAAAGCAAGTTTTATACCAAAAAATAGCCTCCATGAAAGGCTTTTTTTTATTTTATCCGTTTTTCGGAGCATTCTCCTTGCTCACCTCATCTTGTGTGGATCCTATTGAAGCGATTATAGCATATGCCTTGCGTTTGCAAAAAACGTCCGGTTTGTTTCCACAATTTTAGAAGATCGTCGTCGAGAGGGATGTTTGTCTTTTGCGGAGGCGAGAAATTGTCCCACCACTGGTCAATCCATGTTCCATTGCAAATCATATAGTAATCGATACTGTCTTTCAAGATGAGCTCGTACTTTTCGCCTGGTCTCACATTGGCGGGTTTCATGGCATATTGAAGCGCGAGCTCTGCGACTTCATCGTCGATGAGCTGTACCGGTTTGTGAAAGGCGAGGATTTGCTCGGCAGAGTTACGTTGGATCAGTACTGCAGGTTGACTCCATGGTAGAGGTATCTCGTAGAAAAATTGTATAATGAAATGGACAATTTTTCCACGAGGAGTGTAGTGATGAACGCAATAGAAACACGGATTCATTCGTTGAAACAGTATGTGCCGGAGTTAACGGCACCATTCGATTTGGAAGATTTTTGGGATCGTGTCTCCGGGGAAGCAGCTGAATCCGTGAGATATACGATAGACCCGGTCGTCTCCCCCTTCCTACAAGCCGAGGTTTACAAAGTCGTATTGGAGGGTGCAGCAAATACACTCGTTCACGCTTGGTATATGCTGCCTTCCGTCCAGCTGCGTCATCCACTTCCCTGTATCGTAACCTTTCACGGCTATTCCGGTTCCAAAGGTCAGCCTGAGGATCACGCATCTTGGCTGCTTATGGGGTATGCCGTTCTCGCCATCGACGTTCGGGGGCAAGGAGGGGAGACCGGCAACGGGCTGCCGCAAGAATACGGTATGACCAAAGGGTGGATTACACAAGGGATTCTTGATCCTGAGGGTTCCTATTATCGGGCATTAGCTATCGATGGCATGCGTGCTGTACGGTGTGCGATGGCAATGCCGGAGATAGATCCCGAGAAGGTGTTTGTTTTTGGCGGCAGTCAAGGTGGCGGTTTGGCGCTTCTTGTATCCGCCTTGGAGCCTAACCTAAGGGCGGTAATCGCGCATGTACCGAACATGTGCCACATGGATCTGGGGATACTGCAATCCGTCAGCTCACTCACCGAAGCTGCGGAATTCGTAACTCGCTTCCCGGACCGCCTTGACGAGGTGCTGCGGACGCTTAGTTATTTCGACATCATGAATTTGGCGCATCGAATTACGCTGCCCGTGCATGTGACGGTCGGACTGAAGGACACCACCTGCTTACCCGAGGCAATCTTTGCCGCATATAATCGGATCGCATCTGTGGACAAATCGATTGAGGTTCACCCGTTCATGGGGCATGCGATGCCCCCGGGATTTCACGCAGCGGGACATGCCTTTTTCTCGCAGTGGCTTTGAGGGCAGGCGAAGGGGGACGGCTGCCTAGTAATGATCACTAGCTATTCACTACTAGGCTGTAGGCTCGCTTTTCATAAAGTTTTTAGCTAAATTCTCGACATTTAAATCTCTTGTATTGGATTCATATTCTCTTAAAATCTGAATCCAATACTGCTCCCCCGGTTTGTACGCTCTGAAAATAGCCTGTTCTTTATTTTCAATACGAACATCGTGACCGCAGTCTATTAAACATTGTTGATAATCATATATGGTAGGTTTCTGATCTTCTTCTAAGAATATAAGCCCTCTTAAAAGTTGTATGCTATCCTTGTGGATAACTTTAAAGTGAATAATGTGTTCTTTTTTCATAGATAAACACTTCCCCTAATATGACTATTCTTAGCTAATCATAAGATATATGATAGCTTCTTTTGTTGTTGGGGGCTGTGATTTTTGTTATAGCTTATCAATGAAAAGTTGGTAAGCGGAGCAAGTGGATGTAATTTGAACTGTCTGGATTTATTTGGAGCCGTTCATTGACATGCATATGCCGTCATGCTAAACTGTAACGAAATTGATTATAGATAAATAACTTCAGCATATCGTTTAGCAACCATGGGATAGACGATCTTAAGTGGGAGGAACATTCGTATGTCAACCGATTTACCGCAAGTAGAGCAACCATCCGAACCAGATGCGCCTGGTATTAGGCGAGAACGGACGGTCTCCTGGTTACTTTGCATTACCATTATTTTAGTCGTTATGAACACGATGATGTTCAATTTGGCATTGCCCAAAATTGCTGTCCAATTCGCTCTCAACCCGTCGACTGCGTCTTGGGTCGTGACAGGCTACTCCATCGTATTTGCCATCTCATCGATTACTTTCAGCCGATTGTCCGATTTCGTGCCCATTCGCAGACTCTTCACGGCGGCGCTGTTGGCATTAGGCGGGGCATCCGTGATTGGCATGTTCAGCGACGGATTTGGGCTGCTGCTTATCACGAGGCTTATTCAGGCCGCTGGCGCTGGTGCCATTCCATCGCTCGCGATCGTGCTTGTCACTCGTTACATTCCCGTGTCTCGCAGGGGCATGGCCATGTCGTTCATTTTGTCAGCCGCCTCACTAGGTCTCGGGCTTGGTCCGGTCGTCGGCGGATCGATCGTTCAGTATCTAGGGTGGCATTTCCTATTTGTGATCACCGGCCTAACCCTGCTGCTGATCCCAGTTTTCCTGTTAATACTTCCTCGGGAAAAGGCGGAGCGCGGCTCGTTCGATTTCATTGGCGCCGTCCTGATCGGGATGGGGACGACGGGGTTGCTGCTCTTTCTCACATCTAAGAGCATTGTTGCACTCGTTGTGGGCGTGATTGCCCTGGCATTGTTCGCGGTGCGCATCCGCAAAGCGGCGAATCCATTCGTCCTGCCCGCTCTATTCGGCGACAGACTGTACCTGGCGCTTGGTGCTATCGGTATTAGCGCCTACATGATCAGCTTCGCCTTCTTATTTCTCGCCCCGCAAATGCTGGCCAGAGTCTTCGGTTTAACTCCGGCCGTTTCGGGTCTTGTGCTCTTCCCAGGAGCGCTCCTTGCCATGCTGGTATCCAACCGTGTTGGCCGGCTCATCGATAGATACGGTAACGGTGCGCTCCTCCGCTACACGCCTTGGCTGCTGCTGGTTTCGACCGTGTTGCTCGCGCTGACGGCCGTCCATTCCTTTTATGGGCTTGCCGCCGTCTATATTCTAACGAGCATCAGCATTACTTCTATCTCCAGTGCGGTCTCCAACGAGCTATCAAGGCAGTTGACCAAAGAACGGATCGGCTCTGGTATGGGCTTATTCCAGCTGCTGCAATTTTTCAGCGGGGCTTTCGCCGTAGCTATCTCGGGAAGTGCACTCGTCTGGCAGAAGTCACTGCCAACAGAGCGCGCGTTCGACAATCTCATCTGGGGCATGGTAGGAATCGCCATATTGACCATCGTCTTTGCCTTTATTTATCGCGGTTATGCCAGAAAACGAACAAATGCCGCAGCTGCTCTGGCTTAATATAAAAGAGGATCCCACGTGGATCCTCTTTGTATTTATTACACGGTTATCATTAAGCCAATGATTCCTTCTGCGGCAGCTTCTCGTCCTTCTTAGGCTTTATCGCGAATAAGGCAATCACGCTGGCCAAGACACATATACCTGAAATGGTGTAGAACATCGTGGCCGGTGATATTTTCAAAAGGATGGAAGCAAGAGGAGGTCCAATGGCAACCCCGATGAAGCGGGTAGAACTATAAATAGATGTGATTGTACCGCGCTGCTCCTTCTCGATCCCTCTTGTAATCATGACGTCAAGGCACGGCAACGCTGCGCCAATTCCGATTCCTGCCAGGCCAATCAAAGTAATGAGCCAATAAATCGACGTTACCATACCGCATAGAAGAATACTTCCGGATAGTAAGATCAACCCCGCGAAAATAATCCATTTCATGAGCCTCTCGTCCTTGCCAATTCCTTTACCCGTACCAAAAGAAGAGATACATAAGGCAGCAAGAGGAATAGCAAGGATACATCCTTTTATTACACCAAAAACGTTAAATTTTTCTTCTAATAAGTCTGACAAATAATATAAAGTTCCGAATATGACAAGCATACAAATACATCCGATAGCGAATATCGCATAAAGCCAGCGCCCATTGTTCTTGAAAATGTTTCTGATATGGGAAAGGTAGCTTGCAAAAGTCACCTTATCCGTTTTCTCCGATTTCTTTTCTGGGGATTTAACCAAATAGAATACAAGCAGCATCGAAATCAGACAGAGTATGGGAATGAACATAAAGGGCAGGAACCAGATGACAATTGCAAGAGCGGACCCTAGAATGGGGCTGACCACTTTCCCGAATGTATTCGCTGTCTCTACAAGGCCAAGGCCGCTGCTGACATCACTTTCTTCTTTGAAGATATCACCCACTAGTGGAATGACAATGGGAAAAGCACCCGCCGCGCCAATGCCTTGAATGAAGCGGCCAACTAAGATGATAGCATAGGATTGATCCATCCACCATGCCGCTAAACCCGCAATCAAACCACCAATACCTGTGATAATTAAGCTGGGTATAATGACGATTTTCCGACCAAATCTGTCGGATAAATAACCGGCAATAGGGATTAAAATAATGGCCACGGCCGAGTAAACCGTAATCAGCAAACTTACTTGTAGAGAAGTGATTCCTAGTTTACTCCGGATGGCTGGTAACACAGGAATTAACATGGAATTCCCCAGAGTCATGATAAGTGGTATGGATGCTATAGAGAAAAGCTGCTTTTTATTCTCGATACTCATAGCTTAGTGCTCTGTACACCTCTCAATCCATTATTCATGTACATTAAATTAACCCAAGACGCGGAGCCCTATCCATCCAAGCTTCCAATTCAGAAATGGATATCTAGTAAATCAAGAGTATAGCCTAACCGTTATGTGGAAAAATTAAAGCGTATATGTAAAAATGGGGGGCTTTTCAGGTGCGCAAGACAGAAAATCAGTTGTCAGTTTTCTCTTTAGGCGGAATTAATGAAATTGGTAAAAATATGTATGTGGTGCAATATGGAGATGATATTATTGTCATTGATTGCGGCTCAAAGTTTCCGGATGAAAGCTTACTCGGCATTGACTTGATCGTTCCGGATATTACTTACTTACTCGAAAATAGTGATAAAGTCCGAGCACTGATTATTACGCATGGGCATGAAGATCATATCGGGGGCATTCCGTATATACGAAGACAATTGAACATGCCGATTTATGCAACTCGGCTAACGCTAGGGCTCATTGAGGGTAAGTTGAGAGAGGCTGGATTGCTTGCAGATACGAAATTTATTGAAATTGATTCTGATTCGAGCATCGAGCTAGGACAAATCACGACGACCTTTTTCAAAACAAATCATAGTATCCCTGATTGCTTAGGAGTTGTTTTCCATACACCTGAAGGAACGGTCGTACATACGGGAGATTTCAAATTTGATTTAACCCCGGTCAACAATCAATACCCCGATATTCATAAGATGGCGGAGATTGGGAAGAATGGTATTCTGCTGCTTTTATCAGAAAGCACGAATGCCGAGCGCCCGGGCTACACACCTTCGGAAAGTCTTGTAGGTAAGCATATTGAGGATGCCTTTCATAAAGCGAAGCAAAAAGTGTTCATAGCCACCTTTGCCTCTAATGTTCATAGGCTTCAGCAAGTCGTTGATGCTGCTCAGGCAACGAATCGGAAATTAGCCTTACTTGGCCGCAGTATGGTCAATGTTGTGAGAATTGCTTCCGAGCTTGGCTACCTAACGGTCCCTGAAGGGATGCTAGTGGAAGCGGGAGAAGTCAATCGTATGGCTCCAGAACAGATAGCGATCTTATGTACCGGTAGCCAAGGAGAACCGATGGCTGCATTATCGCGATTATCCCGTTCCATTTATCGTCAGGTTGAAATTATGCGTGGAGACACCGTTATTCTATCCTCATCCCCGATTCCGGGAAATGAACGCAATGTATCGCGGACTGTCGATCATTTATTCAGCCTAGGGGCTGAAGTCATTTATGGTTCGAGCTCAGCTACAGGCATGCACGTATCCGGACATGGTAGCCAAGAAGAGCTGAAGTTAATGCTGACACTGATGAAGCCGAAGTATTTTATTCCGATTCATGGCGAGTTCAGAATGCTTCATCAGCACCGGATTTTGGCTGAAGGCGTCGGCGTGGACCCGGTTAACATCTACATTTTAAATAATGGCGATGTCGTGGATATCAAGAACGAGGTGGCAACTCAGAGCCGCAAAGTGTACGCGGGGAATACCCTTGTCGATGGATTAGGGGATGTTGGCAACATTGTTCTGCGTGACCGTAAACAACTGGCCGAGGATGGTATCTTGATCGTGGTTCTACTGCTTAGTAAAAGTGACGGTAAAATTTTGTCCGGTCCGGATATCATTTCCCGCGGGTTTGTCTATGTTCGAGAGTCGGAAGACCTGATGGATCAAGCTAATATGCTAGCAACAGAAACGATAAACAGGCTCCAAAAAGAAAACGTGAATCAATGGAATGTGCTTAAAACGAATGTAAAAGAAGCGCTAGGAAAGCTCTTTTATGAAAAGACGGGCAGGAGACCCGTTATTCTCACCATACTCACGGAAATTTAGAAAAAGAAGCGGACCTAGACATTCATCGCTATGGCTCAGCATTCCCGCGGCCCCCGCCGGTTTGCCCCCTCATAAGGTTTTCATCCTTATAGCGGTGTTGCTCGGCCGCGGCGGCGAGATAGCGATGCTTTTCATCGCTATAGCTCAGCATTCCCGCGGCCACTGCCGGTTGCCCCCTCATAAGGATGTTTTTCATCCTTATAGCGGGGTTGCTCGGCCGCGGCGGCGAGATAGCGATGTTTTTCATCGCTATGGCTCAGCATTCCCGCGGCCACTGCCGGTTTGACCCATCATAAGGATGTTTTTCATCCTTATGGCGGGTTGCTCGGCCGCAGCAGCGAGATAGCGATCCGACCTTACATTAGCTAGCGCTGCCAGCCAAGAGAACCGTTGCTAGAAACACCAGCTGCAGCAGCAATCGAGCGAGAAGCTTAGGCGTAGGTCTTCCGCCGATGGTTAATCGCTCCCGGGCCGCCTTCACGTTGGCTGGGAACATGGCTATAAGGAGCAACGCCAAGCAGATGGAAGCCACGCGGGAGGTAGCGGGAAGAAGAATGCCGACGGCTCCGGCAATTTCCAGCCAGCCAGTGGCAGTAACCAACAAATCCTTCCTCGGGAATGCGGGAGGAACCATTCGGATCAGGTCTTGTCGGTTTCTTCCCCAGTGGGCGGAAGCGGTAACCAGCAGCATGATGGCCACCGCTATTTGAGTCGGATTTTGCCAACCGTCGAAATAGGACCAGCCAAACAGACCTAGAACCTTAAATAGCGTAAATGAAACAACAAGCACATAAAAAGGTATCATGGATATCCCTCCGTAAAAAGTCTATTGGCTTGACTTGGTTTGTAACATATCTCTTATAAACAACGAATAATCTTGGGTATTAAAAGATGTCCCAGCCAGTGGAATCGAGGAGCGCAAGCGTAAACCTAGTGAGAGCAGAACGAACATCTCCGCTGTCTGATCCGTATCCACTGATTTCGGAATGACCCCGTGTTCTTGGCCAGTCATTATCCACTGTTTGGATACATGCACAGACCGCTCATAATACTGCTTGAGCACATCTGAGACCATAGGCTGATCCTCTTTTCCTAATAGATACATCAGCACTTTGTTCGTTACATCCTGACCATCTTCCAGAGCCGATAAACTTTCTGTGATCTTTTGCATTGGATTATCGAATGTTGGGCGGTCTTGCTCCACTTCGTCCATAAAGCGTTTGTTGGTCTCTTCTAGCCGTTCTTGCAGTACCCAAGCAAAGATTTCGTCTTTATTTTTCACGTAATGAAAGATAGCTCCCTTAGACAATCCTGATTTCTCCATGATGTCTTTCATTGTGATTGAGTGACACCCTCTTTCCCTTATCAGCTCTTTGGTTGAATTTAGCAGCAGCTTCGTTGTTTGCTGCCTGCGTTCCTCTTGTTTCAAAGTCATCCCTCCGGGTACGTTTGTAACCTAAAATATGTTAATTATCCCTATACACATATTATACATACCGACCATCGGTTTGTAAATGAGTTTGAATCATTATTAGACGACAAACAAGCGCATGCCGCCCAAATGGCGCATGCGCTTGTTTATGTGCAATATCTAGACAGGAAGCAGAAGCACTTTGCCCGAAGTCATATTTGCCGTATACTGCTTGATGGCATCAACGGTTTGACTCATCGGGAAGTTTTGGCTAATCTCAGTTTGGATAAGTGATCCGATTGTCTTTTTCATCGACCCCTGCAGGGCGAGAAGTTCAAAAATAGATTGCGTTTTCACCCAATCGGATGCCCAGAATCCGGCGATACGTTTCCGGCGAAAAACAAGATCATCGGCGTTGATCGTTGTCGTTTTTCCACCCAGAAGGCCGTATTGGAAAATGGTCGACCCATCAGGGAGTGCCGATAGAACGAGGCCCGTTAAGTCGCCTCCTACGGCATCAAAGCATACGGTAGCTCCTAGCTCATGGGACTTACGCTTTAAGTCCTCCGTGAAGGTAGCTGAGCTGCTGTTGACGATATGCTGTCCGCCTATTTCGCTCAGCAGCCGTTCATGTTCTTCCTTGCGAACAACACTAATTACAGGAATACCATGCTCTTTGCCGAGCTTCACTAGAATTCTGCCAAGTGCGCTGGCACCGGCTGTTTGAACGATGGCTTTAGATTTATGTTGCTTGGCTATCTTCACCATGGCCATGGCACTCGCCGGATTGACGAAGAAGACAGCACCCTGCTCATCGGATACATGATCTGGCAGCACCATGCAGGTCATAGCACTCGCTTTGGTATAGGGTGCCCAGGAGCCGTAAACTTCGGATACGAAGGCGACACGCTTCCCTTTTAACATCCGTGCTGCAAGGCTGCTGCCTGTTGCGATAACTGTACCGCATCCTTCCATGCCGCCAACCGAAGGCAGTTCTCGTTGTATGCCATAATGACCGTGCAGAAATAATAAGTCGGC
This sequence comes from Paenibacillus sp. Soil724D2, assembly GCF_001427935.1. Classification (NCBI taxonomy): domain Bacteria; kingdom Bacillati; phylum Bacillota; class Bacilli; order Caryophanales; family Paenibacillaceae; genus Paenibacillus; species Paenibacillus sp. Soil724D2. The sequence goes on from NZ_LMRY01000022.1 coordinate 88,834, forward strand.
GGGATTAATGGAGGCAGCATGTACTTTAATCAGCACCTCACCGCTGTTTATTTCTGGGATAGCAGTCTCGCCAAATTCAATACCTGAAATCCCTCCATACTCCTTGATCATTACGGCATTCATTATCTTCGTCATGCGAGTAAACCCACCTTATCTATTTGCGTATAATGTTCTCTAATGATTATATATGACGGCTGCAAAAGTGGGAATATTTATAACTGTCTGATAAATCCATGAGCGATATTGAGATCCGAGGGCAAGAATTTGGTAGCGCCTGATTTGATCAAACCAGCAAGAACGACACAATTAGAGGCAATGGCCCCGCGCATCCATTTGGGATCGAAGGGAGAGTTGGCTTCTAAGGTTTGAAGGTCCTGTGCTGCCAATTGTCTGGTTAGTTGGGTGAAATCATTTCGATGGCAATACAGATCATCCTCAAGCTCGATCTGGAAATGACGCAAATACGTTTTCTCACCGCCTGTATACGCAAATTGCTCCAAGGAAGCCGGTAATCGGCAGGAGAGCCATTTGATACAAGTGGCAATCTGTCTTTGATCTGGAGGTCCGAGTAAGTTGAATTGTTGGTTAAGATCCGAGATGCCGAATGGAATCAGGTAAGGAGCTTCGCTTTCACTCGTGATAATTTGGATGCTCCCTCCCCCGGCATTGATCACATCAAGGTCACTGGGGATATCTGATTCGGCTATAGCTTTCTTCAGCAAGTCAGCCTCTTCTTTCTGGCTGATAGTTCTGTAAGCAATCCTCAAATTCCTACAAACTTCCTGCATATGTTCGGACAAAAGAGGTGATCTTCGCATCGCTTCTGTACCGATAGCTTCGATGTCTCCTTGGCCAAGGCCTTCGATAAAGGAGCCCTGCGTAGAAAGCAATAACTTTAAAGTACCTTCAATAGACGGCAGATCTACCCCGCTCTCCAGAAGCTCCCAGGTTAGAACATCCACTTGTTCAATATGATCGTTTGATTTCCTGAACACTTTGGCACTATGACTTCCCAAATCCAAAATTAATTTATTACTGTGCATAAGATCTCACCCATTTGTTCGATAGTTTGGTTATCCCCTAGCGTGGTCTCAGAAGTCCAATACTAAAGGATCAATGATTTCTATGTCAACCAATTTTTGCTAAAAATTAGTAAAAGTTTGTATAAAGATCTAGTTTCAACAAATTGCCTTGTTTTACGACACTGAAGGAATGAAATCAGAGGGAGTAGAGGGGGATAGATGCAGGAGTTTGCAGCTTAAGTTGGACTCTCTTGGAAGAAGTTGATTGGAAATGGGGCATCGAAGCAAGTTAAGCTCAAAAAGAATACTTTATCTGCCGAGAGATGCCCTGAATCGGAATCCATCGTCAAATTTGCTCAATTGAGAACCCGGATGAATGCATCCCTATTCGCGGTTGAATGATGTTGTAAAAATGCAACAATTGCTGCCTAGATCCCGGTTTTCTCCCTTCGTTATTGTATTACGTACAACAATGGGGGCGCATACAGGCCATTTCGCAACAAATTGGTTCGAAATGTTGTATAACCTGCAACTTCAACTTGCAAAACAGTCCTTGGGCGTGTGAATTGTTGTAGAAATTACAACATGTGTAACCACGATTGCCAATCTTCCCACACATAGCTGCTGAACGACTCTAAAACCAAAATCTTGGAGTTATTACTACCCTATGCTAAATAGAAGCTCCCAAAGACCCTTATTTCTCTGAGTAGCTAGCTTTTCAYCCTRTCAACGMCAAATARGAGCCTCTAAAGGCTCTTATTCCGCTCCAATAGCCACTTTTTGCGAAAATAGAAGCTCCCAAAGACCCTTATTTCTGAGAGTAGCTAGCTTTTCATCCTRTCAAYGACAAATARGAGCCTCTAAAGGCTYTTATTCCGCTCYAATAGCCACTTTTTGCGAAAATAGAAGCTCCCAAAGGCTCTTATTTCTCTCAGTAGCTAGCATTCCCTTATGCGACAAAAATAGGGCTGCCCTCAAGATCTAATTGACCTTTTGGGACAGCCCCTTCTTCACATGACAAATTTATAGCCTACGCCCCACACGGTTTTTATGTATTTCGGTTCTTTGGGATTGACTTCAATTTTTCTGCGCAAATTCGTAATATGAACATCAATGGCGCGGTCGTTTATGTAGGAATCGAAACCACGTAATGCATTTATGAGATCTTCTCGGCGGTAAACGCGTTCGGGATGCTCGTACAGCAGCCGGATAAGCTCGAATTCGGAGAACGTCATTTCGATGGATTCGCCTCGGACGTAGAGCGTTCTTTTTTCCAAATTCATGTTTAAATCCGTGGCTGGTACGGTAACTTCATGATCTGCATGAAGTGTTGTGGTCTCGGTAGGATGTCCCAATTTGAAACGACGTAATAGAGCTTGTATTCTGGCTTTCATCTCATGCATGCTGAATGGTTTGACTAAATAATCGTCTGCACCTACTGTGAATGCTTCAATCTTTTCGCTCACTCTGGAGTCGGATGAAATGATAATAATGGGCACAGGAGTTATGTTCCGCAGGGAAGTACACAGCTCTGTTCCTTCAAAGTCAGGAAGATTGAGGTCGAGAAGAATGAGATCCGGTTCGAACTCACGCAATGCTGCAAGTCCTTCCTGACCGTTGTGGGACCTTAGGACCAGGAAGTCTTCCTCTTTCAGATACATACAGATCATTTCGCCGATAATATCATCGTCCTCAATTAGTAGAACTCTGTCCATTAGAAATTCCCCCAAACTAAGCTAAATTTTCTAATTCAAATTCGTGAAATGAACAGAGGGAATGCATGTGCTAACACTTTACTCATTAATTCTATTATACGGTGTCGAAATTTAAGAGTAAACCGCTATCATTGACATTTTAAGAGAAATTGTTAGTAAATTATTAGCGAAATTAGAAGGTGGAATTCGTACCATTTAGGTAAGTAACCTAATAAGTGGAAAGTATAATTACAGATAATGCGTATTTATTGCTTGTAAGGGTGGTGGGGAAAATGGGTCTTTTGGACGGGTATGGTGTTCTAATTGTAAGTGAATCAAGTGAATTAAGATCAGAAGTAGAGTCCTTAATCGAGAAGGATACACAGTTCGTAATGACAGGTATGGCGAAGCATGGAAATGCCGTACTTGACTGCATCTTGGCTAGTAGACCGGATTTGGTCATCATTGATTTAGATATGGTTAACTCAGATGGGTTACTTGCGCTTCATCTTATTATGAATCATAGTCCTATTCCTGTCGTAGTACTTAGTACGCATACACCCGAAGGTTCTATGAAGACCATTCAAGCGATGCGGTTAGGTGCGGCAGATTATTTTCATAAAGAAATGTTATCCCAGGAATTGAAAAATAAGATTGTGACCTCTTATTTTCTAGAACGCTGTAAAATGGCCATTCAAAACGGGATTCTAGGCGTCTATGACTCTCCCTTCTATTCAACAGGAATTGCAGAAACAGTTCTTTCTGCCCCCCTGACACATAGACAAGATCAGTTCCAAAGGCGCATGGACATCGAGTTTCATTTGCGAAGAGCGATTGACAATAAGGAATTTCATCTCGTTTATCAACCTGTCGTTGATGTACATTCGAATCGTATTGTAGGACTAGAGAGCCTGATTCGTTGGAATAACGCTACTTTGGGTCATGTACCTCCATCTGATTTTATCCCTGTAGCGGAAGAAAGCGGTCTAATTCATGAAATTGGGGAATGGGTGCTGAAGGAAGCCTGTATGCAGAACAAGCGGTGGCAGGAGGCGGGCCTTTCCAAGGTGTTTGTAGCGGTTAATCTGTCTAGACGACAGTTCAATGATAGCCGGCTTAGCCGGATGATTCAGACTATTTTGGAGAAAACAGGCTTACAGCCCAAGTACTTGGAGCTTGAGATTACCGAAAGTATGAGTATGGAAGTTGAGCTAGCCGCAGACGCTCTTCGTCAGCTGAAGAAGCTGGGTGTTCGCGTCGCTATGGATGATTTTGGGACCGGGTACAGCTCACTCGGGTATCTCAGAGATTTTCCCATTGATAAATTGAAAATTGACCAATCCTTTATTAAGGGATTGACACAAAGCCAAGTGAATGCGGTAATCGTAAACACGATGGTCACGATGGCTAGAAATTTGAATCTTCTCGTTGTAGCGGAAGGGGTAGAGACAGAGGAGGAGCTTGAAGTACTGCGGGAGTGCGGCTGCAGGCTGGTCCAAGGCTATTATTTCAGCCAGCCGGTCATGGCGAAGCGTATCGAGGAAATGCTGCATCTAGAAACCAAACAAACAGGATAACGTGATTATCCTACATTCTAAGTCGATATAGGCTGGTGATTTCTCTGCTTCACGCCTTGATTACCAATTTTGCTATTATAACGATTTTTGTATTATTTGTGGATCAGCTTTCCATCACGATGAAACTGAATGAGAAGCCTGCTTGGCTCTATAAGGTTTTTATTGGGCTTTCATATGGCATGTTGGTTTTTGTCCTCTTACACTTCAGTATCCCTGTTGATGATCACGTTATTATTAACTTTCGCGGAATAGCCCTACTGCTTTCAATTTATCTAGGAGGATTCCTCTCCATAAGTATTACATATGTTTGTTTATGGATAGGGCGTTACATTTTTGAAGGTCACATAGAAATTCCACAGCTGATATTTGGCATGATTGCTGTCACTGGGACCAGTATTATTTTTGCTAGAGCGCGATCATATTGGCTTAAATGGTTATATGGAAGCGTTATTTTCTACCCGTCCTATTATACGATGATTTGGTTTGTTTATCGAACACCTTTTGATATCTTTTACAGTTATATTTTCACGCAGCTGGTTTGTTCGTTTCTTGTTGCTTGTTTTGTGCGATATTTGGTCCGGGCTCGTGAGTACAAGCAGAAGATCTATCAAGTGGAACAGGAACTAATCGATATGCTGCGCTTTCAAGCAGGGTTTACATTCAAACTCCATAAACACTGGGATCGATACGTTTACGTTCTATTTGAAGGACAGTTGGTTTATCATCTTGGTCTGAGACCTAGTCAATTCATCGGAAAAGAGTTGGACGAAGTCCATGTATTAAGTGAAGAATTTAAACAATTCGTAAAGCAGCATTATGATAAGGCTTGGGAAGGTGAACGAGTCTCGTATGAATACGATTGCAACGGTTCTACGATCCTTGTTAACTTACAGCCCATATATAAGTATGGCTCCGTCAATGAAGTAATTGGATCCGCTGTGGATGTGACCGAGCACCGTGCCGCGCAAATCAAAGCGAGAGTCAGAGATGAGCAATATCGGACGTTGGTGGAAAATTCGGAGGACTTTATTTTCAAATTTCGACTGGACGGAAGTATCTCCTCTACGAACTACAAAATGCATCAGACCTTTCAGCTAGAGCCTGAGCAAGCAAAGGGACAGCAATTAACGGACCTGGTCCAGATGGATGATCCGGAGAAGTGGGAGCGGATATTCGTACAAACGATTGAGAGGGGGAAAACGCAGCAATTTGCGATCAATTTGCTGCTTCCGGATGGCAATCAGCATGCGTATAACGTCACTTTGTCCCCTTTATTCAATGAGGATAAAACAGAAATCACCGGCGTCACCGGCACGGTACATGATATAACCGACTTGAAGAAGCGTGAGGAAGCGGATGAGTCCAACAGGGCGAAGAGTAAGTTTCTAGCGAGGATGAGTCATGAAATACGCACGCCCCTGAACGGTATTATTGGACTTTCCTTACTTTTACAACGGACAGAATTAACGGCGATTCAGAAGGATTATTTGGACAAAATTGATTGTTCCTCTAATGTCCTGCTTGCAACGATTAACGATATTCTTGATTTCTCAAAAATCGAGGCAGGCAAAATGATCTTAGAGATGGTGGATTTCTCACTAGAGTTATCTCTCCAAAAGGTTGCTGATCTGGTCAGTATATCTATAGGCAAGAAGCGAATCGAAATCATGCTGGATACTCCAGCAGATTTACCGGATATCGTTAGTGGGGATTCCTTTCGTCTAGAACAAGTACTCATTAATTTATCTAATAATGCGATTAAATTTACGAAGCAAGGCTATATCCGTTTGAAAGTTCGGGTCGAGAAATATGTGGACGAAGGAGTCGTTGTTTCTTTTACAATGGAAGACTCTGGAATCGGTATTTCTAAGGAACAGCTATCGCAGCTATTCTTACCGTTCTCGCAAGCAGATACATCTATTAGCCGCAGGTATGGCGGTACCGGGTTAGGACTAGTCATTTGTCAGCATTTGGTGCAGTCTATGGGGGGCGTTTTGCAGGTGGATACGGTCCTCGGGGAAGGCAGCCGCTTTTATTTTAGCCTGATGTTTGGTGCAAAGGGGAATGCAGGGAAAGGGGCAAATCGGTTGCACAAGCACGCTGGGCTGCTGCAGGGGAATAACCGTGCGCTCTTAGCTGAAGATCATCCAGTTGTAGCGCAGCATTTATCGGAGCTCCTAGATTCCTTTCTGTTTCAAGTGGATACGGTTACTTCCTCATCCGAATTGTTTACTTCATTGGAACATGATAGCGCGAACAAGTCTGTAAATGACTATCTATTCCTGGATATGCAAATGGATCAAATGCAGCATCCCGCCACTTGGCGTCGTGTCTTAGATTCGATAGATCGCTCAAAGACGAGAGTGATTGCGTTTACAACACTTGAAGGCAGAGAGGAAATGTCCGAACTGCCATCAGAGCTGAAAGCGGATGCAGTTATTGTTAAGCCTGTCAGCAGGCTGACATTGCAGAATAGTTTACAGGCTTTGAATCAACGTGTACTGGAGGCATTTCAAGCCTCTGCAAACAAATCTAATGAAGTAAATAACTTGTCTTCTATGTCCAAAGGTAATATTTTGGTTGCTGAGGATAATGAAATTAATCAATTGGTGATTGTTGGCCTTCTTGAACAATTAGGTTACCAAGCGGTTATTGCGCAGAATGGCTATGAAGTCCTGGAACTTGTTGATCAGCAGGAATGGAAACTGATTCTAATGGATATTCATATGCCTGAGATGGATGGTTATGAGGCAACACAGCGGCTGAGGAAGCTCAAACAGATGAATAGGATTCCGATCATTGCCCTTACGGCAGATGTCATGATGCAGGAACGACCGGAAGTTCTTAAACTTGGGCTGAATGATATCCTGATTAAACCAGTAGATGAAAAGCAGCTTTCCGATATGTTGGAGAAGTGGTTAAATCCGAGTTGGTTATTTGAAATCGAGGGTGTAGACACCACGCAAATCATGAGAAATATCGATCATAAAATACATATTCTTCAATATATGATGGAGAAATTTAAGCAGGATTACCGTAATTTCTCAGAACAATTTTTTCCATTGATCATCAATCAGGAGAATGCGACTGCACGCAGAATGGTTCATACGCTTAAAGGTATTGCAGCCAATTTCTACGCGGAGCCGTTGTTAACAGCGGTTCTGGCTTTGGAAAAAGCGATGGCAAACGGAATAAATCTGGATGTCTGTCATGAGGGGGTTATACGTATTCAGATTGAAATTGAGCGGATACTTGGCATGAAGCAAGATGACCTGCAAGCAAATTATTGGAGTCGTTAGATAACTGGTTCTAACTTTGGAAGCTGCCGCGGCAGCTTTTTCTTTTTTTGAGGAGGAAAAAAATCATATAATAGAGACATGAAGATTTATAGTGAAAAGGCAGGTGTACGATATGAAAAAAGTAAAAGTTTATCATTACGATGCATTCAGTCATATTCCTAACAAGGGTAACCCTGCGGGCGTCGTATTGGAAGGCGAGACGCTTTCTGACGATGACATGCAAAAAATAGCAGAACAAGTTGGTTTTAATGAAACGGCTTTCCCGCTTAAGTCCGAAAAAGCTGATCTCCAGATTCGATTCTTTACACCTGGTCATGAAATGAATCTCTGTGGTCATGCTACAATGGCGACCATTTATGCATTGAAAACAAAAGGGTTGCTTGGAGATCGAACTGATTTGACGATTGAAACAAAGGCAGGCGTATTATCGATTAGATTTGACTCACAACTGAATAAAGGGATTTACATAACGATGCAGCAAGCCCCTCCGCAATTCCAAGAGTTCAATAGTTCACTGAAAGATTTGGCATCTGTTATGGGGATTCAAGAAGAAGATATAGAAACCAATCTACCAACAGTGTATGGAAGTACGGGCATATGGACGTTGTTAGTCCCGATAAAAAGTCTTAGTACTTTCAAGGCAATAAAACCGAATAATAAGCAATTCCCAGAGGTATTAAAAGAAATGCCAAACGCATCGGTACATCCTTTCTGCTTAGAAACATACGATGTGAATGCGCACATGCATGCTCGTCATTTTTCATCTCCTTATTCCGGTACGATTGAGGACCCGGTAACTGGCACCGCTTCTGGTGTAATGGGGGCTTATTATGCCAAATATTTGAACAAGGAAGCTGACTCTCCACTAAATCTTTTAATTGAGCAAGGCCATGAGATGGGCCGGGATGGCAGAATTCACGTAACAGTAACACCAAACAATGATCAATATGGCATAGAGATTAAGGGTACTGCTGTTCATGTTAAAGATTTCGAGGTCTCCATATAATGCGGGCGCTTACGGATATATCACTGGAATGAAATACGCTCCTTTGAGTAACAATAACGCGAAGCGCATTTAGTGAGATAACGGAGGGATTTCTTTGGATCAAAATGAATTGCATAAGAAGCTTGGACGTCCAGTTAGCTGGGCCATAACCTCGAATCCGGAAGAGAACGAGGATAACGCTATCTCGAATAATGTGGACAAGACCGATGAAGAAGTTCCGTCTAACTATCAGGCGATGGGTGAAAGTTATAGCGATACGACTAATTTTGAAGTTAACAAAGAGCCCGGCAGATTGAATTAAAATGAAAAACAGGTGAGCCATGTTGAGAGTTTTCAATGTGGCTTTTTTTATTGCTAACTATTAATTACGCTTTATAATTAGGGGGAATATGGATGGTATACATATTTTATCTAAACATGTACTTTTAAGTGAGCTACCGAACAAGAAAGGGACTGCATTGTGAAAAAATATGTTATTTCAACTTGTATACTCCTCCTAATTTTTTCTGGAGTTGCACTGCGTAAAGACTTCACTTTGTTCATTAAAAACATCGAAAAGGAATTTTATTATCACTCGTCAAAATTGAATTTCAGCACCTTTCATTTTAACGGCAAAGTGATTACATATGTACAAAATATTACGTATCTTGGTGAAACATCAACAGCCTTATATTCTTGTGAAGGGATAGAAGGTATAAAAGTAGAGCGAAACACGGTTTATTCTTTTACAGGGTGTACCAGTCAGGAGAAAGATAAAGAGATCTTTAATATGGAGGTATTTTGGATTCCTAACTAATAATGTAGAACAGTATTCAAGCATGGCATATGGTTCAGGCTTTCAATCACCTAAACGACTTCAGCAGTTTCCAAAGTGGTACCAGAATCCTCGAAGAATTTATGCGACGATTTCTGTGCTCGTTTTTGCCTCGGTTATCATATATCAAGTTGTCCAAAATAATGTTGCGGTAGCTACGGGAAAATAGCTTTGGAATATCAGTAACATCTTTGAGCGCCTTATCGGACAATCGGTGGGGCGCTTTGTCATGCGTTGGACAATTTGAGGGAAAAATTGTAACTTTCATGCAAAACTCACGTCTAATTATCGAAAGGAGATGAATAGTTTGAGCAAATGGTTAACCTCGCTGCTAGCCGCAGCCATAATTGTACTATCCGGGCCGCAGCTCTCTCATGCTGAACAGGAGCTTGCTGCACCAAGTGCTATGCCTTATGTAACCTTGTTGGACGAGTTTACTTTATATGCAAGCAAGGAAACAAGATCAGATGAGGCCATCGGCTCGCTTAGCGCCTTCCAGTCTGTCCACTTAGCTCCGATAGAGAGTAACATGCTGCTGGGCATCACTGGTATGGATAAAGTGCCGGTTATGACATGGCTTGGTGAAGCATGGATTAACTTGAAGGATGGCGCGTACAAATACGGACAAATGGAGCTTCAGGAGCAAACACTGACTTTACTTGAAAAGGAAACAGATCTGTATGACTCAGCGTCATCGATGAAGATGACCGCGTACAAACTCTCTCCGCAAACGGTTCAAGCGGTTGCCTCTATCTCTGTGTGCGACCCTTATACGCCATGCTACTCCAATGATAAGTGGTATTTAATCAAAACTTCGTGGCTTGGCGACAAGTGGGTTCGTCCGTATCATTATGCAGAAAAATACAAAGGTTCTCCGGTCGAAGGAATGATATCGATTGAACAGGATACTGAAGTTTATATGTTGCCTTTCGAGAAGCCTTTGTCTGACGAGCCGAAACTGACCCCTCAGATAGTAAAGCCTATTGAGAAGTATATGCAGCAAGCGCGAATGGTCCCTCCAAGCGTCTGGTATAAGGTCGATACATCCAAAGGATTAAGATGGATACACGCAGATGATTCCCATGGACTTGGATTTGAGGGTGTAGAGAAGGTCGATCTTAAACTCGACATTCCTGTCCCATTTCACTATTACCAATTACCATTCCCTTATAGCGACGAGTTACCTGGACCTCAACTGCCGCAAACCGTTCATGCGATTGGAAAAATAGATGGTTGGTACTTTGTCGTTACAGATGGTTCTGGCAAATGGATCAACTTGGCCAAGGAAATCTCTTCCCGGTTCACTGGTGACTTCGATAACGATGCCAAATTTGGGGTAAAGCTGAGTGATGTTAGTCTTGAACTGACGGCGGCATCCATTGCACTGGATACACCGTATATGGATGCTTCATTGACTACGCAGGAGCTTACCTTTACACCACAAACCGTCACCGCTTCACGTGAATGGAAGTCTCCAAACGGAGAGTTGTGGTATTACATTCATACTTGGCAAGGAGCCAAATGGGTGCGTCCATAAGGTATATTTAGTAGAGTGGCCTTATGAATTAATCAGGTCCGGAAATTATAAATAAAACTCCTGTTTTTTCCGGACCTAAAAAAAGTGGTACGAGTTTTCTTATACATTCAACTTCTCTAACTCTTGGGTTTGCGGTTAGCGAAAAACATCAGTCCGAATGAGATAATGATTATGACTCCTGCCCAGCACCATGCGAGGGTTTGATCACCAGATTCCACAGCAATATAGATGGCGGTAGGCAAAGTTTGGGTTTTGTGAGGGATGTTGCCTGCTATCATTAGTGTTGCGCCGAATTCCCCCAGCCCTCGAGCAAAGCCAAGAATGTAAGCTGCCGTAACCGAGCGCCATGCCAAAGGTAAGGTTATATATCGTAGAACTTGCCACTCGTTTGCTCCCGTTGATCTCCCTGCGTCTTCCAGATCCTTATTGACCGAAGAAAATCCGGTTTTCATCGTTTGATAGACTAAAGGAAAAGCCACCACGATCGAAGCGATCACCGCAGCCCCCCATGTAAAGATGATCGACTGATTGAAGAAGCTTTCCATGAGGTACCCAATCCAACTCTTTTTACCCAATAGGACCAGCAAGATAAAGCCTACGACAGTCGGAGGCAGTACCAAAGGCAGAAGAAACGTAGTTTCTAACAATGTCTTTCCGCGAAAGTGCCGCCGCGACATTCCCCAAGCTGCTAATCCACCAATCAAAAGAACAAAAATGCTGGATACGACGGCAACCTTTAACGAAAGGAATATAGGATAAGCAAATTCTGTCCAGTTTATCTGTTTCATCATCATTTTGGAATAGAGAAGCCGTATTTTACAAACACATCTTGGACTTCTTTACTTTGAAGATATGTGTAAAAGTCAGCGATTTCTTTGTTGTGTTTGGTAGCTTTGACAATGCCGGCAGGATATTCAATGGGGGTGTACGTTTTTGGATCAACACTGAAAGCTACTTTCACATTTTTTGAAGTCAGCGCATCAGTCTTATAAACAAACCCGGCTTCGGCATTCCCAGACTCTACGTAGGTAAGTACTTGGCGTACATCCTTGCCCTGTACGATTTTGGCTTGAAGCGTATCCCAAAGCTTCGCGTTAGTCAATGCTTCTTTGGCATAGCTGCCAGCAGGAACGGTTTGCGGTTCTCCAATTGCTAAGTGCTTGATCATTTCTTTTGTTAAATCTTCTGTTTTTTGTACGGCCACTTTGCCATCAGCGGGAACTACGAGAACTAATTCATTAATTAGCAAGCTTTTTTGCTGTGTTGGATCAATCAACTGCTTGTCAACTAGGGTTTTCATATTTTTAGTCGCTGCCGAAAAGAATAAATCTGCAGGAGCCCCTTGTTCGATTTGTTGTTGCAGAGCCCCTGAAGCTCCGAAGTTAAAATTGAGTTTGATTTGTTTGTTTTTGCTCTCGTAATTCGTTTGAATCTCTTTGAAGGCATCGGTTAAGCTTGCGGCTGCGGAAATCGTTAATTCTACTTTCTCGATGGGTACTTGTGTTGAATTTGCAGCAGGCTGCTCCTTTTTGCTCGCACAACCTGTGATGATCAGATTAGTTATAATAAAACATAATAAAACATAACTAAACACTCTTATTTTTAGCATTGTGATCCCTCCAAGCTTAAGTTTATATATATTTGATTATAAATGAAATAGTATAATTATTGATCATTATATTAAACCATATTTAATTAGTAAACAGCGGGATTGAAATACCCTATCTATCAGCTTATGATAGATGATAATGTATCATCAGTTTTGAAGTAGGATTAAATCTACTCTACTTTATGAAAAACGTGCCTTTGGAGGCTTACAATGACAGCTGACATTTCCTATACAACGGAAGAAATATCTAAACTTTTGAAAATCTCCAAACTAACCGTTTATGATCTAATTAAAAAAGGGGATCTGCCTTCCTATCGTGTCGGAAAGCAAATGCGTGTAGACGCATCGGATCTCGAAGCCTATAAAACACGTACGAAAGGAGGCATGGCATCTACTCCTAAAAAGGATCTGGCCGAACCTCCTACACAGCAGCAATCTTATGCTGCCTCATCTTCGAAACAATCTCTAGTTATAACGGGACAAGACATTAGCTTGGACATTTTAGCCAAACATATCGAGAGACATGTACCCAATTACAGACCGCTTCGTTCATACGTGGGAAGTCTAGATAGCTTAATTTCGATGTATAAGGGTGAATCTGATATTGTCAGCACCCATTTGCTGGATGGTGACACGGGTGAATACAACATTCCCTATATCCGAAAATTGCTGACGGGTTCTTCCTATCTTGTTATGAATCTCGTTTCACGTTCGGCTGGCCTATACGTTAAGCAAGGAAATCCTAAACAGATTTACGGCTGGGCTGATCTCGAGAAGTCTGGACTTCAATTGGCCAATCGTGAAAAAGGTTCCGGCGCACGTGTTCTTCTCGATGAGCAGCTCCGTCTTCATGGAATCCCACATCGGCGGCTAAGCGGTTATGAGCAGGAGGAATCGAATCACATGGGCGTAGCTGGTAAAGTCGCCACGGGTGAAGCGGATTTCGGAGTTGGGATTGAAAGAGCAGCCTATATGGTTGGCGGCGTTGAGTTCATACCACTTATTCAAGAACGGTATGACCTTGTCATGTTAAAGAAACCGGAGAATCTGGAATGGATTGAGAGAGTGAAGCAAGTCTTACAATCGGAATTCTTCCATAATGAGCTGCGTCCTATCCAAGGTTATGACTTATCTCAGACAGGGCGCATTATATTCGAGACTTAACGATATCAGAACGATTGCATTTTAAACATGTCAATTCACTTATGGTCTAGTGAATTGGCATGTTTTTTTTAATCGCTTTGGTGTCAAAGGAGGAGGAGGAATTCCGTCTAAGGACTGATTTTAATCCTAGGGATCTCATTTACAATAAATTCAAATGAGATGAACGGTCATGGAAGAGTGGTGAGAATGCTGCATTATTTGCTTGGTTTAGTGAGAAAACAGATTATATGGTGCAGTTGCATGCCCATGTATGTGCGCTTGGGAGTACGAATGGGATGGTTCATTCGAACAGTTCTCATTCACAAGAAACGAATGCAAAGGAGGATGACGCGGGGGAAAATGCCAGTTTGAATATCTTCATGCAACTCATACATGAATATAAAAAGCTTACCTAATCGCAAGCGATTAGATAAGCTCCTTAGGCACAATTTAAAACACTTTCGTCGTCCAAGATTCACAATTCCATGTTTCTGTTACGACATCGCGATAAAAGTCTGGTTCATGGGAAATCAGCAGAATACTGCCTTTGTACGCCTGGAGAGCACGCTTCAGTTCATCCTTCGCATCGACATCCAAGTGGTTCGTCGGCTCATCGAGCACGAGTAAGTTCGTCTCGCGGTTGATCAGCTTGCAAAGCCTAACCTTTGCTTTCTCACCACCGCTGAGTACCACAACTTTACTCTCGATATGCTTGGTTGTGAGCCCGCATTTGGCTAATGCCGCGCGTACTTCGAATTGTGAGAATGAGGGGAACTCATTCCACACTTCCTCAATGCAGGTGTTGTTATTGGAATCCTTGATCTCCTGTTGGAAGTAACCGATTTGGAGGTTATCTCCCTTTTGTACAGATCCGGATAGTGACTTGATTTCACCTAAAATACTGCGCAGCAAGGTCGTTTTACCAATTCCGTTCGCCCCTACAAGCGCGATCTTCTGGCCTCGTTCCATACGAAGGTTGAGCGGTCTGGATAAAGGATCCTCGTAACCGATAACGAGATCAGTCGCTTCAAAAATCAGCTTGCCAGCCGTTCTCCCCTCCTTGAAATTAAACTGAGGCTTCGGTTTTTCTCTGCCCAGCTCGATGACTTCCATCTTGTCCAGCTTCTTTTGCCGGGACATCGCCATATTCCGCGTCGCGACACTCGCTTTGTTACGGGCTACGAAGTCCTTTAATTCAGAGATTTCCTGCTGTTGACGCTTATACGCGGATTCAAGCTGCGACTTTCTCATTTCGTGAACCTGCTGGAAATGCTCGTAATCGCCAACATAACGGTTTAAGGCTTGATTTTCCATGTGATAAATCAAGTTGATAACGCTATTAAGGAACGGAATGTCATGTGAGATGAGAATGAAGGCATTCTCATACTCTTGCAGGTAGCGTTTTAACCATTCGATATGCTGTTCATCGAGATAGTTCGTCGGCTCATCGAGGAGCAGGATATCCGGCTTTTCAAGCAGAAGCTTCGCAAGCAACACCTTCGTCCGCTGCCCACCGCTTAAATCATTGACGTCCTTATCCAGTCCAATATCCGTAAGGCCTAGGCCACGGGCGGTTTCTTCGATCTTGGCATCGATCATGTAGAAATCTTGATTCGTCAGTGTATCCTGAATCGTTCCAACATCTTCAAGCATTTGCTCAAGCTCTTCCGGCGTTACGTCGCCCATCTTGGCGTACATATCGTTCATTTCCTGTTCCATGTCGAACAGATATTGAAAGGCTCCCTTTAAGATGTCGCGGATCGAAAGGCCTTTGTTCAGTACAGCATGTTGATCAAGGTAACCAACGCGCATACGTTTGGACCATTCGACCTTGCCGTCATCCGGCTGGAGCTTACCTGTAATGATATTCATGAAGGTGGACTTCCCTTCACCGTTAGCGCCGATGAGTCCGATGTGCTCGCCCTTGAGTAAGCGGAAGGATACATCGTTGAAGATAGCGCGGTCTCCAAAGCCGTGACTTAGTCGTTCTACGTTTAATATGCTCATGAATGACACCTTTTCTTTTGATCTATTCTTACTTTATTCCTATTTTATTATAAACGATAGGTAACGAACAACACCAAAAAAGACCATCTCCATTTAGAGCAGCTAGACGTCGTAATATTTGTTGTTATGGTTACATATTCCTTCATAATTTAGCTAGCATTGGGGAAAATAACATTTGCCAACTTCAAGTACAGGAGATAGAAGACAATGACGACATCAACTTGCAAGTGTGGATCGACGATCCTACAAGAGGTGGTATTCCCCGTTAGTCCGAATCGCATCTACGAGGCATTGACCGATGCAACACTGTTTAGTGAGGTGATGGGAGGCTCTCCGACAGAAACGTCGACCGAATCCAGCGGCACCTTTTCCTGCTTCGGAGGGATAGTTGTAGGGAAGAATATAGAGCTAAGGCCAAATAAGCGAATTATTCAAGCATGGCGTATCAAGGATTGGGAAGAGGGCGTATATTCCCTGGTGAAGTTCGAGCTGGAGGAACAAGGGGAGGGAACTCGCTTAACCTTGAGCCATACAGGATTTCCTGAGGACCAAAGTGAACATTTGTCTAAGGGTTGGCATATCAACTACTGGGAACCGCTAAAACAATACTTTGCCTAACACAAAAAAGCGTTATCCGTTCACTTGAACGATAACGTTTTTTATTGTATAGGAAATTATGAAAAATACCGATCTGTGAATAATCAAACTCTGTCGGCGAGCTTCGGCTCGCAGAGCTCTCGCTGTAAGCGCGGTTTTCGCGCTTATTTGTTCGTGCACTCCAGGTTAAGCGCGTTTTCCGCGCTTAATTGTTCTCATTTTTGGGCTGCTAATCCCTAATGACATAACCTTGTCCAAGTTCAATCTCTGTGAAACCCGCCATATGGCGCGCTTGAAATCCGATAGGCTTGTTTCTGCCCATGACGATGATATTTAGTATGTCGGAGGCATCCTCAGATGGCAGGGCAAACGATTTGACATAAGCATATTCCTCGCTAAGAGTCGTATGAATGGCATTTAGAAGCTGATCATTCTCGCCTTTGCCCATCAGATTCATGATGATAGACCCTTGGGAATCGAGTTTTTCCCGCGTTATCCTGAAAAATTCCCTGGATGTTAAATGCAGAGGAGTACCCTTCTCTGTGAAGGCGTCCAAAATAATATAATCGTAGGTCAGCGGTTCCTCACTCCCGAGAATCTGGCGTCCATCACCAACAATCACATTATCCTTGCGGTATCCAAAAAACCTCTTGCTTAACTCCACGATTTTATCATCAAGCTCTGCTACTTTAAATCGTTTCTCCAAATAATGCCCAGCAATCGTTCCAATTCCATGCCCAATGACAAATACATCTTCGAATGATGGGGCGTTAAAATCCATTAAATGGATAATTGCCCGCGGGTATTCAAATAGGATTCTTTCCGGATTATTCAAATCCATCGCACCTTGTATAGCCTGATTGGAAAACTCCAAGACTCGGAAGTTTCCTTTCTCACCATATAGTTCCGGAGTGTCGTATACAGATATCTCGTGATTATTGCTGGCCTCTTTAAACAATAAATCCAAATCATCAATCTCCTTCTTATAACTTCCTATTTCTTACAACTAAATACAATGGCTAGCGTCTAATCGTTTAAAGAATGAAGAAGAGGTGCAGCTCATTGAAAAAATTTCTATTGGGATTAAGTTGTGGTTTCGTTATTGCTTGTTCATCGGTTGCTGTGGCTTCGGATACTATTCAAGCCTTGTTATTTCCAGCAAGCTTTGAAATCAATGGTAATACTGCGTCATTAAACAATGACTACAAGGTACTGAACGTAGACGGACATGCTTATGTACCTATCCGTTTTGTCGCTGAAAACTTGGGGGCTACGATTGACTATGATGCGGATACAAATATGATTTTCGTGAAAAATGGAAACTTAACGTTAATAGATCCCAATTATAAAGGCATATCTGTTGGAAACTTAATTCTAACAAAAAAGGGTGAAAACACGAAAGTCACAGGGCAACTGAAAATGGAAGGTATGGGTAATACCAAGAATATGATAGGAGCAAACCTTTCTTTTTACAATGATAAAAGTGAAAAAATTGGGGAAGTTGCCATCAGCGGCAATGATTTTGGGGTCGATGCCCAGACCTTCGTGTCAGAGGGATTAGGGGATTTTCGAGCATACTCAACGGTCAATCTTCATATTGGCGCCATAAATAATCGGATTATTAGTCAAGTCCCAAGCATCACCTATGAAAATAAGACATACAATTTCACACTAAAACTCCCTAAGCGTTGGGAAGGGAAATATGAGGTCGCGAACTCCATATTTATAGCTTCTAAACGTGAAAATTTTGATTTTATCGATAGAGCAAATAAAGAGTTTGGGGGCGTGTCCTTTACGCTCTCGATATGGACGAAAGAAGACTGGCAGATAAACGGTGAAGAAACAGCTAGGAATAGTCATCTCTCAAAAATTGGAGAAGAGGGAGACCGTGTTTTCACGCTAAGCACTCCAACAGATGTACAGTATAATCTACAAGATGAGAAGTTGAAGGCTGAGTATCTTTCTATGTATGACGATATCATTAACATAAAAACGACTTTTGAGATTAAACATTAGTTCGTATTTATTTATAAATGCTGACAGACTGTTGTCACAGAATGAATGTTATATTCTCTATATTAAAACTAGTAGGAGGATATATACATGCATGCAGCAGTTACTGAAAAACAGATTTATGGCAAAAGAATAAGAACAAATAATCAAAATACAAACAAAATACTTAGTCTGTGGGAAGAGTTTCTTCGTTTAAATGTAAAAGGTGATATCTATGCAGTTTATAATCATTATTCAAGTGATTTTACAGGTGATTATGATTTGCATATTGGTTCTGAAGAGAAATTTACGGATGAGAGTAGTGTCATAATTCTAGCAGGAAACTACCATGTTGTAGAAGTAGATCATACGGATCCGCAAGGCGTCTTTCATGCTTGGGAGGATATCTGGAAAAGTGATATTAAAAGAGCATATAAAACTGATTTTGAATTTTATTCTCAGGATGGCAGAATAAAGATATTTCTATCCGTTGAATAATGAATAGGAAAGAGATCCACAACCCGTTGTTGTGGATCTCTTTCTGTCTTTTTAAAAACAAATTATCGATTGCGTTGTAACACCAAATATCCGCTAAAACTTGAAGTTTTTTTCTGGAAGACGATCTTAAAACCGATGTCATGGTCTAATAAGCAGTTTAAGGCATTGATAAGCAATCCATTGGGAACCAATGTAAATCTGCAAGGTTGAGCATTGCCAATAACACGAGCAGCAATAATCCTGCGTGCGGAACCTGGGCGAAGAGGGTTTCTTGTCCAACTGATCAATATTAGATCAGGTTGTAAAACAGCTTTTGCACGAGCCATTCCGATCACCTCGTTTCTATATTAGATTCTCTATATAAAATGCAAAGTAGATTCATAATGTGCTAAACAAAAGGCGGAGTAATGAACACTGGCATGCATAACAAAAAAGGAGAGGTTGCCCTCTCCTTACGACATGTTCTGCATTTGATGGTTGATCTCACAAGTAAGATACCATCGAAGTTGTTTATCCTTGTGTCACTCGTCGGCCATACTCGGCTTTGCGATAGTCCTTCGGCACGATGCCTTTGCTTTCCCGAAAAATGCGGGAGAATGTCTTATAAG
This sequence comes from Paenibacillus sp. Soil724D2, assembly GCF_001427935.1. Classification (NCBI taxonomy): domain Bacteria; kingdom Bacillati; phylum Bacillota; class Bacilli; order Caryophanales; family Paenibacillaceae; genus Paenibacillus; species Paenibacillus sp. Soil724D2. The sequence goes on from NZ_LMRY01000022.1 coordinate 108,237, forward strand.
AACCGTACCCGACTTCCAAGGCAATCTCCGTCACGCTCATGTCGGTGGATACAAGCAGGCTGCACGCATGGCGAAGTCGCAGATCGTGAAGGAAATGAACGAACGTTTGGCCGGTCGTTTGTTTAATGACCTCGCTGATGCGGGATACACTCATGGTGAACCGAGTCGCAAGGTCAGATAATGCCAGATCCTCTTGATAGTTCCGGTGGATGTAGTGAATGATTGGCCACACCGAAGGGCTCGTTTTTGCCCCTGAGATTGGCGAGATGGCCGTAGCTTCAGTCTGTCCTGCTTGTTTCCAACGATAACGATCGAACCGAACAAGAATTTCCTTCAGTCTTGCTTTCAGAAGCGTCTGCCTGTAGCGTTCGTTCGCGTTGTACTCTTTGTACATATCTTCAATGAGAGCACTCATTTGCTGTTGATCTTGCCCACTCAGTTGGACATAGCCCGGCAGGGTATTCGTATCATTAAACAAGCCAGACAAGCCTTGATCGTTCCCTGGCTCCATAAGCAAGTCCATACTGAACGAACAGTTGAATAGGACTAGATGCTCCCCCGGATCTGTGAAAATTTCATGCACCTGATAGGGCAGTACGAACGTAAAAGTGCCTGGTGTCATCGTATGTTTCACATCATTTATGGTTTCTGCTCCTCGGCCATGGACGACATAAGAGAACTCTAAGTAATCATGGCGATGTGCCCGAAAGCCACGGTCGAGCGTATTCCTGCTGAAGTGAAAAGGGAAGGACGACTCCATATTGGGGTATGTTTTTAGATAATCGGGAAAGTACGTCATAGTGAGGCTGATCTCCTTCGAAAAAATGGGACGTTTTCCGAAATAACGGTACGACTTCTTGCTGCACTTATTTTACCATAAAAGGAGATCGAACAGGATGTGCATATGAGGAGGAACGAACAGTGGGAAGCGTTAACAAAATTAGAGTAGGTATTATTGGAGCGGGAAATATTGGCGGGGTTCATATTCGTGAATTTTCAAAGCTAGCCAATTTATGTGAAATTACGGCGATTACGGATGCCTATCTGCCACTCGCGGAAGCACGCGCGCAGGAACATGGTATTCCTTACGTGCCGGCTACCCCCGAAGAACTTATACAAAGTGCGAATGTAGACGCTGTTATTATCGGCGTGCCTAATATGCACCATGCTTCGCTTGCTGTACAAGCGATTGAAGCAGGTAAGCATGTGCTGATTGAGAAGCCAATGGGTATTAATGCAGAAGCGGCCAAACAAATTTACAAGGCCAGTCAAGCATCAGATAAAGTCGTCATGATCGGTCACCAAATGCGCTGGGAATCCGTGCCCCTTCAGATCAAAGAGCAGGTCGATGCCGGTGAGCTAGGCAAAATTTATACAGCGAAAACAGGTTGGTTCCGCCGCAAGGGTATTCCTGGTTGGGGCACCTGGTTTACGAAAATGGAGGAGTCCGGCGGGGGCCCGCTGATTGATATTGGCGTTCATATGCTGGATCTTGCCCTCTACTTGATGGGGAATCCGAAGCCAGTGTCGGTATCGGGCGCTACGTATGCCGAATTCGGGCCTCGCCGCAAAGGAATCGGAACATGGGGTACGCCGAATTGGAACGGTACGTATGACGTCGAAGATTTGGCTACTGCTTTGATTCGCATGGAAGATGGCAGCACGCTGACGCTGGAAGTGAGCTGGGCCGTACATATGGATACGGACAATACACCGTTCGTTCACCTGATGGGAACAGAAGGCGGAGCGAGCTATCGCGGAGCTAACGGTAAGCTGTTGACGGAGAAGTTTAATAAAGCAATTGAGACCGATCTGAAGAAACCGGATGATGATGAGGGTGAACGTCTGCGCCTCAGCCTCCATTTCCTAGATTGCATTCGTGAAGGCAAACAACCGATTACATCGGCACTCTCCGGCTATACGAACAATTTAATTCTCGATGCTATTTACGAATCTTCACGAACTGGGAATGAAGTGAAGCTGAACTGGAACGAATAACATCACACTTGGAGGAATGAATATGCTTAGAGGATTAACGGGGGCTGGACTCGGCAAGCTTGAAAGTAATGAACAATTCATAGAGTTAGCGGCAAAATATGGCTTCGAGGCCGTCGATATCGACGCGCTTGGTTTAGTAGAGAGCTACAGTATAGATGGGGCACGTGAGCTGCTCAATAAACATGGCCTCGTCATTGGTTCCATCGGTTTGCCAGTTGAATGGCGAGGGACGGAAGAGACGTTCCGCGCAGACTTGCCGAAGCTGACACAAGCAGCAGCAGCTGCCGCAGCACTTGGATGTACGAACTGCTGCACGTACGTGTTACCTTCAACAGATTTGGGCGCTGCGCATTTCATGGCGTTAGCTACACGCAGACTGCGTACTTGTGCCCAAATCCTAGGGGCCTACGGCATCCGTCTTGGATTAGAGTTCGTTGGTCCGCATCATCTGCGTACGCGCTGGAAGCATCCGTTCATCTGGACGCTGGATGAGACGCTGGATTGGATCGACGCCATTGGCGAGAGCAACGTTGGCTTATTGTTCGACGCGTACCATTGGTACACGAACGGGTTAACGGTGGCAGATATTGAGAAGCTTCGCGCTGAGCAGATCGTACATGTCCACATCAACGACGCACCAGATGTTCCCGTGGAAGAAGTGCTGGATAATGGACGCTTGTATCCAGGTGAGGGTGTAATAGATTTGGCAGGCTTCCTGCAAGGGCTGCAGCGTATTGGTTATAAGGGGGCTGTCTCTCAGGAAATATTGACGGCAACGCCGCCGACAGAATCCCCTGAGAGCTTAGTCCAACGTTCCAAAGCCGGCTTTGATAAAGTGTATGCGGCAGCTGGGATTTGATTTTGTAACATAGATGGTAATGTTTAAGTAAGATAGGCTCGCCTTGAGTGAGGATGGCATAGACGTGATGAAGAAGCTTGCTGGCGCAAGTGTTCACGGCCACCTTCAAGGCGTGCCTTTTCTCTTTTTATACCGTTAAAAATTATTCGACAAAGGTTCCTAAAATCCCACCCTACGGAATGACAACCTTTTTATCCATTTTCTTATAGTATTTTCTTGTCCATAGAACATAACACATCATGAATTTAAAGGAGATATCAAAGGGGAAATGGAACAAGAAGACTATATCGCAGAGGCAACCTTTCATGCTAATATTTCATACCTCATTCAAGCCCAAACGAAGAAGCAAGCCTTAGAACAGGTCGCATACGAATTAAACAAAACCAACATCCAGCTTAGTGAAATTACGCTTGAGAATGAATTAGGGGACTCCTACGTTTTTACGGTTCGAGAAGTTGAACAAATGGATTGGTATGACGTGGATCATACAGAGTGCAGTAACCAGTTTAAGGTGTTTGGTTGTATGCAGCTGCTTATTATCCTACGGAAACAGAAAGACACTCCGAAAGATGTTGAACAAGCAACCTACCGTTTGTCTCAGTCACTTGTATACGGTAAACCAGTTTTGACGATATCAGAAGGCTATAAGCACATATTTTTAACCGTTTCACAACATAAAATGGCGTGGAAAACCAAGCTTCAGGAAACAGAATTGGAAACGGAAACAGTGCTTTTAAGTAAACTTGCCTAACAATAATTGAAAGAGAGGATACGATCATGCAAATCAAAAAGAAAAACGACATTGGTGAGATTTTGGACAATTTTTCATCGTTTGCCAAATGGGACGCCTCAGGAGAGAAACTATACCTTGTGTTTGCCGACAACAAACGCGGAGGGCAATGGACTTTGATGAACTACTCGGATGATCGTTTCAGCGTTCATGGACTTGGCCAAGACTATGTAGATGAGAAAGAATCATTCTTTGAGGAACGTAACAGCGTTGTATCGTTCTTATGGGATAATCGTGCTGCACTCAAAGCAGCTGTCAAACCAACAACCTAGCTTTTGGTTGCTAGGATTAGGACAAGCAAGGAAGGCAAGGAACCTACACGCTAGGTGCCGAGCCTTCTTTCTTTTTGTCCCGATACTGGCCGGGGGTTAACCCTTCTTGCTTGCGGAACGAACGGATGAAGTTTTGCGAATTGTTATAGCGCAGCTTGGAAGAGATATCCTTGATCGGCATATCGGTTTCGGATAGCCATTTCTTAGCCATGTTGAACCGGTAGGCCGACAAGTAGTCACTGAAGGAGCAGTTCGTTTCTTTGCGGAAAATACTGCTCAAATAATTCGCGTTATAATGCAGTCGGGAGGCGCACTCCTCAAGCGTCAGGTCGGTATCGTAATAGTGCTGCACGAGATCAATAATCTTCTCGGAAATATTGTGGTACTGGGCATCCTGCCGGTCGCGATAAATGCGAATCAGCGGGTGAATAACCTCTGTCCAGAACCAGTCCTCGATTTCGGCTGTCATATGCAAATTCAGGAGCTCCTCGAAGAGGGATCCTTTGTTCGGATGAATCTGATTCAAGCTGATCCCGGATTCCTGCATCACCATGAGCAGGTTGTTAAGCAGCCGTGCCAGTGGAATTTGATATTCCTGCGGCGTCAGCGGAGATGCAAATACGGCTTGCAGCAGCTGCTTCAGAAGCTCCTTGGACTTATCCTTTTCGGCAAGCTTGATCGCATCAATCAATTCATTCTCGATCGGCTTCGGATAGTTTAAATTCAAGTAATGCTTCCCTGAGTTAATATTTTCATATTGAATGATGATGCCTTCACCCAGCTTGATGCGATGCTTCAAAGCCTCTAGACCTTCCCGATAGGCAATCGACATCTGCGAGAATGCGTGAATCGGGAGACTCATCCCAATGCTGACGTGGAGATTCAGAAAGCTATAGATATGCTGCTGCATCTGCTCGGTTAATGCATATACGGTATTGCTAAAGGCAGCTTCTTCACTATCGGCACTTCCAATCAAAGTGACCACGGTCTGGTCAATAATGATGGGAGCGAGACGCTGCTGTGAAGGGACCAGTTCCTCGATCATATTGTGCACAGCGAAGAGCAGCAGCTCCATATCCCGTTTTTCGTAACGCGTATTGTCGATAGAATCGATCTGCATCGTGATCACAGACATCGTTTTCCACTCTTCAATGTGCTTGTTATAGCCGAACTGTGCCAATTTCTCCAGCAGCTCGCCCTGTTTGATATGCCCTTGAAAAGCCTTGATTAAGAAAAACGTCCGTACCTGGCCGATATGCTGATGGACTTCTCTTTCCAGTTGGGACTTCGATTGGAACAAGGTATGGACATGCTCGCTGATCATCTGGAACTCGTTGGCCTTCCGCTTCTGATTGACGGTCACAAGCCCTCCGATTTGGTTCAAAAGAAGCTGGATCGGCGAATACATCTTGCGCGAGCCTAGCCAAGCTAAGACCATGGAGAGGAGCAGCATCAGGACGCATACATAGATCGTATAGGTTCCGATTTTACTTGATTCCTTTGTCAAACTGTCGATGGAGGTTAAGGATAAATAGGTCCAGTTGTTGAGATTTGAACGCAGGAAGCTGACGGAATAAGGTTTCTCGTTAATATCCACTGAGAATTGGCCCATTGGCGCCTCTAACTGCTTCAAATCCGTAAGGCCAGCTTCGGTAATGGATTTGCCGATTAGGCTTGAATCCGGATGCATGAGAATCCGATTCTGTTCATCCATAATCAGGATGTCATCCAGATTCTCGGTATCATTTTTAATCAGATCCTGCAGGCTGCAGGCAGGGATGTTAGCCAGAGCCAAGCCGTATTTCTCCAAACCGGTGGTGGGCAGCTTTTTAACTAGAGAAATACTGTAGTCACACGTTACGCTTCTCGCATTTTCTTCCGTAAAAAACCACTTGGAGGGATTAAGCGTCCAAATGCTGCTCTCCTGCGTGTTCATCAGGGTCATAAGCTTATCGTAATAAGGGTAGCTGTCATAGCGGTACAAGCCCGAATTCTTAATCATCCAGTTTTCCCTGGCATTGATCAAGATGACATCTTCCAGCTTGGTATCAAAAGATTGCATATAGCGAATTTCGCTGCGCAGGTCATCGTACATCATGAAATCGTTTACAGTTAGGGGCATATCCATCGCCTTTTTGAGCACGGTAGAGTTGATGACCTGATTAAGTGTATGGTTGACAGTCGTTAATTTCTGCTCTACATTGGAGTTGATTTGGGTGATCAGCTGCATTTTACCTTCGTTGACATTCTTTTGAATTTCGCTCGACGAGGTTACGAAGGCGAAGGCGCCGATGAAGATAACCGGCAGTGTGCTGAGCAGGAACCCGAATATGGTCATTTTGCTAAGAAAACTTAAAGAGCGCATCGCATCCAACACCTATCTATCTTGAGGATGTTCATTCAGACTATCTATGTATTGTAGTCAAGACAGGCGTTAAGAGCAATAATCATCTGAGTGACGGATAATCATTTTCTCTGATTCTGACTATAAACACCGCTGTTATAAGGGAGGATCTCTCATGAGAACAAGTTTATATGGCAAGGGTTTCAAGGTTTTTGGTCTCCTTTTGATAGGACTCTTGATGGTTACTTTGATCAGTGCTTGTCAGAAAAGCAGCTCTCAAAAGACAGATGACGTGAACGGTAATCGTCCCATTATATCGATTATGGCACCGCTGCATTTTCCGCATCCACCCATCCCTGAACTCGTTCAGGAAATCGAGAATCGCACACAAACGAAGCTTGATCTTAACTGGGTTCCGGACGGTATATATACCGATAAAATGAACACTGCGCTCACCACAAACTCTTTGAAAAAAGCAACCTATGTGAAATATACGGACTACATGCTGATGAAAAATTCGATCCGTTCCGGTGCATTTTGGGATATCGGACCTTACTTGGCGGCGTATCCGAATCTGAAACAGCTGAACAAGGAGATTTTGGGACAGGCATCTGTCGATGGCAAAATCTATGGCTTGTACACCGAGCGGCCCTCCTCTCGGCAGGGCATTATTATTCGTGAAGATTGGCTGAACAATCTGAAGCTGGCTAAGCCGACGAATCTGGATGAGCTGTATCAGGTATTGAAAGCTTTCACGTTCGGTGATCCTGACCTGAATGGGAAGGCAGACACTATCGGTCTGACCGACCGGAATGATTTGGTTTTTGGCGCGTTCAAAACGATCAGTTCTTATTTCGGTACTCCGAATAACTGGGGTACTGATGATGCTGGGAAGCTAGTACCTGAATTCGAAACCCAAGCCTACGTGGACACGATGAACTATATAAAGAAGCTGTATGACGAGAAGCTGATCAATGCCGATTTCGCAGTCACTAGTAAGGAAGTTCAGCGCGATAAACTCATTCGCGGCATTGCGGGCGTCTATATTGGCAGCATGCAGGATGTGCAGCGTCTTTCGGACGAAGCTCAGCTCATTAACCCGAAGGCGAAGCTCACGCTCGTGAACCATATCGAAGGCCCATTGGGTTTTCGGATTTGGTCGATCCCTAATTATAGTGCGCTCTATCTTTTTTCGAAAAAGGCGATACGAACCGAGGCGGAGTTGAAGCAGATGCTGCAATTTTTTGATCGTTCGATGGATAAAGATGTCGCTAACTTAATGAAATATGGGTTAGAGGGGCGTCATTACACAACCAAAGGGGATCAAGTTCTGCTGACGGAAGAGACGTCCAAGATCCGTGTGAATGAAGTGAACGCGCTGTATGCCCTCATGATTGCCGATCTGAACAATCCGAAGGTCATGCGCGTTTCAGAGAGTGAGTCCTTGTCGCAGCTCGCGGACCGGCTGAGCTTGGACAACGAGAAAAACGTCGTCAAAGACCCGACCGTTGGACTGGAGTCGAAGACCTACGACGAGCGAGGCGTCGAGTTGTACAAAATTGTATCTGACGCTACGTACAATTATATCCTGGGGAAACTGGACAAAGCTGCATTCCAGCAAGAGATTGAGCGCTGGAAGCGGAATGGCGGCAGCCAGATGATAAGAGAGTACAACGAGGCTTATGGTAAGCGAGGTTGAGGTTGGGGACGGGGTAAGGTAAGGTAAGGAAAGGAAAGGAAAGGAAAGGAAAGGTAAGGTAAGGGGGAGAACCGCTGGCGCTGGTGCGCGGCGGTTTTTTTTGACTGATAAGAGTTTTAGGGTAAGCGAAGCTTACCCCTTATTTATTTACGTTGGGAGAAAGGTCGAAATACCTCAACTTGAGGGATTTGATTGGATGATATCCAATGATGTCTCATGACATCAGCGGTTGGGGTTAGTTCCATTGGATTTATACAGTGGAATAGGTGGAAATGGAATTAAACTAATTAGTAGACACACTCTAATGGAAGACCTGTATACTAAAAATATAAATAAGGTCGAGGTGTGGCATGGGAGAAACGAGAGAAAAACG
>NZ_LMRY01000023.1:2500-320556 GCF_001427935.1 Paenibacillus sp. Soil724D2
ACTTGAATAGTAACTTGGTTACCGGAAGTTGTGATATTGACTACATCGCCAACTTGAAGCAAGGCAGCAGGTACCTGTACACCACCACGATAAATAACTACATTAGCGCTAAGTGTATATGGAGTTGTTGTTCCTGCTGAATTCGTCAAAGTCAACACATTATTGTTGTTGTAAACTGCAGCACTAATCGTCCCGCTTGTAACGTTATTTTGTTGAGCCATTTTCGTTACTTCAATATAATTAACAATATTATTAAAACCATCAACTTTAACTTCATCGCCTACTTGCAGTTGAGCAGGGCTTACTTGTACACCATTACGTAGTATGAATACATTTGGGTGAAGCGTGTACGGAGTAGATACGCCATTTTTAGTAAGCGTTAGAACGTTATTAGCAACTACGGCGTTCACAGTTCCAGTGCTGACACTTTGATCTTCGTCAGGTAATTGGTTGCCTGCACGATCCAATAAAGCAGCCAATTGAGCGCGTGTTACGTTTTGATTTGGTTTAAATGTGTTATCCTCAAACCCATCAATCAGACCTTTTTCGATCGCTACAGCTACATAACCTACAGAACCAGCCGGGATTTTGTTCGCATCTTTAAATTGAAGGTTTGTATTCATTTTCGCTTTTGCTTCAGCTTCCAATTTCAAAGATTTGACCAAGAGTGTAGTCGCCCACAGACGGTCTGCAGGTTGATTCGGTTTAACGGAATCTTCACTTTCAGAGAACAAATCATTTTCAAGAGCTACAGCTACATAACCTACAGCCCATGCAGGAATTTGATTCGCATCTTTAAAGTTCAGCTTCGTTTGCATTTCAGCAGCAGATTCTGCTTGTTCACGTAATCCCATATTACGAACGGCTGCTACAATTGCTTGAATGCGGGGAACCGCAATGTCAGGTTTAAATGATCCATCTTCAAATCCTTCAAATACGCGTTTGGAAGATAAACTTGCTATGTAACGCAATGCCCATTTCGCGCCTTCCATATCGTTGAAGTTCAGATTAATATTGATGTTCGTATTAACTTTATTATTGTTGTTGCTTTTGTTTTCATATTTAAAATCTTTCTTATCATCACGGTCATGATCATTGCCTTTAGCGAACGCCGCAGCTCCGCCCCCCATTACCATTGTAAGTACAAGACCTGTTGCTACTGCTTTTTTCATTAAGTTCTTCTTCATTGTCAAGTTCCCTCTCCCTTATTCAAATAGTTAGTATTATAAAGTTGTGTGGAGCCTTCGCGAAGGGTTCCTGGTTATGCTACAAGAATTCGCCCATCCGAATATCTTTTGGGGGGTGACATCAAAATCTTTTATATCAACCTATTTTCTGAGTCTATTAAATCCACTATGAAACTGCTAAACTTAAACCATATCAGACTATCACTAAAGGAGTTTACACATGCGTTTAAGGAATCCACGAGTTCAACTTATTGTCGCTTTAACCGTTCTGCTTATTGTTCTGTCCGCAATTTCTTATAGCAAGGTTTGGCACAAGCAAGGTAACTTGGAATCAGAAGCTGTTTCTGCGCCACCCATCACGCATCCAGACACTCCAATTGTTAGCGAAGCACCCACAGCAGCTGTTGTCGCACCAAATAATGAGAGCGCTAATATGTATCCTACTGAACACATCGATGTCGTTGTGATCGGCAGCGAGCTTGAAGGTCTTTACCTTGCCAGAGCTGCAGCAGATGAAGGCTTGAAAGTTAAAGTACTGGATCCTCATAAAGCTTTTGGAGGTCAGATTCTCCAAAGTCAAATGCTATTTCTCGATGAAACCCGTGACGATCAAGGTCATTTACTTGTACAAGGCCGTGTCAAAGAATTATTCGACGGTTTCCGAAATGCCAAAATTCGTAAGCTTCCTGAATTCACTACATATATGAATAAATTAATAAAAGATATTCCTTTGGAATCTGGCATTGTCATTAATGAAATTGAACAAACGAATACACCTGATCATATGCACAAAATCGCTTCTATTGTTTACAGTACGGAACAAAATGAAAAGAAGAAAATTACAGCTTCCTATTGGGTCGACAACAGTGACTATGCAGCATTAATCAGTCGATTGGATGCCAAGCGATTGCCAGGTCTTGAGAAGTTCTATGGTCAAAAAGAAATCGAGTATATGAGTGCTGGCATGATGATGAAGTTCAAAAATGTCGACTGGAAAAAGTTTAATACCGCATTTAATCTATTAAAACCGGAAGAGAAATCGAAACAATTCGGTGGCGGTTATGTAAGTGATAGCTTCGCTATTGGGCTAAGCGGAATGACTAAAGCCTACCATCCTTCTAATGATCGAGTCTTTCTAAGAGGGTTGAATGCGGTACATCAAAGGGATGGGGAAGTACTAATTAATGCCCTTCTTGTTTATACAGTAGATCCTTCTAAGCCTGAATCCATCCAAGAGGCTGTTAGCCTAGGTAATAAAGAAACTCCGCTGATTCTCAATCACTTCCGTAAAACGTTACCGGGTTGGGAACATGCTGAATTAGGCGAATTTCCTTCTTATCCCTATGTCCGAGAATATAATCACTATGAAATGGACTATGTTTTAAAACCATCTGATCTCCTTTCAGGCACGATGTTCTGGGATAATGTCAGTATTGGTGGGTATCCGCTTGATTTGCAGGGCACAAGTGCTAACAAGTGGGGTATTGAAATGGGACGTCCGGATAAATACGGCATGCCGCTGCGCAGCTTTTTGCTAAAAAATTATGATAATGTCATCGCGGCCGGAAAAAATGTAGGTTCCTCGGCTATCGCCTATGGAAGCACAAGAATTCAACCGAACACGAGTCTAGCCGCAGAATCTATCGGAGTTATATTAGGTCAACTACATGGTAAGCAAAAGCTCAGGGAAATAAAGCCTGATGAAATGACCAAACTCCAACAGTACTTAGCTTACCACTATCAAATCAAGCTTACGGGTGTAGTAGGTACGAATAAAATTACCGGGTGGAACGAAGAAGAAATTAGAAAGCTCGACTCCGGAGAAATTACATATCCTAGTTATATTAAAACCAGAAAAAAACCTGCAGTTAAATAATCATATAAATAGATCAGAAAACCGTGTATTCGTTCCTTGAACGAGTATACGGTTTTTGTTATGAAATCAAAGCAGAAATTTCTCGCAAACAAAATAGTTGAAAGAATGCATATTCAGCATTATAATAAGCTATATACTTATAATCACTTATAATCACTTAAGTGAAAGGAGCGAAATCCCCTTGTTTCAAGAAGAAAGACTTATCTCGATCGTCGAATACTTAAAATCAAATAAGCGAATTACCGTTGACCTTATTTGTGAGCTCTACGATGTTTCGAGGGACACAGCTAGACGTGACATGGTTAAGCTTGAAGAGCAAGGGACTATCGTTCGAACGCGCGGCGGTGCCATCCTCCCTACCCTTTCCAAAGAAGTTGGAGATTATGATCAAAGGCTGCAAGCAGAGTCTTCCTCGAAGCTAACGATTGGCAGGACAGCTGCGGCACTCGTTCAAGACGGCGATTATATCATGATGGATGCCTCGACCACAGTCCTTCATGCAGCCACCGCTCTAAGCTCTAAACAGAATATCGTCGTGACAAGTTCAATCGAAATTGCTGCTATTCTCACTCGTAAAGATGAAACGACGATCCATATTCTTGGCGGTGTGCTGGATAACAAGCACCATAGCGTATACGGAGCGAAAGCGATCGAAATGTTAAATGACTACCATGTCGATAAACTGCTCATCGGGACCTGCGGAATTACAGAAGAAGGGCTGTCTGCTCCAAACGAAGAGGATTGTTATCTGGTGAGAGCCATGATGCAGCATGCGGACCAAGTTATTGTACTAGCGGATCATTCCAAATTCGGAAAGCGATTGTTTCATCGCGTAGTAGGATTCGAGAGTATTGACATCCTCGTAACGGATCAAGCATTAACCCCTGAGATGAAAGAGAAATTACTTGCATGTGATGTGGAAATTGTATTAGCAGGAGGAGAAGAACAAGATGATTAAACTTATCGTAAGTGATTTGGACGGCACATTACTTGATCACAGTAAAAAAGTCAGCTCAAGAGAATTGGCTGCATTAAAGAAAGTCAAAGAAGCCGGTATTAGACTATGTTTGGCATCAGGAAGAATGAACATTGAAATGCAACAAGTATTGGCGGAAATTGGTCATCGCGCCTATTCAGTATCGCAAAATGGCGCATTCATCCACTTAGACGATGGTACGTTCATGAAGTCTCAGCTTTTTCAACCTGATTTGGCTTATCAAGTGTACCAGTTACTTAAGGATTTTGATCTCGTTAAGCTTGTTTGCTCGGGCGAAGCGAATTTTATCACGCATTTGACTCCTGCTTCCGATGAGGTGCAATCCCGAACATTCCAACCTTTTATCGTAAAAGAAGATGTGGAGCAGTCTTTGAAAGGTGACTTTGCTGTTTGTAAGTTCTCGATGTTTGGAAAAATTGAAACTCTCTTAGAGCTTAAAGCTCTTATGGAGGAAAAGCTTGGAGATCAGCTGGAGATGTTCATCTCTGACAAAGATTGTCTTGATATTATGCCTCTCGCTGTTTCAAAGGGCAGCTCACTGCTTGTTCTTATTGAACAATTGGGCTTGCAGCCAGAAGAGATCGCCTGTTTCGGGGATTCTTTCAACGATGTATCGATGTTCGGCATCACTCCTCATAGTTTTGCTATGCAAGGTGCTCATCCAGATGTCAAACAAAAGGCGTTGTACCATGTTGATTCTGTTGCAGAAGCCATTGGTCATGTATTTGCTTATAACGAGAACTATGCTGCTCAGCAAAAAGGAAGCCCTATCTTATGAAAAGACTATTAATTATGGCCTGCTTGTCTTACCTTTTAACAGGCTGTACCCACGTTATATTCGGAGCTGTATTGCCCGAGTTACTCTCCCATTACGGAAGAAGTTACAGTGACGGGGGGCTACTTGTTTTCATGGAATTCGGCGGTTTCCTTCTAGGTGTACTATGTATGCCTTATCTCATTCGTCGGATCAGTCGTAGAAGTACCATAACGACGGCTTTTGGTCTTCTCTTCTTAGCTATGATCACTATCGTTCTACTGCCCCCATGGCCCATTGCGGTTTGTCTGTCATTCATAGCCGGGGTTGCTTTCGGACTCGTTGAATCCAGCATCAGTACCTTCGTTTTAATTGCAGCAAAAGATCAACAAGCGATTGCTTTCAGCAAGCTTGAGGTTTTCTTTGGTCTTGGAGCATTATTCATGCCTATAGTGTCAAGTATCTTGATTGCTAATGGGTTATGGAAATACGGATTTATGCTGTTGGGATTAAGTGCGCTCACTGCGTGTATTGTCTGGTCGAAGCTTTCCTTAGGCGAGCATGACGAGCTGTTAGCTCATAAAGCGGATCGCTCGCAGCAGACAGAGAAACCCCCTGTACTCACTAAGAGCTCCTTGACGTTTCTTTGCTTACTCATGATTGTTTTCTTCTTATATGTAGGAATGGAAAACACCATCGTTAATTTCTTACCCTCGATCTTTACCGATCAATTACATGCTTCCAGCTCCGTTTCATCGCTTGCCGTAACAGCCTATTGGCTAGCCATGGTTGTAGGCCGACTGTTCGCAGGTGTTGCAGCAGAGAAAATGACTTATTTCCGTTACTTGGCGGTCTCTTTTGCAGGCAGTCTGCTCACCGTACTTATTTGGGTGTTTAGCACGAATCTATGGAGCAGCTTCGCCGTTGTACTATTACTTGGATTATTCATGTCCGGTATGTTTGCAGTAGCTCTCATTTATGCGAATCAACTGCTTCCAGGGCGTACGGAGCAAACAACGAGTACGCTTATCGCAGCAGGCGGATTAGGAGGTTCTATTCTTCCCTTAGGTGTCGGTTGGGGGATGGACCGTTTTGATGTGGGTGTGTCGATTTGGTTTGTACTGATTGGCATGTGCGTCGTGTTAGGTATCATTTTATATTCTCGGAGATGGAATGTTCAGACCACAAAGTCTGTATAAGTTAAAAAAAAGCTGAAATCCTTCGTGGATTCAGCTTTTTTATGTTATCGCAACGGCTTTAATTGGATGATGATGGCTTTTTCCTCGAACCGTATGTTCTTTACACCAATCAGTTTGGGCAAGTGATCTTCAATAGGGAGTTCAAAAGGCGCAAGTTGAACCCATTCACTTGGGACTTGCATGCCTTTAACACTCGTATTTCTATGTTGAACGACTAAATTCGGCGGGTTCCAAGCAAGGGTGAACATCATTTGTACACCGATGGGTATCTTCTCCCGCCACCTCACATTCACGTCAGCCACAAGGTTTGAACCTTGCAGTGTAAGCTTCGCCCCTTCAATTCGAAAACCGTTAGGCAGAACCTGATGTGCAGCTAGCTGCTTCTTTACCAAATCATTAATGTCTTGTTCCGTTAGCTGTACCTCAAGCTTCCGATTCTTGACGATGTCTGCGATCTTACTGCTGATCGTGACTTCTTTATAATCTAGGTTTAATGTTTCAGTTGGTTTAACATGCCGAACGGCGATCACCAACGCAGCCGTAAGGATGATGACTACAGCTATGGCGAAAATGACTATTTTTTTCAGCACGTTTCACACCCCGCAGATCAATTTGTTGTTGCCCTCGTAGACAGGGCTACTCTTTGTTCTGCTGCTTTTCTTTGAGCCAGCGAGGAGCGCCCTTGCTCTTGCGATCTCGCTCGCGTTGGGCTTTACTCACAGCCTTGCCACCGGCGGCCGTGTTCGCCTGCGCCGCCGGCTTCGCCGGGGCAGCGCTGCTCTGGCCGCGCGCGTCAGACGCCGCGGCACTAGTGCGCACCGCGCCCGCAGGCGCGGCAGCATCCCGCGCGCCTGCGAAGCTGCGTGCAGGTGCTGCGCCGCTCGGGCGCGCAGCTTCGCGGCGGCTGCGCATCGTCGCCGCACTGCGGTCCTGGGCCGGGTCGACGAGCCGGCCTTCGAACATCGCCTTCGGCGCGATCGTGATGCCAAGCTGCTTCTCGAATTTCTCGAGAATGAACTGCTCCTTCGGCGTCACGATAGAAATGGTCGTGCCCTCGCGGCCCATCCGACCGGTCCTACCTACGCGGTGGAGATAATACTCCGCGTTGGTCGCAGGATCCAAGTGGAAGACGTGGGTCACGTCTTCAATATCAAGACCTCTTGCGGCAACGTCCGTTGCGAGCAGCAATTGAAATTTCCCATCCCGGAAATTCCCCATCACTCTGGCCCGATCTTGTTTACTAGCTTCTCCATACAAGGCTTCAACAGATAATCCAACGTATTGGAGTTTGCCCACCACTTGGGCAATATCGTCCGTTACGTTGATAAACACGATAGCTGATGTAGGCTTAATCAGACGCACAAGTCTTCTTAGCGTATCAATCTTTTCACGTTCTTGACACACCACATACATATGTTCCAATGTTTCGGCTGTGCGTTGATTCGGATTGATTTTGATAATCACAGGATCTTTGAGCCATCTCCCAGCAGCTTGTTCAGTGCTTTGCGGGATCGTCGCGGAAACAAATACCATCTGACTGGATTTAAGCATTCCTTTAAGGACTGCTTCAACATCCTGCATAGAACCTAGCTCGAACACTTGGTCCACTTCATCAACAATACCCATTTTCACATGATGCAAAGTTAACTTCTTTATTTTCATAAGTTCAAGCAAGCGACCCGGCGTACCAACAACTATATGAGGGTGAAGTCGAAGCTTTTCTACTTGTCTAACAATGGCTGCTCCGCCGATAAGAGATTGAGACCGAATCGGTCCACCATCAGTGAACTTCTCAATTTCCTGCATAATTTGCATGCCAAGCTCCCTGGTGGGAACAACTACAAGAACCTGCAGTTGTTTTTGCGTAGGGTCGATTCGTTCCAATGCTGGAAGCAAATACGCTAAAGTTTTACCTGTACCCGTTTGAGACTGAATGATGGCATCTTTCCCTTGCTTTAAAACTGGGATACCTTCAGCTTGAATCGGTGTTGGCTCACCAATCCCTAATTCTTGCAATTTATCTAAATAGGACTGCGCGATCTGCAGTTGTTCAAAGCTTGTACTCAATTTACGAAAACCCCTTTTCTCATCCAATCTAATGTCCCTATTATATGCCACGCCGTAAAACGATACAAATCGACAACCACTAAAAGCAGAAATAAGAGTCCTTAAGGACTCTTATCCGCCGGATCCCCACTCTTCAAACAGTCTCTGCTTAATCACATCACGTGCCCGGAATAAGCGTTGTCGAACGACGCCCTCCGTTACACCAAGCTCATTAGCCATATCTTTATAAGATAAATTATGGATCCATTTCATCGCAATAATTTGTCTGTAGGAGGGGCTAAGCTGATTGATGTAAGTGATAATAGCCTCACGCATTAGCTTTAGCTCAACTTCTTGATCCAGTGGGACCAAATATTCAGATGTTGGTGCAGCTTCCTTGATACAGAGCTTGAGTTCAGCTTCCAGCTCATCCCGGTTGCGCTTGTGCTTACGAAGATGATTGAGTGTAACATTCCGAGTTAACTTCTTAACCCAGCTTTCATATTTATCAATTTCAGTCAACAAAGGCGCTTTACGAACAGCCCTTAGAAATGACTCCTGAATAATGTCTTCCACCGCCGCATGATCCCTCAATATGAAGTAAATCATGGGATATACGAGGAGATAGAACTCCTGATATATCTGCTCCTGCACGCTCTTATCTAATGTATAAAAATCACTGCTGAATATAAGTCTCAGAGACTTCGAATTAAACGCCCCCTAGCCTACCAGGTAGAACCTACTTGTTGTGTTCCTACCTTATTTTAGGTCATAAATCGGGAGTAAACAATAATAATAATTAATTTAAGTGGAAATGACTTCCTGCATACTTCGTTTAAGCTTCTCATCAAGCCATGTAAATACGTCATCCAGAGCCTTTTCGTCGTCTTTCCGAGGAAAACGGTGTTCAAGTCCTGTATATAATGCCATCGTATAATCTTTGCCGGCTTGATCCAGAGCGTTAGCCAGTTTTCTTGCATGTCCAATGTCAACTTGTGAATCATTTGTTCCATGGATGATATAGATGGGCGAGTTAATTTCATTTACCCAATAGGCTGGCGACCGATCGAGGTAAGCCTCAACTTGTTTCTTCGGATGTCCGACAACCCGTTTCAGCATCCGCCGCAAATCCACACGCTGCTCATAGGTATCCAACATATCACTTACACCTCCCCATACGACAACAGGACCAACCCCACTGCACTCTCGGGCTGCTCGCATGGCCATAACAGCACCTCTGGAAAATCCAATCAATGGTATGGGACCTGGCAATACTTCCTCTAAAGATTGCACCATTGGAATGGCATGAAACAAATCAAACCTGTCTTCCCCGCCAAAGTCCTCACGTCCTTCACCGCCTTCATTCCCCCGATAATAGGGAGCAAAGACGACATAGCCGCGTTTAGCCATCGATATAATTCTTCGTTTACGAACCATCCCAACACGCTTAATGCCACCTCGGCAATAAATGACAGCAGGTCGCGGAGTTGTTCCATCTGGAACGGCTAGAAGGCCTTTCACTTTTAGGCCTTGACTAACATAAGTAAGGATATAAAGCGATATATGCTTCACGAAGCAGCGAATTTGCTCTTTTCCTAACAGTTGACCATCATGGATTTCATCTAGTGCTATGGACATAGGTTCCCCCTATTTTGACAGCTGTTATATCATCATATAAACTAAACGTACTCCACCTATTTTCCATCCGAGGGGATGAAACTATGAATACAGATTTTGAGAACGAATTTAATTCCTTAGTGTTCAAAACAGCTGAACTCATCACGGGTGATACTTCACCTGAAATGCTTGAGAAAATTAAGATTTGGGCATTTTTTAATCATGTTCATAAGTCGCTGCCGGCCTTAACCTCCCACTGGAATCAAACGCATCCAGAAGGCAAAGCCGAAGTACGTCGCATTTTCGAAGAAATTCGAGATTTGAACCAGGCTTTACAAGCGAAAAAGCCAGAACAGACTTAGATCGATAATTGATGAAAGAAAAAAAGCGGAATCCCGATCAATAACTGGGAGCCGCTTATTTTTTATTTAAAATGCCTGATGCCAACCGATCGAACATTCGCGGGAATAGATGAAATAATTTGATTCCTAGTCCAGCCACAAAAGGAAGATCTTTCTCAGGAATATTTTTTTCTATCGCATGTATAAGTTCTTTAACGACTTTCTCTGGTTTAAGCATAAACCAAGCCACATTTTTGACATAGTTACCGCTCGGGTCTGCTTTATCAAAGAAAGGTGTTGAGATGGGTCCCGGGTTAATCGCTGTAATAGAGATCCCAGATCTTATAAGCTCCTGGCGCAAACTGTTCGTGAAGCCTAGTACTGCATGCTTAGTCGCGGAATAACCCGTGGATTTGGCCGATCCGATCTTACCCGCCATAGAAGCCACGTTCACGATATGACCGCTCCTGGCCTTCAACATATATGGCAATACTGCTTGGGTACATCGGACTAATCCCATGTAATTTACATTCATCATTTCTTCAAAATGAGCAAGCGGCGCCTCCGCAAACGACTCAAATATCCCGTACCCCGCGTTATTTATCAAAATATCAATACGGCCAAATTTGGCTATAATCTGTTCCACAACATGATTAACCTGCTCCGTATTCGTTACATCCATCTCATAAACGGCATGCTGCCCTTGCAAGCCCAAAGCAATTTCTTTAAGTTTATTTGTACTGCGTGCAGTTAATATAGGAATGGCTCCTTTAGCTGCAAATTGCTGTGCCATAACGGCTCCAATGCCGCTCGAAGCTCCTGTAATCAATACAATTTTATTCGAAATGTTCAAGCTTACCTTCTCCTTATTGCGTTATAAAAAAATGGAGATACCGCTTCAGCAGCACTCCAATTCATTTTAGCATATGTACCTATATTAGGTCTCTTATGTGATTAAAACTTGAATGTCCAGCTCGCCAATGTTATCCATAATCAAAGGAATGGTCAATGCTCTCTTCGGCACAAATCCTGCAGCCGTCGCAGATTGAACAATTTTCGGCGGTGTAATATCCACCCTGACCCCTTGATTGAAGAGCATCGTGCTTGCATTTCCACTAATCATATTACCCAGCTCAGAGATGGCGCTCTTACCCATTTCATCCATTTCTGTAATAACAAATCCACCCATCATGGCAGAAACCATTTTCAAAGCAACATCCTCAGCTAAGCCGAAAACAATATCGCCTTCCATCTGCCCGGTCATCCCGATTTGGATCCAGATATACTTTTCCACAAATTTGACGTCTTTGACGCCGAGCTGCCCCGTTGTTGGGCGAATGTTAGCAACTTGCTCGATGACAATTCTAGCCGACTCCAAAAAGGGATTAATGTACTCAGCCTTCATAGCTCCGCTCCGATCTCATTTGTGAATAAGTTCCACAGAAAAACGACCTTTTTCAACATTATACCTAAAAAATTAGGACAAGTATACTGTCTTTTTCGATAAAATAGTTCCTACTACTCAGATACACAAACTCGTCCTGCCTTCATACTTAAATTGTCGAACAACGATGCAATTGTTCATGAACAGAGGAAAACACAACATGAATATGGAAGAATATATATATTCGTGTCGAATCCTGATAATTTTACAGGGGAAAATTCCTTAAAAGGGGCGCTGAAAGTCTTTATGTTTAAACAGCATATTTCTGCTCGAAATTGGAATTTATATCAACTTGCACTTGTTTATCATATTACTGCTATATTTTTGATCGGAACAAATTTCTACTTTATACATCCTCTTGCTTTTGTGCATGATAATCAATTGGTTGGCCTGCTTATCGATGTCATCCTATTCGGCTTGATTCTCGGATTAGCTTTATTTGGTGTTAGTGTCGTTAAAAAAAGAGAATCTTCCATTAACGAAACCGCGAAGCGGTATAAATCACTTTATGATAATCATCCTGATTCTATTATCTCGTTTAGCTTGGACGGCGAGGTATTGTCGGCTAATCATGGTTTGGAAAGTCTTCTTGGACTTGCTCGTGAGACCACGATGTTAACTTCCTTCATTCCTATGATCAATCCACCCGATCTGCTTAAAGCGTTGCATCATTTTCAAGTGGCATCAGCCGGGATGCCGCAAAATTTCGAGGCTGCTTTTCTTCATCAGAAAGGATACCCTATCCAATCCAATGTAACGTTCGTCCCGACGATGGTAGACGGCAGTATTGTTGGGGTCTTCGCCATTCTTAAAGATTTGACTGAAGTCAAGGAACAGAAGAAGGTCATTGATAAGCTATATAAGCAAAATCAACTCATCCTGAATTCCGTTTCGGAAGGTATTTACGGGATTGATATGAGCGGTCGCACAATTTTCTGGAATAAGGCCGCCGAGGCTATAACCGGATGGAAAGTAGATGAAATGCTGGGCCGACAAATTCATAATCTCATTCGACCAGTTAAGAGCGATGGTTCACTATACCCACCTGAGGAAAGTCCTATTTTGAACATGATTCTGAATCATGAAGTATCTGATATGCAAGAGGATATGTTCTGGAAAAAAGACGAAACCACCTTCCCCGTTATGTACATGTCCAGTCCTATGCTGGAGGGAAAAGGTCAACTTCTAGGTACAGTTATTACTTTCAAGGATATTACCGAGTTGAAAAAGACGCAAGAGCTGCTAATCAAATCAGACAAGCTGTCTGCTGTCGGGCAGTTGGCTGCTGGCGTTGCGCATGAAATCCGTAATCCGCTAACGGCATTGAAGGGATTCTTACAGCTGCTCAAGACGAATAATGCCAAAGAGAAATATTATATAGAAATCATGCAAAATGAACTAAAGCGTATAGAATTTATTGTGAATGAGTTCTTGTTTGTTTCCAAACCGCAGGCGACACATTTCGCAACTCAAACCTTGGATTGCATTGTCACAAGCACAATTGAACTCCTTCAACCTCAAGCACTGCTCGGAAATATTCAGATTGAAGCAGAACTTATGCCAGATCTGCCACCTGTCTCCTGTGATGAGCATCAGCTTAAGCAGGTTTTCATCAATATTATGAAAAATGCGTTGGAAGCTATGGCGCAAGGTGGTACAATGCGTATTCAAGCTCTACAGGAAAAAAACTCAAACTACATAACCATACGTTTCATCGATGAAGGTTGCGGCATTGCACCAGAACGGCTGCCCAAGCTTGGCGAACCGTTTTATAGTACGAAGGAAAAAGGAACTGGACTTGGTCTTATGGTCTGTTTCCGAATTATCGAAGCACATGGCGGCTTTATGGAAGTTCGCAGTAAATTAGAAGAAGGAACGACGGTAGAAATCACACTTCCTTCCACGCAATAAACAGATGAAAGGGAGCGTTAGCAAGATGAAAGGTTTTCTCATTGATTTAGACGGTACACTATACCGGGGGCATGAACCGATTCCCTATGCGGCGGCATTCATTCATTGGCTGCAAGGGCAGCACCTGCCGTATTTGCTTGTGACGAATAACTCGTCACGAACGCCTGAGCAGGTTGCCGAGCATCTGCAAGTGCTCGGCATAGAGGTTCCAGCGGCCGCCGTCTATACGTCATCGCAGGCGGCCGCTCAGTACTTGACCGAGCAGCGCGGAGGCAACCGCGTGCATATGGTCGGCGAAGCCGGACTACGGATCGCCTTGGAGGCGTCCGGCTTCGCCTTGGGTGCTGGGACGACGCCGGATTACGTCGTCCAAGGCATTGACCGCAGCTTCTCCTACGAGAAGCTGACCGAAGCGGTCCGCCATCTGAAGCATGGCGCGACCTATGTGTTAACCAATCCCGACCGCATGCTGCCGTCGGATGGTGGGCTAATGCCAGGAGCTGGCTCCCTGGCAGCTGCGATCACCGCCGCCTCGGGCGTGGAGCCCGTGGTGATCGGCAAGCCTTCGCCGATCATTATGGCTTACGCCATCGAGCGGCTCGGGCTGCCTGCCGCCGATGTCTGGGTCATCGGCGATAACGTGCATACCGACATCCGCGGAGGCATGCTGGCGGGATGTAATACGGCGCTCGTGTTGACGGGTGTCGCCACGGCGGATAACGTGCAAGAGCAGCTGGCGTCGGCGGGCTTGACGCCGGACTTGATCTGCGATGATTTGCAGCATTTCATCGAGCAGTTCAACGGAAGATAAGATATCACTACACCGTTATTTCCGCCTGGGACTATCATAAATCGGTTATTGCCAGCTAACTTATGCGAGGATCAGAGTGCCCTATGCGGTTGAAAGATGTTGCAGAAAGTGCAACTTTTGCTTCCTAAATTTCGTCTTTCTCCCTTTCTTCAAGTTGCGAAATATCCTTTGTGCGTGCGAATTGTTGCACAAAATACAACTTAGAGATAATCGAGTTACAAGATCTCACCAACTCTCGTAACGCAACTGTTATTATTCCCCCTCCAGAGATGAAATGGAGGCCCGCCACGTTCAAATAAAAAGCCGCAACTGCTCTCAAAAAGAGCAGCTGCGGCTTTCTTCTATTCAATACGGTCCCAATCAACTTCCAGAGGGGAGTTCTTCTCTTGCAAGCGACCCTCTCTTGCATCCTTCTGCAGCTGTTCCAGCCATTTCAGTTCAGTAAATGCACGCTTGTAGGTGCCCACCAACATCTGTAGGACAACTCTTGGAACAATGGAGATGTGTTCTTCGTATAAGCTTTTCATCTTGTTCATAAGCATTTTTTGGGCCAAAATTTTATTCTCGAGAATGTCAGCAATCTTCGCCTGATCCCCATGCACGGAAAAAGGCAGGGCAACATAAAGCGGATGATAGTGTCTGATTTCTTCATGAAATTGTTCAACTAACAGTTCTTGAAATTTTAATTTCCCGGCAGCGGTTATTTGATAGATCGTTTTCTCCGGGCGATTCGTATCCCGCACAACCTCATGTGCTTCTACGAGTCCATCCTTGTGAAGTTGGTCCATCGCATAATACAGAGAGCCGTCTTGCAGCTTCATGTAGTTGTTCATGCCTCTTTCTTTCATCGTCTGCCGAATTTCATAGGTATGCCGATTGGCTTCCATCAGTAGTCCGAGAATGACGAGCTTCATCGACATAGATGTTAACCTCCTAGTGTCCTACTGGTACGCTTTCTTTAACGGGAGCTCTTCCCACTTCAAGTTTAGCGTTACCCATGAAGAAAATGAACACAAGACCGATTACAGCAAGAACAATGGTTGTCTGGAAAACAACGGCAATGGAATCCGCCAATGCTGTTAGGAGCTTGTGAAGTACTTCAGCGGGAATGTTTGCACGAACCTGAGGTTGAAGCAGCATTCGAGCATCATGAAACTTTTCGGCCATCGCTGGATCCTGAAGGGAATTTGTGATGTTATCTCTTAGCGAGTTGACTTGAATGCTGCCAAACACAGCTACCCCGATTGCCGAACCTACGGAACGGAAGAAACCAACAAGTGAAGTCACTGTGCCTCTGCGGCGGAAGTCTATTTTATGCAGCGCAGACATCGATGTAATTGGGAAGCAAGCGCCGATACCAAGACCAAGGAGAATCATATAGGTTGTAATTAGCCAGCGCTTGGAATCGATAGAGAGTCCGCCTAAGAGCGAAGTTGCCAGCAGCAGCAAGGCTATGGAAACAAGCATGACATTGCGATAAGAGAATTTACCGATGAAGCGCCCGCCGAGTGCGCTGCTGACAACAACACCAAGCATCATTGGGGTTAAAGTAGAGCCTGCACTTGTAGCTGAGCCTTCAAATACCCCTTGAATGAATAAAGGAATGTATGTACCGGCTGAGATCAAAACCGCACCATAAGCGAAGCTGACACCCATGCTGGCGGTAAACAGGCGATTTTTGAACAAATCAAGCGGGATAATCGGTTCTGCTGCATATTTTTCAATCATAATAAATGTACCTAAGAGAACAGCAAAACCTACAAACAACCCGATAATTTGTAAGGAATCCCAAGCATATTCTTTACCGCCAAGTTCCAATGCGAACATGAGAGAAATAATCGATGCTGTCAGGAAAATAGTACCGCCCCAATCAATTTTCGCCTTACTGTGTTCCACGGACTCGTGATAAGAGAAAATGATTAAGATTAAGGATACAATGCCAAGGGGGAGATTAATAAAGAAAATCCATTCCCAAGTCACATGGTCAGTGAAGTACGCGCCAATGATCGGCCCCAGTACGCTGGATAATCCGAATACAGCCCCGAACAGCCCTTGCATTTTACCCCGTTTCTCTGGCGGGAAAATATCAAAAATGATCGCGAAAGTAATCGGCATAAGGGCACCGCCACCGATACCTTGAATGGCGCGGTAGATGATGAGCTCGGTCATCGATCCTGCCGTTCCACATAAGGCTGAGCCAATCATAAATACAATGATACCGATAATAAAAAATAGTTTTCGACCATACATATCGGATAGTTTACCGAAAATAGGCATGGCAGCCACATTCGCAATTAAATACGCAGAAAAAACCCAGACGAATTGGCTGAAACCTCCTAGTTTGGACACGATCGTTGGCATCGCTGTTGAAACAATGGTCTGATCCAGCGAAGCAAGTAAGAGTCCCAACATCAACGCCACAACGGTCCACGTTGTATTTGACTTACGGGTTAACGTCATAAAGTGAATCTCCTTCATCGTTTATTTATTATATATAAAATATTATAATCAAATTTGAGTATTTGGCAACGAAAATCGGTTGTATTCGTCTGAACTTCCTTGCTAGAATGTGTTCGGTTGTCCAACTTTATCCTAAAATGTTGCCGATTCAAGTACTCCTATCATATAATAGGGTTACAAAAGGTTTTTATGCCCTTTACAATTCCGATAAATTTTATTTTTATCTTTACTATGAAAAGCAGGAGGTATGCTCATGAATATGAACCAGTTAGAAACATTGCTCACCATATCCAAAACAATGAGCTTTCGAAAAGCTGGCGAAATTCTTAACTTGACCCAACCTGCCGTTTCCGCACAAATAAAGAGCCTTGAAGACGAATTCGGCACAATTCTCATTGATCGCAACCAGCCTGTTACTTTAACCGATAGTGGAAAGCTGTTCTTGGAGCATGCAGAAAAAATGCTGCGGATCGCCAGTGATCTCAAGCAGCGATTATCAGACTTACATCATACACCGCAAGGTCACATCCACATTGGCACGACAACGTCGATCGCCATGCAGATTTTGCCGAGGGTGCTGTCCTATTTCCAAGACCAATTCCCACTGATCAAGACGACCATTCACTCAATGACCTCTTCCCAAATCATGACTTCGGTGGAGAATAGCCAAATTGATATTGGAATTACCTATTTGTTCGAAAAAAATCAAGCCTTAGAAACTTCCGTGCTTTATTATGATACTTTCGAGCTGATTGTTTCCACGGCGCATCCACTTAGCCGTTTTGCCCATTTATCTATTGAGAAGCTGCGCAACATTCCCTTCATTATGCTTTCTCCGGAAACAGCCGGACGTCGATTCGTCGATCAAATCTTCAAAGCCTATGACGTCTCCCCACATATTGTGATGGAGCTATCCAGCAGCGAAGAAGTGAAGCGCATGGTGGAGTTAAATCTCGGGGTCGCTATCATCTCCAAGCTTTCTGTCGCTGATGAACTGCGGCATGGAACTTTGAAAATGGTCAAAGTGAACGAATTGGATATTACGCATCCTGTAGGTGTAGTATATAAGTCAGGGCGCTACTTAAATTCTGCGATGCAGCAGTTCCTACGAGATCTAAAAGGAATGCCGGAAACCCAGTTTCTCGGCTCAGAATAAGATTTGCTGCTTACGATACCAGTTTTGCTAAAGCAAAACTCTAAGGAGGTTATTTTCGATGAAATTCGACCTACATACCCATCATGATCGATGTGGACACGCTAAGGATAAAATTCGCGATTATATTGAAGCCGCTATTGACGGCGGATTGCAAGTCATCGGGATTTCTGACCATTCCCCTTATTTTGCGAGCCCAGAAGATCAGGCACAACCTTTAATTGCTATGGCTAAGAGCGAATTCCCCCGTTATATCGAGGAAGTTCTGCAACTAAAAAAAGAATATGAAGGAAAAATTGATGTGCTTCTAGGTGTTGAGTCCGACTATTTTCCTGAGCATGTCGAAGTTTACCGGCAAGAATACGCGAAATATCCATTCGATTACATTATTGGCTCTGTTCATCTATCGGGTGGTGTCAGTATCTTCAATCGCAACAGGTGGAAAAAACTAAATGAAGAGCAGAAGATCCAGCATAAAGAAGAGTACTATGACCTTATTAAGGAGTCCGCACGTTCCGGCATGTTCCATATTCTTGGGCATATCGATGCAATGAAAGGCTTCTATCCAGCCTTCTCAGATATCGCTACACCGAAGGTTAACGAAACGTTAAAGATCATCGGAGAAGCTGGCGTAGCGATTGAAATTAATACTTCAGGAAAGACCAAGGACGTAGGCGGCTGGTACCCTTCCAATGAAATATTGGAGCAAGCGCTGCATTATGGCGTTGAAGTAACCTTCGGCTCTGATGCTCATCTGCCAAGCCGAGTTGCTGATGATTGGGAAGAAGTTAGCAAGACGTTAAAAGAGATCGGCTTCAAACATTGGGTCTATTTCAAAAATAAACAAAAACAAATCGTTCAACTCTAAACCAGAAAAAATCTCCTCCGCTGACTCCTATTTCAGCGGGGGAGATTTTTTTGTTCAATATTCAATATGGCCAGACGGGTTTGATTCAAGAAAGGCAAGCTTAGGCTGTAGACATTCCTGTAAAACAGGCAGCGCATTCTCGGCAGTCATAGGCCGGAAGAAATAGTAGCCTTGAATTTGACTGCAGCCATTAGCTACTAAGAAGCCCGCCTGTTCTTCTGTTTCAACACCTTCCGCAATAATTTGCAGTTGAAACGAATTGGCTACGGAAATAATCGCTTTAATCATCGCTCGATCCTTGTCATCCGTCTGAACGCCGCGGATAAACGATTGGTCCAATTTGATTTTGGTGACTGGGAACCTTTTTAAATAACTTAGAGAGGAGTAATGCGTTCCGAAATCATCGACGGATATCGCAATGCCTAGCCCGCGAAGCTTGCTAAGTGCGTCCAGCTGTTCATCCTGCATCGCGAAATTTTCGGTAATTTCCATTTCCAAGTACTTCGCTTCCAGGCCTGTCTCCTCTAAAATTTGTATTACTTTATCAACAAAACGTTCATCATTCAGCTGTTTGACTGATAGATTGACGGAAATTGCTAAAGGTTCAATCGTCATGCTGTGCCAAGCCTTCATCTGCTTGCAAGCACCTCTCAGCACCCATTCACCAATACTTGCAATCGTACCAATTTCTTCTGCTAACGGAATGAAGTCAGATGGAGAAATATAACCTTTGGTCGTATGATTCCAGCGTAGGAGGGCCTCAACGCCAATAACTTTGCCCAATAAACAATCTACTTGCGGTTGATACACAATTTCGAGTTCATTCCGGTCAAGCGACTGACGCAGATGATTTCCCATCTCTAGCTTTGATAGAGAATTCATTGCCATCTGCTGATTAAAGAAGCTGTATGAGCTGCCGCCCTCTTTTTTGGCCACGTACATGGCAATATCCGCATTCTTGAGCAATGCTTCCCAAGTCACACCCCCATAAGGATACTGTACAATACCAATACTGGCACTAATGAAAAAAGAGCGATTCGATAACAAACATGGGGGCTTTAAGATATCTATTAATTGTTCACAGAAGAGCTGAATCTCCTTCTCACTTGGACAATCTTCTACTAGGATGGCAAACTCGTCCCCACCGAATCTGGCAAACGTATGATAAGATAAATTAGATTGCCCAATACGATTAGCAACTTCCTGCAGCATAAGATCACCCATATGATGACCATGCGAATCATTAACCATCTTGAAGTTATCCAAATCAAAGAAAAGCAAAGCAAGGGATGTATGATTAATTTCGTTGTGTACAATTTGTTCTTTTAAGATCATTTGAAAATGGGCTCGATTATGTATCCCTGTCAGAACGTCATGATAAGCCATGTACGATAGCATTTGTTCGGATTCCAACAAGCGTTTGGTTGAATCGTGCAGTTCTTGTTGTCCTGCTAGAAGCTCTTCATTCGCAGCAGTCAAATCCTCATTTGCAAACTGTAACTCTTGTGTGCGCTCATTTACTGCTCGGCTTAACTTATCCCGCTGTCTAAGGATATAAAGGATAAAAATAAGACCGATTAGCAGAACAAGCATAAAAGAACTGCGTATTAATATGATTTGCTGCTTAATACTCTGAACTGCACTTGCCTGAGGCAGCGCAGCAAGCTCCCATTTGGTATCCGTATGCTCAATGGTGGTTATCAATGGATCAGCTTGAAAAACAGAATCGTCGCCATAGAACGCAGGCTCCCCAGGAATGCGGATGGAAATCTGCAAATCCTCTGTATCTCTATTCTTGATCCCTGCTTCTACAAGCAGTTGATCCAGATTTACCCCAACAGATACAAAGCCCCAAAAAACACCATCTTGATAGATTGGCTTTCGAGCGACTAAACCATTAATCCCTTGCAGTAATTTAAACGGGCCATTCATAGTCATTTTTTTAGTTCGCAAAGCTTTTGAAATTTGCTGTTGAATAATTTCACGGGGATCCTGCAATAAATCCCAATTATAGATACTTTCGTTGCCCTGAATCGGAAAAACGAACTTCATAACGCCTTTAGGCGCAATAATTAAATTAAATGTGGATCCCTGAGCGCCATGATAAAGAGATACCATGTATTCCATGACTTCTTTATCGTCTTTGTTTTGCAAGTAACTCGCATCCACATATGCTTCCAGGCTTACCATCATATTAAAATTACGGTCAATAACGGATTGTAAAGCCAATGCTCTTGAGGATAATTGGGACTGTTCCGTAATTTCAAGCTCATGGAGTAAGGTGTTCTTATACTTATTAAGAACAAACTCTGACGATGAAACTAATATGACGAAAATTAGAGCTATTATTGTGGTTTGAATCATTTTCATGCTACTCTACTCCTAAGTCATATGAAAGTTTTCATGTCACAATTCGACATCATCACCCTCTATTATTTCATCACTAAACCTTCCGATGCAATCTTTTTATTGAAGTTGGTATTACTTTGCAAAAATGGGTGAGAAACAACAAGAAAGACCTAACCTAGATTGGCTGGGTCCTTCTTGTTTTCCGATTTTACAACGCTCTGACAGCCGTGCCTGAACGGCGAATACGAACTGCCATTATGGCAGCAATCATACATACGAAGCCCGCCATAAGAAAAGGCAGCGAATAGCTGCCGAGCAAATCTCTCAGCAGACCCGCTTCATAGGCAGCAAAGGATGCCCCTAGCTGGTGAGCTACTACAATCCAACCAAAGACCATGCCAGCCTTCTCCTTGCCGAAAATATCCGATGCGATCTTCACGGTTGGCGGAACAGTTGCAATCCAATCCAAACCGTAGAAAACAGCAAAAACAAGAAGCTCTGTATAGCCTAAACCGAGCGCTTGCGGCAAAAAAATAAGTGAAATTCCGCGAAGCCCATAGTACCAAAACAGCAGCCAACGTCCGTCAAATCGATCTGTCAACCAACCGGACATCGTCGTCCCGACCAGATCAAAGATGCCCATCAGCGCCAGCAATCCCGCTGCGGTTACTTCAGGAATACCAAAATCCCCACAGGCGGGAATAAGATGCGTACCAATTAACCCATTCGTAGAGAACCCGCAGAAAAAGAACGTCCCAGCTAGCAGCCAGAATGCTTTGTTCTTACTCGCATCTCGAAGTGTAAGCAGAGGGGTCATAAATAGGTTGCCTTTGAACTCAGCAGGTTTGACGACTTGATCAGACCCATAAGGAGCAGCACCTATGTCATAGGGATGATTCCGCATCCAGATCGCTACAACAGGGATTAACACCGCAATAACAGCGATCGCTGTATAAATGGCATAGCGCCAACCGACGTCCACCGTTATTTTAGCCAGAAGAGGTAGAAATAGCAGTTGCCCTGTCGCCGCGCTAGCTGTCAGAATGCCAACCACCACGCCTTTGTTCTTGGAGAACCATCGATTCGCGATCGTTACACCGAGCACGTTGGCAAGTGAACCCGTTCCAAGCCCCACAACGACCCCCCAAAGCAAATCAAACTGCCACAAAGCCGTGATCATAGGCGTCAGCGAAAGACTGGACGCGATGCAAATGAGAGAGATCAGCACCACCCGGCGGGTACCAAAACGCTCCATCAACGCAGCCGAGAAAGGCCCCATCAGACCATACAAGAAAATATTAATGGAGACAACCGAGGATACATCCGCGCGGCCCCATCCGAACTCTTTTTCAAAGGGAAGCATGAAGATGCTAGGCACCGAGCGTATACCTGCCGATACAATCAAGGTAAAGAAGGTCACCAGGACAACAATCCAGCCGTAATGCATTTTGGTGCGTTTTGCTAAAGTTCCCATTCTATTTACTCCCACTCCTCTGCCAAAATCCCATTAACCTCATGATCATGATAGGCGTTATAGCTGAACTCGGCCTGTCTAATTGTTCCTTCATGGCTTACTTCTAGTAGCTTTATTTCTAATTCATCTCTTATTTTACACGCAAACATGATTGACCTCTGATCTAAGACTATGATTGGCAATTCCACGATTTTGTTCCTTGTTATATAATAATCCTAGAACAACTTGAACGAATGGAGAAATGAATATGGATATACATGAAATTCCCATGCATTTAATTGACGAGGATACGGATCAGCCCAGATATCAATTCGATGAAGAGGCGCTCCAAGAATTAATGAAAAGCATCGAGGAGATTGGCTTGCTTTCTCCGATTAAAGTGAGAACAACGGCTGACAACCGGTACAAAATTATTTACGGGAACCGAAGATATAAAGCTAGCAAAATGCTAGGACGCCCCACCATGTCCTGTATCGTATCGACCGTAACGGATGAGTTAGAGATTTATTTAGAACAGATTGCGGAGAATCTGACAAGGGAAGGCTTTTCCCCCATTGAGGAAGCCGAAGCCTTCCACAAACTTATGAATGATTCCAAATTCAGTTCCTCTATTAAATACCTTTCTAGCAAACTTGGCAAACCGGAAGCTTACATCAAAAACAAATGTGATTTGTTAAAGTTTGGAAACCCAATTAAGAAGCTGATCGTAAGCGGCACAGAAATACGAAAAGACAAGTTGACCGAAGATCAACTGCTGCCTATCAAAGATTTACCGATCGAGCACCGCGATCCGCTTGCTTTGATTATAGCCAGAGATGAAATGCCTGTCAGTGATGTCAAAAAGATTGCTCGCATGTTTAAAGATAAAGATATTTCAGAAAGCACCAAAGGGAAGCTTCTCTACAAAACAGGTCATGATCTGGTCGAAACTTGGTCCGTCTTCCAAAACAACCGAGCAGAACGAGCCAAGCCTGCAGCTGTAAAAGCTCCGACAAAAGTGGAGAAAGCGGAGAAATCCAAGGAAATAGTCTCGGAAAATAAAACAGAAATGCCGATACAAAGCGGGCTGCCTGCAGCTTCAATTATCCCAATTACTAGCCCAATTCAAGCTAAACTATTGCAAATGCTTAACGCATTTCCTGCAACTAGTGATTTTCAAGTTGAAGCCTTAGACGTCGATTCCCAAGATAAAGAACAATTTCTGAATGATCTCAATACCTTAGTCGGTAATTTGGAAAAGCATTTGGATGCGTGGAAAAAAGTTAGAGAACTTGCCGTTACCCACTAACATCCTAGTCCAGCAATTCAAGTACTTCAAGCTTCTTCGCATAGCAATGCCTTAGAAGACCGCCATACATCGGGCGAGTGAATTGAAGTGTGAAGCCTGCTGCTTGTAGGTTTTTCCGACTTATTCCATTGTCAGGATGCACGGTTGCATAGAGGTATAACATACGTTGTTCCCGCGCTCGCTGTTCCCTCAAGGCATGAAAATGCCTCTGCAGCCCTTGTCCCCTGACTGATTCATGGACAATAGATCCTTCTAGAGAAGCAACTTTTGGCAGATCTGCTTCCGGCACTCCAAACTCTCGTCCGAGATTATTGGCACTTAGACCGGGAAATGCAATAACCGTATAAGCAACAAGCTTTTCGCCTTGAAAAGTGCCATACATCTCCCCCTTATCTTGGACATTTTCGTAAAGTGCTTCCAAGCGGTCCATTGAATAAAGCGCGTCAGAAGGAAGACGTGACACCACGTCCATCATTAATGCTTGTACTTGCGGTATATCTTGTTGCCATAAACGCCTTATTTCCAAGTTATAATCCTCCTTGTGTGCTGCTGATCAGTAGGTTACCATGGGTTGCTGAAACCAAGTCTCATTTCGTCCGTCATTTTCATGAGCTTTAATTTCAATCCTGCATACCATGGTGGCGTATTGGATAGATCACTGTCCTCCAAAGCTGTTAAGATTCTTGAAAAGCTATAGAGCTTAGAGAACCTTAGGAACTTTGGAAAGTGTTCTATCATTTGTTTGTCTAATGGATATATCGCCGTATAGCCTCTCAGAAAGCATTCTACCTGACTGCTGGAATCCCTCCCTATATGATCCAAAACGTCAGCAAGAGCCGCAACAATATCCATCGCATACCAATGATACATCGCATCATCAAAATCAATAACATGAAATTGCGACTTACTTGCCTGCCAAAAAATGTTATCCTGTTGAAAATCATAATGAATAAGACCATAATCATGTTTGGACTGCTTTAAAGAATAAAGCCAAATCGTCAGGTTATTCAGCTCCATCAAGGCTTCTTTTTCATGTGGATGACGATCTAATGCCGCTGCAATATGCTCCAGTCCATCTCGCCAATCCTTACGCTTTAATTCTTAGCAGGTTCATATACCTGTGACCATGCATGCAAGCAGCCAAGTGATTTCCCCCACGCCTCCATCTGCGAATCGTTCATTTGCTCACAATCTAAACTTTCCCCTTCCGCATCACTGAACACAACACCAATATATCCCCCTTCACTTGTCGTTACTCTTTCAACCAGCTTACCCTCGCTAGAATGTATAGGCACAATTGTAGGATAATGAGATGAGGCTAAGTATTTTATGAAATCAAGCTCAGCTTCTACTTGCTCCAGGGACTGTGCTCCTTCAAAAGAGAACCTCAAAAAGAATTTCTTACCTTTATTTTCAAATCGATATACGAAGTTGGAACTTGCCCGCCAAACTTTTAATGTTCCTTCCTCGTGCTCCCATAACCGCATGAATGCCTTTGCCACAAGATCATCGGTTAATCCAACGACCATCGTCCTTAGATTCATCATTTTATTCTACCTCTATTTTCGCAGCTGCTGCTAACTCGGGTTGTATGCGATGTTTCGTCGCCTGCTCAAAACCATAGGCAATTTTAATCAAGGTGGGTTCACTAAATGCTGTTCCTACAAAGGTGATCCCTTGCTGTCCCTTCGTTGTGTACCCGCCTGGTGCAATAATCCCTGTTGCAGCGTACCCTCCAGGTACAGTAATCGAGGGGTAACCGGCTCTTGCCGCAAGATCTGCCCCACCCTCAGCCCCTAGAAATAAGAGTGCATCCAGGTGATGCTCTTCTAATGCATAATCAATCCCCTGCTCACGCGACATCTCTTTATCTCTCTTTTTGCTGTCTAAATAGGTTTGTTCCGTTAGTGTCCCGCTCGTTTCCTCTGACCAAATTAAAGTTCCTTGCCCATATTTCAGTGCTTGATCTGCATGTGCATCATTGTAGGCAATGACATTAGCGAGTGAATGAACGGGAATCTTGCCAGACAACTGGGCTAAATAATCATTCAAGTCTTTCTTAAATTCATACCTCATGACATTGCCATCCCAAGGCGTCTGCTCGCACGGAAGCTCAACTGGATCAACGATTGTCGCACCCTTTTGTTTCAAAACGGCGATAGCCGCCTCTACAATATCAAGCCGAGCCTTGTCTAATTCTTGATAATAAAATCTCGGGATCCCTATTCTAGCTTGCTGCAGATAATTGGCGTCTAAAAATGAGCTGTAGTCTTGGAAAGAACGCCCTTTACTCGCTAACGTCTTAACATCACGCTCATCTATGTTAGTCAAAGCGCCGAGCAAAATCGCTGCATCGCTGACCGTTCTTGCTATAGGCCCCGCTGTGTCCTGACTATGAGCAATGGGGATGATGCCCGTTCGGCTAACTAGTCCAATCGTTGGCTTAATGCCAACTAAGCAATTCTGACTAGAAGGGCTGATGATAGAGCCCGATGTTTCCGTTCCAATCGCCGCTGCTGCTAGATTCGCTGCCGTTGCCGCTGCTGAGCCTGAGCTTGAACCGCCTATGAATAATTCGCCAGGGCCGTAAGGATTTAAAGTGAGACCACCTCTTGAGCTATAGCCCGCCCAAATATCACCTGACATGTAGCCTGCCCATTCGGTCATATTCGTTTTACCCAGCAGCACAACTCCCGCCGCTCGAAGCTGTGCCGCCACGCAAGAATCGGCTGCCGCGAAGGATTCTGCTAATGCGATAGAACCGGCGCTTGTATGCATACGATCGTGTGTATCGATATTGTCCTTCAACAGAATAGGGATACCATGCAGGAATCCACGACTTCCCTTCACTATTCGTTCTTCATCTAAAGCTTTGGCTATGTCCATAGCATCTGGATTTATTTCTAAAATGGTATTTAATATGGAGTCGTACTTTTCTATGCGGGTTAGATATAAATGAACCAATTGTTCCGAAGTAACCCTACCTGTACTCATTGCATGCTGCATACTTGCTATATCTGCTTCTATGATCCATTTCTCCAACTCATTTTCCATTCGTCTATCTCCTTCTAGTTATCAGTCTTATTAACACTGTTCTCTGTAGGGTATGAAGTTCCTGTATGTGTACGTTGGGGATTTTAGTTATAGTTATTTTTGATTAAATTGCTATCGCTTTACATTAGAAGGACAACTTGTACATGTGTAGTGTCGCACGCTTTGTTCATCGTATTGGGGATTGCTTCTGTTGATGATCGCTGCCGCTGGGGATTAGGTTGGTTTTCGAGTCTAACTCAGTCATTACCAAACTTAAGCTCGGAAAACAACTTCTCAGATTACCTATTACAACCTTAACACAGTTTTCGCTTACTTTAAGCTCGGTTGTAAGCATGTTTTTCATCGCTATGGAGGTGTTTTCGAGCATCCCCCTTACTCTAACGATGAATTTCATCGTTTCAGACTTCACTTTTGTGGATAATGATCATCTTTCCCGGTTGTAAGCATGTTTTTCATCGCTATGGAGGTGTTTTCGAGCATTCACCTTACTCTAACGATGAATTTCATCGTTAGAGACTTCATTTTGTTGATGATGAGCACCTTTCTCGGATATAAGAATGTTTTTCATCGCTATGGAGGTGTTTTCGAGCATTCACCTTACTCTAACGATGAATTTCATCGTTAGAGACTTCATTTTTGTGGATAATGATCATCTTTCCCGGTTATAAGCATGTTTTTCATTGTTATGGACGTGTTTTCGAGCATTCCCATACTCTAACGATGAATTTCATCGTTTGAGACCAGTTGACCACGCCAACAGTCGTAGCGTGATCTGATACTTGCCTGTTAGGGCCACGCTCATGTATATGTGTGTGTAAATAAAATAAGCTAACCCTTTCCAGCCTTGGCTGAAAAAAAGAGTTAGCACTACTCAACGTTCTTATTATTCATAAGCCCAACAAGAGGTCCAATCCTTCAGTACAACGGAAATTTTTCTCTCAAATCTTCCCTCTGAGTAACAAACGAATCCTCGCGAATGTAATGACAAACATAGGAACGTCGCCAACGGTCCTTGCTTCGATTCTTATTGGACGAATGGATGAGCAGCTCACTAAAGAATAGGATATCTCCTTTTTCCATCTCGACTGGGATCTGCTTGCTAAGGTCTGCGCCTTCTGTCTCGTCAGTCCATGATTCGTGCTCTTCAATATTTTTCACCGCGCCGTGAGGCAGCAGCCCAAGCTTGTGCGTGCCAGGGATGACCCAGAGGCATCCATTTTCGATATCGACAACTTCTTCCAAAGCGATCCAAGCAGCGATCATCGTCATGGGATCATTCTTAATGTAGTAGTAATCCTGATGCGAAGCTTGTCCCGGTGAACCTGGTTCCTTGTAAAAGTACATACTTTGCACACAGTTAGCCTCTTTGCCCATTAATTGAGCTAGTGCACCTCGGATGATGGGAAGCTTCATCATTTGGCGAGAAAAGCTGTCATGCTTATGCGGATTAAACAACCGCAGGGAGAATTTCTTGCTTTCTTCACAGGCTGCCCAATTCGGTATTTCCGCTTGGTTACGAATATCATAAATGTGTCCATTAAAGGCATCAATGAGATCGCTGCTGCAGCCTTTCTTAATAAGCAAATACCCATCTCTTTCGAACTGCTCATATTGCTCTTCCGTGATAGGTAACATACGATCTTTTTTCTTAACAAACATGGCAGCCATCCCCTCTCCTGTTTGTGAAAGTAATAGTCTTACCTTCATCATACTGCCGAGGTCACCACTCAACAATGGCTGGAA
Organism: Paenibacillus sp. Soil724D2; assembly: GCF_001427935.1. Taxonomy (NCBI): domain Bacteria; kingdom Bacillati; phylum Bacillota; class Bacilli; order Caryophanales; family Paenibacillaceae; genus Paenibacillus; species Paenibacillus sp. Soil724D2. The sequence continues at coordinate 31,073 of NZ_LMRY01000023.1, forward strand.
TTATCACGTTTGTATCTGAAATTGATATAAGCAGTTCCATTTGCTAAGAGGCTACACTTGGGATAAATGTGGTAATACGCATTATTTCCTCTGCTACTTCGATGAGCTGATCATGAAAATCATCTTTTTGCAAAATGGCAAGTTCCAGATAACTTGCAGCTTCATGTAAACGATTTGCGGAAATACTTCCGGCAACTCCGATAAGTGTGTGTATAGCCCTTTTGACAGCCTTCCAATCCTCATCAAGGATACTCTGCGTTAATTGCTCGGCAAAAGTTGTATAATTTTTCTTGAACAACTGAAGCATGACGATTAGAATACTTTCTTTTCCTTCTAGTCGGGCAAGTGCAGCTTGCCAATCTATCGCTTCAATATGCTTATAAAAATCGATTGCGTTCGTCTGACTAGCCTCTATGGAAGTAGATGGTTCTATCCATTTACTAATCACACTAAAGAGACGCTTTATATCCAAAGGCTTACTAATGACGTCATTCATGCAGTAACGGATATAATCTTCATGATCCTGTTTAACAACGTTGGCCGTCAGTCCGATGATGGGTATTTTCTTATAGTTGGGGATTTGACGAATGTGCGCTGTCGCTTCAACGCCATCCATGATCGGCATGTGAATATCCATCAAAATCAAGTCGTATTGGCCGATTTCGAGTTTTTCAATGGCTTCTTGGCCATTTTCCGCTACCGTGATCTCAAACCCATGCTCTATTAGAAACTCCAAGGCAACCTGCTGATTAATTTCGTTATCCTCCACGAGAAGAATTCGCCCTTTCTTGCTAGGGCTGGAAGACTTGGTCTGCAAAGGCCTGCCGCTTCTTGGAGATCGGTTATGCGGATTGAAGAGGGATTCCAACGTTTGATATAGATCTAGACGGCAAATCGGTTTAACCATGACGGCATCAGGTCTCGCGCTTATCGGAAGTTTCAGCATTTCTTCTTTGCCAAGCGGCGAAGTTAAGCATACAACAAGCGTCCGATCTCTTTGGATCGACTCAATAAATGTGTTCCATGTATCTATGCCATACATATCTTCAATTTCCATATCAAGCAGGATACAATCGTACTTGTCGTCATCGGTTCCTAACGTCTTCATCTGTTCAAACATAGCTTTCCAGGAAGGCACTTCCGAAACGATTAAGGCAAACGACTCCAAAGTCTCCCGTAAGCTGCTGCGCATCAGGGGATGATCTTCGACAAGCAAAACTTGATATGTCGTATGATCTTTCGTTAAATCCCATTCATCTGGATCAGCGAGTTCTATGACTTGAAAAGGCAGTGTAAATTTAAATCTGCTTCCTTTACCCTCTACACTCTCAGCTGCTAAAGAACCGCCCATAAGCCCAATCAAATGCTGGCTGATCGTAAGTCCCAATCCAGTTCCCCCATATTCACGGCTTGTAGATCCATCTGCCTGAGAAAAAGGATCAAAAATAAAGGCTAAACGATCTGGAGATATACCTATTCCACTATCCTCTACGGTAAAGCTAAGCATGATTTCTTCTTTGGACGTGTGTGGTTCCAACTCAATTTGGAGCATCACATAGCCCTCTGAAGTAAATTTGATCGCATTGCTGCAAAGATTAAGCAGTACTTGCTTCAGTCTCAGCGGATCCCCGAGAATATGGTTGGGTAGTTCAGCGGCTGTATTAAAAATAAGCTCGATTTGGCGACTATCGGATAAGACACTCAGAATACTGGCGAGATCCTCGAGAAGCTCATCTAACTGAAAGCCGGTACGTTCAACTTCGAGTTTTCCCGCTTCTACTTTGGAAAGGTCAAGAACATCATTAATAATGCCAAGCAGTGTATGGGATGAAGATGTTATTTTATGTAGATAATCCTTTTGATGGTCGGAGAGTGAGGTTTTCCCGAGAAGTTGAGAAAGGCCAATGATACCGTTCAAAGGAGTTCTAATTTCGTGGCTCATTTTGGCAATAAATTGACTTTTGGCTTGGTTCGCTTGATCGGCGGCATGCCGCATGGTCACTTCTGTGAAATCGTGCACCGTTCCAACAATACCTTCCAATTCGCCACTCGCATCATGGCAGACCGAAAGCGTGACACAATAATCTCGAAGAGCACCCGCAGAGGACGGAATGCTCATTTCAAATCGTACGTTACCACCATTCAGAATAACTTCTTGGAAATGAGAATCCCAACGAATTTGCTCCGCTTCCGGGAGAAATTCGGTTATTTTTTTGCCTAACATGTCCGCAGCTGTCGCATGGGTCATTAGGGAAACAATTTGATTCACAGAGGTAATCTCGCCTTCCTTCGTGAACCCAAGAATTCCTTCCTGTGAATTCTCAACGAGGATACGATAACGTGCTTCACTCTCCTGAATACGCCGCTCTGCTGCTGTTCTCTCTGTAATATCTGTCGTAGAGCCGATGATCTCCACCACCTGCTCACCTTCAAATATAGGCTGTAAAGTTGTAAAGGCGATCTTTCCCTTTATTTGATTCTCAAAAGCAACTTTGTTCCCTTTCCACGCTTCTTCGAATTTCCCAACTATAAAGGTTGTGAATTCAGTAGTAAAACCTTTGATGGATTGTATATTTCTACCTAATAAATCTTGTGGATGTAGTCCGAGATTTCGTAACAACCGGCCATCAACCATCGAATAAATGAAATGATTTTGAATTTTCTTAAGTTTAAATGTAATGCCGGGCTGCAGCCGAAGAATATCCATTAGCTCTTGTTGGATATGACTTACCTGACTCCTTAGCTCCTCTGCCTTTAAGAAATAGCGGATAAGCGCTGCTGCGAATAACCCCCCTCCCAAATGCAGAAGTAAAGCTGGAATGACTAACCGGGCTACAGGAATATGATAGATGAGTACCATATCAACGAATAAAACACTGATAGGACACATAATTAAAAATGTCCATTTTCTCCAATAACCTTGAACGAAATGATTGGTTAGTGCGGTTCCAGCAAATATGAGCAGACCCAATGTAGAGATTCGAAAGAAAACAGAAGGATCTATCATCGTCCTGCCAATAATCATAATCATGGTGGCAATAAAACCAGAAATTCCTCCACCAATGAATGTAGCCATCAGAATGGCAATCGCTTTTAAATCCAATATATGTCTTGCCGTAACATGTACGCCAAGAAAAGTCAGAATGACGCCATAGATCCCATGCATCAGACCTGCTATTAGGCGATATTTCCATCTTGATGCGGCTTTTAATCTAGGAGAATAGAAAATCTCGATAGACAAGAAAATAAAAACAGCCAGTATCGAGAAATTGTTCAGTAGATCTTTGAGCACCGCTATTCACCTCATCGCTTAATTACACACCTTAAATAGCTGAAAGATGCACAAATTTATAACCAACACCCCAGACGGTTTTAATATACTGAGGTTCCTTTGGATTCTGTTCAATTTTTCTACGGAGATTCGTAATATGTACATCAATCGCGCGATCATTCACAATTTCGCCCATCCGATATAAAGTATCTATAAGCTCATCGCGTCTAAACACTCTGCCAGGATAGTGAATAAAACGTTTCATAATTTCAAATTCCGAATTGGTAATATCAATCTTTTGATCTTTGATCACAATCAACCTGCGCTCTACATCCAGAGTAAAGTCAGCATATTGTGACTCACACTCTGTCCCTTCCGAACCACCAGCAGCAGGAACCTGTATGTCCGACATACGTAGCGAGGCTTTGATGCGCGCTTTTAACTCCTGCATGCTAAACGGCTTACAAAGATAGTCATCAGCCCCAATATTAAAGGCCTCTACCTTCTCCTTAATGTTTGTTTTCGTGGATATCACAATAATTGGAACCGAACTTAGTTCCCTAATGGCCCCGCATAGCTCTAACCCCTCATAATCTGGCAAAACGAGATCCAATAAAATCACATCAGGTTGAAAATGAACGATTTCCCTTAATCCGTCATGTCCATTTACCGATTGCTTCACTTCGAATTGATCTTCCGAAAGATACATGCTTATCATTTGGCCTATAATGATGTCGTCTTCGATAATAAGCACCTTAATCACTAAAGTCCCTCCTTTATACCTATTTCGTTTCTTACATCTATTATAATATGTCGAATTATGGCGGGTCTACACTATTTTTTACCAGAAATATGAAATAACAAAAACGCCACTGAACCGACAGTCGCTGTCATGGCGTTAGGATCATGCTTATGTATGTGCAATTCGATTGCATGCAAATCTATCAAAAATCTCGGGCACCTCGCTTGCTTCTACCGGGCGGCTGAATAAGTATCCCTGTACGGTGTCACAATTAAATTCCTGTAGAATCTTTAAATCGTCTTCGTTTTCTACCCCTTCTGCAATCACAACTAGCTTTAGGTTACGTGCTAGCGCAATGATCGTATTTACAATGGCTGCATTGGTAGGATTAACCGAGATATCCTTCACAAAGGATTGGTCGATTTTCAAATGATGGATCGGAAATTCTTTCAAATAGCTGAGCGAGCTGTAACCCGTTCCAAAGTCATCCATAGCAATCTTCAGACCCATGTTTCTGAAACTATTTAAAGTCGTTAAGGCAACTTGAACGTCCATCGTCATGCTTTCCGTTATCTCTAATTCTAGATATTGCGGTTCGAGCCCTGTCTCTTGCAGTATACTGTTAATCTGTTCTTTGAGAGACTGATCATAGAACTGTTTTGAAGACAAGTTGACAGCCATTGAAACCTTGGGAAAACCTAACTCCTGCCAGCTCTTATTCTGGCTGCATGCTTCATTAAGGACCCATTTTCCAATCGGATAGATTAATCCCGTTTCCTCTGCGATAGGAATAAATTCTAGCGGAGATACGCGCCCCAGTTCAGGGCTTTCCCACCGAATTAAACTTTCAAATCCAACGATCTGATTCACTAATAAATTGACTTGCGGTTGGTACACCAGAATAAACTCATTTTTCTCTAATGCTTTTCGCAAATGCTTTTCAATCTTTATTCTACGTTCTATTTTCGCATAAATTTGGGAATTAAAATATTGAACTTGATTCCCGCCTAGTTCCTTAGCGTATTCCATAGCAATATCTGCAAAGCGAATCAAATTGTCAGGGTCAATATCGTCTTGTGGATACTGGCTTATCCCAATTGAAGGTGACATATATATTTCATGATCTTGGATGCGAATGGGCTGATTGATAGTCTGAACAATGGTATGTGCGAACCCTTCAAGTTCTTCTAACGAATGGTGCTTAACCAAACCGATAAATTCGTCACTGCCCACTCTGAAAACAGAAACATCTTTGATCAAGGTGCTGTTCTTCAATCTGCGGGCCATAACTTGAAGAATTCTGTCCCCTGTGTCATGACCTAACGTTTCATTGGCCAGTTTGAAGTGATCCAAATTCACGAATACAACAGCAAAACGTTCCTGCTGCGCAATGGCGTCCTCGATCCATTTACTTAACCCATGTCGATTGGGAAGGCCTGTCAGAGGGTCATGATGGATTAAATAGCGGATGCGTTCCTCCATGCTTCGCGACTCCGTAATATCTACTGTTAGCGAAATGACTTCTGTCATTACACCATCTCGTTTGATCGGACGAAGAACGGTTAAGTAATAATAACCATGCCATTCAGTTTCGAAATCAATAACTTCTTCATTGTCCCATGCCGCTTGATAGTAAGGAGCCATGAAGTCGGCCTTATCTTTTGGGAAAATCGTAAACAAATCCTTACCTACCGCGTTATTCTCTTTGATACCAAGCCGGTTGAATAGTGAACCCTGCCACGTTGTATAGATAAATTTATTATCCTCTAGATGAAATTTAACGAGAAGTCCATTCTGTTGTTTAATTTGATCCTGCAGCTCAGCGTGAAAATGGAGCATATCCTCTTCCATTTTCAGTAGAAATGTAAGCATTTCCAAGTGAATTTTGATCGACTGCTCTTTCCCCAGCATACTCGTCTCATTCCGTAGGAACAGTTTCTTCCTCATTGCCGTTTTACAGCGTAATAGAAATTCTTCTTCCAACAGCGCATTCTGTGTTCTTTGGAATAATGTCTCCTTCTGGAAAAAATCCAAGGCCCCTAGCTCCAGAGCATGCAAGGCAACATTTGAACATTCTTCCGTACAGCTGCTCAACATAATTACCGGTACAGGATGGAAGGTCATAATTTGACGCAAAGCAGCTAGTCCGTCGAGCTCGGGCATTTCTACATCCAGTGTTACTAGGTCTGGTTGCAGCTCAACAATTTTATCAAGCGCATTGGCACCATTAACAGCGAATCCTACCACTGAAAAATGTTCATCTTGTTCAAAAAGATTCGCAATCCTATTTCTCATTTCGTTGGAGTCATCAACGATTAACACCCGGTATTTCCTCATACTTATCACCTAAATTCTTATGAATTCGTCTAGACTCACATCTGAATCGCAGAGAAAACAAGATCAACGATTTCCCCTCGTGCTTGATTTACATAACCTAAAGTTGTCTGCTGCAGGCTTTCTATAGAAACACAAGAGGTTAAAAGAATCTTATCCGAGAACAAATACAAGGACAGCTCATAGGATGACGAAACATTTTTGACTACTTCACCAATATTCGTCCTTTTGTATTTTTCAGGAAGCTCAATCGTATACACTAAATACAAAGGTTCGTCCGGAAATTGAGTCATTTGAAAAATTTCTTTAAAAGAAGAATTCGCATACGTGTTCCAACGAAATCCAAATCTATAGTTACGATTCTCTTCCCAATTGGGCTCGAACTGAGAAATTAATTCGAGAAATTGCTGGCGGTAATAATGTATCAGGTTCATAGGTGGCCCCTCGCAATTCCTGAAAATGTTAGCTATTATTTCTGTACATCCATCATACTTTGTAATTGTTGTTAAACATCTATTTTAAATTTTAGCTAAACATTATTTTTCCTAATAGTTCGCTAACGAATCTAACACTTTCACTCTTCAGAAAAAAGCGAAAAGACCAAGCTCTGACCTCACTGGGTCATAAACTCGGCCTTTATCTTATAGTTGTTACATATTCTGTCAGACATGCTTGCTATTCATGGCAACCGCTAAAGTGAGTGCCGCTAGATAAAAGGCTAGAGGCGATTGCTTTAGCCTTACAAGTCCTTTTTTCACGTCATATCCCTCCTTACAATTGGAAATATCTTGATGAAGATTATTAACCAATTGTAAGGAAATCGAAACACAACTTCGTTTATGCGTTCGTCTGCAGTTTGACCCACATCGACTTATTTCGGAATTCTTCCTCCGCTCCTAACTCTCTCCCAAACCAAGAAGGTACTACAAAGAGCCGCGCAGCTTCAACATCTGGAAATTCGACTTCGACAACCAGGAGATCCACTTGTTTATATTCATCAATTTCAAAATGGAGTCCCTGAACATCAACCGTGGTGCGAATCTTCTCCAATGGGATCAACCCCGTACGTTCAAGAAGCTGCTTATATATAGGCTCCGATATGTTGTATTCAATCTCTTCCCGAACCATGCCATGCCCCGATTTGAACGTATGTGTAAAATGCGACAATCCAGAACGATCTACCAGCTGGCGCACTCTGATTTCTTGATCCTCCGAGAAGGCCAGATAGGTTTGATAGATGTACTGCTTTGAAATTAGCGTGATTTCATTATTGTCCAGTTCAGCCGCAGGGAACGCGGGTAATAGGAACTTTCTTTCAATTTCGGCACTCATTAGTGTGACCCCTCTCAAATAAATCATGTTCTTTTCACCATTTTACCACGCTATCATGAAAAAAACTCCCAAAAGGGAGCTCCCCTTCCATCCTTCTCATCGATTGGACTTGTTCAAAGTTCGGAACCGTGCCGGAGATACCTCATTCCAAGCCCGAAACATTTTACCAAAATGAAACTCATCAGCAAATCCACATGCAGCCGCAATGGCTTTCATTGGTTCTTCCGTCAGCAGCAGCAGCGTTTTGGCTTTCTCATTGCGAATCCTGTTCAAGTACTCTTTAGGTGAAATGCCTACTTGCTGCATGAACATTTTGCGCAACTGAGAGACGGAGATATGGAATGTTCGCGCGAGTTCTTCCATCCTCAAGGGCCGATTATAGCAGGTTTCGATCCAAAACTTCGCTTGCTGAAATGCTTTCATATACGGGTCCGTTGACGTGTTTGTATCCCTCATGAAATGGATCAATCGTGAAAGAATATATTGGAATTCAGCCTGTCCTTCGTGCGGGTCCGGACTCTGTATGGACCCTATCTGCTTGAACTGCTCTTGAATCCAGACCGCTTGCTCCGGAGAATACAACTTGTTAAAAGGCAATTGAAGGGAGTCCAAATGAACGGGCTGCTGCCAGGTTTGATTCTCATAGGGGATGTCGAAAGCATCAAACAGAAGCATACGAATATAGAGCGGTTTATCCACAAATGATGTCATGGTCATCGTAAAACCCGGCTTTAAATAGAGGAGCATACCTGAATGTACCTTTAGCAGCTCTTCGTCAAGCGAATGTGTAAATTCTCCTTCTCCACTCATAATCCAGTAAAGAGAATGAACATCTGTTGTATTCCGAATATCTTTCCAGCCTGGAACAGGAAGCTTCTCATAGGTCAATCGAAGATGATACATTCGGTGTTCTTTGATTTCCATTCATTCACCACCTCCGAAGCGATTTTGACAAATACTAAAGTTCTTTATCCATAGAAAATAGCCTTTCTTCCATGATACGCTTTACTAAACATACATGAAAGGGGCTTTTACCTTTGATTCGTACTTTTCAACAACACTCCCTGCGCCATACCCGACTTCTTGATGGATTATGGGACTTCATAACGGACCCAGGAAATGTAGGGATAACAGAACAATGGCATGCCAAGTTCCCTTCCGGCTCTCGAAAGCTTGTGGTTCCTTCTTGCTGGAATAACGAATTAGGTCATTACGATTATATCGGTGCTGCGTGGTACCGCACGTATTTCGATACCACACAAGAAGCCAATATCGGGCTATGCTTTGAGGGAATTCTCCACCATGCTGATGTCTATGTTGACGGTCATCACCTCGGTTACCACTTTGGCGGCTACACCCAGTTCTCCATGATAATCCCTCATTTAGCGCAAGGGAAACATGAATTAATCATTCGTGTTGATAGTACCCTGGACTGGCAGACACTGCCCACAGATATCGCAGATTGGTACTCTTATGGCGGAATTATTCGTTCTGTGGAGCTTCAGGAGCTGCCCGATGTTTATATTGAATCCTTGAAAATTGATTATCAACTTGAGGGCGACTCAGCAGATATCCAGCTGCAAGTAAGGTTAAACTCCTTAAGCTCGGTTGATCGTCAAATAGTTGTTAGCGCCTCTACAGAAGGACTAGCTATCTCAGATTCAACCATTCATATCGCGGCGGGCCAATCTTCACAGCTTTATCTCCGAGGAAGCCTCGAAAACATCCGCAAATGGGATGTTGGGCATCCCGAATTATATATGTTCACGGTCCGAGCAGGAGAAGATGATCTTATCGATCGTACAGGATTCCGAACCATTGAAGTAAATAACGGTCAAATCCTCCTTAATGGCAAAGAGCTGTATTTGCAGGGAGTGAATCGGCACGAAGAGCATCCCGAATGGGGATTTGCTTTTCCACCTAAGCTCATGCTGAAGGATTTGGATATATTGACCGATATGGGCTGCAACATCGTTCGCGGTTCACACTATCCACAAAGCCAATTCTGGATCGATTTGCTTGATGAGCATGGATTGCTCCTGTGGAGCGAGATCCCCATGTGGGGCTGTTTTATGAGCAAAGAAACGCTGGCTAGTCCCCTATTCGCAGAACGCGGCTTGCAAATGTTAGACGAAATGATAAGCCTTGATTATCATCATCCTTCGATCATTTTCTGGGGGGCTCATAACGAAATTGATACACGCACAGATGAAGCGCTGGAGCTTACTAAGAAATTCGTTAGCAAAATACGCAGCATGGATACCAGCCGCCTAGTTACATACGCCACTATGCATCCTGAAGAAGACATTGTACTCTCCTATTTCGATGTCATCGGAATCAATAAATATTACGGTTGGTACCAAGGTAACGTGAACGGATTCCGCGACATGCTTCAGCAGTATTATCAACATGCAGAATCACAAGGTGCCAGTGATAAGCCCGTCATCATGAGCGAGTTTGGCGCTGCGGGCATCTTCGGAGATGCTGGCTGGGAGCCTCGCCTGTTCAGTGAGGATTATCAAGCTGATGTTGTGCAGCAGGCTTTACAGATCTTCCGCGAGGATCCTCGCATCGTCGGCACACTGATCTGGCACTTCGCCGACATTCGCGTCGATGTGCGCAGTGACCGTCCTTACTTCCGTGACCGGGCGCGGAGTTTTAACAACAAGGGGCTGCTTAATGAGTATCGCAAGCCTAAGCTGGCTTACCGATTGGTTAAGGAGATTTATCGATCCAAACGGTAAAATTCAAAAGGCACAATCTTAAAAAGACGCTCAAATCAGGCAATCACCCGGTTTAAGCGTCTTTTTTGCTTCCCATTTGTATGTACTAGCCTTTGAGAGATCCCGCTGTTATACCAGAGATAATCCGTTTATTGAAAATAGAGATTACAAGGATCGACGGAAGGGTTGTCATCACAATAGCCGCGAACATCGGCGCAAAATCCGTTGCGTATTGACCCTGAAAATTCAAAAGTCCTATCGGAAGTGTCATCTTTTTGGCATCGTTAATGAAAGTTAGTACTACCAGTAGTTCATTCCAGATACCGGCAAAGTTAATAATGCCAACCGTCATAAGCGCCGGTATCAATAAAGGCATCAAAACTCGCCAATAAACACCGTAAACCGAACAGCCATCAATAATAGCCGCTTCCATAATTTCTTTGGGAATGGAACTCATAAAACCGCTTAGCACCAGTACCGAAGTAGGCAGAGCAAAGGCAACATAAATAAGAATCAAACCGATCTGCGAATTCATCAGATCTAATTTAGAGAAGAAAATAACCAAAGGAATGAGTGTTGCTTGCAGCGGAACCATCAAACCGATCAGAAAATAAAGTAGCGTGCCTTTCGATGCTTTCCACTTTAATTTAATAATCGCAAAAGAGGCCATTGAACCTATTAGTAAGACCAGAAGTAATGTGACAGTCGTAATGAGTACCGAATTATAAAAATAACGGCCTGTTCCCCCTGTGATCCATGCATTTATGTAGTTTCCCCACAACCAATGCAGCGGAAGTTCCCATGGACGTTCAAAAATTTCCGGTGTTTTCTTGAGTGAATTCACAATAAGCCAAAACAGAGGATAAATATAGACAAGCGTCCCTAATCCTAAAAATAAATAAGTGGACAGCTTTTGAATGGGACGAATCATTTTTGAACCTTGCTCCATACGCGTACCTCCTTCCTCAATCTTCAATATCCTTGGTAGGAATTAATTGATTAATAGCAAACGTAACGATTAAGCACATAACGAGTAAGATGACGGCTAGTGAATTACCGTAGCCATATTCCAACTGACCAAAGGAACGTTTTTGTAAATAACCGACCAGTGTTTGCGATACATTGGCAGGTCCCCCGCCCGTCATGACATAAATAAGGTCAAAAAACCTTAAGGAACCAATAGAAATGAGAATGGCATTCACTTTAATAATCGGTTTAAGCAATGGCATGGTGATATGCCATACCAATTTCCATCCAATAGCACCTTCAAGACGCGCGGCCTCAAAGATTTCCTCGGAAATATTCTGTATCCCTGCAATGAATAGAATCATGGTATACCCAATAAATTGCCAAGATACAACCGCTGTAACTGCCCACATCACTGTTTTGGGTTCAGACAACCACAGGTGCTTTAGTGAATCTAGCCCCAGCCAATCAAGTAAATTATTAATAATACCGATCTGCGGATGGTATATAAATGTCCACATCATACCCACGGCGACACTCGACAGGAATGCTGGCATAATGAAAACAAGCTTAAAGAAATCTTTCCCTCGCACGTTTCCTGTCAGAATCAAGGCCAGAAAAAAACCAAATGGCAGTTGAATTAACAAACTTGTCACCAAGAGAAATAACACGTTACGGATCGTTATAAAAAAAATATCATCATCTGAAAACATCCGCGTATAATTGTCCAACCCTATAAACTTCATCGGATTCAGAACATCCCAATCAAAAAAGCTCAAATAAATCGATGCGATAATGGGGATGAAGACGATTGCCGAATATAGAAACAGGGCAGGGGTTATAAAGAATGCAATGGTCGAGCCTTTTCTCAACATTTTATCCATAAGCAACCACTCCATGTTTGTTTTGATGAAAAAAGGGAGAAGAATATCTTCTCCCTCCATAAGAAAATTTTATTGGTTTAGCGATTTTTCTCCGTATAAGCTTGCAAGCTCTTGAACGCATCTTCCGGTGATTTGCCTGCTAAGATAGATTGGATCGTGTTGTTATATTCGTCTCCAATCTTTGCACCCAGTCCCACATCATAAAAGATGAACATCCCTTTCATGGTGGACATTTGATCTTTTAAATCTTTACTTAACCCTGGTACTTTAGCTGGATCTAAAGTAACTTTCGTAGCTGGTATGTCTCCTTGCTCTTCACCAACACGTTTTTGTGTTTTGTCCTCGGACCATGCTTTCAGATATTTAACAGCTGCATCTTTGTCTTTTGCCGTTGAACTTATCACTAAGTTAAATGCAGGTTGACCCAACCAAGTATCAATATCCCCTTTTCCATTCGGAAATGTTGGGAATTTAGCAATGCCCACAACATCCTTCACCTTGGAATCGGTATTGACCAACGTATTGATTGCCCAACTGCCAGTAACCATCATGGCTGCTTGACCATTTTGGAACATGCTCGTCATCGCACTGTTGTCAATGCTTAGGAACCCTTCTGGGAACGCCTTCATTTTGGTTAATTCCTGCAATACACGGCCTGTTTCGATGTAAGAAGGATCAAGCCATGTTCCTTTGCCATCCATGAGCGCATTAAACGGTGCATCGCCGCCAATCCGATTGGCAACAAATTCACTGAATAGGGCACTAACCCAAGCATCTTTGGCACCCATTGCAATCGGTGTCACTTTATTTTTGACCAACACATCAATAACATGTTTTAACTCATCGTACGTCTTAGGTACTTCAAGGTTATTCTTTTTGAAAATGTCTTTATTGTAGTACATGGTAGCTGCTGCGAAATTAACAGGAACACCATAAATCTTCTCATTGAAGGTTAATAAATTAAACGCACCAGAGATAAAACGATCTTTCCACGCTGGATCCTTATCCAGATATTCATTAAGCGCCAGCACTTTTCCTGAATCTGCATACGTTTTTAATTTTCCCGCAGCATGCAGGGTGAACACATCCGGTGCTTCATTTCCAGCGATTTGTGCATTTAATTTCGGATAAAAAGCTGTACTATTGAGATGCGATACATCGAAAGTCGCGTTCACATCTGATCTTGCATTAAATTCTGCAAGCAGATCTTTCTGTATATTGATCCCTTTATTTTCCGGTTCTAACCAATCAAATTCTTTCATTTTTATCTTATCTTTTGGCTTTGCAGCCGCTTCGCTTGCTTTAGGAGCATCGCTAGCTTTGGGTGCCTCACTTGCTTTCTCGGTCCCGCATGCAGACAATACAGCAGTAAGTGCAAGAATAGCGGCGATCGATGCTGAAATCCTTTTAACCTTTTTCATTTAAACCCTCCTCTATAATGTTTTACAATCTAAGCTTAGATGAAAAGGGTTCAAACGAGTATGCGGTATTCCTTACTTCATGGTTGAATCTGCCGACCTCTTCTCAACTTTGTGCGGTAAGGTTAACGTAATCACTGTGCCTTGTCCAACGACGCTATCAATCTGCAAGCCAAATCTCTTTCCGTAATGCAATTGAACCCGCTGATGTACATTAATCAATCCAATCCCCATACCTGAATTATCAACAGTCACTTGCAAATTTTCCCGGATCTGTGCTAGTCTTGCAGCTTCGATCCCGTTTCCGTTATCACTTATGGTAATGATAAATAAATCATCCTCAAAAAAACCGCGAATATCAATAAGCCCTTGGTCAATCTTCATTTCCATACCATGAATAATCGCATTTTCCACCAACGGCTGCAGAATAAATCGCGGAACTAGCAAGGGCAGCGCCATCGTATCGATGTCGATAGAAATGGTAATTTTATCACCATATCGATATTGCTGAATATAGACATACTTATTGACGTTGTCCAATTCCTTGTCGAGGGGAATGTACTCTTTTCCCTTGATTCCTTCCCGCATTAAATCACCTAACGCTTTGGATAATTTCCCAACTTCAGGAACGTTCTTCATGCGCGCAAGCCAATTGATTGTTTCTAGTGTATTAAAGAGAAAATGAGGGTTAATTTGGAACATTAAGTATTTTAACTGCGACTGTTGCTTCAACAATTCCTCTTGATAAACGGTATTGATTAAATGATGAATACGATCAATCATGCGGTTAAAGTTTCGACTCATTACACCTATCTCATTGCGTGAATTATAATTAAATTGAATATCAAAACGATCTTTCTCCACATCTTTCATCATCGCGGACAGCTGACGAATGGGTTTAGATATACTATTGGATACAAAATAGGCAAGAAATAGTGCAACTACAATACAGATAATGAAGATAACAAACATCCAATTTTTCAATTCAATTGACGTTTGGGAATATTTGGCATCCGGAATCACACTTACGATTTTCCAATCGGTATTTCCGATGGCGTGGTAAGTAATGATATAGTTAATCCCGTCCATCTTCTCGCTAGTATGATCTTGTTCAGGTCCATGTAACACGCGACTTATATACGGGTAATCGGGGGTCGTATTAATCAAAGATTTATTCGAATGTGAAATGATCCTTCCATTCTGATTGATAATATACATTTCGCCTTCATTGTTTAATTTCGTCTGCGCAAAAACCGAATATAAAGCGTCTTCTTTAAGATGAAGTTCAAAATAGCCGATTTTCTTCAGGTTTCCTACATCAAACATAGAACTTCTAGCTGTAATCGTTAGCTGCTCGGGATTCGTATTCATCCAAACTAAATTGCCCTCATTCTCTTTCAGTACATCCCAATCGTGTATGTCCAAATCATTGGATTTCAAGACATTTCCCGATGGAAAGACATCTTTATTTAAAGCGTAAAGGCTGATGTCCTGTATATCTTCGCTATCAATGATGGCACCATCCAACAAGAGCTTAATTTTGTTGATTTCGTCTAAATATTCCAATTGACTCTGAAAGCCTAGATTGGCTTTTTTAAGAGCATCCCTTATTTCTTTATTCGTAAAAAGGGAATAATACACCCGCTTGACTTCTTTCATCTTGAATTCAATATTTTTGCTTACTTCGGTTAACAAATCAGTGGTGTAAGCGTTTGTTTTTTCCTGTATGAGCGATCGAGATTTTTGATAAGTTAACGTACCGATCACAGCTAATGGAATAAGGTTCAAAATAAGGAAGGACACTAGTAATTTTTTTTGAATCTTCATGTCTAGTATCCATTGCCGCAACCTGCTTGCTGGCTGGTTACGCATCATTTAAGTGCCTGCCTCGTTCATCATGCCTAATAAATAATTGCTTACGAAAATCGTTTGGCGTTTGTCCGTAATGTTTTTTAAACATTTGTCCAAAATACCTGGAATCTCGAATTCCCACCCGACTGGCTATTTCAAATACTTTAATCTGAGGGTCTGCTAGCATATCCACAGCTTTTTGCATACGAATTCGGGCGAGTGTATCGGAGAAGTTTTCTCCCGTTTCCTTCTTAAATAAGCGGCTCAAATAATCTGGATGATAATGAAGCATATCCGCAACTTTGGCAATGGTCATTTCTTCCATGTAATTTAATTCCATATATTCCATTATTTTCGCAATGACTTCATTTAATTTTGATATATCACTATCCGGTACCAACATGCCTTGCAGGGTAAACGAATATTCCTTCAATTGATGCCGAAGACCAAGCTCTAGCTCATTTCGCTTGCGATCCTCTTCAATCACTTGTTTGGCTTTTCTGCAAGCCAGTATGATTTCATCTGGATCGGTAGGTTTTAATACAAAGCCGACTGCCCCCAATTTTATTGCTGTCATTGCGTAATCCAACTGGTGGTACGCCGTAATAAACACCCATTTAATTGATGGATTCTCTGCTTGTATCAGCTCCATTAAGGCTAGTCCGTCTAAACCAGGCATCTTAATATCAGTCAATACTAGATCTGGATGAACAGCTCGAATCAGTTCAAGTGTCTCCAATCCATTAGCCCCTAACCCTACTAACTCAAAGCCTTCTTCTTTCCAATCTAAGGATTGCAGCCCCATTCGGGTGATTGGCTCATCATCAGCAATAATCATTCTAATCACATATATTCCTCCTAACCTGAAGTAAGTGAGTTCATTATCATTGTTTTTGTTTAATAGTTCAATGAATATTTGCTTTACGAAAAGGGTTTTCGACCCTCCAAACAAAAAAAGGGACCTAGCCAACGGGGCCAGGTCCAAAGTTTATATTAAAAAAGGGGGGTCTTGTTTATTATAATACACCTACTATGTTAGAGAACTGTAACAGGAATGTTCCAATTGTGTTACAAAAAAAGCGAATCCATTCGAATCGCTTTTTTTGTATGCACTTTTGTACATACTACAGAATGTAAATCTTTAGGAATAGGAGTCAAACAAGTGAAAGTTGAAGACGTCATTGTGGAACAGATTAGACAGCAAGCTGTACAGCTGAGGACCCCCGAAGATTTGGATGTATTAGTTGAAGCAATCGGAGACAAGAAGTACGTATTACTCGGTGAGGCAACACATGGTACATCGGAATTTTATAAGCTGCGCATGGAGCTAAGCCGTAAATTAATTGAGACGAAAGGTTTTTCTTTTATTGCTGTCGAGGGCGACTGGCCGTCATGTTATGAGGTTAACCGTTATGTAAAGCAGTACAAGGATGCCAAACCGAGCTCCCGCGAGGTCATGGAAACTTTTAATCGTTGGCCGACGTGGATGTGGGCCAATGAAGAGGTTGGCGAGTTGATGGAGTGGCTTAACCAGCACAATGCAAATAAGCCGATGGAAGAGCGAGTCGGGTTTTACGGTTTGGATGTCTACAGCTTATGGGAGTCACTAGAAGAGATCGAACGTTATTTACAGGAAAAAGGCACCCCTGAGCAGTTAGCTCTGGCGCGGAAGGCATTTGAGTGCTTCGACTCTTATGAGAAGGAGGGGCAAAATTATGGGGTTTCGGCGGCTTTTTACGGCGAAAGCTGCCAAGATGAGGTTGTGAAGCTGCTTCAAGCGCTTCACGCGAAACGCGTGCGGTATGAAGAAGACAGCGAAGCAGCTCTAAGCGCGGAATTGAACGCGCTTGTTGCTGTGAACGCTGAGGATTACTACCGCACCATGGTTCGTCACGACGCGGAATCGTGGAACGTCCGCGACCGGCACATGGCCGAGGCGCTGCGCCGCCTCGAGGACCACCACGGCCCAGACGCCAAAGTGATCGTCTGGGAGCACAACACGCACGTCGGCGATGCGCGTGCAACAGATATGTTGGCCGACGGGATGGTGAACGTCGGCCAGCTTGTGCGCGAAGCGCACGGCGAAGCCGATGTGTTCGCCATCGGCTTCGGCACTTACCGCGGCACGGTCATCGCCGCGACATCCTGGGGCGCGCCGATGGCGACGATGCAAGTGCCACCTGCCCAGCCGGGCAGCTGGGAGGAGCTCATGCATCGCGCCGGCGCGCATGATCAGATCCTCCTGCTAAGCAAGGAGGATCCGATTCTCGGGCACGAGGTGCTGGGGCACCGTGCCATCGGGGTCGTGTACCGCTCTGGCCATGAGAGAGGGAATTACGTTCCCTCTCTTATGGCTCGGCGTTACGACGCCTTCGTGCATGTGGATGAAAGCCATGCGCTTCATCCGCTAACCATAAAAAAAGTGCTTGTGTGATTTCACACAAGCACTACCACCCAAAACGCCGATGCTTCACGCTATAGCAGAGTCGATATCAAGCTCAGTTCCTATGTATTTAAGATTGTTGTACGAAATACAACTTTATTGCTTCTATTTCCACAGCTTGGAAGGAAGAAATCAAGGATATTGTGCACCGCGTACAACTTATGGCTTTCACTTGTCATTAATAAGATGTTTTAACCCAACACTCGGTTCCTCCAACGGAAAATACTCTAAACCGATATACCCAGTGAATCCAGTTTCATCAATGGCCTTGAAGATCTGCTCGTAATTCAACTCGCCATTATTCAGCTCATGTCGCCCTGGATTGCCAGCTGCATGAAAGTGGCCTATCCAAGCCATATTTTCACGAATATTCGTAATAAGATGACCTTCGGTAATTTGTTGGTGATAAATATCGAACAGCACTTTCACATGCTGGCTCCCCACCTGCTTCACAATATCGAATGCTTCTTCAGATGAAGCTAAGAAATATCCTTTATGGTTCACAAGTGTGTTCAGCGGCTCTACCAATAATGTTATCCCTTCCCGCTCCAACAACGGAACGGAAGCTTTTAATCCATCAATCAATGACTGACGCTGCGCTTCTCTGGACACACCTTCAAGTTCCTGACCCACTTGTGAAATGAGCTGAGAACAATTTAATCGCTTCGCTGCCTCAATGGATTCGGCAAGTCCAACTATATAAGTTTCACGCATGGTTTCATCGACTAAGCTCACAAATTTGGTGCAAAAGGCGGCAATTGAAACCCCAGCATCCTTCGCCACATGCGCGACTTCGTCCAAATCCTTATTCCACCATGACCAGAATTCAATGGTATCATAGCCAATTTGCTTCACTTCCTTAACACTTTGAGCAAAATCATACTTGCTATAAACGGCATCCATACAGACGGAGAGCCTCATTGTCATCCTTCTTTCCCAATATACGTTATTTGTGCTAGGGACCAAACATTTCTGAACTCTCCCTATTGTATGGTAAAATTAAGCAGATGAAAATATGACTCAAGGAGTTTTACTTATGATTCGTTCCCTTGCTATTACCATGGACTTCAAGGTGCTCCATAATATCCCCTTCGAGGAGCTTCTAGGCCCGGACATTCAGTGGTATTGGGTCGACTTTCATAATCCGAGCGATGAGGAAGCGCTGTATCTGAAGGAGCATTTCCACTTTCATCCGCTGGCCATAGAGGACTGCTTTTTCTTACTGCAGCGACCGAAGATGGATCACTATGAGAACGTTCACTTTTTTGTGATGCATGCGATTAATGCTATGACACTGGATGCTGAAGAGGTCGACATGTTTCTGGGAAGTAATTACATTGTGACCTTTCATTTGCATGAATCAAGGGAAATTGAGGATGCTTGGGGCCGTATTTCAGAACAAGAAAACTTGCGGAATGAAGGTCATATTTATGCGGCTTATTTAATTCTTGATAATTTGGTGGATCAATATTTTCCAAGTGTTTACCAAATCGAAGATCAATTAGATGATATCGAGAATAATTTTGATGCCGAATCCATTGAAGCCTTAATGAAACATATTTTTGATATTCGGGCCAAATTGTTAAAATTGCGCCGCACCATCGTGCCCATGCGTGACTTGCTGTACAGGGTCATCAATACAGATCGAATAGAGCATCTTCGCGATCAGCTCGTCTTCTTCACGGACATTCATGATCATCTGCTCAAGCTGTCTGAAATGATTGATTCAAACCGCGATATGACGGCTGATATGAGGGACAGCTACATCTCCCTGAATTCAAACCGAATGAATACCATCATGAAAACGTTGACCGTAATCACGACAATCTTCATGCCATTAACGTTCATTGCTGGTCTTTATGGGATGAATTTCGCTTATATGCCTGAACTGAAATGGCACGGCGGTTATTTTGCAATTCTCGTGATTATGTTCGGAATTGGATTCGGCATGTTCGCTTGGTTTTGGAAAAAGGGCTGGTTTAAATAAAAAACCTTACAGATTCTGAGCGATGCTCACCACGGAATTCTTTCCTAAAACCAGCAGGCGAAACCCCCACCTTCTTCTTAAAAGCTCGACTGAAGGCATGAATACCGGAAAATCCTAATTGATCTGCGATTTCCTGAAGCGGCATTAAGGTATGCCTGATCATATTCTTGGCTCGCTCGAGCCGGATTCTCTGGTGATATTGGATCGGACTTACATCGAATACTTTATTAAACAAATGGATCAAATAATATTTACTGATATGGAATCGCTCCGATAGCTCATCCAATTTCAACTCCCGGTGAACGTGAGCCGCGATGTAACGCTCAATATCCAATAACAGCTCTTGGTGAAGATTGTTTTCATATAATCGTCCATTCCACGCATGCTCCCTCACTATATAGGTAATTAATTCCAGCAGACTACCCTTTAAACGCCATTCATACAATGGCAGCTTCGCTTCAAATTCCGATATGATTCCAAAAAGCTGCTGTTCCACGCGACTCGGCTCCCTTAATCGAATATAGGTTGGGAGATCAACGAGTGCGCCCGACAGCTCATCCTTACGAAACCAGCTTCGCTCCGTCTCATCCATGTCTTGCAGCATTTTAAACGATACCTTGACGTCCCCGCTATCCGCCTGTTCGAACAAATCAAAATGCACGTGCGGCTGCCTAATCGGGTTATCACCTATGATCTGGATGGAATGCCTCTGCCCAGGCTTAAATAGAAACAAGTCCCCCGGTCTGCCTTCATAGGTCTTGTCCTCGATCGTTATGTCAGCTCGGCCCTCCATTAGATATAATAGCTCGTAGTCCCAAAGCATTCTTTCTTTTAACATCCAAGGAGATTGTATGATACTATCCATCGCAATACGAATGTATGGGGAGACATTTTGAAAGCTCACGGCGGTAGAATCCTTCCTTTTCAGCAATAATAGTTAACTTTTAACTAACTTTGGCTAAATGAACACGCTTACCTTCATTATATAATGTTTTCAAGTTCATATAACAATAATGATAGAGGTGGATGTTCCTATGTCGCAAAATCAAGGCTTTATCCATGAACTCTCTGCAGCACCATTCCTGACACAAGGCCAAACCCGTTGGATCACGGCAGAGAATCCGACCGGTGAGAAGGGACAAGGCGGGAAAGCAGCAAGCAATTTAGGTATTGCCCGCAAAGGCAGGCCGTGCATCACTTTACCTCAAGGAGAAACAGTCGTTCTGGCCGATATTCAAGGAACTGGCATCCTGCAGCACTTCTGGATCACTTGTACGAATGCTACGCCTAAGGGGAACTTTGTCCTTAGAGATTTAGTGCTCCGCATCTACTGGGATGATGAAGCCTCGCCTTCCGTGGAAGTGCCGCTGGGCGATTTCTTTTGCAATGGGTTTGGTGAACGCTGCAAGGTGAATTCGCAGCCGATCGTCGTGAATCCTACAGGTGGCATGAACTGTTACTTCCCCATGCCTTTCCGACAATCAGCCAAAATTACGATTGAGAATCAGCATGCCGAGGATATTCAAGGCTTCTTCTATCAGTTTCATTATACACTCGTTGATTCGCTCCCGGAGAATACGGCTTATTTTCACGCCCAGTGGAGAAGAGAGAATATCACAACGGAAGGAAAAGATTACACTATTTTGGACGGAGTCAAAGGCAAGGGAACATATGTCGGTACCTATGTGGCATGGGCAGCCTTAGAACGTTATTGGTGGGGCGAAGGGGAAATTAAATTTTATTTGGATGGAGATGAAGAATGGCCAACCCTCTGCGGGACGGGGACGGAGGATTATTTCGGTGGAGCCTGGTGCTTTTACGAAAAAGAAAACGGGATCCCCGTCGAGGTGCCATACAGCACTCCCTATCTAGGATACCCGTTCTATTCCAAATCGGATTCGACCCTCAAAGAGAAGTTCGGCGAAGATTCCGTGCCTATGCATGGACTATATCGTTGGCATCTTCCAGACCCCATCCATTTCGAGAGCGATCTGCGCGTTACGATTCAACAGATTGGTCATAACAGCAGAGAGCTTTTCGAACGAACCGACGATGTTTCCTCCGTTGCCTATTGGTATCAGATGGAGCCTCATGCGGATTTCCCCATACTGCTTCCCGTTCACCGGAGATGGCCGCGATAATGAACACACCAACCTCTTTGCTTATTCTAAGAAATGGTTGGCTGAGAATTCATCGCTATAAACATACTAGGCATAACTCCGACCGTAGCCTTGAAAGATCGGCTGAATAAATAAATGCTTGAAAAGCCCACCTGCTCAGCAATAGCGGTTAATGTTTGATTACCTTCGATCATTCTTATCTTCGATTGCTCGATTCGAATATGGGTCAAATATTTATGAATCGTAATGCCAAGCTGATCTTTAAATAAAAAAGATAAATGATTGGTCGAAATTCCGACCTGTTTACTTATCGTATGATTATCCAGCTCAGGGTCCCCATATCTTTCATTGATCAAATGGATGGTTTTTTCAATAAACACCCAACCCTTTGTCATTTTACCTTCTTTATCGTTATGGCCCACTTGTCCCTTCATAAAAAGGACTAATAATTCCAAACAAATCCCCTTAAGGATCAACGAATAACCCGATCTCATATCTAGAAACTCTTTCTGCATGATCAGGAATCTTTTCTTTAACTCAATCCGGTCCGGCAGCTGCAGGTGGGAAATTGGAATGGTAGATGCTAGCTGCATCTCCTTGTTTGCAATTGCTTTACGCTCTTCCGTAATCGCTTGGTCCTTCCAAGAACTTCGTTCTTCGTCATAATACAAATCAAAATGAAAGATATATTGGATCAATGGCACCTCTGACGTAGAGCGAATAATATGCGCCATGAAGGGAGGCATAAGGAGAATGTCTCCTTCCTTCACCTGATATTTGATCCCGTCCAAAAAAAATTCAGCTTCCCCTTGCTCGATATACGTATACACATGGTCGTAATCCATCCATTCACCCGCCAGAGAGAAGGATTTATGAATTTTGACCATTCTGACGAAAGGCGAGATGTTGTTCAGCCAAGTCTCCATGTACTTCCCTCCTGCGAAATGATTGAGGACCTACTGCCTTATTTCTCAAGTATAACTGAAGCGTATTCACATTTTCCATATATTAACATGCCGATGCGAACTTTTCCCTTAAGACTCATGTCTCGCTCCAGTCAAATAAAACACCGCTGTACTGATCCTTATTCACTCGGAGTCCTTCGTAAGCTTCCTTCGCTTCCTCCGGCTTCAGTACATGGCTGATTAAAGGTTCGACCTGCAGCCGTTTCTGCTTCATCAGCTCGAATACGATGTTTGAGTTTCTAACCAAGGAATGTTTCACAAACTCATTAGGTTCGGTTGGATACCGCCATTCGTGTGCTCCCTTGAACGTAATACAACCTCGTCCATACAGATGGCAGTAGTTCAAAATTTCAGTAACATCCGTGTTATATTCACCTCGAGGACTGCCCAGGAAAATGATTTCGCCTAATTTAGCGATCCACTCGAGACTTTGAACAGCTACTTGAGGCACCCCTGTAGCCTCGATATGGGTTGAAACTCCTTTTCCATGCGTGATTTCGGCAATCTGCTCGTTCACGCTGTCTTTTCCACCACTAATAACATGAATAACACCGCATTGCTTAGCAATTCGAAGACGTTCCTCCGATAAATCAATACCAATCACAGTAGCACCCTGTAAATGCGCCAGTTGAGCTGCCATATTTCCTATAAGTCCAAGCCCCGTTACGCTTACATAATCTCCGAACTCAATATTCGATACACGAATTGCTGTCGTCGCGACGGTTGCCATCCGAGTAAACGGTACCCATTTCAAATCCAAGTTGTCTGGAACTTTAAGAAAAGTCCCTCTGATCGAAACAACCTCATACTGCGTGTGGTTCCCATAATGAAAAACAATATCACCGGAATTAAACCCCGTTACTCCTGCTCCTACTTCCACAATCTCACTTACAGCTGCATAGCCTGGAATACCCGGCATGCGAAACCAAGATTCGTTGCCTGACAGCATGGCCAATTCAGTTCCCGGGCTGATTAATGTATAAAGCTTCTTGACCAGAACTTCCTGATCGCCAATCTGTAGGGTGAACTTCTCTTCTACCGTTTCAACCTGCCATGGATTGAGGAACATTACCTTCCTATTCTTCATCGCAACGCACTCCTTTGTATTGAACTCATTTTCAATATAAATGTTTTTACTGGAGGCGTCTTTGACGTAAGAAATGATTTTTTATCGAAAACAACGATAGAAGGGATGTACAATGTAAAGAGCCGACTTTCCAGAGTTAATCGCTGGATTGTCGACCCGTCTATCGATCATATAAATCTACTTCTTCTTCGCATCATAGGCAGCTTGATAAATTTCCAGATAACGCTTCAGGTTCATATTATCCAAATTTTTGAGGTAGCCGTCCCATTCTTTCTCCAGATTCGCATCCCCGATGATGAAGCGTGCGGTCATCTCTTTGACATGATCGGTAATCGTCTTCTCGAGATCAGCTAGCTCCATCGCCTGCTCATTCGTGAAAAACAGCTGCGGAAGGACAGTATCCAGCTTCTGCTTATAAGGCTCGTATTTGTTTTTCGTTTCATTGTACAAAATAACTTCCAATGGGTTTTTCGGATCGGCGACCAAGCCTAAGCGGAAATCATTCGTTCTAAGCGATGGTCCGGTTTGAGACCATTTCACATTTTGAACATTTGCCATCTTGGCTTCGGTATATTTCCAAATGGCTTGCTTGCCATTGATGCCGAGTTCGCCTTGAGCCGCATATTTCCATTCCACATCAGGACGCCCTTCTGCATTACGCAGTGTCATCTCCTGCGTATACATCAGATCCGCTAGACGGAAGGCGGCTTCTGGATTTTTACTCGCTTTCGTAATCACGTAACGCCCTTGAGAGACACTATTGGTATAGGGCGCTACTTGCAAGCCTTTCGGCCCTTTGAGCACTGGAACGGCGGTAACCTCAAGCCATCTTCCGCTCGGTCCATTGAAGGCTGTAAACGTCCCGTTATGCTGAGCTATCGCCGCGCCCAATATATTAATGTTGGGGTTTTCCCCCATTTGCTTCGCTTGATCCCGATCCTGTGTGAAGGACTGCGGCGCGATCAAACCTTCGGCATACAGCTTGTGCAGGTACTTCAGGCCCTCTTGCCATTCCGGCTTGTTATAAGGCACATCCACCTTGCCGTTATTGAGGTACAAACGATTGGTATTATTAGGATTTAGTATAAAAGCATTCATAATGAACGAGTCGATATTGACCGCAGGTCCCACCGCTGCACCTGCAAGCGGAATCTCATCTGCTTTTCCGTTGCCGTTCGGATCCTTTGTTTTAAACTCCTTTAGCACCTTGTACAGCTCATCCGTCGTTGTTGGCACAGCTAACCCCAATTTATCCAGCCATGGCTTGTAAATCCACATTTTTTGCCCCATTGAACAGTGGAAACACTCATTCACGAGCGGCAGTCCATATATTTTACCACCTGGCGCCGTAATAGCATCTTTCACTCCATCCACCTGCTCAAACATCTTCTTGGTTTCGACGCCATACTTATCAATAAAGGGCTTTAAATCGAGGAAATCTCCTTGGCTGCCATAGATCAGCTGCTGCGTAGGGCTAACGTCAAAGCCCATGATCACATCAGGCAAATCTCCGCTTCCGAGCACCAAATTAAGCTTTTCTACCGCTGATTTCTCCGGGGCAACATCCCATTCAATATGAATGTTCGTCTTCTCCTCCAGGTACTTCGTATATTCATTCGTTGCAAAGTCTTCAACAAATGCGCTTCCCTTTACAAGAACCTTTAAGGTCGTTTTTTCCTTCGTGATAGGTAATTCCCCAGCTGCAGTCACCCGATCCTCTGACACTTTTGGAGTCGCATCTGATTGCGCTGCTTCCTTATCTGAACAACCGCTTAATACCGAGACTGTGCACAAGGCTAACCCTAAGCTTGCTACCATCCATTTTTTCATCAAAAAGAACCCTCCCTAGCATTTTTCGTTAGAAAATTTTCTTTGAATGACTAACCTTTCAACGAACCAATCATGACCCCCTTAACAAAATGCTTCTGTACAAAAGGGTAAATCATCATGAGCGGCAGCGATGAGACGACAATCAGAGAGTATTTAAGCAGTGCCCGCAGGCCCTCCCGATTCGCTTCCTGTCCCAAATCGGACAGCATGGCGGGATCTACCTCATTCTGAACGAGTATTTCCCTAAGCACTAGTTGGAGTGGATAAAGGCTCGGCTGTTTTAAATAGATCAGCGCATTGAAATATTGATTCCAATAGCCTACCGCCGAATAAAGGGTAATGACAGCAATGATCGGACCAGATAACGGAATAACGACATTCCATACAAACTTGAAATCGTTACAGCCGTCCAGCTGAGCGGCCTCCAACAACTCTTCCGGTATAGTCGTTTTGAAATAAGTTCTCGTAATAATGACATTAAAGACACTCATCGCCCCTGGCAAAATCATCGACCAAATCGTATTAAGCATGCCTAGATCTTTGACCAACAGGTAGCTCGGAATGAGCCCGCCAGAAAACATGGTAGTGAACACCAGCAAGAGCATGACGGCATTTTTCCCATACAAGTCTCTACGTGCGAGCGGATAAGCGGCCATAATCGTTAGTACGACATTGATGACTGTACCTAGAACCGTATAAATGACGGAATTGCGAAATGAGCTCCAAATCAACTTATGTTTAAAAACAGCCTCGTAACCGTCGAGTGTAGGTTGAACCGGCCATAGCCACACCTTCCCTGAGATAACCGCGTCTGGGCTGCTGAAGGATGCGCTTACAATAAAAACTAGCGGATACATCACTATAATGAGAAATAAGGTAAGCACCGTGTAATTGATCACGTTAAACCAACGGTCATTGCTGGCTTCCCGAATGTTAGCAAGCTCCATGATGACTTCCTCCTTTTGTCACACTTACCATAGGCTTTCCTGCTTAGCTTTCTTCGCCATTTGGTTAACCGAGATCAGTAAAATCAAACCAATGACCGATTTGAATAAATTGATGGCCGTGGAATAAGAGTAATTCATCGTCTGGGAGGCAAGACCGACTTTATACACGAACGTATCAATGACTTCAGAGGTACGCGCGTTAAGCGGATTTTGCAATAACAGCACCTTCTCAAAGCCCAGATCCAGAATATGACCAGTGTTCAAAATAAGCAGAATAATCATAACCGGAAGAATGCTTGGCAGATCGATATGCAGCATGCGCTGAAATTTACTTGCTCCATCAATGACAGCCGCTTCATGCTGCGCGGGATCAACACCCGCTAAAGCAGCTAAATAAATGATGCAGGAAAAGCCTACATTTTGCCAAATACCTGACCAGACATAGATCGAGCTGAAATATTCCGGCCTGGCCATAAAATTGATCGGTTCGAAGCCCAATTGACCGAGCAGCATGTTCACTAATCCATTGCGGGGGTCGAGCAGCTCCATAACGATCCCTACAATCACGACAACGGATATAAAATGGGGGGCGTAAGTGATCATCTGTACGGATTTTTTGAACAGTTGGTTTTTCACATAATTCAATGATAGAGCCAGAATAATCGGAAACGGAATCCCGGCAAGCAAGCTGTACAAGCTGATGATCAACGTGTTTTTCATCAATTTCACAAATTCATAAGAGTTGAAAAATCGGATGAAGTGTTTCAAGCCGACCCACTCGCTTCCAGCGACACCCTTGGAGGCAATATAATCCTTGAAGGCAATCTGCGCCCCGTACATTGGATAATATTTAAATACAAGGACATAGATAACTGGAAGCGCAAGCAGGGCATACAATTGCCAGCTTTTCTTCATTTGCTTCCTTGCAACAAGCAGCAGATTGCTTGCTCCGGTGCTTGCTTTGGTTAATACAACCTCTTTCATTGTGCGCTCTCCCCCCTTTCAATTGATACCTTAAGGTTACAAGAAATCGCCTCAAGCCGTAAATCAGAAAGCGCTTTCTTTATGTGCAATTATTAAGATTCGGCCATGTGCACTTCTAAATAGATGTGCAAAAGTAAAGAATACGGCACAAAGTACCGCATTCTTATCCGTGTAATTTCTTATAGGAGGTCGCACTAACGCCATGCAGCCGCTTGAATGCCCGACAAAATGTATTGGAAGAGCTATAGCCAACCTTATCGGAAATTTCAAGGATGGTTAGCTCTGTTGTCTGCAGTAGATCTTTGGCCCGATCCATGCGCATATTTTCCAAATAGTCAGAGAAATTAATGCCCGTTTGCTCTTTGAAGAATTGGGAGAGATACACTTTTGAGATGCGAAAGCGATCGGCCACTACATCCAGGCAAAGGTCACTGTCCATATATGCGTTCTGCAGCATGCCAAGAATACTTTGGATCAGCTGCACATTTTGGCTTTTCTTATGATCGTTCACGCTTTCGCATATCCATTGATAGGTTGCGCGGATCGACTCATAATTTTTGCGCATATTTTCATAGGAGTCAATCTCGCTGCTCAGTGACTGGATCCGTCTGTAAACCTCTTGCTGATCAAGCTCCATTTGCGGGAGCAGCTTTACCAGACTTCCCCACATTTCGAACAAGAACAACTGCATAACAGCGAAGGAAAGATGCCTCAGCAGGAAATTTTCATGATATATCTCATCAAGCATATGCTGAACCTCAGCATGGTCCCCTGCTTTCGCCAAATTGATTAAACGGATCTCCACATCTTGCGGAAAATAATAGTTATTCATATCGGTCGGGAGCTCGTCAAACCATACGATTTCATTCTCATTTTTCCACAATTGTACATTCAATGCTTCTCGAGCCTGTTCATACGATCTGGAAATGCTAGTGAGGCTGTCACATAAGCCGCCTACACCATAGACGGAAACCAGCTTTAACTGGCTTTTCATCTCCTCATTGGCTTCCTTCAGCTTCTGCTCAATAAGCTCTTTGTAGGGCTCTGGCTGCTCAGCTCTATAACAAAAAAGCAACCCGAACTGATCCTCCGCTATATCGTAAACAAAGCCTTCCTGATCAATCGCCCTTCTCAACATTTCTTTGGCCAGCAAACGCTTCATATCCAGTTCTTCCAACAGATCATCGTTATAGCCGTTATCGAAGCCTCGCAAATGAACAACCGCGACCCGATAGGACATTCCTTGCAAATCCATACCAACATACTTTAAAAGTGCATCTGCATCACGTGCCGAAATAAATTGCCCGTTCAACAGCCGCTGAAAATACGCAGCCCGCAGCAAAGGAACCTGCTGCTCGATCTCGGACTTCAATCTATAGTTATTATGGAACAAACCGGTTACCGTTTCTCCGATTAATCCAAAGGCGTCTCTCTGGTGCGAAATTACGTCCGCTTTTTCCAGAATCAAGTTTACGATATTCCGTAATGGTTTACTGTTGCGATAAGCCAGCACATACGCGATGAAGACACCCACGACAAGAAAGACGAACGTCAAAGAGAAAATGATTTTCTGAATATAACGAACCTTCTCCAGTACAACATAGGTCGGCTGTCCCACCAGATACGTCCAACCGTTATAGGAGGATTTCGTATACGTAATCATCATCTGCTTCGATTGCAGCGATTGCTCGATTACGCCTCTATCGCCAATCAGATCGCCGATCTCGATCGGTAAGGGGGCTTTACTCGCCGAAAGCTCACTAACGATCTTCCCCTCGCCATCCACAATATAAGCCCATCCCCCTTCGGAAATGTTCAGCCCTTGAAACAGCTTCTGGATTTCCTTCTGGTCAATCATGACAGCAATGGCACCCTGGGGATTGCCGGGGTACCCCAGCGATTGCATATACGTCAGCATGGAATAGGGCACACCCTGTACGATAACTTCCTCAGACGCAAAGGTTTTGCGTGTATGAAATTGCTTGGCGACGAAGTCATACCATGAATCATAATCATACTTGCTGTATTGAGCTACCCGATCAAAAAAATGCTGAAAAGAGTAACTAGCCCCCGGAGTTAACACCATTTCACTATTTTTGAACAAGACATAATAATCAAATATGAAATTGTTAGACATCCTGTAATCGTACAAGCTTTTATTCGTATCCAAAACCCGGTACGTATTCGTCCCCTCAAAAGGATCAGTGACAGACAGAAACCGCATAATTCTTGTATCTGCCGCTAACTGCTGGGTAATGGAGGCGATTTCCTCCAGTCTTCGATCGAGGATATCTTTACTCTGCTCCAACAGGTTCATATGGCTCGCGGTTGCTTCGCTTTCGATCAGCGCAGTCGTCTTCTGATAAATGACCCAGCCGATAATCATCGGCAGCATCAGAAAAACAAGATAAGGAACTAGAATACGCGCAAACACGCGGTGCCTTCCTTTGTTCACGTTAACATTAACGCTTCTCTCTCTCTTGAACAGCATAGTAAATGTCCCCATTTCCTTTACGATTCCCTGTTTCGATCATATCGAGAGTAATCCTTGCGCATGATTTGCATTTATGTATGCGTTTGCAATCTGTTGCGGCGTTCATCCCAAAAGGATAAGCTGTTACCTTAAGTATACCTTGCTAAGCGGGTAATCGGAAGCTTGAAATACATCGCTAGATATGCAATGAGACTTTTTTGTGCTTAACAAAAAAAAGGAACCCAGCCAACGGGGCGTGGGTTACAGATTTTGATGATTTTTAAAGGCTTGAGCTAGCGTATTTCACTTCAGGCAATGATAAACCGCCATCATATCTCGTTTATTCAACTCACGAATACGATTGAAGATAGGAATATCTGCAACTGCCTCAGTTAGTAAGTTTTCAGCAACAACATCACTTACTTTGCCAGTAAGCCATGTTTGTACATCTATACCATCGACGATTTCCTTGCGCCCTTCATCATTGATGCCACTTACATAACAGCTAACACATGGCACCGATAACTTAAATACGCCGTCATGAAGACCATCTTCTGAAATGACTTTCTTCCCGCCACAGAATGGGCATGGATGACTTGCTTTAATTTTATTAATCTGTGTAACAATTTTATTGTAACCAAACACTTCATAGACATAAGTTAGTTTTTTATATTTTCCATTGGTGAAATACTTATCAATAATGGTTTCTCTAGTTTCAGCAATATTGGCAAAGTCACAGATGGTAATCAAGTTATTACTGCTAATCGCCTCGAGGTTACCTTTAATCTTGTCCCAAAATGGTACGGCATTTTGTAAAACCACTTCATAGCCCACAAAGCTTGCAAGCTCCAGCTCCAGCATCTTCAGCGCAACTTGTGTTTCCCTTGGAAGTAAAGAGACATCTTCCGTAAGTGCAAGATCGCTGCCAACAATTGATTTTAGTTTTTCTAGTTCAGGTAACTTCCCTACGGTTTTTATCACCTGATCAATCGGCTGCTGAATAATCTCACGAATATCCGTGTCACCAAACTTTAGCTTTTTATGATGGTTTAACACGGTTCCATGACAAACTGGGCAGGTAATCATTTCTTTTGAGGCTTTCATTTGCTCTTTAAGAGGAATGTTCTTCGAAATAACCATATAACGCCCAAGGATGAGATTAAAGCCTTCCCATGTTCTCGAAGCCTTCCCTGCTTTATCATAAAATGATTTTTCCCAATAACCAAATAAGAAAGTACGCTTTTCTGCTTCTGACATCTCATTATAGCTTTTACTCATATCGTGACCCAGTTCATTCTTTATCTCTTCAAATAGGAAGTGCAATTTGGCATGTTGATAGTATTTCAAGACATCCATGACTTCTGGAAGTAACATACCATCCCAGAAAGGGACTGTTTTATCTTGAATGAGAACATCCATATCAAATTTCTCAATGACACGACGCCCCGAACAACTCGGACAGTGATTGTCTTGATAATAGAAATCGAAGCTTCTTGTATCTTTATTGGTCGGATGAGCAGCCACAATATGGTTGATCAGTCCACCTATTTCATAGAGAAAACTATATTGACTATACAGATGTCGTTCAAGATCAATGGCGATGACAGGTGCAATCTTTTCAGATTCATATTCACCATAAATCACATGGGCAATTGGCGATAAGCTCTTTAAGATACCACCCTTATAGACGTTTTCTGCCTTTTTAAAATAGTCCAGCTGATTTTCTTGTAAGTAGTGAATACCGTTTTGGGGCTTGAGTGTGGAAGAAATATGCATGGAGGCCTTGCTATCTTCCTTATCTTTTTGACGATAATAATCATCATGACTGACAACATCAAGCTGCTTCACAGGTTCAGGCTGCCTTTTTCCAAAATCAATGATAAAATCAGAGCTTTCCATCATATAGGCATTATGTTCAATCATCAGGATAGAGACAGATTCATCTACCAGAATGTCCCTAACACTATCAATGAATTGGTTTAAAATATTTTGTGATAAACCTTTTGAAGGCTCGTCAAAAATAAAAAGGGTATGTGGGTTTCTCGAATTAGCAAACAGCTCAGAAACTAAATGAACACATTGAAATTCACCCGTCGATAAGGACTGTGTTTTTCTTTCCAACGTCAAATAACCAAGTCCAAGTTTAATCAATAAACTCAATCGTTTATGAGCGATGTCTTCATTTGGCAGTTCATCAATAATTTCTTCAATCGAGCGCTGAAAAATATCATCAATATCCTCGCTATATTTGGTGAGTTTCTTTTTAATATCAAGAAAAGTCGCAACGGTCGACCTACTGGAAATCGATTGATTTCGATCTTGCCCAACCACGACCAGTTTATCTTTGGGATACCGCTTCTGAAAATCTTTAACCATACACTCATTGACAAGTGTAGATTTACCGCATCCCGACTCACCCGTAAAGGTTACAAGTCTATTCTTGGGAATCTGAAT
Organism: Paenibacillus sp. Soil724D2; assembly: GCF_001427935.1. Lineage (NCBI taxonomy): Bacteria > Bacillati > Bacillota > Bacilli > Caryophanales > Paenibacillaceae > Paenibacillus > Paenibacillus sp. Soil724D2. The sequence continues at coordinate 63,884 of NZ_LMRY01000023.1, forward strand.
TTCAGCCATTTGAATATTACGGCAGTAAAGATCATGAAATTGATAGTATTCTGTTGGCATTGCCTTATTTAGATCACAATGGATTGGTTGTGGACGTGGTGATTCTTCAACAATTTTCCCACCGTATTTACCACTACCAGGTCCAAAGAACAATTGCTCATCCGCTGTGCCCAGCACGGTGTCAGAATGGTCAATCAGCCAAATTTGATTCTTATACCCCAATTGTTTAATCTCATCTAAAATTTTCAATAATGTTTGGTGATCAAGACCCACGGAGATTTCATCAATGATAATAACCGTATTTTCACTAGTTGCCATGAATTCGGCCAAGTAAAGTCGTGTTATTTCCCCACCTGACAATGTACCCATAATGCGATTTATTGTTAAGTAACCCATATTCATATTGATTATATTTTGGAGAATATGCTGCTTCGCTTCACTAATTTGTAATTCCTTTGCAAGAGAAAGGATCGTTTCAATGCTTAAGTTATTCATATCGGAAATACTATGTGGTTGATTTAACAATTCCATCTTATATTGCTCAACTTCTTGATTGTAGCGCCTACCCTTGCACTTGGGACAATCGACATTTTGGGTCATACTGCGCCCTTTACAATCTGGACACCAGCCTAAGGCATTATTAAAGGAAAAAACTTCTGGAGAAAGATTAAATTTTTCGGCAAGCGTTACACGAATCTCTTTAAACACACCCGTATGTGTGCCAATGGTTGAACGAGGATTGGATGAAATCGATGATTTTCCGAGAAAAAGGACTAAAGGCATTTCTTCCATCTTGATGGCACTGAAATTAGTTTCCATAATTTCAGGAAATAAATACTGATATTCAGCCTTTGGCAATAAAGAAACGAGACGCTTCTTGGATTCTTCACCAATGGTTTGACAAAATGTTGTTTTACCAGATCCTGATAAACCAGCAATTCCTAACGATTTATCTACCGGTAGTTCTGCATCTAATAGGTTAATATTGTTCGAAATTAATCGATTTATTTTCATACGTACATCCTCTCTATTCTTTTAAACTTAGTCTTTCCATGTTATCACAGAGTTAAATGTATAAACTGCTTTTTTTTCGAATCAAGAACTCGGCAGCTCCATTCTATTATTCTTTCACATTCTACCTTTTGTATTAGCAATTCATTGTGGTATGCGTATGGGTGAAATTCGTGCGTTGAGGTTCTTAGATATCGATCTGAAAAGGGGGATATATCCGTGAGGCATATTTTATAAGGGTTATTTGTCATACACAAAAAAAAGGAACCCAGCCAACGGGGCCGGGTTCAAAAGTTTATATTAAAAAGGGGGTCTTGGTTATTATAATACCTCACCAACATTATGAAACCATAACAGAAACATTTCAATTATGTTACAAATTAGAAAGCGCTTTATTCACTTCCCTTCTAACCTCTAAGATTCGATCCCTCAACGCGAGGGTAATGACCTTATACATGTATTCCATTCATTTAGGAGGCCTTTCCAATGACCGTACAAGAACAAAACCATCCAGAATCATACGATATTTCTAAGAAAGTCGCCATTGTAACCGGCGCATCCTCCGGCATTGGCTTAGCATCCGCTATACGTTTAGCTGAATCAGGGTTCAAAATCGGGCTGCTCAACCGCCCAGGCAGTGAGCTTAAAGCAGCAGTAGCCAAAGTGCAGGCTGCCGGTGGAGAAGCGATCTCCTTAGAAGCCGATATTTCCGTCGAAGAAGAAGTGAAACAGGCCGTTCAAACCGTCATGGACCAATGGGGTCGTCTCGATGTTCTGGTAGCCAACGCAGGGATTAACGGCGTTCTCTCTCCCATCGCACATATGGGACTAGAGGATTGGAACCAAACGATTAATATCAACTTAACCGGCACATTTTTGTGCGTCAAACATGCTATTGAGCCTCTTAAACAGCATGGTGGCAGCATCATCATTACTAGCTCCGTTAACGGCAACCGGGTTTTCTCCAATTTTGGGATGAGCGCTTACAGCACTTCCAAAGCCGGACAAGTGGCTTTCATGAAAATGGCTGCGCTTGAATTGGCGCGTTATAAGATTCGTGTAAACGCCATCTGTCCTGGCGCGATCGAAACGAATATTGATGAGAATACGGATCGCAGACCCGAGTTGGAAGAAATCACGATCCCTATTGAATTTCCCGAAGGAGATCATCCACTGAGACACAAATCCGGAACCGCTAGTCAAGTCGCGAATCTGGTGCTTTTTCTCGCTTCGGATCAATCCGACCATATTACCGGAACTTCCGTCTTCATCGACGGCGCCGAATCGTTAATCCACGGATGATAAAGGAGAACTTCCCATGCAGATCGAGAGCTTTTACCATTCCCCCCATACCAAATGGGCTTATTCCTATAACAAGGATACGTTTCATCTCCGAGTCCGTACCAAAAAGAATGATGTAGACCAAGTAACCGCGGTGACGGGCGATAAATATGATTGGGCGAATTATCACAATGATTATGCTATGAAGATAATAGCTACGGATCGCTATTTCGACTACTGGGCAACGGAATTGTCGCCGGCACAGAAAAGGTTCTCTTATGCATTTCAACTGCAATCTGGCGAAGAAACATTATGGATGAGCGAAGCCGGTATTTTCGAAGAGCAGCCGGGCCCGCCCGCAGGCTATTATGAAATGCCCTATATGCATGAAATCGATGGATTTAAGGCGCCAGAATGGGCAAAATCCGCTGTATTTTATCAAATTATGCCGGACCGATTTGCTAATGGTAATCAAAGCATTGATCCCGATGGGGTAATCGAATGGGGCGAACAGCCAACGCATGATTCTCATTTCGGAGGCGACCTACAGGGCATTATGGACCATCTCGATTACTTGACGGAATTAGGCATAACGGCCATCTATCTCACCCCGATCTTTGAAGCACCGAGCAATCATAAATACGATACGATCGATTATAAAAAGGTAGACCCTCATTTCGGAGACACTGCCTTATTAAAAAAGCTGGTTGAGGCTTGCCACGCAAGCAATGTGAAAGTTGTTCTAGATGCGGTCTTTAATCATTCGAGTGTAGACTTCCCTCCCTTCAAAGATGTGCTAGCTAAGGGTGAAAATTCTGCCTTCGTCGATTGGTTTCACATTCGTGATTTCCCGGTTGAAGTGAAGGAGGGTCCGCTCAACTATGCTACGTTCGGATTTTTCGCTTCGATGCCCAAACTTAACACCACGAATCCGGAAGTAAAGCAATATTTGCTGGATGTGGCTGAGTATTGGTTGAAGAAAGTGAACATAGACGGTTGGCGTCTCGATGTTGCCAATGAAATAGACCATTCCTTCTGGAGAGATTTCCGTAAAATGGTCAAATCGGTCAATCCTGAAGCCTACATCATCGGTGAAGCTTGGAGCGATTCGCTGCGCTGGCTTCTTGGTGATCAATTCGATTCGGTCATGAATTACCCTTTCTCTGAACGGGTAATGGCATTTTTCCAGTCAGATCAACCGAACGGTCTCTCTTTTGCCGAAAATATGAATCATATTCTTATGCGCTACCCGCTGCAAACGAATGAAGTTTTGTTTAATCTGCTTGGCAGTCATGACACACCGCGTGTATTGACTATGTTTAATGAGAATAAGGACAGACTAAAGCTTGCTGTTATTTTCCTTCTCACTTATATTGGAACTCCCTGCATTTTCTACGGCGACGAAATCGGCTTGAAGGGTCAGCAGGACCCAGACTGCCGACAATGTATGGAATGGGACAAAGCTAAGCAGGACAGGGACTTATTCGAATTTTACAAGCAGCTTATCCAGCTGCGCAACGACCATGATGTGCTTCGTTTCGGCCGATTCTCTTTCCTTCGGGCGGACGCCGAGGATGGCAGGATCATTTATGAACGTAAGAATGAGCAGGAACATTTTACAATCTGGATGAATCATTCGGAAAATACGGCCATTCTTGCCCATCCCGCGGACGCGGAAATGGAAGATTGGCAGGATGCGTTCAGCGGCGGGTCCCTGAAGCCTGTTGATGGTTTTATTCGTATGGAAATCGAGCCATTCGGCTATCGGATTTTATACAGATCCCTGCTGGAAACATAGATAAATAGAAGCCTAAGAAATCAGGCTTTTACTATGCCCGATGCGACCTCTCACACTCTTCATATACTCTTTACACAAAATCAGTTGCGCCTGACGAAGGTCTAGCATATAATAGTTTAATTAGAATAATTATAAATAAGGAGGAACCGTATGAGTATCGAATACGACTATCACCATCTCCATCATGTTAAAGAACAGAGCAAATCCAGAAAAACGTTATGGGTGACTCTCATACTGACCGCCTTTTTTACTATTGTAGAAATTGTTGGCGGGGTGCTTTCGAATTCCCTTGCTTTGCTATCCGACTCTGCGCATATGATCTCCGATGTTATCGCTTTAGGACTTAGTATGGTTGCTCTGAAGCTGGCTACTCGTCAGCCTAATGCGCGATTCACCTTTGGTTTCCTGCGGTTTGAGATTATCGCTTCGTTTCTAAATGGATTAGCCCTATGTATCATTGCTTTGGGAATTTTCATCGAAGGGATTCAACGTATCATTGACCCGCAGCCAATTAAATTGGCTCTTATGCTTGGAATTGCCTCCATCGGTTTCGTTGTCAATCTTGTGCTTACATTGGTTCTCCATAACAGTGTGAAAGAAGAGGACAATCTGAATGTGAAAAGCGCGCTGTGGCACTTTTTCGGTGATTTACTCAGCTCGGTAGGCGTCATTATCTCTTCTATTATCATTTATTACACAGGTCTTCTCTTGTTCGATCCACTGATTTCGATGGTCATTGGCGGCATTATTTTTACTGGCGGAAGCAAAATCATTCGAGAATCTTACCTGATTCTGATGGAGTCCGTGCCTGAACGCTTCAACTTAGATGAAATTCGCAGCGACATCGCGCGTGTTGAAGGCGTCGAAGATGTGCATGAGATGCATCTGTGGGCGGTTTCGACCGATCATTACTCTTTAACCGCACATGTGTTCATCAATCCCAACATTCAACCCTTCTGTGTTATTCTAGCGATTAATGAAACTCTGAAAAGTAAATATGGCATCGAGCACTCCACCATCCAAATCGAACATGCAGACATTAATCCACATGGAGATTATGGCAAAGAGTTCTTGAAGCATCAAAGACAAACGAATAGAAATGGGCTTTAATTGTAATAAGGGACATGCCAAAAAGACCGCTATACTTCTCATTTTAATGAGAGTATAACGGTCTTTTCATGTTGTTGTAGACTTACGGACAATCATCTCCAAATCAATCAACAGCTCATGTCCGTGAATACGCGGAAGGTGCTCTTCCAGCAGCTGTGTATTCTCCTCGTCCAAGTCTTCACCAATCTGCTGCATCAGAAAAGCGGCAACTAAGCTCGTTTGCAAATCGACAGGCATGTCGAAGCTTGTTATTGAGGGGAAGCTAGCCTTAGAAAATAGTTCATTGTCCATGCCAATCAACTGCACGTCCTCTGGCACGCGAATACCTCGCTCATGACACACAGCTAGAAGCTCCAATGCTAATGCATCATTAAAGGTGTAGATGCCGATAGGTCGCTGCTCGCCGCTTATGCGCAGAGCTTCCTCCAGTGTACCTTCAATACCGAGCTCTCCAGCATCTAGAAGCGCATGCACCGTCGACTCGGCATGATCACCTAGCCCTGCCATAAACCCTTGAATACGCTGCTCATTGGCCCCCATCCCTTTACGCCTGCCGGCATAAATAATGGAGCGGCAGCCGCTCCCGAGGAAATGCTGAACAGCTTCCGTCGAAGCCTTCGCGAAATCCAAATTAACCGCCAGTTTAACCATATCACTAGGCCAGCCCCAGCCATTAAAGATAACCAGCGGCGTGCCCTCACCGACTAATTGCTGGGTCGATTGCATACTCATCGCTAAACCATGGCTCACTAAACCGTCTACTCTTCGCTGCAGCAAGTGCTCTAGGTGACGCTTCTCGATCACTGGATCCATACCCGCTGCTGAAAATACGGATAAATGATAGCCGAAACTATGTACTCTTTGCTCCAGCTTCTCTGCAAATCGGCCATAATAGCCGCCGAAATGCGGTATGATAAGGCCTAACTCATAGGATCGGCGCCGGCTAAGGTTCGTTGCCATCACATTGCGGCGATAACCCAGTTGTACAACGGCTTCCTCCACTTTCCGTATCGTCTCCGGCGACATTGGCACCTTTCTCCGATTCAAAACATTGGAAACCGTCGCAATGGAAACGCCCGCTTCGGAAGCAACATCGACAATGGTGGGCTGTTTACTTTTCTTCATAGGAAATCCCTCATTCTTGAAATGCTTTAACTCATTTTATCGATAAGCAAATCGCTCGTCAAATTTCGATAATCTCACACATCATGTGGTTTATTGCAGCAGTCGGCAGTGCCGTACTATTTGGTCTAACCGGCTTTTTTATGAAAGTGAGTCAAATGCGCCAAGGCTCTACACCGCACCTATTACTCGGACTCTATCTCACAGGAACACTTGGCTTCGCTGTGAACAGCTTATGGGAAGGCTCCCTCTTCTTAGACGATTGGCGTGTTTGGTTAGCTGGCATCATCATTGGCGTTGGGTCAGGTTGGGGCAATGTTGTGTTCATGAAGGCTCTCGAGAATGGTCCGGCAAGCTTGACAGCGCCGCTAATGAACTTAAATATTTTGCTAGTCATTCTCATGTCCGTCACCATCTACGGTGAACACATAAATAGCGCGGAGGCTGGCGGCATCGTCCTGCTCATTGCTTCAGCGGTACTTGTATCGATAAAGCTCAAAGAGCCTCTCACAATCAAAGAGAAGAAATGGTTCGCACTCGTTGCGCTGGGCGGACTTCTGTTCTTCTTCCGCAATGGCGGTTTGAAAGTCACTGCCGAGCTAGCTTTAGCGAATACGCCTATTCTGCTCATCAGTTATCTGCTCTCTGCAATCTAGTTCGCCATAGCCGCAGCTAACCACACCAAGAAGCAGCAAAAGCCTGTCCAACAAGGACTCATAGCTACCTATGATGCGTTACCAAGTCGCACAGGATTTCTTTGGGGGCTGCTTTCGGGCTGCTTCTCTTACGGTGGCCTTCAGCTTTACTCCGTCGCGCTGCAAATGGGGCCAGGTTCCATCGTTGCTCCCATTTTCTCTACCTATGGACTTGTCGTCGTTATCGGCTCTGTACTGGTTTACAAAGAACGTCTTACCCTCTTTCAAACCATTGCCCTATTCCTTCTCTTTGCCGGTCTTATCCTGGTCAAACTGTAGCGTCTAGCTTGTTTTTTGTGCGTAGATCCGTCTGTGGCCTGTAGTCTGTAATCTGTGGTCTGCTCTTGCTGCTCCAGGATTCCCAATTAACTGCAATTTCTACATCTATATCTCAGGTTGCTCGTACTCAGGATGGATTACCTGCAAAAAGTGCAGCTAATTTCCTCCATAAGATCTAAATCCCTCATTCCCCGGGGGGTTTTAGATGTAGGAAATGCAGCTATTCCATCTAAATGGTGATTTGAGCACAATTAGCTGATCTTTTTACATCTAAGTAGGGTGGCGGGGTTGGGAATTCTCCGAGGCTCTGCCAGCTGCCATCTGCCGTCTCAAGGTAAACCACACTCCCCACCCCAAACGCAAAAAAACTCGGCCAATAATGGCCAAGTCTCTTTCAATTCCTTACTCCTCATGATCCCCGATAAGCGAAATAATTTGCTTCTTCAGCTTAATAAACGACTCCGTATCTTTACACTCCAAGGTCTCACGAAGTCCTTGCGGAATCACGATTTCTTGGCGAATCCTTCCTGGATGCGCCTGCATCACATACACGCGTTGTGATAAGAAGATAGCCTCCTCGATGTCGTGGGTAATGAAAACGACGGTGGTTTTTTCCTTTTCCCAAATACGTAATAACAGCTCCTGCATCGAGTTCTTCGTCTGCGGATCGAGCGCACCGAATGGCTCATCCATCAGCAGGACTTCCGGATTGTTCGCGAGGGCCCGAGCGATGGCGACCCGCTGCTTCATGCCGCCCGAAAGCTCCTTCGGCAGCGATCTGGCGAACTTCTGCAGCCCGACAAGTTCCATGAAGTGGTCGGAAATGGCCCTCTTTTCGAATAATGGTACGCCTTTTAGTGTCAGCCCGAACTCGATATTCTCCCTTACAGAAAGCCATGGGAATAAGGTGTACGACTGGAATACCATCCCACGGTCAGCACCAGGACCATCAATCTCATGTCCAGAGATGCTCAGCGATCCCGTCGTCATCGATTCTAACCCCGCAAGGATCCTCAATAGCGAGGACTTACCGCAACCTGAAGGACCAACAAAGCTAACAAACTCATGTGCATCTATGTGGAACGAAACTCTGTCCAAAGCAACAAACTGGGATTTCTTCGTGCTATATACCTTCGTTACATCCGTCGCCGTAATTTTACTCACAGCCATAGCTCTATCATCAGAGGGCGCCATATTATTCAATGCATGCATGATTTAACGCCCTCCTTCCAACCACGGGAAAAATCTGCGGTGACAATAAGCAAATGTGCGATCCGTTAGTAATCCAAGCAAGCCAATGGCGATAATCCCTACGAAAATCAGATCCGTATTAAGGAACCGCTGCGCTTTCATAATAGAGAACCCTAGTCCGCTGCTAGCCGCAACCAACTCAGCTACAACGAGATATGTCCAAGCCCAACCGATGATTAATCGCATCGTGTTCATTAAATCCGGCAGTAGAGCAGGAATAAGCACCCTCTCGATGACTTGCCAACGGTTCGCACCAAGGGTATAGGAAGTTTGAAGCAAATCATTGGATACCGAACGTGTATTATCGGCCACCATCAGCATGAGTTGGAAGAAGCAGCCGATGAAAATGACGATAACCTTTGCCCATTCACCGATCCCTGCCCAAACCATAATGAGCGGGATGAAAGCCGTCGCAGGCATATACCGGATAAACTCTGTCGGAGGAACGAGCAGCGCTTCAGCGAAGCGAAACGTACCAGCCAAAATGCCAAGCGGAATACCCAGTAAACAAGCAAGCAGAAAGCCTGCCCCTACTCGAAAAATACTAATACCAACATGGTTCCAGAAAACAGAGCTCTGTAGCTGAATTGCAAACTGACGGAGTACTTGATCCGGTGTAGGTAGGAACGTGCGATTTACAAAGTCACCATAGCTGAGCACACTCCAGAAGAGCATAGCTATCACAACAACAAGCACGACACCGGATGTATATGTTCTACGGCTAATATCGCCCCGTATGGCAAACAAGGTTGATTTGCGTCTTTTTTTCACCATGGTGTCCATTTAGAGCCCTCGCTCTCCAGTTGTTATTTCTTGCGTTCCTTCAGCACTTCTTCTACAAAGTGTCCATCTAAGAAGCTTTCCGCCTTCGGAATGGAAGTTAGCATGTCTAATCCCTTCAAGAACTCAGCTGTCTTCTGCGAAGTGAATTGCAGGGATTCTAAGTTATCACCTTTTTGAAAGGCTTTTACATTATCTTCAAGTTGGAAAATCTTAACGCTATCCACACCAGCTTTATATTCATCAACCGGCGTCTCTGCCGCTTTGGCCATAATTTTCAAAGACTCTTCAGGATTGGCCTTCCAGTAATCCAAAGCATCAAACCAAGCGTTGATGATTTTTTTCACATCTTCCGGACGATTCTTCGTTATTTCTTCTTTGAAAACTAGCAGATCAGGGATAAGTCCCGGTGTATCCTTGGAGGAAAATAATAGCTTGCCTTTGCCCTCCTGAATCGCCTTGCTTAGGAACGGCTCCCATAGCACCGCGGCATCCAAATTGCCTGAAATGAAAGCAGGTCCTGCATCGTTAACCGTCATATTCGTGTAAGCAACATCTTTCTCGGCAAGCCCCGCCTTTTCAAGTGCGGTAAGCATCAGAAGGTGATCAACCGTTCCCAGCTCAGTCGCTACTTTCTTACCCTTCAAATCCTTCAATGAATGAATGCTCGGCTTCACAACAACACCGTCTCCGCCATTGGAGTTATCGTTCACCAGCACAGCCTTGAGTTTAATCCCTTTACTTGCTGGAGCAAGCGTATCGCTTAAAGTTTGGCTGTTCGCATCGACTTTACCAGAAGCCAATGCCGATAAGGAATCACTGTATACCGGGAACCAAACGAGATCAACGTTAACCCCATTTTTCTCAAAGAAACCCTTTTCCTTCACTAAATACCATACAAACCAACCCGGCCATGGACTGAGTGCCAATTTAATCGGTTCTCCGCTTTTTCCTGTTGTCGTGCTTGTCGCCCCTTTGCTCGTACATCCGCTAACTACTGTAAAAACCAACAGCAACGCCATCATCAGAAATATTACTCTTTGTCTCATTCCGATCTCCCTCTCCATTTGTACTGGTAAAAAGAAAAACCCGGAACGATATCATATTCTGATATCCTCCCGGGCTTTTATCCCTCCGTGTGCACGATGAAGCTCACCGTGTGTCTTCTCTTGGACCTGACCAACAGCCTTCATTCTGTCGCGGAACCCTAGAAAACAAGTTTGCTATAAGGTTGGTACTTCGATGTCTTACATTTGTCTTAATCATACTTACATCCGACTTGTATGTCAATATATATAACACAAATAAATAATGGGTTGTCAAAATAGCTATTTGTGTAATAATATATAACATATATTGCGAATAACGGAGGTGTATACGATGTACTCGATTCATTTCCACATCACGATGTTAGATAATCAGCCTATTCAACCTAAACCTGTTGCATTAGCGGAACCTTCTGTTTCTGATATTCAAGAAGGACATCCCCTATCCGAGCATCCTCTCCTGATTTCCCCTATAAATAATCAAGCAGCCACCCAAGCTGATAGCCTGCCCGCTGACTAGCCTCATACCCCTACAAAGCCCATCAGGGAGATCCTCCTGATGGGCTTTTTCTGTGTGCGGGGTTTTATCGAAAATACCCAATTCTCCCTCTTTGTACAACATTTTGAGCCTTTTGTTGCAAAACGGTCTGTTTATGGCTGAATTGTTGTACATTAGAGACCGTCGATTCATTCATTCGCGGTAGAATACTGTTGTAAAAAGTGCAACAATTACTGCCTAGATCCAGCCTTTCACCTCTCGATGTTGAATATTGTACAACAATTTGGCCCAATATAGACGATTTCACAACAACTGTGCTCAAAATGTTGTACGAAATGCTACTTCAAGTTGCAAAATAGCCTTTTGGCGTGTGAATTGTTGTAGAAAATACAACATTGGTAATCACTATAGCCCAACTCCCTCACGAAAGCTGAATGACTCTAAAATCACATTTTAGAGTTGTGAATACCAGTTGTGAATCAATCGATAGTGTCCATTATGCAACAAAGTAGGGAGAGGCGCGATTGGTAGAAATATGACGATGGATTCCTATATAAGACACATCAGTGTAAAACAAAATTTGACGAATGAAATCCGTGGTTACACAGAGGTCTAGCTGAATTCTTCCGGCGTAAAAAAAGCCCGACACCCTGAAGATCAGGGTATCGGGCTTTATCCTTATTAAGCGGAGTTTACACGCCTAACCATTTTTTGAACATATGTTTCGTTGTATCTGCATTCAGTGCTGCGATCGAAGTCGTCAGTGGAATGCCTTTCGGACAGGAGCGTACGCAGTTCTGCGAGTTACCGCAGCCTTCGATACCGCCATCTGTCATCAACGTATCCAGACGCTCGTCTTTGTTCATTTCACCCGTTGGATGAGCATTGAACAGACGAACTTGTGAAAGCGCGGATGGTCCGATAAAGGAGTTCTTGTCGTTCACGTTCGGACAAGCCTCAAGACAAACGCCGCATGTCATACATTTGGAAAGCTCGTATGCCCATTGACGCTTCGACTCCGCCATACGAGGTCCTGGTCCAAGATCATACGTACCGTCAATAGGAACCCATGCTTTGACTTTCTTCAAAGCCGTAAACATGCGTCCACGGTCGATAACAAGGTCACGCATAACAGGGAACGTGCTCATTGGAGCTACGCGAATCGGCTGCTCCAGCTTATCAACAAGAGCCGAACAAGCTTGACGCGGCTTACCGTTGATAACCATGGAACAAGCTCCGCAAACTTCCTCGAGACAGTTGGACTCCCAGCATACAGGCGTCGTCTTGTCACCCTTCGCATTCTTCGGATTACGCTGTACTTCCATCAAACCGCTGATGACATTCATATTGGAGCGATAAGGAATTTCAAACTCTTCGGTATAAGGTTTGGAATCTGGACTCTCTTGACGAGTCACGATAAACTTCACTGTCTTTTGTGCGCTTAGTGTCTCAGCCATGATTAATGTCCTCCCTTTTTCTTCTCCGTGGAGTAGTCACGTTTCCGCGGTGCAATCAAAGATACATCGATATCTTCATAGCTGATTTTCGGACCATCTGGCGTCCAATCGGCAATTGTTGTTTTCATGAAGTTTTCATCATCACGCTCAGTGAATTCTGGCTTGTAATGCGCGCCACGGCTCTCGTTACGCAGCAAGGCGCCAAGTGTCATCGCTTCAGCCAACTCGAACATGTTCCAGAGCTGACGTGTGAAGGCAACCCCTTGATTGTTCCAACGAGCTGTATCTGTGATGTTGATGTTGTTGTATCTTTCTTTCAAATCCTTGATCTTGCCAATCGTATCTTCGAGACGATCATTGTAACGAACAACCGTCATGTTAGCATTCATCATGTCGCCAAGCTCTTTATGCAGAACATAGGCATTCTCCGTACCATTGTTCATTTTGAGCAAGTTCTCATAACGGTCTGTATGACGTTTCTTCTCGCGATCGTATACGATCGAGGACGTATCGTCAGCGTGCTTCTCTAAGCCGCGGATATACTCAACCGCTTTAGGACCGGAAACCATTCCGTCATAGATGGCCGAAACGAGTGAATTTGCTCCGAGACGGTTCGCACCGTGATGTTGATACTCACACTCACCAGCAGCGAATAAGCCGGGAATGTTCGTCATCATGTTGTAATCAACCCAGATTCCGCCCATGGAATAGTGAACCGCAGGGAAAATTTTCATCGGAATTTTACGCGGATCGTCGCCCATGAATTTCTCGTAGATTTCCATAATTCCGCCAAGCTTAATATCAAGCTCCTTCGGATCTTTATGAGAAAGATCGAGGTAAACCATGTTCTCGCCGTTAATACCAAGCTTCTGGTCTACGCACACCGAGAAAATCTCGCGAGTTGCAATATCACGCGGCACCAAGTTACCGTACGCCGGATATTTCTCTTCTAGGAAGTACCAAGGCTTCCCGTCTTTGTATGTCCAAATACGTCCGCCTTCACCACGCGCAGATTCAGACATCAAGCGAAGCTTGTCATCTCCGGGAATCGCCGTCGGGTGAATTTGGATCATTTCACCATTCGCATATTTAACACCTTGTTGATATACAGCACTTGCTGCCGTACCTGTGTTTATAACTGAGTTCGTTGTTTTGCCGAAAATGATACCAGGACCGCCTGTAGCCAAGATGACCGCGTCGGATGGGAATGTTTGAATTTCCATGCTCCGCAAATCTTGTGCTGCAATACCACGGCAAACGCCATCATCATCGAGAACGGAACCAAGGAACTCCCAATGCTCGAATTTCGTTACAAGACCAGCTGTTTCCCAGCGGCGTACTTGCTCATCGAGTGCGTACAAAAGCTGCTGCCCTGTAGTAGCGCCTGCGAATGCCGTACGATGATATTTGGTACCGCCGAAACGACGGAAGTCCAGAAGACCCTCTGGTGTACGGTTGAACATAACGCCCATACGGTCCATTAAGTGAATAATGCCTGGAGCCGCATCGCACAAAGCTTTAACAGGTGGTTGATTTGCTAAGAAATCTCCACCGTAAACTGTATCATCAAAGTGCTCCCACGTGGAGTCACCTTCACCCTTCGTATTCACCGCACCGTTAATGCCGCCTTGCGCACATACGGAGTGGGAACGTTTAACAGGAACCAAGGAGAACAATTGCACATGTACCCCGGCCTCTGCTGCCTTAATTGTCGCCATGAGTCCCGCAAGGCCTCCGCCGACGACGATAATTTTTGAATTAGCCACTTCTGTTCACCCTCCCTTAATGCCCCGTATGCGCTTCTACCGGAAGCTGAAATTGCGTATCTGTAAATGCAGTCAATGACATAATAAACATCACGGCCATGACAACGAACAAAGCCATCCAGATGATGGATGAAAAGCGCTGCGCGCGCGGTCCAATTGTAATTCCCCAGCTAACCAAGAACGACCACATGCCGTTACAGAAATGGAATGCTGCGGATAGCGTACCGATGACATAGATCGTAAACATAACCGGATTCGTCGCGATATCATGCATCGTCCTGCCAAGCTCTTCATGCGCTACGTTACCGAATGCAACTTGCAAGCGGGTCTCGAAGAAATGCCAAGCAACGAACAAGAATGTGATGACACCAGTAACACGTTGAAGCATGAACATTTGATTACGGAAATAACCATACTGCGAAACGTTGTTACGCGCTTGATACGCTACATACAGACCATATACCGCATGATAAAGAAGCGGTATCCAGATTCCGAAGATTTCTAGAAACAGCACCAATGGCAAGCCATTTAACCAGTTAATTTGATCCACGAACGCGCCTGGTCCCTTTGTTGCTTCATAGTTCGTGAGCAAATGCTCAATAAGAAAGAAGCCCACAGGAATTACGCCAAGCAAAGAGTGGATCTTTCGAAAGTAATACGAATTACCCATAATTGAACCAATTCCCCCCTCATAAAAATTCATTCATCATTTATCCGACATTATCAGACAAGACAAGCCACATACCATTGTACTCTCGCCGCAAACGAGCGTCAACCCATAATCATCCAAGCCTATTTTGCCAAATCAGTGAATGATTATACACCTTCGTCCAAGAAATGTGAATAAAAAGTGACATGTACATCGTACCTCTTTCATGCTTATAATGGAAGTGCCGTTTTTTTATATGCACTTATAACTAATACACATATGCATTGCGCTGAAGGAGACGATAGAAACATGGAACTCTTGGATGTTTTTGCTGTTGTTGTCGAACAAGTAAGCCTCAATAAAGCATCTCAGTTATTAAACATCTCACAACCGGCTCTCTCTCGCAAAATAATGAAGCTCGAGGAAGAGCTGGGCGTAGAACTTTTTAACCGTAAAGGTAAAAGGCTGGAGCTGACCAAAGTCGGTCAAATTTGCTATGACCATGCCTTAGAACTGCGTCATCTGGAGCGCAAGTTCAAGCAAGCGATCCAAACCTATAAAGCGGCGGGCAGCCACACCTCGATTACCATAGGAGCAAGCCTGACAACGCTGCAAACAACGCTACCGGATCTCATCACGGACTACTTGCAGGATTACCCACTGACAGAAATTAAGCTGCTTACGGGTAAGACGCACGAGATTGTTACCATGGCGAAAGAAAACAAAGTGGATATCGGTATCGTCGCTTCCCAAATTAATGCTTCCAGCCTCCATTGCGAGCCTTTATTCGATGATCACTTATGTCTGGTACTTCCTCTAGGGCATTCTCTTATCGATCACACCACCATCACAATGAACGACTTAAATGAATTGCCGATGATTCTCTTCTCCAAAGGCACTTGGTATCGCATTTTGATGGATGAGCTATTCAACCGTTATACCATATTGCCCAACGTACAAATGGAGATAGACTCCTTCGAAGCCATCATCCGACTCGTTTCAACCTGCAAAACGGCAACATTGCTTCCAAGATCCTATTTACGAGAAGATTTAATACGTAATAATGAATTGATTTTGCGCAATCTTGTCGAATTAGAACAGACCAAGCGAACGACTTCACTCATTTACTCGGACCATACAGCGGATAATATGACGTCTATGAAATTTATAAATCAGGCAATCAATTACTTCGCCAAGCAGAAATAAAACCTGCATTGGTTAATGAAAAAAAGCGGTAAATGGGGATTCACCCTATTTATCGCCTTTTCATCTTTATTTTAACCTTTCTAATAAACAAACTTGTAACCTACACCCCAAACCGTCCGAATCCACTTAGGTTCTTTGGGATTGTCCTCAATCTTTTTACGAAGGTTAGCAATATGCACATCAATGGCCCGGTCCGTCACCAAACTGTCGAATCCGCGAACCGTTTGCAGTAAATCTTCTCGGCTATATACGCGACCAGGATGATTCACAAAGCATTTCATAATTTCGAATTCCGAGTAAGTCGTCTCTACGAGAGTACCATGAACACGCATAGAACGCGTATTCGGATTGAGTGTAATTTTCTTATCGATATCCAAGACTGCCTCTAGTACCGCAGTTGTTGATCCCCCAGCTGCTCCCGTTACTTGACGAGTGTTCATACTCGATTTCAAATACAAGTTGGAGCGCCGAATAAGAGCGTGAACTCTCGCACTCATTTCATGCATACTGAACGGTTTACACATATAGTCGTCCGCACCTGCCCCGAGTGCGTTAACGCGTTCAACGACTTTATTTTTCATCGAGACGATCATAATAGGTATTTTGGAGGTTTCCCGAACTTGTCTGCATAAGGTAAGACCATCCATATCAGGCAGCATCAGATCAAGCAAAATTACATCCGGATTAAACTGAGAGACTGCTGCAATGCCTTCTGCCCCATTTGCTTTTCTTATGACATGAAATCCTTCTTCACTTAAATACATAGTGACCATATCGCCGATCATGGCATCGTCTTCAATTATTAATACCTTATACATGGGGAGTCCACCTTCAGTTAGAAATTCTCTTGTTGTATATGTACTCGCAAATTTATTAATTGAATAGTCGAATGGCGATCAAAGAAATTTATATTAATCATGGTTGTCGGGATCGTCGGGCTTTATTTCAAGACCCAGTTTACGCGCCACATAAGCAGTTGTGCTTGCCTGAAACAAAATGGTTATAAGCACGGCCATGAACGTAACACTGGCAATAAGATCACTGTGCTGAACGCCCATCCCAGCTACCATTCCGGATAACGCCGCGGGTATAACACCTGTCTCTCGAACCCAGAACATGAACAGAATTTCATTTCGTTTCCACTTTGCTTTACGATCCGGCCATGTACAGATCAGAACTGTAAGCGGCCGCGCGATAAACATAAATACAAAGATAACGCCTAGGCTTGTCCAGAAATGCTCAAAGATTAATGGGAAGTTCACTTGACTGCCTAGTAAGATGAAAATGAGCATGCGCATGATGACCGTAATATTTTCTGAAAAATGCTCCATTTCAAGCTGTTTATCATTCATTTCCAGCTTAAAAGTACCTGCATTCCCCCAGATCAATCCCGCTGTAAAGGTCGCCATAAAACCGCTTACACCAATTGCTTCTCCCGCGATATAAGCACCAAGTGAAGTCACAACCATCGCTATTGTTGCATAGTCTCTTAGGTGACCAAGCTTCAAATGTGCCGTCAGGAAAGTCATCACATACCCAATGACCGCACCAACTAGAAGCCCCCCCAGTGCTGTCTTCACAAAATCAATGACACCCGAAGCAACAGAAACCTCTTGTGTACCCAGAATAATCGCTAATAAAGAAAAAGTTAGAATCGAAGCCGTCGCGTCATTAAAAGCAGATTCACTTTCAACCGTTTCACGCACTTTCGGACGGATTTTGACTTGTTTAAACACTGGGATCAGGGTTGCAGGATCCGTTGAAGCAATAATAGCTCCCAGCAATAAGGCATAAAGCCAAGGCAAATCCAGCAGCAAATGCGCGACTACCGCTACTGCGCCGCATGTGATAAGAACGCCAGGAACACTGAGTAAACTTACAGTAAGCCATACCTTGCGAAGACCAGAGAGTCTGATATTGCGCCCTCCATCGAAGAGGATTAAGGTAGAGCCAACGACAAGGATGAATTGATTCGTAAAAGATGTGCTGGATTCTGTAATCCAATGAAAGGCTTGTCCCACCAGCATACCTGCAATAAGGAACAGAGCAACGTCAGGAAGCTTCAACCATTGTGCCACTTTCCCAGATATCATGCCCAATCCAAAAATAAGCACAAGCAAAATAATAACATGTTCAATTAGGATCGAGGTTGTATTTTCCATTATCCGATGACTTCACTTTCAAATTTATCAATTTGATTGTTGGTTCCGATGATGACCATCACATCATTCTCATTCACGACATCACCCGCTGTAGGTGCAATGATAATCCCATTTTGTTTATTGATAGCCACAATGCTGCAGCCATACTTAGCACGAGGGTCCAGCTCTCTAAGAGCAAAGCCACATAGATTCTTAGGGACAGACAATTCCACGATCGTATACTCTTTGGAAATCTCAATATAGTCCAGAAGGTTAGGGGACACCAGTTGATGGGCAACTCGAATTCCCATATCTCGCTCCGGATAAATGACGCGGTCAACACCTAGCTTATTCAGTACTTTGCCATGCAATTCGGACAATGCCTTAGCGACAACCTTTTTGATCCCCAAATCCTTAAGAACAATGGCCGCTAGGATACTCGATTGAATATCATCCCCAATGGCTACAACAGCGCAGTCGAAATTTCGTACGCCTAATGATTTCAATACCTCTTCATCCGTCGCATCCGCAACTACCGTATGGGTAAGCACAGAACTCAGCTCATCAACGACTTCTTCATCTTTATCAATACCCAACACTTCATAACCAAGCTTTATGAGTTCTTTGGAAATACTGGCTCCAAAACGACCCAGCCCGATTACGACATATTGATTTTTTTTCATGTTTCTAGTTCCCCTTATCCAATCGTGATTTTACCCTCTGGGTATCTAAATAGTTCTTTCTCTTGCTTTGGCTGTAAAGCATAGGCTAGTGTGATGGGTCCTAGTCGCCCAGCAAACATCGTCAAACTTATGAGGATCTTCCCAAATGTTGTTAATTCAGGCGTCAAACCCATAGTCAAACCTACGGTCCCGAAGGCGGATGTCACTTCAAACAAAATTTTCAATAACTGTGCATCCTCTGTCGTCGATAAGAGCATCGTGACAATGATAACTAAAAATAAAGCCATCATTGTTAAGGTAATAGCCTTGAGAATACGATCCTTAGCCAAACGATATCGGAAAATAACAATATCCTCTTTCCCACGGATCATCGTCACTATAGCACTAATTAGAATCGTAAATGTCGTTGTTTTAATGCCCCCGCCTGTTGAACCGGGAGAAGCTCCAATAAACATAAGAATGACAATGAAAAATTGAGAAGCTTGGCGAAGTGCCCCAATATCAACCGTATTCGGCCCAGCCGTACGAGGGGCAACCGATTGGAAGAAGGAGGCTAATATTTTCCCGCCTAAATCCAGCGAACCCATGGTTCTGATATTGGTATATTCGAATATAAAGATGATAATAGCTCCAAACACAATAAGAAAACCTGTCATGCTAAGTACCACTTTGGAATGCAGGGAAAGCTTCTTCTTAGTCTTATAGTCCATCAAATCAGACATAACAATGAAACCAATCCCCCCAAGCACGATAAGCGCCATAGCAACAAAGTTTACTACGAAATCATTCACATAGCCGGTTAGGGATACGAATGGCGCATCGACCGTCCCAAATAAATCAAAACCAGCGTTATTAAACATGGAGATGGCGTGCCAAATACCGAAGTAAAGGGCTTTTGTAAATCCCAAGTCAAACGTCCAACGAATCGTAAAAATCACGGCTGCAATCGCTTCAATCGATAACGAATAAATAATTACTTTACGGATGAGTCGAACAATACCTTCCATACTGCCTTGGTTAAAAGCCTCTTGCAGAACTAGCCGTTCTTTTAACGTGATTTTTTTACGGAAGGCAAAAGCGATTAGAGTCGACATTGTCATGAAACCCAATCCGCCGATTTGAATCAAGCTCACAATGACGATTTGCCCAAACATCGTGTAGGCACTCCCTGTATCCACGACGACCAAACCTGTCACACATGTTGCCGAAGTCGCTGTAAACAACGCATCAATGAAAGCAATCGAATGTCCCGTTGCCGAAGCAAAGGGAAGCGTCAAAAGCCCTGCTCCTAAGAAAATAATCGCAGCAAATCCGAGAACGAGAATTTGTGGAGGCGTTAATCGCCAAATATTCATTTTTTTAATCATAATGCCTCCTGTGTTTGCAAAAACGACATAAGGATTTCCAATACGTTAACGGTAGGGTTCCCCCGTTATTATTTAGAAATTCCGAACGTATCCAATTGATAGGTATTATATAATTGTTTTTAATTCTTTACCACTAAATTGGCTTTCTTTTTAAACTATGATAACGTGAAAGATGTGATTTCAGAATCGGAAATGTAGAAGGGAACTCACTATGATTAGGCCAAAATTAAATCGTTTTCTCCTCTTCCTTGCATGCATTGGAGTTGCTCTTTACTTGGGAATATCCGCATTATACGGCCTTCAGGCCGAAGAGCCGACGGCAGCAGACAACCCTTCTATCACGAAGCAGCAGGCTGCGGATCATGCAGCTCAATTTGTAAGTGAGCGCTACAATTTGCATAACCCGCAAACCTACGTTGTTTATCAGTCCAAGAAGGACCGAAGCGGTTATTTGCAAAAGGAGCATTTGTTAGAAACCTATTTGAAGGACTATGGGGAGCGTTACCCCATTGATTATTATCAAGTAAGCGTAGAAGACACCAAGACCAACCGTCAATTTGAAGTTGAGATTAATTACATGAATGCTTCCGTTATTGGATGGCGTGAAACGCAAAAAACCTCCGATCAAGCAATCATCAGTAAGCAGAAAGCAGACATTTTGGCCAAGCAGGAGATTCGGCAGCAAGGATTTGAACCGGAAGACTTTGCACTCATAGATAAACGGACTGCCGAAGACGACCCAAACCATGGAACAACCTTATTTTATGAAAAGCAAACAAAACCGCTCGGTGAAGCAAAGTTACAGGTTCGAGTTGATTTCGATGACAAAAATCTGACCGGTTTTAACGTGTTGTTCAGCTTACCTGCGTCACATCAAGTCTGGATCGATCAGCAGGATCGCTCCGCATCTATCATGACTTGGATTTCCATGGGCTTCACACTCATCATGACCATTGCCGCGATTGTATTTGCCATCATCTATAGAAAACATATGAAATTCAGTAGAGGCCTGCTATTAACAGCCATTTTTTTAGCCATTTATATCACCAACAACTTTAATATGTACCCTGCTTTTAGATCTATGAGTGGAGCTCTGAACGATCAATTCGCAACATGGGCTGCTATTATTTTCATGAATGTAGTGACTGTCCTGCTCGGCATCTCTCTCTACCTAGCTCTTGTAGCAGGTAATGGATTGTGGAATTCAATCGGAGAGCGGAAATGGCCGGCTTGGAAGGAATCATCGTTTGGAGCTGAGGTTTATAGCGGCATGGGGCGCGGCTATTTGCTGGCTTTCTTCATCCTGGGCATTCAGCAGGTGCTCTTTTACACAGGTGAAGTGAATTTTGATGTTTGGGCTGTGAACGATCCGTCCGATTCTGTTCTTAATATGGTAGAACCTCGATTCTTCCCGCTTATGGCCTGGGTTGCTGCCATATCTGAAGAGGCGACCTACAGGCTGCTCGGCATCATTCTATTCAAAAAGCTGTTTCGCTCCAACTTTATTGCGATTGTCATTCCCAGCGTGATTTGGGCGGCAAGTCATACCCAGTATCCTATTTATCCAGTCTATACTCGGCTAATCGAGGTCACCATCATAGGCATTATTCTAGGTTATGTCTTCCTAAAATATGGTTTCATTACCGCCGTTTTCGCCCATGCCTGCATGGATAGCATCCTCATGGGGATGTCCCTCTTCTACCTCGGACATGTAAGCGATGTGCTTGCTGGTATTTTCTACATCCTGCTGCCTGGTTTGATCGGCTTGCTGCTAGCCTGGCTGCATGCAAAAAGGCGGGGTCCCCTTATTCCTGGGGAGCCGCCGCCTCGCCTTGAAGCGCTTTGAGAATTTCGTTAGCTAATTTCTCACCTATACCCAGAGGCTTGAAGTCTTGAACTTCAGCCTCTTTTATTTTGCGCACGGAGCCAAAGTGCTTAAGCAATGCCTTCCGGCGCTTCTCCCCGATGCCGGGAATCGCGTCGAGCTGTGAGACAACCATCGACTTCGCCCTTGTTTCGCGGTGGAACGTAATCGCGAAGCGGTGAACCTCGTCTTGAATCCGCTGCAGCAAGTAAAACTCCTGGCTATCACGCGGCAATGGCACAACTTCTGCGGGATCTCCGATCATGAGCTGCGCTGTTTTGTGCTTCGCGTCCTTCACGAGTCCACAGATCGGAATGAACAGACCTAATTCATTCTCCAGCACGTCGACTGCCGCTGAGATCTGCCCTTTCCCTCCGTCTACGACGATCAGATCAGGCATTGTTAGATTGTCCTTAAGCACACGCTCATACCGCCGGCGAATGACCTCTCGCATCGTTTCGTAGTCATCCGGGCCAACGACCGTTTTGACTTTGTACTTGCGGTACTCTTTACGATCGGGCCTGCCGTCCACGAAGACGACCATTGCCGAAACCGGGTTCGTCCCTTGTATGTTCGAGTTATCGAATGCTTCGATGCGGCGAATCGTTCCCGTGCCGAGCCACTCTCCAAGATTCTCGACCGCCTTGGTCGTGCGGCGCTCATCGCGCTCTACCAAGCGGAATTTCTCATCCAACGCATTGCGGGCGTTGTCTTTGGCCATATCGACCATTTGCTTCTTCAACCCTCGTTGCGGAATATGCACCTTGACCTTGAGCCAGGATTCCAATGCTTCGCGGACATCCTTCTCTTCGGCCTCTACTTGAGCTACAACTTCGGCAGGGACCTCAGCTGGAATGTCAATTGTGGCTTCAGCGGGAGCTTCAGCATCAGTAGGAGCAGTAGTAGGAGCGACTGCCACCTGTACCGGCATCGTCGGCAGGAAGATCTCCTTCGGCAGCGCGGGGTTATCGCTGTATACCTGAGTAACGTAGGTGATGAAGTCATTGTACTCATCACCGTAATATGGGAACAGCGAGACGTGACGCTCGATGAGCTTCCCTTGACGCATGTACTGGATATGCACAGCCATCCAGCCCTTGTCGACCGCGTAACCAAAGACATCGCGGTCTAGTGCATCTGCCGTCGTGATCTTCTGTTTCTCCATCACGGCGTCGATGTTCATGATATGATCGCGCAGTTCCTTGGCGCGCTCGAAGTTCAGTTCCTCTGCTGCGGCTAGCATTTTGGCCGTCAGCTCTTCCTTAATAACGTCGTGTCCCCCGTTCAGGAAACGGCTGATCTCTTGCACCATCCGCTCGTTCGTTTCGGCAGATACGTCGAATTCGCAAGGCGCCAGACACTGCCCGATATGATAGTATAGGCATACTTTCTCGGGCATCGTCTTGCACTTGCGCAGTGGATAAAGCCGATCCAGCAGCTTCTTCGTCTGCTGGGCCGCAAAGGCATTTGGATAAGGGCCGAAGTACTTGCCCTTATCTTTAAACACCCGCCGCGTGACTTCTAGGCGCGGCTGCTCTTCATGTGTAATCTTGATGTACGGGAACGTCTTATCATCCTTCAAGAGTACGTTGTAGCGAGGATGATGCTGCTTAATCAGATTACACTCAAGAATCAAAGCCTCCATGTTCGAGGAGGTAATTATATATTCAAAGTCGCGGATTTCGCTGACTAGTTTTTGCGTCTTCGCACTGTGGCTGCCCGTGAAGTAGGAGCGCACACGATTCTTCAGTACTTTCGCTTTTCCAACATAAATGATCGTACCTTCGCGGTTTTTCATGATATAGCAACCTGGCTTATCCGGTAATAAGCTCAGCTTGTGTTTAATTATTTCCAGACTCTGTTCGCGGACTCCAGCGTCCTCATGCTCATGCTCGGTCATGCATCCAATCTCCTCTCGCACAAAAACTTACCCCATATTTCCCCGTTAAGTTCGTACTTTCTAAGCCCTCTAAGTTAGTTCTAAGTTCTAAGTTCACAATTCCTAAACTCCAAGTTCCTAAGTTCCCAAACTCCTAAGCTACAAGTTCCCAAGTTCCCAAGCTCCTAAGTTCCAAGTTCCCAAGCTCTTAAGCTACAAGTTCCCAAGCTCTTAAGCTACAAGTCCCCAAGTTCCCAAGTTCCCAAGCTCCTAACTCTTCCTAAGTTCCTAGGTCCCCAATGTTGTACTACGTACAACATTTACACCTTAAAACAAGCCATTCCGCTGCTAATCTTGCATTTCATACAACATTTTCAGCTAAATATGAGAGTTACAGAGGAATTGAGCCATTTTTGTTGTACAAAATACAACATTCGTCCATAAATGCCCATACACTCGAACAATTGTTGTATTTCGTACAACATAATCGTCTAAGCAGCCGCCAATTATAAACGCTCCCCTACAGAAAACAAAAAAAAGCTCCTTTTCAGCATAGCAGAAAAAGAGCTTTTTCTCACGAACAATTGTTTCTAGTTTGTAACAAATTATTGATGACGAGAAACCACATTTTTCAGTGCTTCTTTGGATTGGAAACCAACCACTTTATCAACAGGCTGTCCGTCTTTGAAAACGATCAATGTTGGGATACTCATAACACCAAAGCGCGCAGCAGACTCTGGATTGTCATCCACGTTTACTTTTGCGATTTTCAAGGACTCAATTTCTTTATCAAGCTCTTCCAAAACGGGAGCGATCATTTTACAAGGTCCGCACCAAGGTGCCCAGAAGTCTACAAGTACTGTACCTTCTCCTTCAACTTCGGCTTTAAAGCTGTTATCAGAAACATTCACGATTGACATGATAGTTCCTCCTTCTAAGAATGGATTTGATTTATAACATCAAGTAGTACCTAGCTACCGATGAACGTCAACATGTAAAGTATACCACACCAGTGGGTCATTTCAACCAAGCCATAAGTTAGCAAAAAGGTTGAAGTTGGATCTACTTAGCTGGTAAACCTACAGGCAGCCCCTGAAGTCTTTGCTGCTCAATATAAGCAATACGATCCTTCAAATTAGCTTGCAGCAGCTGCAGCATTTGCATCTGTTGTTCGATTTCTTCGAGCTTCTCTGTGTAGAGTGGCAGCAAATCATCGCACATCGACTCCTGATTTTTCATGACACAGTTGAGAAAGCTTTCAATCTGTTCGGTCGTAAAGCCTAAGCTCAAATAAAACTGAATGGTCTTCACGCGCTCAACAGCCATCTGGTTGAACACCCGATATCCGTTTTCTTCACGCTGCGTCGCGATTAGCCCCTTCGCCTCATAATACCGCAAAGAACGAATACTGGCTCCGGTAAGCTTGGATAACTCACTAATCCGCATGGCCTTCACCTTTTTCCTTTTCCTTGATCAAGTAAGGATGATTTCATTGTAAACCATGACACTAATGTTAGAGTCAAGTCTTATTTAATACTTTCCGCTACTATCTGTTATTGTTTGCACAATTGTCACTTTGATTAGCTTTACAACTTTCGACGAATTTGGGTATACTAAACTTAAACATACGAATGTCGGACGTAGGGGGTAACCACATGAGCGATCCTAAACACCCTGAGCTTCACGTGTACGAAGAACCGCGTAATGATTTCATGGATGTAGGCATTGGCTTTGGCGCTTTCTTTGGCTTTTTGTTTCTAATTGCAGCCATTGCAACCGTGATTCAAGTTATGAAATAGGAATGTCCAAGCCTGCAAGAGAACCGCTTTGCACTCCGTGTGAAGCGGTTTTTCATGCAGTTTTCATTTGAAAAAACTTATACTTTCTTATTTGATCAAAAAAGCTGCACAGATGAACTCATCTGTACAGCTTTTTATTATTTCCCACGCTTGTTCGTACCTGTTACCACAACCACATCGACAAAAGGACGAATACGGTCCATAATCCGCTGTCCCTTGTACTCCTCGTCACCATCTTTATTCGTGAAGCTGAAATGCTTCTCCAAATCAGAGAGCGCATAATTGGATGTGAAAAAGGTCGGTTTACGATTCATACGATGATTCACGATAGCGCCAATGACATGATCTCGCAGCCACGGATTCAAATTCTCCGCGCCAATATCATCGAAAACTAATAGATCCGTTTCCTTCAGAAGATCAATCGTTTCCTTCAGCTTGTAGGGCTCCTGGAACATCCCCTTCAAGTCCTCAGCAAAATCCGGCATATAGACGATTGCGCCTGTCATACCGACTTTGGCCAGCTGATGCAGCATATAACCCATCAGGAACGTCTTCCCCGTCCCAAACGATCCGGATAAGTAGAGTCCTCTAGTCTGAAGCCCCTCTTCCATCGTCAAGCTGACATAGTCGTTAATTTGCATAACGGCTTTCGCTCGATCCAGATCCGTTTCAAGGATATCTCCAAAAGAGTAGCTGCGCGAAATCATCCGCGGATCCACGTGAAAGGTGCGGATTCGGCTGCTTATGGCATCCTGCAGCTGCTTCGCGTTGAACTTCTTGCAAGCTACCTTTTCCTCATGAACAAACGGCTTTTCATTGACGGAGTCGGCTGTTAACATCGTATAATGCCCCGTCATATCATTCGGACAATTTTCTAAACCTGGACAGTTCGAACAGTTTTTGAACTCTGTCACATATTGATACAGCTTGTTCATATTAATCTTTATGGTATAGTCATCAACAAATGGGTACTTTTGGCGAAATTTGTGAACTAAGACGTCGTCCATGACAACTTTAATTTTCGCTTCTGCCTTCCGTCTCCATTCAGACTGCGGCATTGATTTGAGTAAGTGAGACAGGGAATCCATGCTTCCTGCACCTCCTTATGATTCTCTTGTACGTTGTTTAAAACAGCATTCTCCGTTACTTTTCTTTACGCTTGGGTTAGTTTTCTTTACATCAAAGGCAGTGTGAGACCTATAACCATCAGCTCTTCCGATTAAAGCGCTCGTCCAGCTTCTGCGCCATCCTTCTCGCGGCTTCCAGCTCTTCATCCGTCAGCCTTGAAGCCGCTGCTGTGCCGGCATCTGGAACAACGATCGGAATGTGAGGCTTCTGCGTCTTGCCTTGTCGGCCTCTAGTTACAGAACCACCGCTAGCTTTAGCGGCCTCCACCTTGGATGCTGCCTTTTGTTTGTAGCTGATTTTCTCACGCACATATTCCACCGCTTGTTCGTAAGTGATAATTTGCTTGCCCAGCATATCCGATGCGACTGCTTCAATCGAGGACTTGGCCCACGAGCGGCGGTCGATATGTAGGAAGTGGATCAAGACATTAATGACTTCCTCTTTCAATCTATAATTCAAATCAATCTTCTCAAATATATTAAGTACACCGTCCGGAATGGAGCCCTGAGTGAAGAACATTTTCAGAACTGCCGTGTACGGCTCATTTCGCATAATGTAATTGTATTGATGATCTGTACATTCCCCGCGCAGCTGCTGCGGCACTTCTAGGTAATAAGCCATTTCAACTGACTTGTCTCCAGATGTGTCTAGCGCATCGTCATTCGCTTCACCTTGTGACTTCTCTTCCGATCTAGACAACGTGCGCTCTCGTTCCTCATCCCGCTTCTTGCTCTGTCTGTAGAACAGATTCGCATTATACTGCATAAGATCCATTTGCAGCTCACCCTCTTCGGTGAATGCGCCATCCTCATCCAGCAAACGGCATGTTTCCTGTAGCGATAGGTTGTACTTCTTCGCCACAATATTAATTGCAGCCATCTGATCCGGTTTATGTTTGAGAGCCTCAACGAAAACACGATTGCTCGCTCCTCGCGGAAACCTCATGATAATATCCGCATACTGGAAGCCTTTGGTTGTCACGTCCATACGAGCGTCTCCCTGTTTACTGGCAGAGGCCTCATACAGGGCTTGCTCCAGCTCATAATCAACCACCTGGGTATTGAGACGGAATAGATCATAGAACGGAACAGACAGGTTCTCTTCACTCGCGTCACGACATTCTTCCGGCTCTGACGAGAGCAGCTCTTCCCGAAGGGACAGGAGCATGAACTTGCCGACCTTATCGCGGAGCAGCAGCGTCAAATGCTGATTCCGGAAAAACTCATTGGGGCCAAGTGGAGGGAACAAGGTGTATACGAAGACATAGTCTTCTTCGCCCGGCAGAAACTTGCGAGTGGTCTGCAGGAGCCCTATGGCTTCAAGCTTCGAAGATTGCTCAATGAGATATTTGCGCCCTCGCTCCCCCTGCTCAAGCTCGAGCAGCAGAAACAGCTTTCGCTGCTGTTCCAGCGGCGAATATCCGACTTTTTCTGCACTCATCTGCAGATAGAGTGCTTGATAGAGGCTAATAGCCAATCCGCCAATCATAGGCTGATACATAATAGCTAACATTTTATAATCCAGACTGCTCAAAGAAAACTCACGGTTCACACAAAACCTGTGGTTCTCGGTGAAATGCAGCATATTCGTCATTCTCATTCCGTTACAGCACCATCCTGCCTCAACCGATTGAAGCTACGAAAGCTTCTCGGTTTCTCTCTATTAGTCTACCACAAAAATCGACACGCTTGGTATCTACGAGAGAAAGATAATATTACCTAATATGAAAAAACCAACCTTTCGGACGGCAAAATTCCGACAACTTTGCCGTTAGAGGCGACATTCCGACTTGTTTTTGTAAGCATTGCCCCATTCTTTCATAAGTAAAATAATAGGGACCAATGTTTGCCCGAAGTCAGTCAACGAATATTCGACCTTTGGAGGCACTTGATGATACACCTCGCGGTGGACTATGCCGTCCTCTTCCAGCTCCCTTAGTTGTAGGGTCAGCATTCTCTGAGTAATGGACGGACAGATTCTTTTGAATTCATTAAATCTTTTGGTCCCTCCAATGAGGTGATATAAAAGGACACCTTTCCATTTGCCCCCAATAACATCCAATGTATATTCAACTGGACAGCCCTCATCATTATGAAGGTTGCCGTACCCGCTTTTACGATCCCGCATTCACATTCAACTCCTTATAGTATACAAATTGATACTACATAACACGATTGTGCGTACTTACTATTTTAAAACGGAACGATTAAACTAACAACATAAAAACAATTATTTAAATGAGGAGATGGGAAAATGATTGCAAGAGAGACTATGAAAGCAGTAGGTCTATATAAGTATTTAAAAGTGGAGCATTCGGAAAGCTTGATTGATGTGGAAATTGAAAAGCCGGTTCCTACAGGTAAAGATCTACTTGTTAAAGTTAAGGCTATTTCTGTAAACCCAGTCGATACCAAAGTAAGGGCTCCAAAAGATAAGACGGAGGCATCACCAAGAATCTTAGGGTGGGACGTCGCGGGAATAGTGGAACAAACAGGACCGGAATGCACATTATTTCAACCAGGCGATGAGGTTTATTATGCAGGCAGCATTACACGCCCGGGTGGAAATAGCGAGTTTCATCTCGTCGATGAACGTATCGTCGGAACGAAACCTTCAACGCTTGATTTCGCTCAATCCGCAGCGCTGCCTTTAACAGCCATCACAGCTTGGGAGGCACTTTATGACCGATTGGGTGTGTCCCACAATAAAGACATGAACGCAGGTAAGGTTATTTTGATTATAGGTGCTGCTGGAGGTGTAGGATCCATTGCAACACAACTGGCGAAGTATGCCGGCCTGACGGTGATCGGTACGGCTTCCCGCCCCGCATCAATCAATTGGGTGAAAACAATGGGCGCAGATCATATCATCAACCACTACCATTCTTTCATTCCTCAATTGCAAGCTATCGGATTACAGAATGCCGACTATATTTTTTGTTTAAATAGTACAGAGCAGCACTGGCAGAACATGGCCGAATCGATTGCGCCGCAAGGCAAAATTTGCTCCATCGTTGAGACAGACCAACCACTGAATTTGACTTTGCTTAAAAATAAAAGTGTAACGTTTGTATGGGAATTAATGTTCACTCGCTCCATGTTCCAAACAGCCGATATGATTGAACAGCATAAGCTGCTGAATGAGGTTGCTAGACTAATCGATAATGGTACCATCCGTACCACTTTGGCCGAAAGGTTGGAGCCAATCGATGCTACGAATTTGCGGAAAGCCCATGCTATGATTGAAGCAGGCAACACAGTTGGAAAAGTGGTTTTGGAACATTTTTAACATGTGATAAAAATAGAGCCTGTTGAGTTTCCTCAACAGACTCTTCCTTCTATCAGCTGGTTTAATGAAGCGGCAGCTGACTTACCTGAACATCCTGGCCATACATGACCGGATTCAACTTCTTTGCAATCGCTAAGTCCAATAGTAGACGCTGTGTCTGATTATCTTCCAGGCTTTCCACCCAAAGCCGGATTAAGTCATTCATCTTTGAAGGGTTTTTAATCGGAATTTGATGCTTAGCATCCTTTATGAAATAGAGGGAGCTATGCGGCAGCTCTTCATGGAGTATGTTCGCATACCGATGAAATGTGCGGTCCTTTTGACCATAAATCAATAGGATCGGATGCTGGATCCCCCGAAGACGGCGCGTACAGGTGTAGGTAAGGGCCTGTTCATAATACGGCTTCACATTTTTTGCATCATCGCTAACGGAGCTTTGGTACAGTTCCTGATAAGTAGCAGCATTATCCGCATTCCCGAAGGTGATCGCTTTTTTCAACAAATTCATAAAGAGACCAGAACCGGCCATCTGCGCGGCGAGCCATACCCTGCTTTTGTTATAAGGATCTGTTAACTCGGACATCCCGCTGACCACTATTCCCCCTAAGAAACGTTTCGGATATGTAAGCAGGGCTTCCAGCAGCACCGAGCTGCCTGTGGAATAACCACATAGGAACGCTTTTTCAATACCCAGGTAATCTAGCATCTGCCTTATATCTTCAACGATGAGCGCATAGCTAAATGCACGTTCTGACGACTTGCTCGCGCCGTGCCCTCTGATATCAAAAGTAATGACTTGATAATGGTCCGAAAGCTGCTCTCTTTGATAAGCAAAAGTCTGTAAGGTTAATAAAGGTGGATGAATAAAGACGATTGGGGTACCAGTCCCCGTAATCTCAACATTCAATTGGGTTCCGTTCACATGAGCCAAGGGCAAAATAGTCTCCTCCGAAAGGTCAATTTAGGCAACTCAACCTTAGAATGACCAGTTCTGCCTTTTTCTATGAGAACCTTAAAACATTTTGAAGCCTCTAATCCGCAGGGCTTTAATGGCCGATCCACTTAAAATAGCGCCAATTAAACCACCGATAGCTGGAATAATATCAACAATGGTGAAGCTATCTCCGCTGGAAAGAAAAGACGCCTCTCCAATTGAACCATAAATAACAACACCGATAACCAAAGCAATAAAAGCATAAAGCGGAAACCATGTTGTTTTCATTAGCATATTTAATATAAACCCGATCCCAAAAAATAACACTATCATTAAGACAGTGGCAATGACCATTTGTAACAATGTACGTTCCCCCTTAACAATGTAAGAAGCCTGTTCATCTATCTGACTTCCTTATAATTGTAATCCACGAAATGTCACAGGTAAAGTGTACACAAATTGAACATTTCCTTCTTCACCCTTTGTTCATTTGCCCTTTCCCCATGAATTGGATACAATGTAGGGGATATTAGCCCTTGAATGGAGGAAAACCAATGAGTGAAGCCGTACAAACGCTGGAAGGCTGGTATGCGCTCCATGATTTCCGTCTGATCGACTGGAACGCATGGCATGCTGCAACCCCGCAGGAGCGTAAGCACGCAACGGACGAGCTGAATACATTTCTGTCCCAGTGGCAGCAATTCGAGAATGATAAACTAGGCAGTACTGCCGTTTATAGCATCGTTGGTCAGAAAGCCGACTTTGTATTCATGCAAATGCGCGAAACGCTTGAAGAACTGAATGAATTGGAAAATACGTTTAATAAATCAAGCTTCGCCGCTTTTACAATCCCGGTCTATTCCTACGTATCCATTGTAGAATTAAGCAGTTATCTGGCAAAGCCAGGCGTGGATCCTTCGGAAGATCCGGATATTCAAGCCCGCTTGAAGCCTATCCTGCCTAAATCGAAGCACATCTGCTTCTATCCGATGAATAAGCGTCGCGATGGCAATGACAACTGGTACATGCTCCCTGCCGAAGATCGCAAAACGATGATGCGCAGCCATGGCATGATTGGACGCACATATGCGGGTAAAGTTAAACAAATCATTACTGGTTCCGTAGGACTGGATGATTGGGAGTGGGGCGTAACCCTGTTCTCCGACGATCCTCTCCATTTCAAAAAGCTTGTTTATGAAATGCGTTTCGACGAAGTGAGCGCACGTTTCGGTGAATTCGGCGACTTCTACGTCGGCAACCTGCTGACACCTGATAAATTTGCTAAATTAATTCAAATTTAAGATAATCATACAAACCCCACTGGCGCTAGAATAGAAGCCTCTAACAGCTTCTATTTGTACAAAATGCTGCCTTTTCGGTAAAATAAGAGTCCCTAGGGACTCTTATTTCTGTAAATTTGGGCTTAGACCCCCATGGATTAGCAGAATAGAAGTCTTTAGCAGCTTCTATTTTTGCAAAATGCGATACTTTCAGTAAAATATGAGTCCCCAAAGACTCTTATTTCTGTAAATTGGGCTAAAACGCCCACTGGCTAGCCACTAATGGCATTAGCAAAATGAAATAAAGAAGCTTCGCTCATAAGAGCAAAGCTTCTTCGTCTTTTATTCCTCATCCTCGTCGTCACGCAGGGCAGCCTCTAATTCAGCTTCCATCTGCGCTTTACGAGCCAGATACACTTCCGTATCACGGTCACGCTGACGACCTTTTTCCTTCAAGCGTTCAATCGCAGGAAGAATGAGAATATCAATTTCCTTTTGCACAACAGCTACATGATCATAACGTTTCTCAGTCTCTAGAAAGTGACCGACCTCGATCAGGGCATTGTAACGATCCAGTTCATCCCGGGTAAGAAGTCCTCTTACTTGGACACTGCAGTGCCGCATGGCGATCCCCCCGTTAAATAATGATGACTAGACTAGAAACGTCCCTTACGTATAACAAGTGGAATACCGCCAATAATGTAGAGGTATCTCATATCAACCACTTTTTTCATCATGGCTGCAACGTTACCTTTGAGTTTACGGGATCCTACGATACCGATGGCTTGACCTTTACCTAAGGAAGCAACAGTACCTTTGTTGGAGTATTTGAAAGTTTTCATTTGCGAACCGCGAATGGAAGCAATCAGGTTGTGCGCAACAGCTTCACCTTGCTGCATAGCGATTTGAGCTGTTGGAGGGTATGGTCTGCCTTCATCGTTCATCACGATGGAACAGTCACCAACGACATAGATGTTATCGAACCCTGGCGCATGCAGGTGCTCATCGACTTTAATTCTGCCGCGCATCGTTTCGAAGCCAGCTTCATCAAGCATATGGTTACCGCGGATACCGCCTGTCCAAACAACTGTAGCAGCTTTGATAAACTCATCGCCAGCAATCAGAACACCCTCAGGCGTACATTCTTTAATCGCTGTACCGATTTTGAAAGTAATGCCTTTGTCAGTCAAAACTTTCATCGCATACTCAACAAGCTCAGGATCGAATCCTGGAAGTGCCGTTGGAGCTGCTTCAATATTATAGATCTTCACAAGGGAAGGATCGACGTCGAACTCTTTGCAAAGCTGTGGGATACGGTCAGCAAGCTCACCAATGAACTCGATTCCAGTAAATCCTGCTCCACCGATAACGAATGTCAGGTAATCTTTGCGGTCTGGCTCACGCTTGTACTTCGCGAATTGATACTCAATATGTTCACGAATGAAACGAACGCTGTTGATACTGCGAATGTTCAATGCGTTTTCTTTAAGCCCAGGAATACCGAAAGTTTCAGCTTCGCCACCAAGACCAATAACCAAGTAGTCATAGGAAAGCGTACCGTCTTCGAGAATAACCTTTTTCTCGTGCGGACGGATTTGTGTAACTGTGGATT
Organism: Paenibacillus sp. Soil724D2; assembly: GCF_001427935.1. NCBI lineage: Bacteria > Bacillati > Bacillota > Bacilli > Caryophanales > Paenibacillaceae > Paenibacillus > Paenibacillus sp. Soil724D2. The sequence goes on from NZ_LMRY01000023.1 coordinate 97,809, forward strand.
TCACGAAATCAACTTTAAATTCATCAATCAATTTCAAAATGTTCACGCGTGCATTTTCAGGATTATCGGTTCCTGCAGCAGGCATGTGGAGATGGGTAGTAATGTAATGATAATCATGCTTGTTTACAAGCGTTACATCGGCTTCATTGTAGTTTAATTCTTTTTGCAAACGAATTGCGGATAGGATTCCGCCATAGCCTGCTCCTAAAATAACGATTCTTGGTATTCTACTCATTTCTCTCTCACTTCCATATCCGTATTTATAGTCCTATGGTTTCTCTATCTTGTGAAAAATTACACAAACAGCTTCAAAAGTAGTATACTGCCTCTAGTTTGCACCCAGCTGCAGCGAATTATGATGAAACAGGATGAAATTAGTCACAACATGCGTAAACCGATTCTCATGATATAATATAATTTTCATAAGTAAATATCAAGTGCTATTTTGGCTTAAAATAAGGCATAAGGGCCTTTCTAGCTTGCCCAACTATTGCAAACATAATTTATCGTATCTATAAGCGATTTATATAAAGAAATCTCATTTTTCTGTTTCCTTCAATAGAAGAGACGTTTATAATGAAATAATGATTATGGCAATACACATATATTTACCACATCAAAAGTACTGAATCGGAGGAGTCTAAGAATGAACGAGAGAGAAACAAATCAAGATATCGTTGATATCATAGTAATTGGTGGAGGCCCTGCTGGAATGTTCGCATCTTTCTATGCGGGTATGCGCCAAGCGTCAGTAAAAATTATCGAAAGTATGCCGCAGCTTGGTGGTCAGCTTGCAGCTTTATATCCTGAGAAATACATTTATGATGTAGCTGGATTCCCGAAAGTAACCGCACAAGAATTAGTGGACAACTTGTTAGCTCAAATGAAACACTTTCAGATCAACACTTGCCTGGAAGAGAAAGTACACCAAGTCATCAAAAAAGAAGAGCGTCTCTTCGAAATAACAACTGACAAAGGCACACATTTCAGCCGCGCCGTTATTATTTCAGGCGGGGTTGGCGCATTCGAACCGCGCCGTCTTGAGTTACCCGAAGCCGCGCAATTCGAGAAGAAAAACCTGCATTACTTCGTTAGCGATTTGAATGCTTTCGCTGGCCAAAAAGTGTTAATCAGCGGTGGCGGCGATTCAGCAGTTGACTGGGCCTTAATGCTTGAGCCTATCGCGGATAAAGTCACACTTATCCACCGTAGAGATAAATTCCGTGCACATGAGCACAGTGTAGAAAACCTGATGAACTCCAAAGTAAACGTTGTAACTCCAACGGAAATCACCAAACTTCACGGTAATGACCGCATCGAGCAAGTAACGCTTAAAGATATCAAATCGGGCGAAGAAACTGTACATGATGTCGATGCTGTTATCATTAACTTCGGCTTCGTTTCTTCCCTTGGACCGATCTCCGAATGGGGCCTTGAGATTGAAAACGGCTCAATCGTTGTTGACTCCAGAATGGAAACAAACATTCCAGGCATCTTCGCTGCCGGGGATATCACAACTTATCCGGGAAAATTGAAACTGATTGCTGTTGGCTTTGGTGAAGCACCTACTGCGATTAATAACGCTAAAGTCTATATCGACCCTAATGCAAAACTTTCACCAGGACACAGCAGTAACTTAAAATTTTAATCTTCTTAAATAAAATGGGGTATTCTAAACCTAATCTACGGATTAGGAGGAATACCCCTTTGTCATATATATGTCCGGTTTGCAACGGCCTACAGGAGCTAAATACCGTGTGTCCTGTTTGTTCACAACAGATGAATGATTGCGGGAAATGGAGTGACTATCTAGGTCCCTACTCTCCTTACAGAGAGATTGATGATATCTCCATGTCAGATGGGACACTAGGCTCACAGAATAATCAATGCCTTCATCTGGTAAACTGCGCTGACTGCCACCAGAATTTTACCATTGAAATAACTACATGAAGAAACGCTCTAGTTTAGTGGGGTTTCATCTTTGATGTAAACGTGAAGTTTTAAATTACGTCTCTGTATTTCTGCGAGCAACAGGTCAACAAAATCTGATTCCAATCTCAAATCCAATGCTTTGTAATAAGAGTCGATCAATGTTTCGTCACTAATTTGTCTCACTGAAATCACCTTTATTCTATAATTTGTAATTATATTATCATGGGGGCAAAATTAGAACAAGCGTTCCGTTATCCACAGATACCTGTGCATATCCTGTGGGTAGATTGTTAATATGTCCCATAAACACGCTGTATTTATAGGGGATACTGTGCATAAAGTTATGCACACGCTAAACTCTCAGTCAGCCGATAAAAAAAATTGATCGAAACATCGGAATTATTTTACTCTCAGTTAACAAATCCTTAAGCTTGTTCACACAATTGAAAAGAAATTTTAATCGTGACTTAATATTCATAGCCTACAATGATAGTAGAAAGACAAAATAAAGGAGCGAATGACATGATCGTTTACGATATTGTACTAAATGGTGAAATTAAAGAAACGATTAAACCTCGTAAGAACCGTTTGAAAGAGATTTACACATTCATGCTAGAGCAAAGTAAGCTCATGAAAGCCAAGTATGGTGATAATGTTAAAATTAAAGGCCGCATGGTGTATTAGGGATAAAGAACCCGTTATACACTAGCGGCCTTTTTTTCTTCCATGCCATTAGATGATCCCTTTCCGATGCAGAACCGTTAATAATCGATAGAAATCATAGCTCCCTTTCTCCGGAGTATCGATTAATGAGGCTTGGATCGCAGCGTCTACAGCAGTTTTCGCCCATTGCGGTACGACCTCCATCGCTGCTTGCTCCTCTAGGGAACTAACTCTATTTTGTAAGGCTGCAATTTGTTCCTCCAGTTTCTCTAACATACGCACGACCTCCTCATCAAAGTGAATTAAACCATAAGATTGAATTATCGCATTCAGTTTACTTGCATAAGAGGGATCCGATGCATAACCACTGCTTTGCAAAGCTTTCACTTGCTCACCAGGACTTCTCGCCATCCTGACGCTAGCATAACGAGGGGATCCAAAAAGGTAATCCTGATCACGAAAACCTGCCTCAACCGTAGGGTATGCGCGAAAATCTCCTGGTACGTTATCATAGCGTATACTCCCAATAACTTCCCATGTCGTTGTTGAAACGCGATCTCCCTGCCAATATGGGGTCAGTATGCCATTACCAAACTTATAACCGACTAGATTGTTCCACGCGTTCATATTGCCCCCAGTCTCCTGAATGGCTTGCGCGATTCTCACTGAAGGATAGATCGGTGAGTTCTCTAGACGAAGCTTCACAGCAATAGGCGCAATGATCTCAATAAATTCCTGCCTAGTTGCCATAGACACACCTCCTTCTTATATCACTAGTAAAGTAAACCTTTCAATCTATTCTATTCTCTCAATGCTTAAAAGGGTTCCGCTAGTTTTTTGTTTTTTGCGAATAATGTAAAAAAGGCTCCCGCAAGTGCAACGATCCTGCACTCGGGGAGCTAAAATATCCAATGACCAAGCAACATCATAAGTAATCCAAATATAGCCGAATATCGCTTTATCGTTCGGTTCGTCTTCGGGTGAAACAAAAGCAGCCAAATAATAAATCCAATAGGAATTAAAATACCAACTTTTAAATTGAATGTACCTAGAATGTAATATCCAACTAATTTCAACCCTAAATATCCTTCGTCCTCATCTCTATTTCTGTAAAACAGTATTAATACGAAAATGACAACAATTGTAGAGATGATTGAAACATTAAAATTCCAATTCACTTATAGGATACAACTCCTCTCATCAACTGCAGGAATTCCTTTTTATGTATATTATATCATTTGAAATTACATGCATAAGACTAATCCTTGATCTCTATCCTGTTTCCTTCTGGATCAATGAATACGCCAATTTTCCCCCAATTAAATGAATGTACATCAACATTCACACCGCGACTTAATAGCTCCGAAATAGTATCTTCAAAATCATTTACGTTGAACCTTATCACTGTTGGATTTTGCGCTCTAGTCTTTTGTGTTGTTGATGCAGTGCCATTATCCTCAATCATTAAATAACTGCCACCAAAATCAAGTACAGCTAAATTACTTTTTTGTTCACGAATAGGAAGACCAATTTTCTCCGTGTAAAAATTTAAGGCTCGTTCGTAATCTTCGCAAAATAAAATGACACCAGATTCGCGTAGTTGCATGATTTAATCCTCCACTTCCCTATTTATCCCTATTGTACCATTCGACACTCTTCTTTCTTTGTTCTTTAACATAAAAAAACCTCCAAGCTTCTGTGTATTAACATCGCACATAAGCTTGGAGGTCGTAATCACGTATTAAGCCTCGACTTTATCGTCGCACTTCTCAACTAAGCCCTCTTCATCCTTCACTTTGAAGGAAGAGCCGCATCCACACGATGCTACGGCATTCGGGTTATTGATGGAGAACCCGCCGCCCATGCCTGCGTCTGTGTAGTCAATTTCAACACCGTATAAATATTTGGAGCTATCTTCGTCCACAACGACCTTGAGGCCATGTATGGTGAATACTTTATCGTCATCCTTCTGCTCATCATCGAAGCCCATGCCGTAAGAGAAACCGCTACAGCCTCCAGCTTTGACTCCTAGACGCAAGAATAGGTTCGGTGACTCTTCAGAAGATAGAAGCTCTTTAATCTTATCTGACGCTGATTCACTAATGTTAATCATAACGGAAATCCCTCCCTAAAGTTCTCCTTATGGAAAACTGGCATTATACTAAGTTTTCGTAATGCTTACTATCAAGTATACTCCTATCTGACGCATTGCTCAAGGGCAGTTGCGCAGTCATTCATAGCCATTTCAGCCATAAACTTTACGGTTATGTCTTATCGCATAATATTGTAACAGCAATTGATCGAGCTCTCGACTGCACTGCTGCACTTCTGGATGAAGGAAGCCGTATGCCGTACCTAAGGAAACCATATGGCCTCTAAGCTGTTCTATTTCTATATTTAATCGTTCCTGTGGTTCGGTCACGAATACTGATATCACGATTTAATCACCTTTAGCCCTACGTAATCACATTGCAATAGTATACAGGAATTTGTTAATATTGGGAATAACATTTCCTCATATAGCAGGAAAAATAATGTCATATTTGTATATTGTCAATTTATCTCCATCTAATGATATTGCCCCTCCCAACACGGAGGTTTATAATGGATGTGATGGATTACACGTATAATAGAAGAAACAAGACGAAGAGACTTTGAACTACGCTCAAAGATCCCTAAGCAGAGAGACTTTAAACTCCGTTTAAAGATCCCTATATTAAGAGTGTGAATTCCTGACCGAACTGGATGAACAGGTACGCGAGCGTCTCACACCACATAACGCATTTAGTCCTTATCTAGCTGAATGCGTCGATTCAGTATGGACTTTATTTACTATTCAGAGGAGGAATAATGATGAGTGTTGTCACTACAGACCCGGTCAAACGGATGGCCGAAATTGCAGACAAAGTTGAGAATGGTCAACGTCTATCTATGGAAGATGGGCTATTTTTGTATGAATCGGACGATTTGCTAACCATCGGTCAATTAGCGAACAAAGTAAATACGCGAATGAACGGAAACAAGGTTTATTTTGTCCAAAATATGAGTTTGTACTTTACGAATGTGTGCGAGGAGCATTGTGCTTTTTGTCATTTCCGCCGCGACGAAGGTGAAGAAGGCTCATACACACTGACACCTAGTCAAATGTTAGATTATGTAGCTGAAAATTTTAATCCAGAAATTAAAGAATTTCATATTAGCCAAGGGCATAACCCGCATTTGCCTTTTGAATATTACGTGGATTGCATCCGCCAACTGAAGCAAGCTTACCCTGACGTTACGATTAAAGCTCATACAGCGGCTGAAATTGAATTCTTCTCGCGTATCAGTGGTCTTAGCTTCCGAGATGTCCTCAAGACGCTAATGGATGCAGGTTTGTCCACTCTTCCAGGAGGAGGAGCCGAAATTCTGACGGAGCGCTACCGAACGAAAATGAAAGTAGAAAAAGCATCCTCGGAGGAATGGATTGACGTACATCGTAACGCTCATTTGCTCGGTATGAAAACTCACGCAACGATGCTGTACGGCTCAATTGAAACGAAAGAGGAACGCATTCGTCATATGATGCTGCTGCGTGAGCTTCAAGATGAAACAGGCGGCTTCTTAGTATTCATTCCTAATTCCATTCAGCCAGCAAGCAAAAACGCAGGCCTCAAACATCGGGTAGCAGCTTGGGATGAACTGAAAACCATTGCGATTAGCCGTTTGATGCTGGATAATTTCCCGCATATTAAGGCTTATTTCATCAACATTGGTACGAAATTGACCCAGCTATCCTTCACTTTCGGTGCTTCGGACGCACATGGTACGATCGTGAAAGAGAAGATTTCCCATGCTGCCGGCGCATTATCACCAGAAGGTCTTACACGAGATGAGCTCGTTTATCTTATTAAAGGCGCAGGACGCATTCCTGTTGAACGTGACACCTTTTATAATGAAATCAGGGTATATTAGTCATACTAGAGAAGAGATATTGTTCAGAAGGGATATTGGATGGGATGAAAAAGTTTGTAATTCTCGGAGGCGGTTATGGCGGTTTGACCATAGCCTTAAACATGCTGGAGAAGGATTTGCCAGAAGATACACTGCTAGTACTTATTGACCGAAGCCCTTTTCAAGGATTAAAAACGGAATATTATGCATTAGCTTCAGGTACGATTGCTGAAACACATATTCGTGTTGCCTATCCGAATGACCCGCGGTTGCTTCTAACATTCGGTGAGGTTTCTAGCGTCGATTTGAACAACAAGCAAATTCATTTTGAAGATCAAGAACCGCTATCGTATGACTGGTTAGTTATCGGTCTCGGCTGTGTGGATAGTTATCATGGAATTGTCGGTGCTAAAGAGTACTCTTCCAGCATCCAGACTCTTTGCCAAACACGTGCTACCTACCAGCGCATTAACGACATTGCGCCATATGGACAAGTCTCCATTATTGGAGGAGGTCTAAGCGGAGTTGAAATGGCAGCTGAGCTCCGTGAAAGCCGGGCTGATTTGAACATTCGATTGATTGATCGTGGCCCAAGCTTACTTTCCGCTTTCCCGAGCAATCTGCAGCAGTACGTCCGCGAATGGATGACGGAGCATCATATTGAACTCCGTCCGGGGGTATCGTTAGTCCGACTAGATGGTGGAGATTTGTACAACGGGGATGAAATTATTAAAACCGATGCTACAATCTGGACAGCAGGCATTCAGCCCAATCCAATCGTTGAGGCATTGAATGTGCCCAAAGACCGTCAGGGCCGTATCATGCTTAATGAGTATCATCAAATTCCAGATTATCAAGAAGTGTTCGTCGTAGGGGACTGCGCTTCCCTGCCGTTCTCTCCAAGTGCGCAAGCGGCGCAAGCCCAAGGCAAGCAGATTGCCGAAGCCATGCTGTCGATTTGGAAAGGCGATACGCCTCGTCTTGGTAAAATTAAACTCAGAGGTACGCTCGGTTCTCTGGGTAAAAAGGCCGGCTTCGGCATCATGGGTAAACGTACGTTAATGACGGGCAAAATCGCTCGTGTGCTCAAAAGCGGTGTACTGTGGAAGTCGAAACGCCACTTCGGGTAAGATTAGTCTCCAAGAAGTTCGTACATTGCTTCAATTTCTTTAATGCGGTTTAAAATGCGCTCGTGAAGAGCATCGGCGCTTTCAGCTGCAATGATTTCGCCATTCACAAGCGCATAAGGTTCCATATAGCACTGTCCGCAATTGCCTAGACAGCCGTATTCCATGACGTCGAAGTCAGGATTTTGTTCCAAAGCTTTCATGACTTTATCGGTTCCATGATGCATATTACTGGCACAAAACTCAATGATTGGTCTCATTATATAAATTCCACCTTATGTTGATATTCAAGTTGAAAACCATTTTCATTTAATCATTATTGTAATATAATAATAGAAGAAAGGAGATGAATCAAATGACTGAAAAAACAAAAGAAGTAATTTATGATGAAGTCCTTGAAGTTTTAGATAAACTCCGTCCTTTTCTACAACGCGATGGCGGTGACGTAGATCTCGTTGATGTAGAAGACGGTGTTGTGAAGCTGAAACTGATGGGTGCCTGCGGCAGCTGCCCAAGCTCAACAATCACGTTGAAAGCTGGTATTGAACGCGCATTGGTTGAAGAGGTTGAAGGCATAACAGAAGTCGTACAGGTATTCTAAATACGACTATATCATAAGAAAGAGCTTACCTCTATGGTAAGCTCTTTTTGGCTATGTATTAAGGGCTAGTTTTTACGCTGGTTAAGCACTGGCAAAGGTTGGATCGGATCGAGCCCACCAGAAATATCCATTATATTTCCAGTAATGAAATCAGATGCAGGTAAACAAAGGAAATCAATTACTCTAGCTACATCTTCGCCCGTCCCCGGTCTTCCTACCGGTGTTTCCCCATCAACCTCCAGACGAGCTTCTTGCATCGTCCGTTCTTTGTTCTTACCTCGAATATCGCCAGGACATATCATATTGACAGTGATCCCATGGCTCGCCTCTTCTTCGGCCAACGTTTTCGTGAAGGAAACTAAGCCTACCTTAGCCGCCGCGTATACGGCGCGATGCGTCCAGCCCCTTGCTTCAGCCGCCTTACCGAATCCAAAATGGATGATTCGCCCCCATCGTCTCTCCCGCATCATAGGCAGAACCAGATGATCAAGCTCCATGACGCCGAGCAAATTGCCGCGCATCAGATACTCAATCTCATCGACGTTATAATCAGCGAAAAAGCGCCGCTCTCTGAAGAAAGGTCCAGCATTATTCACGAGAATATCAATCGGACCGAGCGCAGATGTTGTTTGTTCCACCATACGTATAATATCATCGCGTTTGGCGACATCCCCTTGGACGGCCACGCTGCGAACACCCAGATCTTCCAATCGAAGGACGAGCTCAGCAGCTTCCTTTTCACTATTTACATAATTGACAGCTACCTGACAGCCCCGCTGCGCTAGGGTGATCGCGGTCATTTTCCCCAAGCCCTTGGCGCTGCCTGTAATAAGAACCGTTCGGCCTCTTAATTCCATGGTCCTCTTACCCCTTTGCAATACTTGCCGTAATATAAGAGAAAGCTATTGTTAAGGTTCGGCACACCATTTCAAATCCCTGCTGCAGATCGGCGATATTTGATTTCACATTTTCAACGTGAATACGCTCACCGGGAATCGGCTCTTTTTGCATAAGATCATCCAGCATTTCAGCGTTAATATAATGAATCTCCATATTCCGTTGATTGCGCAGTCGATCTAGCGACGATTTATAATCCATTTTGAGATTATAAAGCTGGAGCTCTAGTGAACCGTGGATATGCTTTTCATGCATACGGCGCAGTACAGTAAAGTACGAGAAACGAGACTTAAGCGTCTCTGTTTTCAGCTCGAAAAGATCATTCATAAACGTGCCCAATTTGTCCAAGATCGAAAACAAGCGAATGAAGGCATTTTTATAAAAATAAACAAATCGATGATATTCTTCGATCTCTTGCGGATTCATTTCCTCCAAGAATGCCTTACAGATATGCTCAGCGTAACGCTCACAGCAATATTTGCTCTGTTCAAGCTCATCCAAGGCATCAATAAACCCCTTGCTCCAGATCGCCCGTCTATGATACTTGGGATACTCTGAAGCTAGGCGGCTATGCTCCTTAGATTCCAACAGCTCAATATACGTTCTAACCGCGTTGCCGGCTTCTAGAAGAAGTCCGCTATCTATTCGTTTCGGTTCATTGAACAATACTCGCAGCACGGGCACACCCCTTTTTCATCTAGCAAATTTGTTCGGTTATAGACTTGTTGTTTGTTCGCTTAGGGTCTGTTTCACCTTCTGTGAACGATCCCGCTGTACCAAATACATAGCTGCCAAAACCCCAACACCACCCAAACATTGATACAGGGAAATCGACTCATGCAAAAAGATGTAGCCCGCAATAGCTGCAGTTACAGGAAGTAAGTACCCATAAGCAGAAGATTTGAACGGCCCTAACTTAGCTAAGCTCCAGTTGTGTATAGAAAATCCTAATGCAGTAGCCATCAAGGAAGTATAAATTAAGCTGATCCAGCCTGTCGAAGAAATGGCCGCAAAATAGGCGGCGTCAGCACGCCAGAGAACGAAAGGCAGTAGCGAGAGCGCCCCTGCTGTCATTTCGAGTGAAATCAGCAGCGGCAGCGGATAGCGCAACACAAGTCGATTCATACCGATGAGATAAATGGCTCCCATAACACTGCGCATCAATAATAGAATATCCCCTCGGAACGTTTCTCCTCCAAGATGGAATCCATCAACTCCGCCTGAGACAATGACGATTACACTGCATAAAGCTAATGGAATTCCGATAAGGATGCGCCATGTGAGCCTCACTTGACCGGCAATTAAAGCGAAAAGAACGGTTATGACGGGCATGAAGCCGCGCCCTAAAACAGCTCCATTCGCGGAGTTAGAGAACTGCAAGGCATACTGCAGAAGAGCTTCCATGCCAATGGCATTGAGAATGCCTAACCCGCATATAAGGAGCAGATCTCTACCGGCAATCTGCATCTTCAGCGAACGCGATCGATAATAAAAGTAAGTATAAACCCACAGCAACGGAATCATACTCGCGAAGCGTAAGCCGTTAAAAACGAGGGAATCCCACTCTCTTCCCCCAATCTTCAGCGAAGCTAGATTAATGCCCCAAAGGATATACACCAGAACAAACCCTGCATGTGGATAAAAGGAACGGAACCGATACTCATTCATGCGAAATATTCCTTCCAACGGCGATCCACGAGTTCCACGATATCTTCCCGCGGGAACAACTCATCTGGATATCCTGGTTTCATACGAGCATCAATCACAATCGGAACCTCGTAGGCGATATGATGACGATTCACGCTGGACTGCGCGTACATGTCACTTGCCGGATTGAAACGAGTGAACACGGTCCATAAGAATTTGGTTTGGTCGTTCGTGATGCCGCTGGCGTCATCCACTAAGAGGACCAGCGGCCACTCGGCTAAGCGGCTGGCTGCATTCACCAGCAGACGTTGTGGCAGCTCCAAGGCTGGACCTTGCTCGTCGATGACTCTCCGATGAATCTCGGCAAGTTCTAGATTGGGGTCTACTGGAGCCGAGATTTCAATCAGTTGATTTTCGCGGCGCAAAATGTCTAGAAAAGCTCGTAAATTCGTAGGTACCATGTAGGTTCCACCTTTGACTGTGGGATTGTAGATGAGTAATTGTAAGTAAAAAGGAAATAGCCTTCCGCGTCAGAAGGCATCCTCTACCGCAAAGATAGCCCTGCCGTGCTTCCAAGGAGCTCGTCCGTCAGGTATTAAGCTTTGCGGTCATATAGCGTAAGTACGCATAGATAACATAAGAATCCAAACATGCAAGAAACAATAACCGCGTGAATCATGCCGGTAAATAAATAAGCGACTTCATTCCCCATTGACCAGGTCACAACGGCTCCGCTAAACACTTGCAGAGACACTAAAATTAGCGCCCATTTGCTGCCAAACCTCAGCTTGTCTGAGCCCTGATAATAACGTTTGGCTTGTAAGTAAAGAAACAAAATACATATAAAGAGCAGTAATGCCGCTACACGGTGGGTAAAGACAATACCCGTTGCCCCGCTGAGTTCAGGGACTACTTCCCCATTGCATAAAGGCCAGCCCGAACATCCGCCTGATGAAACCGTGTGACGAACGAATGCACCCAGATAAACAACGACATAGCTGTATATCGTCGTTATCCATACAAGGGCTTTAAAACTGCTGCGAATGGCCGTATCACGCTGGAATTGCCCCCATGGCGTAAAAACAATGGCTAGCAGCAAAGAAAAAGCAAAGGCCAATAAGGATAATCCGAAATGTAAGGCCAAGACGAGTGAAGATTGCGGCCATACGACAGCCATAGCCCCCATTGCTGCTTGAATGAGCGTCATCAATACCGTAGCGGAGATAAAAAATTTGGCATCTCTACGTTTCACATAACGAAATACAAGAATGAATGTAGCAACCAGGATTAACGTCACAATGCCTACCACCAATCGATGGCTGTACTCAATTAGTGAAGAAATCGTATGTGCCGGGACGAATGTCCCATGACACAGGGGCCACTCATCTCCGCAGCCTCTACCTGCGTCAGCCTTCGTAACTAAGGCACCCATTGCAAGAATAAGAAACATGCCAATGGCCGAAAGATTCGCTAATCTTTGAATCAATTTTTGCATGATTGCACCTACTTTTATGTCATTACTTCTGTTAATCATGTCGAATGATGTTGCTCCGCTTTCAATTATAGCTGTAATAAGTAGGCAAATCCATTCGCAATTGTTACAAAGCTCCGAAACCGCGCGGAAGGCCGTCCTGAAGTTCAAAAGTCATTCAATGTTTCAACTTTTGGGACGAGGGTAAATAAAAGATGAGCACCAAATTATTGCTGTTCAACCAAAATCGATTGCAGGAGGTTTTATCTATGGGTAAGCACATTATTGGAGTATTCAATTCGGAAGAAGAAGCCATTCGCGTGATTAACCAACTCAAGGCAGAAGGCTACAGAGCAGATGATATCTCAGTTATCGGCAGGAATAACGAGGGTTTAAGTCAAATCGAGGATGAAACAGAAACCAAAGCGGAAGAAGGACTAGCAACCGGTGCTGCTGCTGGCGGTGTATTAGGTGGCGTTACGGGATTACTGCTGGGTATTGGTGCACTTGCCATTCCAGGTATAGGCCCTATCATAGCAGCCGGCCCTATTGTCGCGACATTGACCGGCGCAGCCGTTGGCGCGGGTGCAGGCGGCCTTGTCGGCGGCTTAATCGGTTTAGGTATTCCCGAGAATGAGGCCAAAGATTATGATAATTACGTCAAGGATGGGAAAATTCTAGTCCTCGTCGAATCTGACTCCACCCGCGATCATAAAGCCTATGAAACATTTCGCAATAACAAATCGCTGAATGCTAACACCTATACCCCTGAGTATGGCTATCGATCATAAATCATAAATATATGCTTGGTTATAAAAAAATCTCTCTTTGGTTAAATGGGGTCAATCTTGACCCCATTTAACTCAGAAGAGAGATTTTTTGTGCTTACGACTTTAACGCATCGGACACTTCGATTGCACGGCCCAGGAACTCCTCAATTTCTTCGCGTGTTTTACGCAATTTACTGACGAAACGAACCAGCTCTTGGCCTTCACGGAAAGCAATAAAACTTGGAATACCAAGGATATTCAACTGCTCACAAAGATCAGGCACTTCGTCGCGGTCTAACTCGATGAACGTGATACGTCCAGAATAAGCTTGCTCCACTGCCGGCATGAAGGGTTCGATATAGTGGCAGTCTTTGCACCAACTTGCTTTGAATACAGCAATGGTCAACGTGGGCTGCGAGATTTGTTCTTGAAAAGCTTGTTCATTGGATACTTTAATCATGACGAGCACCTCATTGCTTAGAATTTATTAACTTATAGCATGTCCAAACAATTGTATCAAGATTAAAGATAGGCTGCAATTTATTTGAAATATATTTACAGTAAAAGTAAAAAGTGATATCATATAAATATCAAAAAGATATACTTTGAAAGGGTGCTGCAAGAATGAAAGAAACGAATGCTTGGTCGTTAAATGGTTTTCTCGGTTTATTGTTATTTATTATCGGCGGTGGGATTGGCGTTTTCCTTCTTACGCAGGAACGAATTGTGCCGGGCATCATCCTTATTATTCTGGGACTGATATTCGTCTCGACAATCACTGCTGTTAATCCGAATGAAGCTTCTGTCATCACTTTCTTCGGCAGCTACTTGGGTACAATTCGCAAGAACGGCCTATGGCTCATTGTTCCTTTTTCAAACAGAAAGAAAATTTCATTGCGGGTGCGCAATTTTAACAGTGTGAAACTCAAAGTAAACGATATTGAAGGAAATCCTATCGAGATCGCGGCCGTCATCGTGTTTAAAGTAGTCGATACCTACAAGGCCCTCTTTGATGTGGACAGCTACGAAAAATTCGTTGAAATTCAAAGTGAAACGGCGCTGCGTCATGTCGCCAGCAAATATCCTTATGACCGTTTTGAAAGCGAAGGCTACTCGCTTAGAGGCAATGCAGATGAGGTTGCCGCTGAGCTTAGCCTTGAACTGCAGCAGCGTCTGTCTGTAGCAGGTGTAGAAGTCATTGAGTCTCGCCTGACCCACCTCGCCTATTCGACTGAAATTGCCAGTGCTATGCTTCAACGCCAGCAGGCTTCTGCTATTTTATCCGCTCGCCAAATTATTGTTGATGGCGCTGTGGGTATGGTTCAGATGGCTATCTCTCGGTTGGAGTCCGAGGGCTTGCACCTAGATGAGGAAAGAAAAGCGGCTATGATAAACAATTTGCTTGTTGCGATTGTATCGGACCGCTCAGCGAGCCCGGTCATTAATACCGGTTCGTTGTACTAACGGGACCAGGGCTATGGCTCCTAAGAAGAATTTCCCGCTCCGACTTGATCCTAAGCTGTACGAGGCTCTGGAGCGTTGGGCGGAGGATGAATTCCGCAGTGTGAACGGTCATATCGAGTATTTGCTGCGTGAAGCGCTCCAACGAACTGGACGTATGATTAAACCCGGAACAGAGCAAGCCAATTCGGAAAAGACGGATGAGTGATTTTTATTATGACCTTGCGATTAAGCCTCGCAAGGTTTTTCTAATTTATAAAAGTTTCTAGACATCGACTTCGGGGTAAATAGTAATAAAGATGAGATAAGGAGTGATACAGCATGCCAAGAACAACATATTGGGTTAGCGTCGGAAGGCAAGAAGTCGTTCCTGCCAGTGAGGGGCTCATTCGAGACCATTATGAGTTCGAGATCCACGCCGATGAGGCAGAGCTTCTCCGGCTCGTTGAACAATTCCGAGAAATCAATCTTGTAGATAAGCAATTGGTGAAAAGGGCAAGTACACCGTATGAGGCGTTCCCGGAAAAAGACCAGGATATGAAAAATCGCGCTTATGATGAACAGCTTAAGGATATTTATTTTCTTGTGTACCAGCTAGGTACGACTGAAACCAAGAAGCATATTGAAGCTATGAATCTGGGGGATTTACCGGAATACCAGAATATCAACAGCAAACCGGAATAGTTAAAATAAACGGTTTACGCCATAGTCATTTAACAAATAATTATGCATATATATCCACAATCTCACTTAGCTTGCAAAAATCCGTAACTATCTAGCCTAAATAAACTTTTATGATGAAAAATGGGGCCTCACGGCCCCTTCCCTATCAGTTAAAGTATTAGGCAACAGTGCTACCTAACTGATATATTTTCAAATGATAACCTATTGCTTCCTAATTCGTCTTTCCTTTCAATCACACCCTGATACACGATCTTCCCTGTATCCAAGTCAGCAATAACTACCCCCGGATCTTTCCTTCCTAAAGCGAGCATGTATAAACGATTATTGGCAATTTGGGTGTTGTGTGCTCTGCCCCATTCTGTTTGCCAATCTTGAAGAGTAAGCTTGACGTCATGCTTAAGCTTATTCTCCACTAACTGGTACTGAAGAACTCGAGATTCCGAAAACTCTGACAACAAGGTGAGAAAGAGATCATCGCCAATATATCGAATGGACAGGTTTTCCGGGTTTCCCTTCATCAGCATGTCATGTACCGGATCGCTTTGAATCGTCGTCATTTGACCATTCCATATATCATAAACAAGAATATCACGGTTCACGATTACTTGATTTTTTGCCTCTGCAGTATCCTCTTTCGTACCGTTTAGTTGGTATGAGGTTCGATCAAAGATTGCGTAGTTGCTCGGCTTGATCAAGCCGCTTGACCAGATATTGGTAATTATTGTCCGTATCGATTTGTCTTGGGTGGTAACGGCTGCAACCAACTTCTTCTCCACAATACTCTTCTTATCGAGGTCCAGTGTATACATATAGTATTCTGAATTATTGGGTGTCGAATATTTACCTGACTGCTGATATTGAGATATCATCAGCTTCATCGTCCGCTCTTTCACCTGAACATCCAAGATACTGACGTACTCATCTTTATTCTTCTGCACCTTCACCTGGAAGGATTCGCTTTTTTTAGTTCCTTTTTGATAAAACGAGATGTCGAGGAGATCCGATTGAATTTTGTCCAAATCGAACTCCGTTTCAAAACCTACGTAAGCAATACCTTTTTCATCTTCAAAAAATGCATTCACATTCCTTTTCCCTCTCAGGAAGGAGCGATGTTCTTCGAGTAGACCACCTAATTCCTCTAAATAATAGAAGGATGAATCCAATCTTTTCATATAGGACTGCTGTTCGCTTGGATAGCTGCTCCCGTTCGTTTGAATATCAACCCTCTCGTTTTCATATCGAGCTTGAACGGTCATAGGTAAAGCTTCTTTTTCCTCGCCCCCAAGCGTTTTCAGATAATAATCTGGCTTAACATCCTCAGCAGCTGTAACGTAATACATACTAATCGACAAGGCAGTAAACGGAATAAGCAACGCAAGTATCCAGTAACGTTTCATGGGCGCACCTCCTTAAATGGTCACTTTTTTTCGTAATAAGTAGGAACTGAACCACAAAGAAAGACCTGTGACACAGATACCAATGATAATTTGTAGAATGAGAACCTCGCTGGGGAATATGTAATCCCGAAGCCAGTCTTCCGCAAGTAGGATGGGGATTAACATAAGCAGAAGAGCCGCGCCGCAATAAACAACTCCAGCTGCGATGCCTTTATATCGGAAGCTGCGTTCTAGTAAAATCACCGTAAAGAGGATAACCACACCCATCACACCCGCTCCGTAATAGAGGACAAATTCAATGAAATAGGACGGCAGCAGTGTTTGCAAAAAAGGATGGCTATGGATTAGAGACGAGATGGTCACCGCTTGTTTGAATTCACCTGGAATCATTGCGTCAAATACGGCCATTTGAATAGGAATCAACATTAATTGAAAGGCTACAAGCCCTAATACGAACAGGACAATGGTGCTTAACTTAGCCAGATATACATTCATTCTGGATGTGGGGAGCATGAGAAGTCGATAAGCAAACGTACTTTTACCGAACCATTCCTTTACACTTCATACACTTAGTCTGTCAAGAGATGATTGGAAGCCATAGCCATAATTGGCCGCGTTCCCACATACCTGTAAGTGAATAAGCAAACACTAGAGGCATGGATTTCTTGAAGGTCGGGGAGGTAATTGGTGTTGGGAGGAACAGTTAAACCAAGAGGTAAGAACATGAAAGGTGTTCTAAGCAAAATGAGAGGACTGCCGAACGCAGTTGCACAGCTGTTCAAGCAGCAAGCATCGCTTCTTTTGCATTCCACTGCTAAAATAGTTGGCCCTTTGGAAGAAATTCCTGTCTCGACAGCATTCATAGGACGGTTGGAAAAGGGTTTAAAACATCAATTAGATCTGCAGCAAAGCGGTGTCGTAAGTGCTCCTCTCTCGACAGATGAGCGGGCGATTGTCCATCGAATTAAGGAACGAACCCAGCGGGAAAATCGAAATAATGTGACACGAACTAACGCGTATTGGTCTTGTTATCAGGATCATCCGGAGCTTCACTGGGCACTGCTTGCCCATATGGTTTCACGCAACGGGGGCTGGTGCATGACCGATCTTCGCGGGGAGCTGCTGCCACATTTGATAAGCAATGAATTGGCTCAGCATCTATTTTCTTTTCTGGAAAGAGCGAACGGTCTTATTTTTCAAGATGCTTATCCTCAACTACTGCTCTACGGCGAAAGCAAGAAGCGAAAGATGAGTTTGTTTCACCTCCTGCCGCATATGAATATTTCGTCCTGGATGGTCCCTGTTTGGAGCGACTTCTGGACGAATCAAGAATCGGCCGCCCTAACAATTGCACTTATTGTTAATGAACAAAACTACATCGAACAACGAATCGTAAAGAATAAGCAGATTCAGCAGAACGTGTTGAATACGCCTTTGTTCAAAACACAAGCATGGTTGCAATTGAATCAAATCGGGTTTCCCTTTTTTCCCGCTTCCGACCAAACCCACGCACCTCAGCCGCATCTGGCTGGACTTATACTTGAGAATTTTGCTAGCTTAACAGAACGCATCGAATTCGGAAAAAGCTTGTATGCGATACTTTTCGGAGCACGGGAAGTACTTCAAGGCGTACTTAGATTTGCGGCCGCAACTCCCCATACTGGATCACGTTCCGATTATTGGCCACACCTGTTTGCCCAAATAAGAAAAACCCCTCCCGATATAAAATATCAGGAGAGGTTGGATGGCAGCGCCCTTAAGAAAGGAACACAGCCGTTTTATAGTCCTAAGCTTACATCGGTATGGCCTGACAGGAGCTTGGCCCCTGTAGAGCCTGGTGACTGGTTCACGAGTGTGAAGGAGCCACTGGTGCATATGCGCTCCATTCCTGTACCGATTCCTTATGATTTAACGAAAGAAGTGTACTTTGGTTTAAGCAAGATTGAGTTAGGCATTGTAGCTGCCCAAGCGATTAAGAAAGTGATCCGGTGACTCAGCTTGTCTATGACTAGGAACGTTTGATAAGACGACTCACTTTGCCGATTAGCTTTTGCACAGGGGATGGGAAGTTTTTCACATCGTCCTTCGTTACAACACGTGTTACCATCAGCATCAATGGATACAAGGCAGCCGAGAAGCCACAAACAAGTACTGCATTTATTCCTTCATTTAGTCGATACCAGCTAGTAGGATGCACATACGTATGTGTGAGCCATTCTGCCCCTAGACCAAGGATACCAATGACAACGATGGAAAACAGTAATCCGATGAAACGACGTCCGAGGATCGTAAAGTCGACTTCTTTACGAAGCGAGCGTAAATTGAGCCAAGACATGACAATAAAACAAAGACCCGTTGAGCCGATGATTCCATAGATGCCAAACCACTGCGCAAGTAAGAAGCTACCAGCTAGCTTGACCGCAATACCAATGGCAACATGCAGCATCAGCGGTTTCATTCGGCCCATGCCCATAAGGACAGCGCCCGATGTCTGCATCACAATTTGAAACATAGCTCCTAATGTGAGCAGTGAAATCATGTGAGGTCCATGGCTCATGCCAAAAGCGGTATCCTCATGCCCGAACATGAAGAAGTCTAATGGACGGGCAGCAATGGCGATCACCAATACAGCTGGTAACCCAGAAAGTATCGAGAGTTGAAGCACCCTTGTTGTCTGGTGGCCAACCTGTTTCAAATCTTTGCGTGAATAGGCTGCTGAGATGATGGGAACGACCGATTGGCTAAGCGCGATGGCCAAAATAATCGGAATCCCCGCCAGAGACTGGGCACGTCCACCTATAATACCAACAAGCCCAAGCGCTTCGCTTCTGCCAATGGTCCCTTCTAAGAGCGGGATAATGATCGAGGTATCGATCGCATACACAAGTGTAACCGTCACAGAGAAAATAACGATCGGAATGGACAGCTTCAATAAGCTGCGATAGATTTCACTATATCGAACTGGCGTATGTGATTGTGTCGATTGCGTGCTTCCCGCAGCTATCTGCTCAGCCGCTATGTTTGACTGCGCATCTCTACGCTTCAGCTTCATAGCATAGTAAAGCATAACGGCAAGTGCCGCAATCCCGCCCATGACCCCTCCAAAAGATGCACCCGCAACTCCCCAACCTAAGCTGATGTTCAATAAAATAAATGCGAGTCCGATTGAGGTTACGAGTCTGAATATTTGTTCCACAACCTGGGAAATCCCGTTAGGCATCATGTTTTGCCTACCTTGGAAATAGCCCCGCATAATGGCAATAAGCGGGAAGAACAGCATAGCTGGCGCTATTGCGCGAGTAGCTAGGGTGGCATCCGGTCCACCATGTGAAATGTTATCGGCATAGATCGGTGCAAAGACATATAGAATCACCGTCATTACGACTCCCGCAACGACTGCAAACCATATGGCCGCGTGATAAATCCGCTGTGCTTCTGCAGGTCTTCCGATTGCATACTTCTCGGACACCATTTTGCTTAGTGCGCTTGGGATACCTGCTGTTGCTACAACAAGTAAGATCGAATATAGATTAAAAGCAATGGAATAACTGCCCATTCCTTCCTCATGAAGCAAGTGTACCAGCGGAATTCGCTGGAAAACGCCGAGAAACCGCGCTATTAGCGCGGCCACGGTGAGAATGAGCGTCCCTTTTACTAGAGAATCTTTGGTTTCCTTCGTCAAGTCCGTTCCTACTCTCTTACAGTATTCATTCCATTAAAAAACCCAGATAAAAAAGATAATAATCATCGCCAGCTGAAGCGCAATTTTCACCGCACTGCTTGCAAAGAAACCGAGTACAGAGCCGACACCGGCACTTATCGCCTTTTTCCACGATGTACCGATGATGATTTCACCAATCACTGCGCCTAAGAAGGGGCCAATGATTAAGCCGAAAGCTGGAATAACAAAAGGCCCAATGAGTAGACCAATTGTACTTCCGATGATAGCCGCCCTCGAGCCTCCAAACTTCTTTACCCCTAGTGCACCTACTGCGTAATCGGCCACCATGATGATAATGACAATCAAGGATTGGATAAGCCAGAACCAGAATCCGAACGGCTCAAAGCTGATCAACCAACCATAGATGAAAAAAGCTCCATAAATCGCTAACACACCGGGCAGCACCGGATAAACCGCACCAATCATGCCCACTACAAATAAAAGGATAACTAATGTCCAGCCTAAGGTGATCATAAAAACGCATCTCCTCCAATCCAAGATGGTTTATCACTTCACTACTACTTCTACAACATATAGGTGCGAATTACTTTAGCAATGGCATGTTCATTGTTGGTAACGGTCGTAATGTCAGCAATACGCTTCACTTCATCCTGTGCATTGCCCATAGCTACACCAAGACCTACTTCACGAATCATCGCGATGTCGTTCTCACTATCCCCCATCGCAATGACTTCAGACATGCTAATGCCTAGAAGCTGACATACCGTCTCCACACCGCTCGCTTTACTAATGCCTAATGGGTTAAGTTCAATATTAGAGGGATGGGAATTCGTTATTTCAAGTGTTCCCCATCCTTCTACGAAGTCCCGGATTTGCTGCAATTTCTCCATATTTTCAGTGAAATAACCGAATTTTAGCCATTCTTGGCTGTCAATGTCCATGGTTTCGCTCTCGCGATTGAACACACCTTGCACCGAATAAGCCCACCACCAACAATCATGCGTTTGAGCTAGACTATGCAAATTACGTACTGTGTCAACTGGAAGCAGGGTCCGCTTAAGCAATTTAGACGGAGACTCCCATACTTCACTCCCATTGACCACGACAAGCGGTGAGTTAAGCCCCAGCTCCTGAATATATGGCATAGCACTTACAGCTCCGCGTCCTGTAGACATAATAACGATCTTACCCGCTTTAGTGGCTTCCTGAATCGCTTCTCGGTTTTCAACTGATATTTTTTTGTCATCGTCCAGCAAGGTGCCGTCCATATCGAGGGCGATTAATTTATAAGATCCCACGGTTTCCCATCCCCTGTCTCTACGTCATTAGTAGATCTAGTAAGCAGCGAGCACTTTCTTAGGCAGTTCTTCCATGAATGTCACATGCCAGAGGGCAAATATATAGATGGTCCAAATGCGTCGAGCATAGTCGCCCTGATTATTACGATGCTTATGCAGCATGCGTTCCACAGCGTTGATGTCAATATAATCCTCAATCCCGCTGAACTTAATTTGCTCCAAAACCATATCGCCCATAGAGCCTTTCATCCAATCGCGCAGCGGCACTGGGAAGCCCAGCTTCGGACGGTTCAGGATGGGATCAGGAATGATACCTTCCATCGCCTTGCGGAAAATGTACTTCGTCGTTCCATTCGCGATTCGGTACTTTGCCGGAATGCGGCGTGCCACTTCGAATAGTTCCTTATCGAGGAAAGGAACACGCAGCTCGAGTGAGTGTGCCATCGTCATCTTGTCAGCCTTCATCAGAATATCGCCAGGCATCCATAGATTCATGTCGATATACTGCATCCGGCTCACTGGATCAAGATGCTTCGTCTTGCTGTAATAATCGCCAGCAATTTGCACGGGATTCTTATAGTTGCGCAGCATCTCGCTATCAAGGCGCAGTACCTCCGCTTTCATATCCTCGGAGAAAATCTTGGCGTTGCCGAGGAAACGCTCCTCAAGCGGTGTCGTGCCGCGCAGCAAATAGTTGCGGCCCTTCACACTGCTTGGCAGTATCCGAGCGAAGCGGTTCAGCATGCGCTTCACCGATGTCGGCAGCTGGTCGATCGGACGCAAGGATTGCGGCTCGCGATAAATGCGGTAGCCGCCGAACAGCTCGTCCGCGCCTTCGCCGGACAGTACAACCGTCACGTGTTCGCGCGCAAGCTTCGCCACGTGATAAAGGGCAATGGCCGAAGGATCGGCGACAGGCTCGTCCTGGTGCCAGATCGCTTTCGGCATCGTGCCGAAGAAATCATCCTGCGTGATGATTTTGTCGTAATGCTCTGTCCCGAGTGCTGCAGCCGTTTGGGCGGCAATCGGCGTTTCATTGTTGGCGCCTTCGAAGCCAACGGAGAACGTGCGGATCGGTTCGATATTCCGCATATGTGTAGCAATCGCCGTCGAGTCAATCCCGCTCGACAAGAAGCAGCCCCGATCCACATCACTGACCATGTGGAGCTTGACCGAATCCTTCAATGTTTCCCGAATTTGCTCTACATAATAGTCAAACGGACGATCCTCCGGCTCAAACATGGGATCCCAATACTTATGTATCGACATTTCTCCGTCAAACGTTATTTTGACCGTATGCCCTGGTGGAAGCTTATGAATGCCATGGAACATCGTGTTAGGCTCAGGTACGTATTGAAAGGTCAAATAGTTCAGCAAGCTGTCCGTGTGAATCAACCGATTCATGCCGTCTGCAGCCAGCAGGCTCTTAATTTCGGAGCCGAACAAGAACTGGCGGTCATTGACATGATAGTAAAACGGCTTAATGCCGAAGTGGTCTCTCGCTCCGAACAGCTGCTTCTTTTTCTTGTCCCAAATTACGAAGCCAAACATGCCGCGCATGTATTTGACGCATTCCTCTCCATACTCCTCATAAAGGTGAACGATAACCTCCGTATCACTTTGCGTGCGGAATTGATGCCCGCGCTCCTGCAGCATACTGCGCAGGGCTTTATAGTTATAAATTTCCCCGTTGAAAATGATCCACACAGAATCATCCTCATTAGCCAAAGGCTGATGCCCTTCTTTCAGGTCAATAACAGACAAGCGGCGAAAGCCAAGACCAATACGATTATCCGTCCAAAAACCGGAATCGTTCGGACCCCGATGAACAATAACATCTGTCATTTGCTGCAACATTGCAGTGGTTGGTTCTCTATCTTCAAAATACATCACACCCGTAATACCACACATGGTGAAACTCACTCCTCCGTACCATTCATCAATCTTTCTATTCGACAACCGATATATTAGTATACCATATCTGTCCGTCATTCTGGAAATGCGATGAAAGTACGTGAAGGCGCTGTATCCTATAGAAAAATGATGGAAATCAGAAGTCGCTTTAATGAAGCTGATAACCTGGTTTTTTTCATGCCTTCCTCCACCTTTCCTCTGCGCATAAAAGTTTGCCTTGTGCAACTTTTGGGTTAGGAACTATTCCTTCCCTTACACTAGGATATGTTCAAGGGTGCCAAACGGTTCCTGCACACGCGTACTGCTTAACTAGGTGTTATCCAACCGAATGTTGCTAAAAATACAACAATGAAGGGAGATAGACGAGACTTGGGCAGAAATTGTTGTACTTTTTACAACATCATTCAACCTCGAATATTCATTCATCCAGCAACTTCAATTCAGCATATAGGACATTTGATCCCGATTTAAGACACTTCCATGTAGAGCAATATTGGACGAATGAATCGACAGTCTCGAGCATTCAATATTCTTTGAGAGGTCTTTTCCAGACGTCTCACGCCACTTTACCTGCATTCTCACACTTTAGTATTGAATCTCATCGCTTCAGCAGACATTACGAAGGCTCCGGATGTATCCTCCGATTTTAAGCGTGTTTTCTCACTATCAAGTCACTTCCACGCGCTCCCCACTTTAGCGATGCATACATTCGTTTACCGCAGTAGCCCTATAAATAAGGGGTAAGCGTTGCTTCCCATAACCCAAAAACATATGAAAAAAAGGACCTGCTTCTGCAGACCCCTTTTATATAATCACTTTTTTTCCTGTAATCCTAATCACTTACCACGGCCTTTTCCCGCCGCCAAGCTTCGTCAGAATACCGTCGTTCGCCGCGTCATATGCCTGAAAAATTTTGGCTGCTATCGGGGATGCCCCGTAGCGTCCGAATCCGCCTTCTGGTACAACAACAGCTACGGCTAGCTTTGGATTCTCTACAGGAGCGAATGCGATAAACACAGCATTTTCTACCGTGCCTCCCGAAACTGCTTGCGTCGATGTACCTGTTTTGCGTGCTACATTATACGGTAATTCATCAATGCCCTCGGCGCCACTTTTCATACCATGGATAATGGTATTCCAATCTTCTTTAGAAAATTCAGAGGAGGAATCCTCAATAACCTCTGGCTCAATTTTTTTAACTAATTCACCTTGGTAATCTCGAATTTCATCTACAAAAAGAGGCTTCATACGTTTCCCGCGACTAGCCAATGTAGCTGTATATTGAGCAAGCTGCAGCGTAGTCGTTTTTTCATTTTGTCCCCATGAAGCGTAGACCATTGCTGATTGGTAACTGTCTTTTTGGGCATTTTTAACGAAATCATTAGAACCTGCGAACTCACCTGGAAGACCGCTCCCTGTTTTCACACCCATGCCAAATTTCGCAAGGTATTCTGCCCATTTCGTCGTGACCTTTGGTGTTTCTCCCCCATATTTCAAATAGAAGGGAATGCCCACTTTCTCGGACATATACGTGTTAGAAGAGTGTTCAATAGCCCCAGAAGCATTAATATATCCGTAAGCTGCTTTCCCCGAGTTTGTGATGGTACTAGACCCGCCCTTACCAAAACTAAACGATCCTGAATCGTAATAGTTCTCATAAGCGCCGAATAATTTCTCCTTAAGTCCAATTAATACCGACAAAGGCTTAATCGTTGAACCCATAAAAACAATGGAAGACGGATGCTTCGCATTCTCTTTTTCATCTGGATATTTGGATTTAGCTGTCATGATAGATCCATTGGAAATATACGTACCAATTTCTTTGTAAATATCCGGCGAAATCCCTCCGGTCCATGCATTAGCATCGTAATCCGGATAGTTCGCCATTGTAACAACGCGCCCTGTATCCACTTCCATCGCAACGGCAAAACCAGAGGAGGCCTTCATCCCTGTTTTCATATACAGATCATTGGCATGAGTCGGACTGCGTAAATATTTGATATGATCCTCCAGTATCCTCTCCGTTGCCTTCTGAATATCTTTATTAATCGACAAGTATAGATTATTCCCTTTGACAGGCGCTGTCACTTCGGCTCTTCCGATAATTTTCATAGCCGCATTGACGGGATATTTCCTACTCCCATTTTTACCGCGCAGCTCATCCTGATACATGCGTTCAATGCCGTCAAATCCTACATTTTCTGAGTTCAGGTATTCTTCGCTATTTGGGCTGTCTTTATAAATATCCTTGGCTGTTTGTGTAGAAAATGATTTCAAATATCCAACCAAATGTGTGGCTATCGTGGTCTTGTTATCATCATCCATTTCATAAGTACGGATACTCTCCTCCGTTACTTCTAGCCACTTAAATTCATCTCTATGTTCAAGTAAATAGGCCATTTCTCCCTTGGACAAATCGGCTTTAATCCGCCGCGGAACCCAGTAGTAACTTGGGTCTTTCACCTTATTTTTATTGATATCGTAACCTAAATCCATCGCTAGAACGATCTCTTCCGGAGTTGGACTGACCGAATTCGGTTTGGCATATTTATCAAAAACATCTACTTTTAGCCGCTGAGCAAGCGCAATTACTTCATCCTTGTTTTGTTGACCTGGTTCAATACGGAAAAACAAGGACTGAACAGGAATTGTATAAGCCAGAGGAGATTTTGTAGAGTCATAGATATTGCCTCGAATGGGGGCGATACTCGTTGTCTGATTCGTATTCGTATTTTCCGCCGCTTTAAGATCTTTGGCTTGAACGAATTGTAAGATAGCCAATCGTACGATTAATATCGAAAATAATAAAAAGGTTATAAAGAAAAATATATTGATCCGAAACGAAAAGTGCCGCTTTTTGGTAATTTCTTTTTTCTTCGGATCATCCATAATGGATGACTTCATCACTTCTCAGATCCTTTCTTATGCTATGGCTTGTTCATGGAACAACTCAAGCAGGGAATGAATACCCTCTCCTGTATGATAGGAATAACGGATAATTCGCACAGCATCGATACCGACTTGATTTGGCGCCCAAATATCATTCGTTTCATGGTCGCCGATATAAAGAATATCCTTAGCCTCTAGCCCCGCCCTGTCCAGGGCAAGTTGGAAAATCGCCGGATCTGGCTTCTCTAGACCAACTTCAGTTGAAACAATGACGGGATCGAAATCATGCAAAATCCCCTTATCCTCCAGTATGGCTTTCAAGGTGGGAGCAAAATTGCTGATAATCCCAATTCGAAACCCTCGGGCCTTCAAACCGTCTAAAAATGGCTTAACATCATCAAATAATTCATAATACTCGGGTGCCGTGTAAATGTCGTAGAGCTCGTGGCAGCAGGAATAAATCTCTTCCTCTGTCCACACCTCGTGAATGCCCAATTTATGAAGTACGTATTTATATAGATTAACCCAGAACTCACGGTCTGAATCTGGACTGCAAACCACGAAATTATCCTGCTTATTCACATAATAAAAAAGACGAAAAGCTTCCGTAAATAGTTCACTAATATGAGCTTCATCACGATCCACAGATCGCAATTGTAAATACTGTTTGAGTATCGTTTGAGCTGCTGGAATCGTAAGTAAAGTGTCCCCAGCATCTAAGTAAATCATCTTGTATTCCTGAAGTGGTTTCCGCATACAATCTCCCTTATTCTTATAAACAATCCTATCTTATTAGTGTACCACATTTAATCATCATATGAGAAAACCCGCCAGATCTATCCATGATTTCCCTTAAATGATCGGTCGCCTTATATAAAAAGAAGCCCTCCTTTGATCTCCAAAGGAAAGGCTTCATACTGATACTTTTCTAAGCGTCCTTGACATGAGTTTGGTCGAAGTTAGGCGGATTGAACCAGTTGCCTCCGCTTGCCACCCAGGTGGAATCTAGCGGTACCCAGCGATCCGACTCTTTCAGGTAAACCTCATTCCAAGCGTGAGGACCGTAGCTGCCCTGCCCATCGTAGCCTAGTCCAGTCACTACTTTCACATCAAGGCCGATGGATCTGGCCATCTGTGCATACAACCTGGAGTAGTCTATACAAACTCCTTCGCGGGTGTTGAAGGTATCCTCCGGCGTCTGTTCCTTCCAGATTCGTTTCTCTTCATAAAGGGTTACCTTATTCCAATCATATTTGACGTAGTTGCCTACCCATTTATACAACAGCTTGGCCTTCTCTTCATCCGTCTTCCCACTGGCGGTTACTTCTTTGGCTGTATCTGAAATATTGCCTGGAATTTTCGCGTCTAGAACTTCATACTTACGCTGCAGGATATTCGTAAATTCCTGTTCAACAGCACGTGTGAACACTGGCACTTTGTCGGCAATGAAGTCACCCGTGAAGGGTGAAATGACTTCTTTTGCACCTTTCTGATACATCTGGGATGATTCAATATAAGGTGTGACCAAAGAGTGCGGGAATAACGTTACATAAATGAAAAGCACAGCAATAAGTATGAGGGCCCTAGCGAATCCTGCGACAGAACCAATGGCTCCACCAGACACAGAACTAATAAAAGAGTTGCTGCGCTCTCTGTAAGGATCACGATTAGCCAACCAACCTCCTAGCAAAGGATCAACCAATAGGTTCAGCAATTGCTTCACGATCATATAGCCAAGTAAAAACAGTACACCGAAACGCAGCAGCGGGAAATCACGGATACTCGTCATGACTGTATAATAAGTTTGTTTAAGCATGCTTATCTCTACGGATGGAATTTGTAAATTCTGTCCTTTCAGCCAGGTTTGAATCATTGGCGATACCCACTGGACCCCTTTCCACGCGATAAACATGGACAGGATGACGATAACCGCCTCCACGAGCATAGACAGAAGATGTTTGGCAGAACCTGAACCTCCCCGGAAAAATCCTTGAACGACAGAGCCTGCAAATGTGAGAACGATCACGATGGATATTAAATTTATCGAAGTTGATTGTAACCACGTCATATCCGTCATGATTCCTCACCATCCTATTTTAATAATCATATTACTCTACTTACTGCTTAGCGTTTTTCTTTGCTTCCTCGATGAAAGCATTAACGGCTGCGTTCGCGTTCATCTTAAACGTTTTACCAAGAAAGGTGACTTGTACTTCATCCGTCCCAGCTTTGCCTTCCACCTTCAAGCTCTTCGTCGTAATGAGGAAGGAACCATCGGGATTCGCTTTAAATTGGGCATCTTTAGCTTCCGAGGTCAACGTACTGACCGCCTTATCTTTGATTTCATCCCCAACTTGCGAGACCACGCTTGCCCCAATATCCTTTATTTTATCCTTATAGCTCGCTCCATAAACGACAAGAGCCCCAACAATCGCAATGACCAGAATCCATTTCACCACAGTTTTCACAATACCGATCACGATAAAAAGCACAATAATAGCGGCCACAATTAAGTACCAACGATCCTGCGCAAAGGAAATCCACTGATCCAAACTAACCCCTCCTATTTATCCAAAAGTCCCTTCCTATCATACTACAGGGAATCCTTAATCTTCATCTCTTTTTTTCCTTAACAGGGCTAACTTACGTTCGATCTCCTCTGTTTTATCGATTCTACTTCTCGTCTTTCGAAAAGACTGTCTCAACCGAAAAACCAGGAAAATAGCCACGCCGGCAAGTAAAACAATCACATATGCATCCATAAAGCCTCCTAAAAACAGAATTGTGTCATTTGTATGGAAAGGTCATATCTATGGGACGAGCGGCGTACATCTTAAGAAGAGACAAGTCTAAAAGATTGAGGTGGTGAGAACATGCGAACGGCTATTTGGTTGTACTTATTTATGTTTGTTGCTTTTTTTGATTTACACGCGCAGTACCCGATTCTTTCTCCCTTCGCCTTATCTTTAGGAGCAGCTCCTTCCTTTATAGGGCTAATTATGGGCGTATACTCGATCACACACTTGCCTGGGAATCTGATCGCTGGTTATGGCGTAGACAAATACGGAAGTAAAATCTTTATCGTCTTTAGCCTGATTGTAGCAGGGATCATCTTACTTTTTCAATCCAATGTGAAAGATCCTTGGCACTTGCTATACATTCGTTCGATTAGCGGATTCGTGCTCGCCTTCTTATCTCCTGCCTGCTTATCGTTGCTTGCACGCATAGCTAGGGATCGCATACATCAAAGTAAACTGATGGCTGGCAACGGTCTCATACATACCCTTGCTTCCGTGGTATCTCCAGCGGCAGGCGCTGTATTAGTTGCCAAAATCGGTTTCACAACTGCCTTCTCCGTCTTAGGTTGGATTCTGATTATCACAGGCATACTTGCCATCTTCGGTGTGAAAGAAAAGCAGCTTTTAGCCCAAACAGGGAGCAAATCTCCCATCTTAGATCACCATGGTCATGGCATGCTGGGTGATGAATCAGATGTACCCGCCAGCGTAACGATTCCATGGTTATTCTTTCTCATTCCGATGGCACTCTCCTGCTCACAAGGCATTCTTTTCTTTGAGCTTCCACTTATGCAGTCGGCCAGAGACTCTATTCTAACGTCCGGCGTTTTTTTCACTTTAATCAGCTTAGGCGCCCTGTTAAGCATCAGCTTCTGGTTCTTAAATAAGATTCCTCCGTTTATTCGAACGGTCTGTGGAAGTTTATCACTTGCGGTCGTTTTCTTCGGTTTAGCCATTCAGTGGCCGATACCGCTCACCGTTTCTCTTTTCCTAATCGGAATGGCGAAAGGAGTCATTTATCCCGCTCTTGCTGCTCTTCTTGCCGGCATAACAAGCAGCAATCGATATGGACGCGTCTTTTCCCTTCTTTCCATCTCCTATTCCGTCGGCGCCTTTATCGGTCCAATGATGGCCGGACAGCTTCGCGACCACATTTCCTCTTACTTCATCGCGTTTTTCGTCTTAATGTTAGCACTTTCCCTCTTACCGCTGCGCACATTTAAAACGCCAATCACAACGTAATTGCCGATTAAATGGCGGCTTGAGCTTATCAAGCCGTCTTTTGCGCTGTCAATCCCTGTCATTTCCCGGGAAATGACAGCATCATATTTGCCTAATCGTCGAATGAAATCCTTGGATCACTTGCGAAAACGGGTTATACTACAAAAAAACCTAAAGCGAGGAAATCCCATGTCGATTGTAATCATAGTAGAAGGAAAAAATGATAAAAGCCGATTAAAACGCGTGGTTGATGAAAGTGTCTTGATCTTGTGTACATTCGGTACCCCCAGCTCATTAACTCTCGAAGACCTGAGGAAAAAAGCGGACGACAATCATGTGTTCATATTTACGGATAATGACGCTTCCGGCAAAAAGATCCGATTTCTATTGCGAGAAACGTTTCCAGATGCAGAACACATATATACGCGTAGAGGGTATGCTGGCGTGGAAGGAACACCTGAGGAATACATCATTCAGCAATTAGAAAAAGCAGGGCTGGATGAGTATATCAAATACCCCGCTCCAGACCCTGCTTATGAATAATTAATACGATGAAGGATTGACTTACTTTCCTTTAGATAAGGTCACGACATCTTTGACAATATGGTCAACATCCAACTCTGGATTGCTTGCATCATAATAATTCCGGAGTTTTCCTTTTGGGTCAACCAGCAAAATTGCATTGGAATGCGAGAAATTACCATCTTTCTCTTTAACCACCATAATGCCAAAATCTTCAGCAAGCTTGTGAATCTTCGATTCCTCACCACGGAGGAATGTCCACCCGCCCGGAACTGGCTTCGATTCAAATCGGTTACCGAATTCTTTAAGCACTTCCGGTGTATCTCGCTTTGGATCGACTGTTATGGAGACAATTTCCGCTTTAGTACCCAGTAAGTCTTTTTTCTTCAAGGATTCCTGAACCTGAGAAAGCAAGAATGTCGTCGGCATACAAACATCCGGGCAAAAGGAATAAAAGAAGTAGACAAGCCTAACCTTACCATCCATATCTTGCGAGGTAACAGTTTTGCCATCTAAGTCCTGCAGTTGAAACGAAGGAGCTTGTTTCATTGCTGTTAAACGTTGGTCCGGTTCACTGCTGTTAGCCCATAATTTATAGGCAAATGATGCAATCATGGCAATTAAAATAGCGCCCAGCGCTAGCTTAAACCAATTTTTTCCTAAAAACGTACTCATGACTTCAGCCCTCAATTCTAACTAATTTTCACGGTATCTATGACCATGAGGAACGATAAGAGAGTTAAATACAATAGTGAGAACAGGAACATACGCTTAGCCCATACCACTTCGGCCTCACCTGTTGCCTTAAAGCCTTTGATACTCATGAAAGCCCAAATCAATCCTAAGATGGTTGATGCGAATAAAAACATGTAACCTACATATCCGTAAGCCGTTAACATCACAGTTACAGGTACAAGTAAAACCACATAACGCACCATACTGATTTTGGTTACGTAAGTCCCCTTCACGACGGGTAAAAGCGGGAATCCTGCAGCGCGATATTCTTCCATTCGGCGAATCCCAAGAGCCCAGAAATGCGGAGGCTGCCAGAGGAATAAGAAAGCAAAAAGGAGAATAGCACCTAGATCAACCGTACCACTTACAGCACAGTATCCAATAACGGGAGGAGTAGCGCCAGAGAATGCCCCAACGAATGTACTCCAGACCGAAGTTCTCTTAAACCATGCGGTATAAAGCCAAACATACAAGAACAATCCAATCAGTCCGATCAACGTTGCAAGCGGGGATTCCGCTCCAAAATATAGGACTCCTAAACCGATGGTCCCTAAAATAATACCGTACCATAGAACGACATTCGCACTCATTCTCCCGCTTGGAAGAGCTCTATTTTGCGTCCGCTCCATCTTTGCATCCATTTCTCGGTCCAAATAATTGTTGAGTACCGTTCCTCCTGCCATGACAAGAGCAGTTCCTAGCATGGTCATAATAAGGTGTACCCAGCTTACATCCCAATGGGCAGCAACCCAGTAGCCAGCAAAGGCCGTCATTAAATTGGAATAAATAATGCCTGGCTTTACCAAGCGGTAGAAATCTTTCAAGGTCACCGGCTCAGCCGATGCTTGTATATTGCTAGCTTCTATGGATTCTGTCCCAATGGACCCTTGTGACGAACCGTTCGAAACGCTTTCGTAGCTAACTTGATTTTCCACGTAAACGTCCTCCTCTATGTCGAATTTCCGAGCAAACTGAATAATGAACATTCTCATCATACCAACCCTTACATCGTTTGACAATGAAGTGCAGTCAGTTGTCATCATATTGTCGATTCTCCTTCCAGTATGCGTGGAAAATGATCGGAACATTCGATTTCTATATAAAAAGGAGCCCCCAAGGGCCCCTTCCATGTTTAATCCTATTATTTATTAACCAAGAGTGGCGTTAATGCAAATAAGTTTCGGCGAATATCATGCCATGCCTTCGTCATAGCCAGTTGTAATTCCCAAGCATGTCTTCCCATGACGGTGACGATTAAACCGTATTTATACGTAAGACTGGCTCCAATGCGGACCTCTTTACCCTCAAGCTTTTCAAGACTCTCCAGTACTTTCTCGAGATGCAGCTGTTTAAGTCGATCCGAGAAAATGTATAGATTGCCGAGATGTGTTTCCCGCTCCCAGCAACCTGGCGCTGATAACTGCATAGTTTGCGGTTCAATTCTTTGATTCTGATAAAAAATCAATTCCTTGCCATGCCAAACTTTCATACGATTCACATAACGGGAGTACTGAAATATTTCGCCTCGCTGCGTTCGTCCCGGGCAACATACGTCCGAGAAAATCAAGGCTGACCCTGGTGATAAATGAACATCCATTTCTGCGACTAGGCTTGCATCCTTATAGAGCATTAAAGGCTCTGGGATGTATTCCAGCAGCGCGTCAGCTTCCAAATGCAGCGTCTGACGCTGTGTGCTTCCGTGACCAACCTCAGACGGATGAACCTTCGTGAACGATTGGTTCGTTAGAAAAACACGTGCGCCCTCCCCAAGGCGCACGTTGATTTCGTAATGATCTCCCGACATGAGTCCTGGGGAGCAGTCCATCATATAGACGCCCAATTGATCCGCAGGATGGGCGTCCTGGATGAGCGTTTCGTTCTCGTAACGAAACGTTTTGGCGATTTTAAGCGGGGAAGCGTGGTATTTGTGGACGAGCTGCGTCAAGCCGCTGCGTACTGCAAATTCCGCCTTAATCTCCCCGGTCACGCTAGGCATGGCTGAACTCCTGTTCCACCCATGTGACAATATCGTTAAGCCCTGTGCCGCCCATCAGGTTTGAGAAAATATACGGTCGGTTGCCGCGCATCTTCTTCGTATCCGAATCCATCACTTCCAGGCTAGCGCCTACATACGGGGCTAGATCGATTTTGTTGATTATGAGCATATCAGAACGCATAATGCCAGGTCCTCCTTTGCGCGGTATTTTCTCCCCTTGGGCGACATCTATAATATAGATGAAGCGATCCACCAGCTCTGGGCTGAACGCTGCTGCCAAGTTATCGCCGCCGCTCTCGATGAAAATAATATCGAGATTATCGAATCGCTTCTCTAGCTCTTCAATAGCTTCGAAATTCATCGAAGCATCCTCGCGAATCGCTGTATGCGGGCATCCGCCTGTTTCTACCCCAATAATGCGGTCCTCGGGCAGTGCCTCGGAGCTAATCAAAATTCGGGCATCTTCCTTTGTGTAGATATCATTCGTAATCACCGCAATACTGTAGCGGTTGTTGAGTTTCCGAGCCAGACGCTCCACTAGCGCTGTTTTGCCGGAACCAACAGGCCCGCCGATCCCAATACGCATGGGGCGACTCCGATCCACCGCTGGTTTTTCCCATTGGTGGTGATGGTGACCTTGACCTTGACCTTGACACATAGTCATTCCTCCTAAAATTATGATTAGGGCAAAATTGCCTTTACGAGTTACACCATTAAGACATGAATAAACGCGAATACAGCGTTTCGTGCTGCATCATGGCCAGATCTGCGGCTGGTGAATTTGTGTAAGCATCCAAGGGATTCAAATGCGCTACACGCTGCCACTCGCTTCCGGTCAAAGGAATTAGTTTCGCAAGAAGAATTTGTCCTTGAGTTTGCCCCATGGACATGAGTCTGAGCGCACTGTTGATGCAGGTCATGATACAGCTGTAAAGATAGCCTTCCGCCGCTTGATGTAAGGGCACACCGAGGTGATAGCTCACCCATCCATGGACAATCGGATGATTGGAGCTGCAGCGGCCGGCTTTCAGAGCCTCGTCCAGAGGCTGCCAGTTCAGCTCGGGGTACATCGAGCGCGATAGTTGGAGAAGCCTGCGGCCCATCTTTTGAACGCCGCTCCTCGCTTCACTCGATACACGCTGCACATGCAGCATGTGATCGATCTCCCAGAGCTGATCCCATTCCTCCCTTGGAATATGGGTATAGGCAGCTTTGATTACCATCGCATCTGACGTTGCCCAGCTATTAGCGAGCATTGTGCGAATATAAGCTTCGAGCTCTTCAATCGTTGTTAATCGCTCTTGCTGAACGAGCGTTTCCAAACCAAAGGAATGTGAGAATCCGCCAATGGGCAATGCTGAATCTAGAAGCTGTTGATAAGCAAGCCAGTGAAACCTCGGCGTCATCTCTTCAATGAATGTCATTGTCTTTGTTGCCATCGCTTTTATGTCGTCACCTCGATCGGGGACTTCCCACTCTTTTAAAATAAGAAATATAACTGCGCCATTGGCAGCTCGGTCGCCGGTTCACATGTAATGGCTTCCCCATCAACTTTCACTTCATAGGTCTCTGGATTTACTTCAATGGAGGGTGTTCCGTTATTATGAATCATGTCTTTCTTCGATATATGGCGACACCCTTTCACAGGCTCAACACGCTTTTGGAGTCCTAATTTCTCAGCGATGCCGCGATCATAAGCTGCTTGAGAGACGAAGGTAATCGAGCTCTGCGTCAAAGCTTTACCAAAAGCAGCAAACATCGGACGTCCAAATACAGGCTGCGGCGTTGGAATTGATGCGTTCGGATCTCCCATTTGCGCATAAGCAATGCTGCCGCCTTTGAGCACAAGATCCGGCTTAACCCCGAAGAACATCGGGCTCCATATGACAAGATCTGCGAATTTTCCAGGCTCAATGGAACCGACAAGGTGCGAAATCCCATGCGTAATCGCTGGATTAATCGTATACTTGGCGATATAACGTTTAATCCGGAAATTGTCGCCTTCTTCTGTATCGGGAGCCAGCGGCCCACGCTGTTTCTTCATCTTATCGGCCGTTTGCCATGTACGAATAATGACCTCGCCAACCCGCCCCATTGCTTGGGAATCTGAGCTTAACATGCTGAAGACACCTAGATCATGAAGAATATCCTCCGCAGCAATCGTTTCCGGGCGAATTCGAGAATCCGCGAAAGCAACATCCTCGGGAATACGGCTGTCCAAATGATGACACACCATGAGCATATCCAAATGCTCTTCAATCGTGTTGATCGTATACGGACGTGTCGGGTTTGTTGAAGACGGGAGTACGTTAAGCTCAGCAGCCGCACGGATAATATCCGGCGCGTGCCCCCCGCCTGCTCCTTCAGTATGATACGTATGAATCGTACGGCCCTTAATGGCTGAGAGCGTATCCTCGAGAAATCCCGCTTCATTTAATGTATCGGTATGAATAGCTACTTGAACATCATAGTGGTCCGCTGCTTCGAGACAAGTGTCGATTGCTGCCGGCGTCGTTCCCCAATCTTCATGAAGCTTCAAACCAATAGCTCCCGCTTCAATTTGTTCCGTCAACGGAGCTAGAAAAGAAGCATTACCTTTGCCCGTAAAGCCCAAGTTCATGGGAAAAGCTTCTGCTGCCTCCAGCATACGCTGGAGGTGCCATGCTCCTGGTGTGCAAGTTGTGGCATTCGTACCTGTAGCAGGCCCTGTTCCTCCACCAATCATCGTCGTCACGCCAGAAGAAAGCGCCGTTTCAATTTGCTGGGGACAAATAAAATGAATGTGAGCATCGATCCCGCCCGCGGTTACAATTTTACCTTCACCCGCAATGACTTCCGTACTTGCGCCCACGATCATATTGGGATGCACGCCATCCATGATGTCCGGGTTCCCCGCTTTACCGATACCCACGATATGACCGTCCTTGATGCCGATGTCACCTTTGACAATACCCCAGTGGTCAATGATGACAGCATTCGTTATCAGGGTATCTAGAACGCCTTGGCCACGGGTTGCACCGCTAGATTGCCCCATCCCGTCGCGAATGACCTTACCGCCGCCAAATTTACATTCATCACCGTAGACGGTGTAATCATGTTCGATTTGTGCCCAAAGCTCGGTATCAGCCAAACGAATGGCATCTCCCGTTGTAGGCCCGAACATCAGCGCATAACTTTTACGATTTATTCGATTCACCGGGCTTTCCCTCCCACGCTTGCCATCTTTCTCTCGCAGCACTTGACATATTCCCCTTAGCTGCTAAGCCTTTACTTAAGTTATTTAGTCCATAAGAAAGTTTGGCTCCGCCAAGTTCAACGAGCTGTATAGGTTTCTGTTCCCCCGGCTCAAAACGGACAGCCGTTCCAGCGGGAATGTCCAATCGCATGCCGTAGGCTTGTTCTCTCGTGAATTCCAATGCTCTGTTCACTTCAAAAAAATGAAAATGCGAACCCACCTGAACGGGACGATCTCCTGTATTCGTAACGATAAGATCAATCGTTTGTCTTCCTATATTCATTTCAATATATCCCTTGACTGTTCGATATTCTCCTGGAACCATCTTCTCGCCCCTTTCGATTATTCATTATAGTTAGGTTATTGGTTCGTGTACGGTAACTAATTTAGTACCATCAGGAAACGTAGCCTCTACCTGAACCTCATGAATCATTTGAGGTACACCTTCCATAACTTGCTCCGCTCTCAGAATCGTTGTGCCGAATGCCATTAATTGTGCAACGGTCAATCCATCCCTTGCTCCTTCCATAATCTCGGATGTTAGCAGCGCTATGCTTTCGGGATAATTCAGCTTCAAGCCTCTGGCAAGTCTTCGGCGTGCAAGATCAGCAGCCACAGTAATGAGCAGCTTTTCTTTTTCTCTCTCCGTTAAATGCACATCTTCACCTCATTAAAATCCGAATATTGGTAATCCTTTATCCTTATTATATTCGTGTATTCCAAGATTGTAAATCATTAATGTTAGATATAATGACATCAAACCAACAATTTCTGAAGTTATTTTCCGTATTTTATGTGATTTTCACAAAGGAATAACTAATTTTTGTGCGCCACTAACAAAAAAACCTTTATAAATGTCATATATGTTGACACTAACTTGTTTCGCACTTTATCATAAGCCTTGTAATCCAAATCTTGTAAACAAAGGGAGTGGGACGTGAATGAGAGAGATACGAAACAAAGGTAAGCTCACAGTCGCTTTGAGTATGGCTTTGATGATGGTCATGGCTGGCTGTGCAAAGACGGAGCCAACTGCATCCACGACAACTACACCTATGGCTACCAAAGCCGCAGAAGCTAAAGCGGAGACGAAGGATGAAACAGTACCTGTTGGGATTCTTCACTCACTCACAGGCACCATGTCCATTAGCGAAGTATCTGTAAGAGATGCTGAACTTATGGCGATTGACGAAATTAATGCAGCTGGGGGACTCTTAGGTAAAAAAATCAAGCCTGTGATTGAAGACGGTGCATCCGATTGGCCGACTTTTGCAGAGAAAACGAAGAAGCTACTGCAAAAAGACAGCGTCGTAACGATATTTGGCTGCTGGACATCTGCCAGCCGCAAAGCCGTGCTTCCGGTCGTCGAACAAAACAAAGGCTTGTTGTGGTATCCGGTACAGTATGAAGGCGTGGAATCATCACCTAATATCTTCTACATTGGCGCAACAACGAACCAACAAATTATTCCAGCAGTAACTTGGCTTCTGCAAAACAAAGGCAAGAAATTCTACCTTCTCGGCTCGGACTATGTATTCCCAAGAACAGCCAACAAAATTATTAAAGAGCAGTTGAAAGCTGAAGGCGGATCGCTAGTTGCCGAAGAATACACACCACTTGGACACACGGACTACAATACAATCATTAGTAAAATCAAAAAAGAGAAGCCAGACGTTATTTTCAATACGCTGAACGGCGACAGTAACGTAGCCTTCTTCAAGCAATTGAAAGATGCAGGCATTTCATCCAAGGATCTAACAACAATGTCCGTAAGTATCGCTGAGGAAGAGGTTCGCGGTATTGGAGCATCCGTTCTAGATGGACACTATACAGCTTGGAATTACTACCAAACAACAGATACACCTGAGAATAAAAAATTCGTCGAAGCTTACAAAGCTAAATACGGCAAAGACCGTGTTACGGATGATCCGATCGAAGCTGGTTACACAGCCGTGTACTTATGGGCTGCTGCTGTTAAGAAAGCAGGATCCTTTGACGTAGAGAAAGTGAAAGCTGCTGCCAAAGGTATCGAGTTTAACGCACCTGAAGGTAAAGTGGTTATTGATGGAGAGAATCAACATATTTCCAAAACGGCACGTATCGGTCAAATTACGGCTGATGGCCAAATCAAAGAAATATGGAACTCCGGCCAACCACTCAAACCAGATCCTTTCCTCAAAACATACCCTTGGGGCGGAGAAGTAACGAAAAAATAAAGGTAGTTATTGAGGCCAGGACTGCCTAACAGCAGTCCTGGATTTCACCAAAATATAAGAATTTATATGTTTCACACGATAAGTCGGCTATATTTCTGGATAAACGCCCCCGTCCAAGAAGGACGGCGTAGACGTTTATTTTGTTTACTCGGGGTTCACTGGGAGGGATTGACATGAGTCTGCTGTTTCTTCAATTATTTAACGGTCTAAGCCTTAGCTCCATTTTGCTGTTGATCGCCATAGGTCTTGCGATTACATTCGGCTTGATGAATGTTATGAATATGGCACATGGCGAATTCATCATGATTGGCGCCTACATGGCTTATCTAGTCCAGCAGTGGTTCCAGAAGTTTCTACCGGCTTCCGCTTTCGGATGGTATTTCATCGTATCGATAGGTGTTGCGTTTGCGGTAGCCTTCTTTGTCGGTTGGCTGCTCGAAGTTTTTCTCATTCGATTCATGTACGGCAGACCGCTAGACAGCCTGCTTGCTACTTGGGGAGTAAGCCTTGCGTTGCAGCAGCTTGCGCGCACCATCTTCGGTGCTCCTAATGTGGCTGTTAAAGCACCCGAATGGTTGGAAGGCGGACTTCATCTATCGGCCGACCTCATTCTCCCCTACAAGCGCCTCTTTATTATTGCTTTGGTTGCGTTATGTATCTTGGTGATTTATATGTACCTGTACCACTCTGCCGGAGGAAGACGCATGAGAGCTGTTATGCAAAATCGCGAAATGGCTGCTTGTCTCGGTATTTCCACACGGAGAGTAGATGCTCAGTCCTTCGCTTTTGGCTCCGCTATGGCAGGAATTGCCGGATGCGCCTTAACGCTGCTTGGACCTATTGGACCAACCATAGGCACTTACTATATTGTGGATGCGTTCATGGTTGTTGTACTTGGTGGAATCGGCAAACTGATTGGAACCGTTGCGGGAGCATTAGGTATTGGGGTTTTCAATACAGCATTGGAATACACAACTAGTGCTACGCTTGGTAAAGTACTTGTCTTTACGCTCATAATCGCCTTCTTGCAATGGAAACCGATGGGACTTGTGACGATCCGTTCAAGATCCTTAGATTGAAGAAAGGATGTGGCATCTTCCATGCTCTTAACGGGACAATCCAAGCTTAAATTGTTTGTCTATGCCGTTTTTTTGATCGCTATCGCATTGGCTCCTCTGTTCATGTCAGACTTCCGTCTTTCCCTTCTTGGCAAGTTTCTGGCTTATGCCATCATTGCCATGGGAATTGATCTCATTTGGGGATATACCGGGATTCTTAGCCTCGGCCATGGCGTCTACTTTGGACTTGGCGCTTATTGTATGGCCATGCATCTTAAGCTCGCCGCGACGCCAGATCAGCTGCCCGATTTCATGTCATGGAGCGGTGTTGAGAGATTACCCTGGTTCTGGGTTCCTTTCCATAACGCAGGCGCTGCATTTCTTCTCGCTCTCATCGTTCCAATGATCGTTGCATTCATTTTAGGATACTTTACATTCCGCAATCGCATTAAAGGTGCTTTCTTCTCCATATTATCTCAAGCGCTAGTCATTATTACCGTCACGTTATTTGTTGGTCAACAAGGCTATACAGGTGGAACTAACGGACTAACCAATTTCACCACCTTTCTTGGCTTAAATCTGCAATCACAATCTACGAAATTATTATTTTTCTATCTCACTTTAGCTATTGTTATTGTCGTTCTTATCCTATGCAGCCTGCTCGTTACCAGTCGCATGGGAAACATCCTCACAGCCATTCGTGATGGGGAAAATCGGGTTCGCTTTATTGGCTACAATCCAGTCACCTTTAAAGTATTCATTTACTGCGCTTCAGCAGGATTAGCCGGACTTGCCGGTGTTCTCTTCGTCCTTCAGGAAGGCATTATCTCACCCGCACAAATGGGCATTGTCCCTTCCATTGAAATGGTTCTTTGGGTGGCAATCGGGGGGCGCTCAACGATCGGAGGCGCCGTTCTTGGAGCATTAATCACCAACGCAGCTAAAACAACGTTTAGCGAAGCTTACCCCGCTTGGTGGCCTATTATGCTCGGTGCCATGTTCATTATTGTAGTACTGCTCCTACCTAAAGGTATCGTTGGTACAATTGCACACTACACCTCCAATTGGAAAAAACCCGTGCTTCCTAAGCCGATTTCTTCATCGCAAGAAGCAAGCTAACCATACACCACATCCTTAATGTTATGAAATTTGAAGGGGGAACATCCCAATGCTAGGACAATTAGCGAAACAACAACCTGTAACCGGAGAGAAAATCCTTAGCGTTAAAGGGCTTGAAGTGAGCTTTGATGGATTTAAAGCCTTACGCAATCTGGACTTTTCCCTGCAATATGGCGAGCTTCGGTTTCTCATTGGGCCGAACGGAGCAGGTAAAACAACGCTCTTGGATGTCATCTGCGGGAAAGTGAAGCCTTCACAAGGTCATGTTTATTTCAAAGAATCAATTGATCTTACCAGACACCAAGAACACCAAATTGCACAGCTCGGCATTGGTCGTAAATTCCAAGCACCTTCCGTCTTCTCAACATTAACCGTTTTTGAAAATCTGGCTCTTTCTATGAAACAGCAGCGCGGCCTCCTTAGCGCACTGTGGACCAAGACGACGAGTGAACAGCGAGAACGCTTGCATCTCCGACTCGAGATGATTGGCCTGCAAAGCAAAGTCAATGAGCGAGCAGGATCACTCTCTCACGGCGAGAAACAGTGGCTTGAAATCGGGATGCTGCTTATGCAGGAGCCCGATCTACTGCTGCTGGATGAACCTGCCGCTGGCATGACAGATAGCGAAACTGAGAAAACAGGTGAGCTGCTTCACGAAATAGCGGCTAATCAGACGATCATCGTAGTTGAACACGATATGGAGTTTGTTCGTAAGTTCGCTAGAACGGTCACGGTACTTCATGAAGGCACCGTGCTTCGGGAAGGCACGATGCAGGATATTCAGAATGATGATAAGGTTGCTGAAGTTTATCTAGGAAGGAGAGTGGAGCGAGGTGCTTAACCTTCAGAAGATAGAAGCCGGTTACGGTGAGAGTATGGTTGTACGCCATGTCAACCTTCAGGTGAAGCCTGGGCAAATCGTTTGTCTAATGGGCCGCAACGGTGTAGGGAAATCCACACTCATGAAGAGCATTATGGGACTCATTCAGCCGAAGTCCGGCGCGATCCACTATAATGAACGGGATATAACGTCATTCCCACCGGATCGACGGGCTAAATTAGGGATCGGCTACGTGCCGCAAGGCCGCGAGATTTTCCCACAGCTTACGGTCGAGGAAAACCTGCTGCTTGGGCTTGAAGCTGCAACAGATGGAAGAAAAAAGCTCCCTGATTCTCTTTTCGACACCTTCCCCGTGCTTCGTCAGATGCTTCAACGCAAAGGCGGCGACCTTAGCGGCGGGCAGCAGCAGCAATTAGCGATAGCCCGTGCCTTAGCCCCAGGCCCCAAGCTGCTGCTGCTGGATGAACCGATGGAGGGTATCCAACCTTCTATCGTCATGGAGATTGAAGCCATCATTGAATCAATTAAACGTAATCGAGAAATTGCTGTATTGCTGGTCGAACAAAGCTTAGAGTTCGCTACAAGCATCGCTGATTACTATTATGTATTGGACCGAGGGACAATAGCTGCCGAAGGTCATGCCGAGCATTTGAGCGAAGATCAAGTCCGAAAGCATTTAACGGTATGATTCTCCTTACATGGACTCACATTATAGAAGGAAGCTGGATTACTTGACCTATGAAATTAGGCGTCAAGTACCGTCCAGCTTCTTTTTTTTCATACGAAGGAACTAATTATGAAGTTAAACTGGACGTCACAAAATGTATAATGATAACATGGATATATAGGATCGAATGTTGCGTCCGGCATATCGAGCACCGAACCTTTGGAAGGAAAAGGAGGGGGAACGTTTATGTCTAAGATTTTAATTATTGAAGATGATTTAAGCATTGGTGAAATGATGTCGATTTATCTGTACGAAGAAGGCTATCAAGTCATGCGTGCGGAAAATGGCCGTCAAGGTGTAGTGTTATTCCGAGATTTCGAACCTGATGTCATCGTGCTTGATATTATGCTGCCTGATGTTGACGGAATTCAACTATGCACTGACTTCCGAAATTCGTCAACCATCCCCATTCTTATGGTATCCGCCAAAAATGAGGTCTCCGATCGCGTCAAAGGCCTGCAGACTGGCGCTGATGATTACCTATGCAAACCATTCTCAATGAGGGAATTATCGGCAAGAATACAAGCTTTACTGCGACGTTCACATGCTTTCCCTCCGCCAGTTCAATCTACAGATACGACCGAGCAAGTCGTTCAACTGGATCTAGAGAAACGCTGCCTTTTTGTACATAGCAAACTAATAGAGACCACTTTCTCTGAATTCGAAATTATGAAACTTTTTTGGCAGAATCAAGGACGAGTATACAGCCGGGAGGAGCTTTTGAACCGGGTCCGCGGTTTCGATTCCTATGTAACTGAACGTGCAATCGATGTACATATCGCAAACCTTCGCAAAAAAATAGAAGCTGATCCCAAAGAACCGAAATATATTAAGACGGTTTGGGGTGTCGGTTATAAATTTCTACTTATGTGAGCTCCCATTGGGGCTTTTTTTGTTTGGGTAATCCAGCAAAAACCAGTCACCAAATAGGCAGATGCACAATATGATGATTATGGATAATGACACGCACTAAGAATTTGTTTCAAATTTCAATTATGAAGAAAGCTTTCTCAAGGAAAGCTCAAGGAGGAAACACAAAAATGTTGAATAGCCCTTACAGAATCGGTAATCAAGGAAACCAAGGCATGACCTCACAAGCCCCTTACGGATATCCTTTTCCGGCTTATCCCGTTCCAACAACGGGTGCGAATAAACCTGCGCCAAGTGGAGCTGGATTTCCACCTGCTGGAACTGCTTTTCCACCGACGGGAGCGGCATTTCCACCTACTGGCGGTCTGCAAACCGGTGTAAATGTACCAGGTCTTCTCCCCATGGAAGAATCTTATATCGAAAATATTCTCCGTTTGAACCTTGGTAAAATGGCTACAATCTACATGACATACGAAAATAACTCGCAATGGAATGCCAAAATTTTCAAAGGCAAACTTGAGGCAGCTGGCCGCGATCATATTATCATCAGCGATCCAGCCACTGGTATGCGTTTCTTATTGCTCATGGTGA
Source organism: Paenibacillus sp. Soil724D2 (assembly GCF_001427935.1). Taxonomy (NCBI): domain Bacteria; kingdom Bacillati; phylum Bacillota; class Bacilli; order Caryophanales; family Paenibacillaceae; genus Paenibacillus; species Paenibacillus sp. Soil724D2. Next base: position 142,104 of record NZ_LMRY01000023.1, read on the forward strand.
ATCTAGACTACATTACATTCGACGAGGAACTTCAGTATTACTATCCATACTCTGGCGGCGGACCCGGCCAACAGAGAGCATAAATTAGATCACACATAAAGCCGTTTGCTCTTTCGTTAGAGCAGCGGCTTTTTTTTGTCATGTAGAGGTTACTTCTGTGAAATGCCACATATGCAGTTTGCGCAGGCCGCCTTCAACCCACTCTTCCCATAGGGCTTGGTGTGAAGCATTTTCAGTTCCATGCAAACGTTCTTGTTTTAACGAGAAATACTCCTCATAGGTAACTTCCTTCCAAATTTCCACAAAAAGCCCTTCCTGATCCGTTCCCTTCAGCAGTTCAAATCGCCCTTCCCTCCGCTGCCATTCCTGCATATAGATGAGAAAAGACGCCCGAAAAGCGGGTTTTATGGCATACTCTACAAAAACTTTGGACATTTTTAGATCTCCCTCTGATTTATTTTTTGCTCCAAAATGGTAAACTAATAAAAAGACGGAAAAATGACCAGACTTACAAGGATAAATGATTCCGTCGTCTTACAAGGTCGAGCGCGTTTTGAAGTAAGTTATTCTATGGAAAACTCAGCCCATGCTTACGAAGAAAATTTTCTACGGAAAATTCTTAGGAGGAAACCCATTTGGACACAGGCACTCATCTCGTAATTGGTTTAGGGTTAGCGGGACTGTCACAAATTGACCCTAGCGTTTCTGCGGACACAGCGGCAACTACTGCAGTCTTCATAGGAACTGTTATTGGCTCGCAGATTCCGGATGTGGACGGGCTGCTTCGTTTTAAGGGGAACGCCACTTACATTCGAAATCACCGTGGTCGTTCTCACTCTTTGCCAGCTTTACTTTTATGGACGCTGCTGATCACTGGAGCTCTCGCTCTTTTCTTCCATGGAATCCCTCTGCTGCACCTTGGTATGTGGGTAGGAATCGCCGTTTGTTTTCACGTCTTCACAGATTGTTTCAACACATATGGTACACAAGCGTTCCGGCCATTCTCTGAAAAGTGGGTGTCATGGAACATCATACACATCTTTGATCCCTTTATCTTCTCAAGCCACATCGCTGCTATTTTCATGTGGTCTTTCCATGTTGCGAGTCCAAAGCTCGTGTTCCCGACTTTGTACGGGGTTATCGCTCTATATTATATCTGGCGCTCTCTCGACCATTATATCGTAGAAAAAGGGCTCTATCGCAAAGACCCCACCCATATGCCCGGGGATAAATACACACTAATTGTAACATTCAACCTCTATGTGTGGAACGTAGTGAAACGAAGAACAGACGGTACCTTTCAGTTGGGTGAGCTGAAGAATTCGAAGCTAAGGTGGATCGACACTGTCAAATGTGAAGACCATCCAGCCATCGAGGTGTCCAAAAGTCACGAAGACATCCAAGCCTTACTCTACTTCTCATCCTTCACATGTGCTGAAGTGAAAGAACACCGCTTCGGGTACGAAGTAAGATGGGCTGATGTGCGTTATCGTCACCGCAAGCAGTATCCTTTCGTAGGTGTTGTCCGGATGGATCACAATTTCCAAACACTCGATTCTTATGTGGGCTGGGTAAGTGACACTAGGCTTGAAAAGAAGCTGAAAGTGGATCTTTATTAGAAAAGAGGCGCGTTGACCAAACGCGTCTTTTCTTTACTTTAAAAAAAGACAGAAAAAACCCAGAGGTTTTTAGGCCCCTGGGCTTTATTGTTACATTAAACAGGAAAAGCTATGAACGAAGTCAGGCTAAACTAGCTGCGGAAGCCAGATTGTCCTGCCAGCGTTTGCTCAGCAATTTGCACCAAGCGACGAGTAATGTTACCCCCGATTGCACCAGCATCGCGAGTAGCCATATAACCCATGTAACCATCTTGAGGAATTTGGATGCCCAGCTCTTGAGCTACCTCATATTTCAATTGATCTAAAGCTTGGTTGGCTTGTGGAACTACCAATGTGTTACTGCTACGATTTTGTGCCATAAGGATTCAAACTCCTTTCAGTCAGCTATGATCTTTGATGTATTTGCAAGCTTGCAAAGATAGTATGTGGAGGAAATGAATTTATATGCACAGCGATCAAAAAAGTTTAAAATAAGAAGACACTGTTCAATCTTCTAGAAAGTAGGTCACATTCATGAGCAAACCACTCGCTCTTCTTTTCGCTTTTGTTGGCACCCTGCTGCTTGCCTCCATCAGCTTATTCATTGCCCTCAGGCAGCCTTGGATGGTCTTTGCCTGTTCCATCATCTCCTTAGGCTTTATTGGATATGGATTTGTAGTTAAAGCGAAGATTCGCAAAAAAAATACGCGGTCTTAACGACGGAATCAACAATTGCGTCAAAAGAGAAAGAGCCCAAACAGCTATATTAGCTGTTCGAGCTCTTTTTTGCTTTTTATATAACGACAAAGCCCATCCGCTTTTTCACTTCGAGCAGGGTTTGATCAGCCACTTCAGCTGCTTCCTGCGCACCTTTTTTCAAAATGTCGAAAATTTCGCCTGAGCTGCGAATTTCACGATAGCGTTGTTGGATCGGCTCGAGAACAGCCACGAGGTGTTCAGCTAGATCCTTTTTGAAAGGACCATAGCCTTGCCCATCGTATTTGGCTTCAATCTCAACTAAACTCATCTCAGCAAAGTGTGAGTAAATGGACATCAAATTACTTACCTCAGGCTTGTTTTGCGGATCATATTTCACTTCACGGCCTGAATCAGTGACCGCACGGCTCAGCTTCTTACGGATCACATCCGGCTCATCCAGCATGGCGATGTAACTACCTGCATTCGGGCTGCTTTTGCTCATCTTTTTGGATGCATCATCCAAAGACATGATTCTCGCACCAATCTCAGGCATATAAGGCTGCGGCATGACGAACATTTCACCAAAACGGTTATTGAAGCGGTTCGCCAAATCGCGCGTCAACTCCAAATGCTGCTTCTGATCATCTCCAACCGGAATTAAGTCGGCATTGTACAGCAAAATATCAGCAGCCATCAGAGATGGATACGTAAATAGGCCTGCACCAACGGAATCCTTACCTTCAGACTTGTCCTTGAACTGTGTCATACGCTCAAGTTCTCCCATATGCGTCAGCGTCGTCATAATCCAGCCGAGCTCAGCGTGCGCATGAACATGGGATTGTAGGAAAATGGATGCTTTACTAGGATCTAGTCCCGCAGCAATATAAAGCGAAGCTATGGACTCTGTTTGCTCCTTCAGCGCTGCCGGATCCTGAGGAACCGTGATGGCGTGCATATCAACAACCATAAAATAACAGCGATGCAAATGCTGCAGCTTCACATAATTGCGAAGTGCGCCAATATAATTGCCAATCGTCAGCTGTCCGCTGGATTGCATACCGGATAATACTCGTTTCATTGGATAATCCCTCCAGAATTCTTAACTTCGTATGGTCTAAAAAAACAACAAAAAGGCCTCTCCCCGCAAGGGACGAGAGACCGTGGTACCACCCTAATTTGTCCGTGAACAATTGTTCAATAAGACCTTCAGGCTCTGATAACGGGGAGCTGCCGTTTGGCATACTTGGACAGATGAGAAATGTTCTCCGGCCTAGGTTCCGGCAACCTGCATACTGTGTTCAGCCTCATGCTCAAGGATCCATTCGGTTTGCTTGTTTCACCGGTTCACACCAACCACCGGCTCTCTGAGAAACGAAAGACAAACTTACTTGTTCCTATCATCGCGATTGATTTTATATTATTATACACCCTTACAATCCATTGTCAATCAAGGACATTGTCCTATCTGAACCTGCATGTACATAGGATAGATCATACTAGCCTTTCCATGGGTAAAATAACTTCGCGTCCTTCGGGGACGCATCAACGGACAAAGGGGTGTCAACGAATTGCCATCGACTCTATACCGCTGGAGCCTTCCTATCTCCACCGTGATTTGCACGTTTCTCCTCATCTTAATCATGACAACGCGAGAGCTTCCTCCTATGGGTTTGGTCATTTATGAATTCAAGCACGTCTTTAAAGCCTTCATGAGTATTTTTCTCGACGCTTTGCCTTTTATGTTACTAGGCGTACTTCTATCCACAGTCGTTGAAAACTTTATTCCTGAAGCGTTCATCAGACGCATGACGCCGCGGCACCCGCTAGGAGGCATCTTATTTGCCTGCGTACTCGGCATCATGTTCCCGCTCTGTGAATGCGGAATGATTCCTTTCGTTCGTCGGCTCATGCGGAAAGGAATGCCAGTGTACATAGCCGTCATCTTCATTCTAGTCGGTCCGATTCTGAATCCTATCGTCTTCGCCTCGACGTTCATGGCTTTCCGTGGCGAGACTTCGATGGCCTATTCGCGAATGGGGCTTACATTTGGCGTTGCACTCATCGTAGGATTGCTGCTGACACGTTTCCTGAAAGGCAGTCCTTTGCGTCATCCTATCGAAATTCAGGCAAACACACTGCACCACCACGGGGGTTCCAGCCCTGGACATCACGCCGACCACATTCACGCTCACGACCATGACCATGATAACCACCAAGGCCATAATCATAACCATCATGATCATGGACATCATCATGATCATCACCACGGCCACAATCACTCCCACGACGGTGGTCGCATGATGGTTATGCTCAGCCACGGTACGACCGAGCTGTTCGAAATGAGTAAATACTTGATGCTGGGCGCTTTCCTGACCGCTCTTATCCAAACCTTCGTTGCCCAAGACAGCTTATCCGCGATCGGTCAGGGACCTTTCATTTCACATGTGTTCATGATGGGCTTTGCCTACCTGCTCTCCCTGTGTTCCACAACAGATGCTTTCGTGGCAGCCTCCTTCGCCAATTCCTTCTCTCCAGGCTCCTTACTGGCTTTCCTTGTATTCGGCCCTATGATCGACGTCAAAAGCACGCTGATGATGCTCTCCATCTTTAAAGCCCGTTTCGTACTGACTCTCTCCATCGTCGTCGCGGTTACGGTATTGGCGGGATCGTTGCTTATTATGCATTTCTTTTTAGCTTAAAAGGAGATTTGCAACTTGCATATCGGGATTCTCAACCAATTAATCAATCAACAGCATAAGCCTCAAATAAATAAGCGCGGAAAACGCGCTTAAACTGGAGCACCCAAACAATAAGGGCGAAAATCGCGCTTACAGCAAGGCTCGCTGAGCCGACAGTGTCTGAAAAGCTTTACTGCCCCAAACCCAAAACATATAAAAAGGAGCTCGCATCAATCGCGAACTCCCTTTTATTTGATACATCAATAATTAAAACTTCAGAATGGCGCCTGCACTAGCATTTGTCACCATTTTCGTATAACGCGCCAAATATCCAGTTTGGATTTTCGGTTGGAACTCTGTCCAGCTCTCGCGGCGTTTCGCGAATTCTTCATCGCTGATTTGCAGTTCGATTTTACGGCCATCCATGTCCACATCAATGATGTCGCCATCATGTACGAAAGCTAAAGGTCCGCCCTCAGCCGCTTCCGGTGAGATATGACCGATCGAGATCCCGCGGGATGCGCCTGAGAAACGTCCGTCAGTAATCAATGCAACTTTCGCGCCAAGACCCATACCAACGATTTGGGAAGTAGGAGCCAGCATTTCCGGCATACCAGGTCCACCCTTCGGACCTTCGTAACGGATAACAACGACATGGCCTTCTTTAACAAGACCGTTCGCAATACCGTACAAAGCTTCGTCTTGCGAGTTGAAACAAATCGCTGGACCAACGTGACGTCCGCCAACGGATTTATCAACCGCGCCGACCTTAACGATACTGCCTTCAGGTGCAAGGTTACCAAACAGAACAGCTAGTCCGCCTCTTTCGCTGTGCGGGTTCGACAACGGACGGATAACGTCTGTATTTTGAATTTCGCGGCCAGCTACATTCTCGCGAAGCGTCTGCGCTGTTACGGAAAGACAGTCACCGTTGAAAGCGCCCGGTTTTTTGAGCAGCTCATTAATTACCGCGCTCACACCGCCTGCCAAGTGCACATCTTCAATATGGTAATCTGAAGCCGGAGCGATTTTAGCTAGGTGAGGTACGCGTTCTGCCACTTCATTAATTCGGTAAATCGGATAGTGTATACCAGCTTCGTGCGCAATAGCAAGTGTGTGAAGAACTGTGTTCGTGGAACCGCCCATCGCCATATCAAGAGCAAATGCATTATCGATCGCTTCGATCGTAACGATATCACGAGGCTTGATGTCTTTTTCAATCAGGACCATCAATTGTTTGGCGCAATCTTTCACGAATTGCTTACGCTCTTCCGCAACAGCCAGAATTGTACCGTTACCTGGCATAGCCAGGCCAAGGCCCTCAGCTAAACAGTTCATGGAGTTCGCTGTAAACATACCGGAACAAGATCCGCATGTCGGACAACCGTATTGCTCTAACTCTTCTAAGCCAGCTTCATCTAATTTACCGGCTTGGAAAGCACCTACACCTTCGAATACGGAGGATAGGGAAATCGATTTACCGTTTTTATCTTTACCGGCTTTCATCGGACCGCCGCTTACTAACATCGTTGGGATGTTAACGCGGAGGGCCCCCATGATCATACCCGGTGTAATTTTATCACAGTTAGGAATACAGACCATTCCGTCGAACCAGTGTGCATTAACAACCGTTTCCAAGGAATCCGCAATAATTTCACGGCTTGGCAAGGAGTAACGCATGCCGATATGGCCCATAGCAATCCCATCGTCAACCCCGATTGTATTGAACTCGAAAGGAACACCGCCTGCTTCACGGATCGCTTCCTTCACTAGTTTACCGAACTCTTGCAAATGAACATGTCCAGGAATAATGTCTATATAAGAGTTACAAACCGCAATAAACGGCTTGCCGAAATCTTCCTCTTTAACGCCGGCTGCACGCAGCAAACTGCGATGCGGAGCACGGTCGAATCCTTTTTTAATCATATCGCTGCGCTGTTTTGGATGAGCCATTCTCAATTCCTCCTAGATTTCATTTCTTTTGAGAAAACAATGAATCTATCATACCACACTTCTCGTAAAATTTCTGCCTTTAGTGTGATAACGCGTCAATGTAACACCAAACACTCCACTTTAGGCTTTGCGTCGATTCAAATGAACGAAAGTAATAGCCAATGCAAGCACCAGCACCCCGCCCTTGACAATATCAAATCCGAAATAAGGCACATTCAGCATCGTAAGTCCATTGAGCAATACGCCAATCAATACTGCACCAAAGAAAGTCCCTATGACATTAGGCTTCCCTGCACCAAGCACGGAATACCCGACGAACACCGAGGCAACAGCTTCCATCAAAAGCGGAGCACCGGCATCAATCTGTCCTGAACCGACACGAGAAGCATACAGAATACCACCGAACGCTGCGAAAATGCCTGACAGCACATAGGCCGCTAAGCGGATTTTATTAACGGAAATCCCAGAGAGACGTGCTGCCTCCCGATTGCCCCCCGTAATGTAGAGTTGGCGCCCCCAGCGGGTGTATGTCAGAAAGACATGCACAGCGATAACAGCCGCAATCATAAGAATAACAGGCACAGGTACACCAAGGAGCTTACCTTGACCGATCCAGAGAAATTCCGGCGTAAACTTTCCTTTGGCCACCGTGCCGTCTTGGAATCTCATATTATTATAGATGGAAAAGCCTTTCGTATACGTTTTTTGCACGCCACCGATGATATACATCACCGCTAAAGTAGCAAGTAAATCGGGAATGCGAATTTTTACGATGAGCCATGAATTTATGAGACCGATGACAGCACCTATAACAAGAGGAACAATGATGACCAGAATGAGTGGCTGTTGGTACCAAACCATCAAGGCAGCCGCAGCTACTGTTGATAATGAAACCGTAGAACCTACGGATAAATCAAACCCGTCCACAATTTGCGATAACGTGACCCCAATAGCGACAAACATCACAATCGATATCGACCTTAAAATATCCGCGATATTGTCATAAGTCATAAAATTCTCATTAATAAACGAAAAGACGATAACCACCAACGCAATGATGAACAAAGCGCCGTATTTAAACGTAAAATCCAAACTTCTTTCCTTCATGCTATTCAGCCTCCCCCGCACTCGCATACGTTAAAATGAGATCCTGCGTCGCTTCTGCGCGGGTGAGCTCCTTCACCACAGAACCGTAGCTCATTACTAAAATGCGATCGGCAATTCCTATAATTTCATTTAGCTCGCAGGATAAATAAATAATGCCTTTACCTTCCGACGCCAATTGACCGATTAAGCGGAAAATATCGCTTTTCGCGCCAACATCGACCCCTTTGGTCGGCTCATCAAACATATAGACATCGGCATTCGTCGGAAGCCATTTGCCCACGGCCACCTTCTGCTGGTTGCCGCCGCTTAGATGCTTCACCACGCGATTCGGATCGCTGGGCTGCACGCCCAGCTGTTCTACCATCTTCGCCGCGTGCACACTCTCCGCGCCGCGCTGCACAAAGCCGAGCGAGCTCAGCTTGCGCAATATCGGAAGCGACAGATTGTGCTTCACCGTCTCCTCCACGAGGACGCCCTGCTTGCGGCGCTCCTCGGGCACGAGCGCGATGCCGGCGCGCACGGCATCCTCCGGCTGGCGCAGCGCGAGCTTGCGCCCGGCGAGCCACACCTCGCCGCCGTCCGCGGCGTCGGCGCCGAAGATCAGCCGGCTCAGCTCCGTCTTGCCGGCGCCGACCAGCCCCACAACGCCGAGAATTTCACCTCGGCGGAGGGCAAAGCTGACGCCGCGCACCTTGGTGCCGCGGCGCAGCCCTTTCACCTCGAGGAGGGTATCGCCGATTGGAACATCGGCTTTGGGGAACTCCTCGGTGAAGGTCTTGCCCAGCATCGCCTCAATGACCCCTGCGATGTCCATGTCTGCGGCCGCCTGCGTGAGCACGTGGCGGCCGTCGCGCATGATCGTGATCCGGTCAGCGACACGGAACACTTCCTGCAAGCGGTGGGAGATGAAGATAATCCCCACCCCTTCGCGCTTGAGGCTGTCCATGATCTGGAACAGCCACTCTGACTCCTCCAGACTAAGCGGGGCTGTCGGCTCGTCGAAAATGATGATCTTGGCCTTATGAGCCATCGCTCTTGCGATAAGTACTAGCTGCTTCTGGGAGATGCTCAGCTCGTCCACCTTGCTGCGAACAGAGAACGCAGCCCCGATCTTTGCTAGAATCCCTTCAGCCTCCCGATGCAGCTTTCTCCAGCTGACCCAGGCACCGCCTTGAACCATTTTATCCATCATGACATTTTCGGTCACCGTAAGCCCAGCCACCAAGGCTGTATCAACTTCTTGATAGACGCAATAGATACCTTGGTTCATAGCTTCCTTAGGCGTCTGTATATGGAGAGACTGGCCGTTTATCGAAATTTGCCCCGTATCATGGGTATAAGCGCCGGATAAAATCTTCATCAAGGTGCTCTTGCCAGCACCGTTAGCCCCGAGCAAGGCATGAATTTCTTTGGTTTGCAGGTCAAAATCAACCTCCTGAAGCGCCTTCACACCGGGGAACGATTTGGAGATGCCTCTCATATGCAGCAAAGATCCGTTGTTTACCGACATCATCATTCACCTCTCATCTTAATCTGAAAGTCCCATCGCATATTGACGATGGGACCGCATTGGACAACACTATTTTTTTTCTGCAGCTTTTAACCAGTCGGTATAGCCTTGTTGGCTTCCGCCCCAGCCTTTGACATATTCGCTAAGCTGTGTTGTATTTACTTGCTTGTCCTTCGGCAGTTGGTCTCTGGATACATAAACAGGCTCCAGTACCACTTTCTCAGGCGTTTGATCACCATGCAGCTTCTGATACAGGTAACGCACTTGCACGCGACCGATATCCTTCGGATCTACCGCAGCTGATGCTACCCATGGGCTTTTTGGATCTTGCAGCAATTGCAAGTCTTCATCGCTCAAGTCAATCCCGTATACTTTAATTTCTGTACGACCTGCTTGTTGAATGGCACGGGACGCGCCTTTCGCAAACTCATCCCAAGCTGTCCATACCGCTGTAATATCGCCTTTGTTCGGGTATTTCTTCAGAATCGCTTCCATTTGCGTTTGTGTATCTAACGCAGGATCTTTGGCTGTACCGAAAGCAGCGACTTCTTTAATGTCTGGATATTTCTTTTGGAAAGCTTGGTAAGCGAGTTGTCTGCGTTCCATCGGTGCAAAGCCGGCTACCCATACTTTCACGATGTTCCCTTTACCGCCGGCATCCTTCGCAAGCTGCTCTAGCGTAGCTTCAGCCATCTTCTGATCGCCTTGCTCTAAGGACGTAACACCCGGAACAGAAAGGATCGAATCGAAACTTACAACTGGGATTTTCTTTTCAAGTGCTTTCTTCACGCCTGCTTCCAATGCTTCAGCTGTTCCATGATCGATGAGAATACCATCGAATTTCTGATTAATCGCTGCATCCAGATTGGATGACATTTTCGCCAGATCCGTATCAGCAACGAATACCGTTACCTTACCGCCAAGTTTCTCTACTTGTTCCTTCACGCCTTCTACATACTGAGACGAAAATGTACCTGTATTGAATTGCATCACGAGTGCAATTTTCTTTCCGCTTAAATCTGCTGCTTTAGCTGCGTCAGTTGCCTTCGCACTTGCTGCAGGTGTTGCCGTCGCGCCGCTGTTCTCTGTTTGTCCGCAGGCTGCAAGCAAGCTTCCTACTAAAGCCAAAATGATGAATAAACCGCCTAATTTCGTTCTTTTCATGAGTTACCCTCCCGATCTAATGCTTGACTCTATTTCCTATTAACTCTATCAAAACATTATACCGAGTAATTTAATAGGAATTACTGTATATTAGCATTGGGAGGATTTCCCGTCAATACATTTGAAGATATTTTTTCTTAAATTTCGACTTTTTTTACCACATAAGAAAGTATAAGCTTTCGGTTCCCGAAAACCACTTTCTTATTGGCGATAAAACCTAATATAGGGATCTTTGGTCGTAGACCAAAGTCTCTCCTCGTTAAACGCGGTCGCTCATCCTTGAATAGCCTCGATAGAGGTTTTCTCATTTCCTTCCAAAGTCAGCCTTGATTTCTCCCCATTTCCGCGTATCCCACTTCACAATTTTATTGGAATAGGTGTTTGTTTTGAGCCATTTCAACGCTCGATCAACTAATATCCATATTTCTTCTGTGGAAGCATCCCTAACTAGATTGGTGGAAACCTCCTTTTTACGTATCCAGCTCAAAGCTGTAACTGAATCGGTATAAATGGTTTTATCACTTCCTTGCTTCTGCAAATAAGCGAGCCCATGAACAATAGCAAGAAACTCACCTAAATTATTCGTCCCTTTGGAAATAGGGCCTTGATAGAAAATAATCTCACCCGTCTTCGTGTCAACGCCTTTGTATTCTACAATTCCTGGATTCCCGGAACAGCCAACATCGACAGAGATACTGTTATAATCAACTTCTGGAGCTGTCTCAGGGGTAGCAGACTTCCCTTTTGCAGTCGCTGCTGTCCCCCCATTTCCAGAGAAATTCAGCGACTTCTGCCACCCCTTCTCCAGCGCTTGACGTGCTTCCAGCTCCGATTCATACGATTTAAATCTAGCTTGCGGATAACCTTTAGTCTGAGCCTGACAATCCGCCCATGTTCGGTAGATCCCTGGTTGATGTCCCACCCAAACAACATAATATTTCACTGCCGCCATCTTATTCACTCCATAATTGTTGATGTATTTGATGTACAAGATCCTCGACCACTTTCACTGTATCACCGAAATAAGGCCGATAGTCCAAACCTTTAATAAACGCAAGATACGCTTCGCCTACCGCCAAAACCTTCTTACTGTACTCCAAGCTAGGGAGGATATGCGTTTCAAGCTCGCGATACGTTCCGTTAGAGCGCTCCTCAACGGATACGAGTTCCACTTGATCATCCGCCAGATGACGGACAACGAACGAAAAACCTCTACACTCCGGATCTCCGCAGCCGCATACAAAGAACGGCATTCGCTCCCATTGATCCGCTGGCGCAAAACGATTCGGCGCGGTATCATGTAGGGCACTGTACAAGAACGCCGGAAGCCCCACATCTACACACAGAGGCTCTTCAATAATGATACTATCGTCCACCGCCATGAGGACATCTGCCTGAATAATTTGTAAATCCTTATCTAGGGACCAGCCCTTTATGGATATATCAAACATAACTCCTGCCTCCGCTCTCCCATTTATTCGGTTTTCTCATTATAGCAAAGACTGTGCATTCCTGCTTTTAAGGTTTTTTATTGTGGTGAAAATTTCCAGTTTAGGTTATGAGTATAATTCCTAAAAAAGATTATACTACCATTACTGGAGGTGATATCAGATGGCATCAGGACAATCTCGTAGCAGCAACCAACTAGTTGTTCCACAAGCTACACAAGCTCTAGACCAATTGAAGTATGAAGTTGCTCAAGAATTGGGCATCCAAATTCCTCAAGACGGCTACTATGGCTACATGGCTTCTCGTGATACAGGAGCAATCGGTGGTAACATCACTCGTCGTCTCGTACAAATTGCTGAACAGCAACTTGCTGGCGGCGCTGCCGGTAAATTCAGCAGATAATAGTTTCCCCTATACTTACGTTTTAAAAGGGCTTTCTTTAAGTAGCAACCTACTTGGAAGAAGCCCTTCTTTTATGCTTATGGAAATAAATAAACTCCCGAGACTTTCGATTCATACATTATGCTCGCTAACCTCTGATAGGCATGACTCCAAGATTTGATCTTGAGTCTTTCCGCACTTGTGAGGATAGATTGGGCTATTGTGATATCAATGTTGTATTATCTACAACAATTCACACGCCTAGAGGCTATTTTGCTGCTTGAAGTTGCAGTTCGTACAACATTTCGAGCCCAATTGTTGTACATTATGCAACAATGAAGGGAGAAAGGCTGGATTCAGGCAGCGATTGTTGCACTATCTATAACAATAGCTAACTATCCTAATTAAGCTAAGGTTCATCACCTTACCCCCAAACCAAAAATAAAGGAAGCCCATGCACAAGTGCATAGGCCTCTTATAGATCCGTATGGCGAGTTGTCGCATATGGTTCCTCCGAGCTTATCCCTTCGGGGGATGATATTCATAGTAAGGTAGCCGCATCGTCTATATCCCGAATCAGATCTTGCGGATCCTCAAGGCCCACGTAAAGGCGGACAATGTGCCGCTCGGTATCTCCGCTCCGCACCACATTTACATTGACTAGACTTTCAAATCCGCCCCAACTAACGCCAATTTTGAAATATTGGAGCTTCGTTGCCCAAGCCTTCAGCTTCTCCAACGGTTCTAACGATTCGAACGAGAATAAGCTGCTGAACCCAATTAGCTGCTGAAGCGCCAATTCATTCACATACAGGCCATTTTGCAACAAATGAGCTCGAAATGTTGTACAAACTGCAACTTCAAGTTGCTAAATAACCTTTTGGCGTGTGAATTGTTGTAGAGAATACAACATTGGTAATCTCTATAGCAATCTCTATAGCCTTTCTTCGCTCACGAAAGCTAAATGGCTCTAAAATCGAATTTTGGAGTAATTTCCTACCAAAAAACCTGCAAACAAACGCTAGTAAACATAGTAACTTACCGTTTGATTATGTAAATCTATCACCTTACCCCTGTCCCCCAAAAAAATAAAGGACTGCTCATAATAAGCAGTCCCTTCATTTTAAGGCTTCACTTGATATAGGTTATACAAATCATCCAGCATGATGTTAGCCGCTTTGACACCGCCAGCTGTATTCCAAGTCGCATCATTCACTTTGATTAACTTATTTTCTTTAACCACTTTAAGATTTTTCCAGAGCGGGTCATTCATCCATTCCTGCTCTTGCTTGGTCCCTTTGCCATCTCCGGTCTCATAAGTAAAATAAAACACTTTATCCGCAGCATCAAGCTCCGTTAGACGCTCCTTGGTAATGTCTTCGAACGATTTCTCATCACTCTTAGCATCCGAGCGAACGATACCGATTTGTTTAAAAATAACACCCGTGAACATATTGCCGTAATAGTATCTGGTTTTGCCACCCATAAAACGAACGACAGCCACTTTCTCTTTCAGCTTATCGCCTGCCTTGCTTTTGAAATCCTCAATGCGTTTATCGAAAGCTGCGATGACTTTATCGCCTTCGGCTTTTTTATTTAGTGTATCAGCGTATAAAAGGAAATTACTTTTCCACTCACCGCGCAGCGTCTCCGAATAGACCGTTGGAGCAATGGCTTTTAATTGATCGTAGACTTTCTCATGACGCATCTTATTGCCAATGATCAAATCGGGTTTAAGCGATGCGATCAATTCCAAATTCGGCTGTGATTCACCGCCAACTGTCGTTACACCCTGCATATCAGCTTTAATATGATCAAACCATGGGTTTCCATAATAAGATTCAACCGCACCTACCGGTTTTATGCCTAACGCAAGAAGTGCTTCCGTTCCTTCATTGGTCAAAATGACAACACGCTTTGGATTCGCTGGTACAGCTGTTTCTCCCATGGCATGTTTAATGGTTCGAGTACTTTCCGCCTTCGCTGTTTCTTGAGCTGCTGCAGATGCCGAAGGCTGTGAACCTGGCTTATCACCACAAGCCGTCAAAACAACGGACAAAATAAACATAAGTGCAATAAGAGTCCAAGCTCTTCCTTGTTGACGATTTCTTTTTCCAAACATATAAATGAGTTCCCTCCACGCAGTCAATTGATGATAACGATTATCATTATCTATCACATATTACTAACTTATCACCTGCCTGTCAATCTATATTGATAATGATTATCATATTCGTTGACTTCGCTAGTCAGACTCATTAAAATAAATGAAGCAGCATTTAAGGAAGCAGGCACTCATTCATGAACCATTTAAGTTATTCAAGCAAAGAACGTCTTCAGCATTTCTATAAAAGTATTGGATTACTCGCAGCTTGCTGCTTGTTGGCTGCAATGATGCTCAGCAGCGTCATGTTCGGACTACATACGTATTCATGGGATCAAATTGTGACCTCCTTTGCGCCAGCAGCCAAACCAACAAACGAGGCTATCATCATCCAAACCGTACGCATCCCAAGAGCCTTGATAGCTGCCCTCGTAGGAGGAAGCTTGGCCGTTGCAGGCGCGCTTATGCAAGCTATTACACGGAATCCGCTGGCTTCCCCAAGTTTGTTCGGCATTAATTCAGGCGCTGCCTTTGCCATCGTGTTATCCGTTGGATTTTTTAATGTTTCCAGCCTTACTCAGTTTACATGGATTGCATTTGTCGGTGCTGCATTCAGCTCTGCGCTTGTCTATGGACTCGGTTCCTTAGGCCGCGACGGCTTAACCCCAATGAAAATTACGCTAGCAGGCTCAGCAATGACGGCATTTTTCGCTTCGTTAACCCAAGGTATCTTGCTTGGAAATGGCAAAGCCTTTGACCAGGTCTTATATTGGCTTGTCGGATCCGTCGAAGGACGGACAATGGCCATGCTCCAATCCGTTTACCCTTATATCCTAATCGCTTGGATTGGTGCTATATTCTTATCGCCGCACATCAACATATTATCTATGGGGGATGATGTAGCCAAAGGGCTTGGACAACGCACCGTATACGTGAAATTCATTGCCGCTGTTATGATTGTCATTCTTGCGGGAGGCTCTGTTGCTGTTGCGGGTCCAATTGTTTTCGTAGGGATTATCATTCCGCATATCGTTCGCTTTATTGTAGGAATCGACTATCGCTGGGTCATTCCGTATTGTGCGGTTCTAGGCGGCATTCTCTTAGTTGGTGCAGACATTATAGCTCGTTTCATTGTTATGCCTAAGGAAGTTCATGTCGGTGTAGCTACAGCCATTCTCGGAGTACCCTTCTTCATCTACATCGCTCGCAAAGGGGGACTTCTGAAATGAGTCATTCCCATCGTTTTGTCACCGTACGAAACAAAGGGTTCTCTTATCTAATCAGTAAGAAATCTCTGATTGTTTCTCTTTTCCTGCTCCTTGCCGTCATCATCGTGATGATTCTGAGTACAGGAATAGGAAGCATTTATATCAAACCTGCTGAAGTCGTTCGTGCTGTCTTTGGTTACGGGACTGATCCAAACATGATGATCGTCAGAACTTTACGTCTACCTAGAGTCATTGTTGCTGTCTTAATTGGTGCATCGCTTGGTGTAGCTGGAGCCATTCTGCAAGGCATTCTACGAAATCCGCTAACCTCGCCGGACACGATTGGCACAACGGGCGGAGCTACGCTTGGGGCTGTTTCTTTTTTCTTTTTTTTCTCAGATAAAATCAGTATTCACTGGCTGCCAGTTGCCGCTATTATTGGCGCTTTCGCCGCTACCTTACTGGTCTATTCACTGTCATGGAAAAATGGGATCACGCCTCTGCGGCTTGTCCTGATTGGGACGGGACTTACTGCTGCGATGAGCGCACTGTCCTATCTCATGCTGCTTTCCGGACCGATTATTCTGGCTAATCAATCTCTAACCTTTATGACTGGCAGTATTTACGGAGTTTCCTGGAAAAAAGCGGTTTACCCGCTCTTACCATGGGTCTCACTGTTAATTCCCTTCATCTTCTTGTATGCGCGTCACATTACCATACAGTCCTTGGGTGAAGATATCGCCCGCAGTGTTGGAAGCAGCGTTGGGCGTCAACGCTTCCTTCTGATCATCCTTAGCGTTGCACTATCAGGGGCTGCAGTCGCCTTCGGAGGTGCGATCAATTTCATTGGTCTCATGGCTCCGCACATTTCCCGTAAGCTCGTAGGTCCAAGCTTCGGCGCGCTTATCCCTGTGTCCGCGTTGACAGGTTCCCTGCTTTTGCTGTTGGCTGATTTAGCAGGACGCTTGTTGTTCAAACCGCTCGATATTCCGGCAGGTGTTTTCACAGCAGCTATCGGCGCCCCTATCTTCATCTATGTGCTATATCGCAGTAGAAATCGCGGTTAACAACAGCGGTTTTACTTAAAGGAGAATAGACCTATGCCCACCCTGGAAAAAGAAAAAGCACTGGAAGCACAATCGCTTCAGTTAACATACGGAGAGACGACCATCTTTCACAGCTTGAATTTACAAATACCTAAAGGCAAAATCACTGTATTTATTGGCAGTAATGGCTGTGGGAAATCAACACTTCTACGCTCACTTGCTAGACTGCTGAAGCCGAAATCAGGCGCAATCCTACTGGATAGCACGGAAATTGCCAAACTCTCAACCAAAGAGGTAGCTCGGCGAATGGCCATCCTCCCTCAAGGACCTTCCGCGCCCGAAGGGCTTACCGTACGACAGCTCGTTAAGCAAGGACGCTACCCCTATCAAAGTTGGCTGCAGCAGTGGTCTTCAGAAGATGAGAGCAAAATCATGCAGGCCCTCCAGCTTACGAATATGCTCACATACGCGGATCGCAGTGTGGATTCCTTATCTGGCGGGCAGCGCCAAAGAGCTTGGATCGCCATGACACTGGCGCAGGACACCCCTACACTGCTCCTTGATGAGCCCACTACCTATCTGGACTTAACCCATCAGATTGAGGTACTGGACTTGCTCTTCGAGCTGAATGAGAACGAACAACGCACGATCGTGATGGTACTGCATGACATCAATCTGGCTTGCCGTTATGCCCATCATATCGTCGCCATTAAGGATAGTTCTGTTTATGCAGAGGGTAAGCCAGAAGACATCGTGAACGAGCAGCTGCTTCTAGATGTGTTCGATATGAAATGCAGCGTTGCGCCTGATCCTATCTTCCGTACACCTATGTGTATCCCTTACGGAAAGGGTCGCATTCTTCCCCATAAATAAGAACAACCCCGGTCATCTACGTGACTGGGGTTGTTTACAATTAAAAGGTATAAGTGCTAAATCGTTCTTGCAAAATTAGCCATATTATAATTGCTCTCGAACATAATACTTGCTGAAACTAGGTTTTGTCTAATTGTGAAATCGAACAAAATTTCACCATGGGTCCAGCTTTTCTTCCGTTTCAAAGATTCAATAGCCATCTGCCGGAAGGATTGATACTGCAGCTCCGTCAAACCTTTGGTCGTGGTTGCAGGCAATACACCGTCCTTACTTTCAAACGGAAGGTGCTTAATACCGAATTTACCAATTTCGTTGTTGCGAATGTGCACAAACACGGTACCAGAATTCACATGCGATAATTCTTCTTTGATCTTTCTAAACACCAAATCGATTTGTCTAGCGAGTGGTATTTGATCCAAATTCATTACTTTCCTCCTTAAGTTTTAATTTTTTACTTATTATGTAATTTATGCGACTCTAGACCTATTATACTCACACCATTTACATAATTCAACAGTAAATTTACATTATTCACACAATTCTTACTATTTTTTATGTAATGTTAATGTAAATCCCATTTCACTTGTAAGAAACGAACGATATTTGTCGAAATGATGTAGAATATTTCCAGATTCAATGTTATAATTTGCAAACATACATCATGGATTCCAACACAAATAAACAAATTTCGCAGAGGAGTCGGTCGGATTGGATAAAGTATCATCCTTATCGTTCAGAAAGAAACTACAACTTGGTTGTTATGCACTTATTGGTTTGAACTCAATCTTCATGCTGATTGTTACATTCGCCTCAGATTGGAATCGCTTACTTGGTATCATATTCCTACTTATTATTCTTGGAGGAAGCTACCCGTTCATTCGATGGTTCGAGAATCAGCTAACGGAACCCATTGCTGATTTATCCCGAATAGCGCTCAACATTTCCAAAGGGGACTTCTCTCAAAAAGTAACCGTAACCTCAGATGATACCCTTGGACAGCTTGGCCAATCTTTTAACAAAATGATAGATAAACTCCGCGAAATTCTTCGCGACACAGGAACTATTTCGAAACAGGTTTTTCAAACAAGCCGCGATATTTATGTTAAAAATGAAAGCTTCCGTACTGTCCTAGAACAAGTGAGCATTTCGGCCCACGAGCTGGCCTCAGGTGCCGGGCAAATTTCAGAAGAAGTTTCTGGTGTTTCGATCACCTCCAAAGATATTGAAGTGAGAATCGAGGGCTATGCCGGATCTGCAAAAGAAATGAAAGACCGCTCGGATCAGATGATGACCCTTGTAGAGAAAGGACGCACGTCCGTTGAAAGCCAAGGCATCGGTATGAAGCGAAACGTAGAAGTTACACAGCAGGTGTCCGATACAATCGACATGCTGGCTCGTCAAGCTGAAGGCATCAGCAGCGTTACTCGTTCCATTTCCGAGATTGCTGAGCAAACAAACCTCTTATCCCTTAACGCTTCCATCGAAGCTGCTAGAGCTGGCGAACATGGCCGGGGCTTCGCAGTCGTCGCTCAGGAAGTGCGCAAGCTAGCTGAAGAATCAACCTCTCTTACACGTGAAGTATTCGGTTTCGTGAAAAGCATCGAGCAAGGCATACAAGAAGCTATTCGCAGCATTCAAGTGAACGAAGATGTCGTGAAGAAACAAACCGTGTTAATCGAGCAAACCGAAATTGTTTTCGCAGAGATCGTCGGAAGCGTAAGCTTTATTTCGGAAGAAATTACCCGCTTCGCGGAAGAAAGCGAACAAATGCTGACAAGCTCCGAACAAATCGCTGCGGCAATGGAAAACATATCGGCGATCACGGAGGAATCCGCGGCTGGCACGCAAGAAGTTTCTGCTTCTATGAATGAGCAGATCGCTACAGTACAAGGAATCGTGACACAAGCCGAAGAGATGACGCGTGTAGTCACACAGTTACAACAGACAATTCAAATTTTCAAATTATAAGCTTTATTCGTACAAAAAAGGCTTTCCCACTTCAATCATGGGAAAGCCTTTTATTCTTTACACTTGAACTTTAGCTTCTGTCAGTTCCATGAACTGCTTCACATCTTGAGCTGCCATATCCACAGCACTTTGCCAGAAATCCGGCTCTGTCAGATCAACGCCGAGATGCTTCTGAGCAAGCTCCTCCACGTTCATGCTGCCCGTGTCTCTAAGCAAAGAGATATACTTATCTTCAAAGGCTGCGCCCTCCTGCACCGCTCTTGCATAAATCCCTGCACTAAACAGGTAACCAAACGTGTAGGGGAAATTATAGAAAGGTACATCAGTCGCATAGAAATGCAGCTTAGCTGCCCAGAAATGCGGGTGATAGCTGCTTAAAGCATCTTTGTAAGCCAGTTTCTGCGCATCCACCATGAGCTCATTCAAACGCTCAACGCTAACTAAACCTTGACTACGTGCTTCGTAAAAGTTCGTTTCGAAGATGAATCTCGCATGGATGTTCATGAAGAAAGCGATTGCCCGTTGGATTTTATCCTCGAGTAAAATGATGCGTTCTTCATCTGTAGAGGCACTCTTCACAACTGCGTCCGCTACAATCATTTCAGCGAAGGTAGAAGCTGTCTCAGCGACGTTCATCGCGTATTCCTGTGCTAACGCAGGCATATCTGTCATGACATGCTGATGGTAGCCGTGACCTAGCTCATGAGCTAATGTAGATACATTGTTTAGCGTTCCGCCGTAAGTCATGAAGATACGCGTCTCACCCGCAATCGGGAAAGATGTACAGAAGCCACCAGGCCGCTTCCCTGCTCGATCCTCAGCTTCGATCCAGCGCTTCTCAAAAGCTTCTTCCGAAAAGGCAGCCAGCTTCGGACTGAACCGTTTGAATTGATCAACAATCAGAGTAGCGCCTTCATCATAAGAAATTTTCTTAGAGGAATCGCCAAGTGGTGCATCCACATCAACCCATGCCAACTTTTCAACACCTAACAGTTTCGCTTTTCGGTTCAAATAGGCAACGAAAATATCCTTGTTGCGGTCAATCACGTCCCACATGACATTCAGCGTTTTCTCTTCCATACGATTGATAGCAAGCGGCTCTTTATGTATATTTTTCCAACCTCTGTATTTATAAATCTGAAGACGGAAGCCCGCCAAATGGTTTAATGCTTCGGCACAATATTCCTCTTTATCCGTCCATGCTTGTTCCCATTTTTCAAATAGATCCAGTCGTTCTTCACGATTCTCCGTATGCAGTTTATTAAACGCTTGACCGGCGGATAGCTCCACCTGTTTACCGTCAACCTCTACAGGCATGCGGAATTGACCAACGGTCGTATTATACAGATCTCCCCACCCATGATAGCCATCTACAGCCAAATCATTAATTAAGGCTTCCTGTTCAGGCGGCAACTTCTCTTGGGCCAAGGCACGTCGCTCATGGAGCGGAAAAGCTATGGCTTTGAACGGCTCTTTCTGCAGGAGAGCTGACCATACATCGTCTGGAATCCCCGTCAGAACTTGATCAAAATGGGTGAGCGATGACAGATGCTCTGCAAACAAGCTTTTGACCTGTCCGCTAAGTACAGGCGCTTTCTTATCCTTCTGATTATCCGCTAATAAGCAGCCTACGAAAGAATCCGCCTCATGGATATGCTTCAAATTATGCTGAAACAATTCGATCAGTTTCACTAGCGAATCTGTATCTTCTGCCTGTTGTGGTGAAGGGGTATTTCGTACTTGTTCTTGAAAAGCAGCAATCGATGCTTGAAGCTCCTTCAGATGAGCTGCGAATGCTGGAGATTCGCTTCCCCCAGGAAAAAAGGTTTCTAAATTCCATGTTTGATTAAGAGGTAAATTAAGCAAAGCTATCACCTTTCCTTTCCATCTTTTATTAAATCATAAACGCCAGCTGATCGCCAATCATACTCATCTTGCTCATTGCTTATAGATAAAAAGTATGATTCAATTATAGATAGTTCCCACACTATATATTCGGAACAGGATGGGTGATTTTCAATTATGAAACCGTTACAAATTTCTCCAGAAACGGCCGTTAAGCTAGCTGAACAACTTAAGGTGCCTTTAGAACATCTCATGCATATGCCACAACATATTTTACTGCAAAAATTAGCGGAGCTCGCTAAAGCTTCCTCTACGGAAAATAGCGATCCTGAATCGAAGTAAGCTTTGATCCCTTTCGCTAACACTTGGCCTTATGACATTATTATGAAGGACATTTATGTGGCCCAATGTCCCTTTTGCCATAGCCCCAATGTGCTGCTGCCGTTGAAAATCCACGAACTGACTTCTATTCACGAAGGTAAAAAAAAGCTGCTTGTATTTCCTTGCTGCCATAATAAGCTGACGCTCGTCGATACAGATCGCGATTATTTATTGGCGGACACCGCAATACGCAAATGATTCCTAGCTTCCAAGCGCAAGGAGTAGAAAGCGTCCCTATGAATGAGTACCTCGTTCCTTTGACAAGCGCATGTACGTTAGTTACGTTAAATTACATGGCAATGAAAATTCGCAGCAAGATGCTTATCGATTCTTATGAGCACTTGCTTGCACCATTTCTCACTTGAAGCGGATCATGCGCTTTTATGAATCCAAGCATCGCGGCAAAAACCGTTCTACCCTTTACAAACATGTGCAACTAAAAATAACCAATGAAAAAATGAACGCTTAATCATTCAAGGGCAGAAGTCAACTCCCAGAATGGATAAGCGTTCATTTGATTTATCGGCAATATTCACTATGTAGCTTGTTTCATTTCGTCTGGGAGCTCCATACGAATTGCAAGCATATCTTCACGGGTTGCTATCCATTGTTCACGACTTGCTCTAATCATACCAGCATCCATAATCTTGCGGTCATTAATAATGCGGGAGAACCATTTGACCGCCTCATTGAAGCGGCTTAATCTGCGATTCAGCTCTCCTATTAAGTACATGAGTCGTGCATTATTGAGATCCAAGCCTTCTGTTTCATACACATTGACATATGCATCCAAGGCAAACGTTAGGAAACGCTCCTCCTGCTCCCAATCTCCCTTGGAACGATACAACCATGCCAAATGGTGTAGAAGCCCTGCAACAACACGCGATTTCTCTTCTCTAATCTGCGCACTAAGAAGAGCTAACTTGTAACTCAGAAGCGTATCTTCCCAAGTTCTTTCTCCGCAATAATTGCGCATGGACCAGTTTTGAGCCACTCTCTCGTAAAAGACTTCCCTCTGCGCCGGTTTCCATTTATCCGAAAAGTTTTCCGTATGTGCATATCCACAAAACGGACAGACCCTCACGACATAAAAGTCGGGGTTGATGTCTTTATAATGAACACAGAAATCTGTATCCGTTTTGCTAGCTTTCTTGAAGCTTGGGCGAACCTTCATCGTTTTGTAGGAATTCTCGCAATATGTACATTTCACTGAAATATCATATAAAGGTTCGACCATCCTTGAAACCCCGCCTTCACAATATTGCATGTAGGAAAGAAGAACTATTCTTCTTCTGATGTGTTAATAAAATGATAGGCAGAGCCTTTCAGCCGTTCCAGTAAAAAATCCCGTAAATCAGGCGGTAGTCCTACTTCAATCATTGCTTCCGACATACAGCTTAACCATGCATCTGCACGTTCTACTGTAATAGGAAATGCCATATGTCTTGCTCTCATCATCGGATGTCCATGCGCATCTGAATACAAGGTTGGACCACCAAAAAACTGACTTAAAAACATGAACTGTTTATCTATAACGGGTCCTATATCCGAAGGGAACAGAGGCGACAGTAGTGGATTTTGCTGAACTTTTGGATAAAAGGCTTCCACGAGTCTGCGTACCGTCTCCGCTCCCCCCATCAATTCGTACAACGTGCTGCGATTACTTTCTGACATTAGGGTAAACCTCGCTATTCGTATTACTTAATAATTTTCTAAATCCTCATCCCCTGCATGCATGAGCGTTTCCCGAATGACAAATACGAACATACATACAACCAAACCAGCAATGACACCTGTCATTTGAATCACTCCCGCTGCCTAGGATATAAGACTTTACTAGTTCTATTTTACCATAAAACTAGGCTATGAACAGTACCAAAGTCTAAGTATTTTGGGACGGCATGTATGTCCCATCCTGTTCATATAGTTGAGTAGGAGGAGGTATCCAATCTCATGCAGAAACGAAATTTTACGGCTGCGTTACTTATGGCTTTTGTTGTTGTTGCCATTATTCTATGCTTATTTGCGTTCCCTCATGACGGCCTTCAAGCAGCCTTACGCGGCGTTTCCATTTGGTGGGATGTGCTCTTCCCAGCACTTTTCCCTTTCTTCGTTATATCCGAAATTATGCTTGGCTTCGGTATCGTTCATTTCTTCGGCACACTGCTCGATCCCATGATGCGTCCCGTCTTCCGTATCCCCGGCATTGGCGGCTTCGTAATGGCTATGGGCTTCGCTGCCGGTTATCCGGTCGGAGCTAAGTTGACCTCCCAGCTGTGGGAGCAGAAGCTTGTCAACCGTGAGGAAGGTGAGCGACTCGTTGCGTTCACAACAAGCTCCGATCCGATTTTCTTAATCGGAGCCGTTTCAATAGGCTTCTTCCACGATCCTTCTTTGGCTATGATCTTGGCTATTGCTCATTATGGAGGCTCCGTGCTTATAGGTTTAATGATGCGATTTCACGGCAGAAAGAGCTTGCCTACAGAGCAGGAACCCAAGAGCAAGGGCTGGGTCTGGAAACGTGCTTTTGAAGCGATGCACAGCGCTCGAACCAACGATGGCAGATCCATAGGCACACTGCTGAGTCAATCCATCCTACAGTCGCTCAGCTTGATTTTCGTAGTAGGTGGATTAGTTGTTTTCTTCTCTGTTGTTTTAGAAGTCTTAACAGCAGCTAAGATCATGAACGCTATTTACCTGCTTATATCCTCCATCCTAGAAATCGCAGGACTCCCTCATGAGTTATCACAAGCTGTTATGAACGGTTTGTTTGAGGTGACACTGGGGGCGAAGGCTGCCGGGAATGCTCCCGCGTCGTTAGCTCTCTCCAGCAAAGTAGCTATCGGCGCTTTTATTTTGTCATGGGGCGGCATGTCCGTTCATGCTCAAATTATTAGCCTATTAAGTCATACGAATCTGCGTTACTTGCCATTTGTCACCGCGCGCTTCATCCATGCCTTGCTCTCCGCTGCTATTGTTCTCGTTTTTTGGGAGCCTATGCAAATTTTCCGAGAATCCAAAACTGTTTTCTTACCTCAATATGATTCGGCTTCTCCTGTTCTCAGCTATCTCAGGTTAATGCTGCCAATTAGCGGAACGGTCTTCCTTGGTGCTTTTTCTGTCATTGCCGGACTCTTTGCTGCATATTCCTTACTTAAACTCGTGTATGAAAAGGTTGGTGGAACAAGATAATATGGGTAATCACGATCATGATCATAAAGGGAGAGAACATCCAGATATGCAAATAGCCTTCCCCCAAGATGCGAAACATTTGCCTCCTGCGATTGAGCGTTTGAATGAGTTATCATTCAACTTATGGTTCAGTTGGAACCATGACGCCTTGCAGCTTTTTGCACAAATGGATCCTGTAAAATGGGATCAATGCGGCCACAATCCTGTTCTTTTACTTCACCTGTTGGACGATTCACAGATTGAGGCCCTCAGCGGAAACCAAGATTTTGCAGCAAATTATCAACAAGTAATTGCCAAGTTCGATGCTTATATGAATGGCACCACTTGGTTTCAAGAGAAGCATCCGGATCAAGGTTATGTACAAATTGCTTACTTCTCAGCAGAGTTCGGCTTTCATGAATCTTTGCCGATTTATTCAGGAGGACTGGGAATCTTAGCTGGCGACCATACGAAATCTGCTAGCGATCTGGGTATCCCTTTGATCGGTGTTGGACTGCTTTATAAAAAAGGTTATTTCACACAGAAAATCGATACCTCCGGTGGTCAGCAAAGTGAATTATACCCCTATGACTTCAGCAAGCTTCCAATCGAACCTGTGCAGCAAAACGGCCAACAGCTCACCGTTTCCATTGATATGCCTGGTCGCGCCATCACCCTACAGGTTTGGCGTGTGCGTGTCGGCCGTAATTCAATCTATTTGCTGGATGCCGATCACGAAGCTAACAATGCAGCGGACAAAGAGCTGACCGCTCAGTTGTATGGGGGCAATCAAGATACCCGGATTGCACAGGAAATGGTTCTTGGCATTGGAGGTGTTAAGGCGCTTCGACTGCTTAACATCTACCCTAACGTGTACCATATCAACGAAGGGCATGCTGCTTTCCTCACGCTGGAGCGACTGAAGGAGCTTCTGCATCTAGGTCTTCCGTTTCATGTGGCGGTTGAAACCGTTCGATCAGCCACTGTATTTACGACCCATACGCCTGTACCTGCAGGGCATGACACATTCTCCATCGAGATGGTGGAACACTATCTCGGGCCTCTCCTAAGTGAGCTGTCACGGCACAAACAGGACATTGTAGCATTAGGACTCGATCACCATACGGGTCAATTCAATATGACCCATTTGGCCATGAATACAGCCGGACTGCGCAATGGGGTCAGTAAGCTGCACGGTCAAGTATCTCGAGAAATGTTCAAAGAATTTCACGGTCACATCGATGCAAGCGAAGTTCCCATTAGCTCCATTACAAATGGTGTACACATGGATACATGGACAGCGCCGCAATGGAAAGAACTGCTTGATCGTTTCCTGCCCGGTTCATGGCGAGAAGAACAAGCCAATAAGCATCAGTGGGCGCAGATCGAGGTCATTCCAGACGAATCCATCTGGAAAGTGCACCAACAACTGAAAGAAAATTTAGTTCGTTACGCAAGGCGAAATTTGCTCGAGCAGCGAAAACGCAACGGAGAATCTGAAGAGCGGATCGAGGAAGTCAGACAATATTTAAATCCCAAGGCATTAACCATCGGGTTCGCCAGAAGGTTTGCGACCTATAAGCGAGCTAATCTCATTTTTAATGATTTGTACCGACTTAAGAAGCTCATCAATGATCCCGATCGACCCGTACAATTTATTTTTGCTGGCAAGGCTCACCCTGCCGATTACCCAGGTCAAGAGCTTATCCGTGAAATTTATCGCGTCTCGCAAATGAAAGAGTTCGTCGGAAAAATCGTTATTCTCGAAAACTATGACATGAATATGGCCCGTTACCTCGTACAAGGCGTAGACGTCTGGTTAAATAACCCCCGTAGACCTCTTGAGGCAAGTGGAACGAGCGGTCAGAAGGCGGCCATGAACGGGGTACTTAATTTTAGTGTACTCGACGGCTGGTGGGAGGAAGGGTACAACGGTACGAACGGCTGGGCTATCGGTTCCACAGGAGCAGCGGACTGGGCTGCACAAGAGAAAGAAAATACGCAAGCCATCTATCACATTTTAGAGAAAGAAATTATTCCGCTGTACTACAATCAAGGAGCACTCCCGCATCAATGGATCAGCCGCATGAAGCGTTCTATCCAATCGCTGAGCCCGGTCTATAACACGCATCGCATGGTGCAAGACTACACAGAGCTCACCTATTTGCCGACAGCGCAGCGAGCCCGTCTCTTTGTTTCTAATCACTATGATGTTGCAACGAAGGTTGCCGATTACAAACAGTTCATCCGTTCGAACTGGTATCACGTGAAAATCATTGGCATCGATGACCGCTCTGCCAAATTATCAACGGAAGTACCGTTAAACGAAATAAAACCATCAACGAAGGAAATTACGACACAAGTTCACTTCGGCCCCATTTGGCCGCAAGATACGGCAGTAGAAGTCATTTATTACGAGGAAAATGGCGAAACATGGGAGCAAAAAATTATTCCAATGGTGCCGATAGGTGATCTAATTGAACAGATGCAGAGCTATAAAGCGACCATTCCATCGCATCTCATTCATGGGCCTCACTTCTCTATTCGCGTGCGACCCATCTCATCTAACTTCGCACATTCCTTTGAACTTTCCCTAGTCACCACCACATTATCGTGGCAGTAAATACGTGAATTCCTAGATAAAGCCCCGTTTGGGGCTTTTCTTATTTTCTTTTATAAATTATTATGAATAGAGAACTTACGGTATGTGCATGCGTTCATGAATGCAAATCTAACCACTTGGTGATGCTATGGATTGGAATAAGGCACTGGAATTGGCATATATCGCACTGAATACGGATTGTCATTTGATCATTGTCGGAGAATGCAAAGATGGGCAGCCTTTTTGCTATGAAGAAAATTTCTCCGTTGATAAAATAGGTGAAGCTTCATTCACTGTTTGTTTAGAGCTATCTGGAATTTTTCCATTCGACAAATTAGAGCATATTTCTTTCATTGAGTTTTCTTTTAAAGACAGTGGAATTTTATATTACGCCTATGTCGATTTAATTCAACTTGAATTAAAGAAGACGATATGTTACCTTTCGCTATCCATTCCCGAAGAAATTCATCATCATCAGAACAGAAGGTACAGCCGAGCTAAGCTCTCCCTTCGAACACCGATCACACTGCGTATTGTTGGCATTCGCGGCATATCCGCAAGTAAGGGAGTCGCCTTTTCCGGACAACTGCTTGATATTAGTGCCAGCGGGCTTTCTTTCGTTACGACGAATCGGCTCTTCTTTCCCTTATTTCTGGAATTCAGCTTCATTCTCCCTGGGTATCCCCATCCTATTACGGCTTATGGTGAAATCATTAGAGTGACGAATTTCAGTAATGATTCTTATCGGGTCGCTGCCGAATTCCGACATACACCTGAATCGATACTTCAGGACATTGATAAATATTGCTCGATTACTTCTTAGGAGGAAACCAATTGAAATACAACGTCATTGAACGAGGCGATGACATCTCCAAGGGGCTGACAGAGCGGTTCCACAAACTCGCCGCACAGCAAGGCATGCCTAGGGATGAAGAAAATCCGGACATTGTCCTTTCTATTGGCGGAGACGGCACGATGCTGCAAGCTTTTCATAAATATGTGCAGCAGCTTGATCACATCGCTTTCGTTGGTATCCATACTGGACACTTAGGTTTCTTCGCAGATTGGAAACCAGATGAGTTGGACCATCTAGCTTCATTGATGTTCAGCGTCACTACCCCCGAGGAGCTGCGTGTTGTACAGTACCCCGTCGTTGAGATTGAAATTACGACAGAAAAGGGCTCCGAGACGCATCTGGCACTCAACGAATTTACAATACGAGGAATCGAAGTATCGCTAGTCGCGCGACTTCACGTTAACGATGAAATGTTCGAAATGTTCCGCGGTGACGGGATTTGCATCTCCTCGCCTGCCGGCAGCACAGCTTACAACAAAAGCTTAGGCGGGGCAATGGTTCACCCTTCGCTCGAAGCCATTCAAATTGCAGAGATTGCTTCGATTAACAATAGGGTCTACCGCACACTCGGCTCTTCCATGATTTTACCGAAGCATCATCACTGTGACATTTATCCCAAGGCGCAGCAGAATATGCTTTTATCACTTGATCACTTGTACTTGCAGCGAAACGACGTTGTTTCTATCCGCTGCCGTGTAGCAGCCAACGTGAAAGTTAAGTTTGCCAGGTTCCGTCCATTTCCTTTCTGGAATAGGGTTCGGGAAGCTTTTGTTGGGTTAGAAGTGAAATAAAAAGTAAGAAGACGCCCCTCACTCCGTTGGAGAATGAGAGGCGTCTTTTGGTTTCAACTACATTAAGTAGTAGTTGTAATCACTTCAGAGGGCACTTGCTGCTTTGCGCCATTCACTTTTTCGATAATGAAATAAGCGCAGCCGAAGTTGCAGTACTCATTCAAGTAATCTTGAAGAGCCGCGATCGATGATTCTTTTGTCGCTTTAGGATGGATTTCTTTAAAAAAGCCTCTTAGCCTTAGCTGGCTGTAACCCCAATCGCCGACAATATAGTCGTATCGCTCCAACACTTCGCTAAAACGTTCTTTAAAAACTTCAAAATTCCAGCCATTCTTATGGTCTGTAACGAGCTCGTATGTTTTGTTTGCAATATGAATCATGATGGTAGGAAGCTCTCCTTTCTATGATCCGTTCGTTAATTTAAACGTTTGATGCGGCTTGAACCTGTTCATGCGCATGGTAAGAGCTGCGTACCAACGGCCCCGACTCAACGTGCTTAAAGCCACGTTTCATGCCCTCTTCTTTGAGCATAGCAAACTGCTCAGGCGTATAATACTTGGCTACAGCCAAATGCGTTGTAGACGGCTGCAGGTACTGCCCAATCGTCATAATGTCGCAGCCAACTGCGCGTAAATCCTCCATCGTTTGCAGCAGCTCGTCCCACTCCTCGCCAACGCCAATCATGACGCTGGATTTGGTTGGGATGTTCGGAGCAATACGCTTCGAACGCTCCAGCAGTTCCAGAGAACGGCGATATTTCGCCTTCGAGCGAACGCGGTCTGACATGCGTTCAACAGTCTCCATATTATGGTTCAAGATATCAGGCTTAGCCTCTAGAACCGTGGCCAGTGACTCTTCCCGACCTAAGAAATCGGGGATCAGCACTTCGACTGTGCACATTGGCAATTTGCGGCGAATCGCTTTGATGGTCTCAGCGAATATCATCGCGCCGCCATCGGCCAAATCATCGCGCGCTACGGAAGTGACGACACAGTGACGCAGTCCCATTTGCAAAGCGGCATCCGCTACACGTTCTGGCTCTTCCAGATCCAGCTCGGTAGGCAGCCCTGTTTTGACTGCACAGAAACGGCATGCTCGGGTACAAATATCGCCCAAAATCATAAAAGTGGCTGTACGATTCGCCCAGCACTCATGAATGTTTGGACACTTGGCTTCTTCGCAAACCGTATGCAGCGTCTTGGAACGCATCATTGACTTTATTTCTTTGAAATTCTCGTCTGTCTTGAGATTGATTTTTAACCAGTCTGGTTTTCTCTCTAATGGCTTTGTAGGCACTATATTTCCCGCCTTTTATTTGGTTTCTCGTTCTTGTTATTATAACATGAATGACTGACAAAACAATCCACTTTGCCACTCAGTTGTGATACACTTATCAAGATGGCCAAAACAGCTTAACCTATCACGTAAAGGCTGTATGGGAGGGAAGAAACATGAGCATACAAGAAGTAACGCGAGAGAAAGACCGCAAGCTTGGAGAAATTTTAAGAGGTATGGGCCGAGTATTAATCGCCTTCTCCGGAGGGGTTGACAGTACATTCGTCCTCAAACGTGCGCAGCAGGAGCTCGGAGATCAAGTCTTAGCCGTCACTGCAGCATCCGAAACGTTCCCTTCTCGGGAATTTGATGCCGCCGTTGAACTAGCAGAACAAATCGGTGTCCCACTGTACAAAACAGAGGTCAAGGAACTAGAGAATGCGAATTTCGTCGCTAACAATCCAGATCGCTGTTACCATTGCAAAACGGGACTTTATTCACATTTGCAGCAACTAGCCAAAGAGTTAGGATACCCCTATATTCTTGATGGTTCGAACATGGACGATCTCGGTGATTACAGACCGGGTCTACAAGCCAAGAACGAGCAAGGCGTCCGTAGTACTTTGCAGGAGTCCGGCATGACCAAAGACGAGATCAGACAGCTTTCCAAAGAGCTAGGACTGCGTACTTGGAATAAACCGTCTTTTGCTTGCTTGTCTTCTCGTATCCCTTATGGGACGCAAATTGAGAAGTGGAAAATCGATCAACTCGACGAAGGCGAATACTTCTTGTCCCAGCTTGGATTGTATCAGGTGCGCGTACGTCACCACGAGAAAATTGCCCGGATCGAGGTTATGCCGGATGAGATTCATAAAGTCGTCGAACACCGTGATGCGATCTATGAAAAGTTCAGCAAGCTCGGCTTCACTTACGTGACGCTCGATTTACAAGGTTACCGCACGGGCAGCATGAACGAAGTGCTGTCCAAGGAGACGAAAGACAAGGTGAAAGAAGCATCCCTATGATGGACTTAGAGAAAATCTTAAAGCTCGTCCAGGCGGGCGATCTGGACGTAGAAGAAGCCAAAAAGCAAATCATCAAGGAAGGCAGCGCCGCTGGCCCAGCTAACCTTGATCTTGGATTTGCTCAGCTCGACATCGATCGCGAGAAGCGAACGGGCTTCCCCGAGGTCATTTTCGGGGAAGGCAAGACCGCGGAGCAGATCGAGGCAATTTTCCGGCGGCTGATGGAGCACACCGACCGCGTGCTCGCTACGCGCGTAGACGCGGCCAAAGCCGCCCATGTTACCGCTGCCGTGGAAGGTGTCACCTACCACGAAACTGCGAGGTCGCTGACCTGGTTCAAGCGGCCCATGCTCAAAGTCCACGACGGCTATATCGCCGTCGTGTGTGCAGGTACCTCCGACCTCCCCGTGGCGGAGGAGGCGGCTCTTACAGCAGAATGCCTGGGCAGCCACGTAGAACGTATATTCGACGTGGGTGTAGCCGGCATTCACCGGCTATTCCGCCGGCTAGAGCTCATTCGCGGTGCAAACGCGATTGTGGTCGTTGCCGGCATGGAAGGCGCGCTCGCCAGCGTCGTCGGCGGGCTTGTAGCCAAACCGATCGTGGCTGTGCCGACAAGCATCGGTTATGGCGCGAATCTTGCAGGTATCGCCCCCTTGTTGTCGATGCTAAATAGCTGCTCTCCAGGAATCTCAGTAGTGAACATCGACAACGGCTTCGGAGCTGGTTACTATGCAGGGCTCATTAACAAAAATATGTCGAAACGAGCGTGAGATCCTACAATGCGCATTTTATATTTAGACTGCTTCTCCGGAATCAGCGGCGATATGACCCTTGGTGCTTTAGTAGATGCGGGAGCAGATCGAGCTTACATTGAAGAAGAGCTTACCAAAATCAAGCTAGAGCCGTACATGTTGGAATGGAAGCGCGTTGTTAAGCGTGGTATTTCCGCCTTAAAGCTAGATGTCATTCTAGACCCACAGCATCCGCCGAAACATCATCGTCATTACTCAGAAATCGTACAAGTCATTCAACAGGCAGGATTCAATGAGCGTGTAACAGCTCTCAGCTTAGCTATCTTTGAAAAAATCGGTATTGCTGAAGCTAAAATCCATGGTATCCCCGTTGAAAAAGTGCACTTCCACGAAGTCGGAGCCATAGATTCCATTGTAGATATCGTAGGTGTGGCTTTAGCCATTGACTCCCTACAAGTCGAGCGCATCTTTGCCTCTCCAGTACCGCTAGGTTCAGGAACGATACATATCGATCATGGTATATATCCCGTACCCGCTCCAGCAACACTGGAAATGATGCGAGGGTTACCTATTGCTTCAACCAACTATAGCCTAGAGATGACTACCCCAACTGGTGCCGGTATTATTTCCGGAATCGTGGACGAGTTCTCTAAAAGCTTTCCGCCTATGATCGTTGATACCATCGGTTACGGTGCAGGCACAAGAGATTTACCGAATCAACCTAATGTGCTTCGTGTCGTAGTCGGTAAAGTTGATCCTTATATTGGAAAATGGCAAGTAAGCCACGAGCACCTTGCACATGAGCATGGTCATGGACATACCCATGATGATCATCATCACCACCAACATGAACATTCACATACACACCCACACCATACATGAGCCTCTAAGGCGACTATTTGTAAAATCAAAAACGCCTCTTCCTTCAAATCAGGAGGAGACGTTTTTTTGTTTTTGCTGTATAAACTGCATCCTAACTTCCTCGTATACCTGCTTCAAAGGTACTTGATGCTCCTTAGCGATTTGTTCGCATTCTTTGAACTCTGGTGCATATTGTACCAATTTCCCCTGATGATAACCGACTTTTACCGTTAAAATTCCCCATCGTGTTAGCACTTGCTCGAATTCTCTAGCCAATCTATGACAGGAAGCGTGCATATACCGGATGCCAAGTGTCGTTGTCTCGCTAAAAATAACTTCCTCTACAAGAGAAAGCCGTTCATTTTCAACCAGCACATTCAGCATTATCCCTGGTCTGCCTCTCTTCATAATTATCGGAACTACAAATACATCATTCGCACCTACTTCAAAAAGCTTATCCATTATATAAGAAACCCACTCCGGATTCATATCATCCAGATTTGCCTGAATTAACAACATACTATCGTCAACATGCTCATCCCTATGATTAAAACTCACGTTCCTCACCTCTTACAGGCATCATAGCAAAAATCGGATAACAACGAAAGATGCAGGGATAAACATTCATAGAAGAGTACATCCTAAGAACTAACATTTCAGGAAGGATGATAGAGATGAAAAGCAGACCGTATTGGTCGCGGGTTCTTGTTCTTAGCCTCCTCCTATCAGCAACCGAATCCGTGACTCTTTCAGGCAGTGCTGAATCCCATGCCGCTGCATCTGACCAATTCTTTACCGCAGCTCCATCTAAGGTTAACCCGAGCTTGAACGCTGAGCGGAAAGAGCTTTTTGAAAAAACAAGCATCTTGTCAGGCATTCCATGGGCATACCTTGCCGCAGTTGATCAGTACGAAAGAACGATGAATTTCGCTAAAAAAAGACCCGTGCATCAAGGGATTACCAGCATTTACTTCCCTGAATCAGATTGGGTGGGCTTATTGAATCCAGACCAGCAAGATACGAATCCTAGAAGCATCTCCTTCTTTCATGGTTACGGTCGAGATGGTTCAGGTGACGGCATCGCAGATCGAAACAACGATTTAGACGTACTGGCGGCTATGGCCACACTAATGAGTAATAATGGAAACCAAGAAGAAAATATACAAATCAACTTATGGAATTATTATCAAAACTCGCGCAGTGTTGAACGTATCAAACAATTCGCTACAATCTATGCCACACTAGGTACCCTTGATGTTGGTGAGCATGCTTTTCCACTGCCGGTGAACGCAGACTACTCCTATCGCAGCACATGGGGAGACAGTCGCGGATGGGGTGGGCATCGTTCTCATGAAGGAACAGATTTATTCGCGGGTTATGGTGTTCCTGTACGAAGCACTTGCTATGGCATTGTGGAAATTAAAGGCTGGAATCCCTACGGAGGCTGGCGGATTGGTATTCGAGATGTGAACAATATTTATCACTACTACGCCCATCTCTCTGGTTTTCAAAAAGGAATCAAAGAAAACGATATTGTAAAACCTGGACAAACCATCGGCTGGGTAGGTAGTTCTGGTTATGGTAAGCCGGGAACATCAGGTAAATTTCCACCTCATCTTCATTTTGGACTTTATCGTGATAATGGGCTAACCGAATGGAGCTTCGATCCTTACCCCTCCCTTCGCAAATGGGAACGTGAAGATCGGATGAAAAAGAAAAAATAAAACCGCTCCATTATTGGGGCGGCTCTTTTTGTATCTTGCTTTCTTGCGTTGTAACTCCCTCTACCTTTGGTGTTGTTGTTCCGGTATTCGGAATACTAGGCAACGATAAACTCGGTGGACCCGCATCCTTATTACTACCCACAGGATTTCCCTTATTATCATAATAATAGGTAGGGACATCCCCAACCACGAGAGAATATGAAATAGGAATTTCAGTTTCCACAATTTCAGTATCGGAATCAAAGGGTATAATCACAGATACTTCAGCAATAATGCGAACATACACTTCAAACATAACCATATTAATTCCCGCATTTTGAGAACGTGTATTCAGATCAACCTTAACATTACCAACTGGCAGCAGCCGAATCGGAATATCAGGGCCAAATGAGGAGAGAATCGCACTATTCATCGCTTGCCCAACCGGAATATGCTCTGAAATACTTTGTAAATCTTTTAGTTCACCTTGCACAGTTTTAATCGTATCCGCAGTTATACGCATATGCTCATTATAATTAAGCATGAATCCTGTTATTTTACCGTTTTTATCCATCTTCCAATCAATTAATTGCTCCGCACTCGTACTTCCAGCCACATGATCCGCAATAGCACTATTAATCGCCTGTGTTGCTATCTGCTTTATGCGTACTTTTGCCAAATTCATCAGTGGAGGTCTAAGATTACGTTCTACGAAAATAAAAAACTGCACGCCAAATAAGACAAAGATGAGAAGACCGATCAACAGCACCTTTTTGCGGTTTGTTTTCCCTGTAGGTCTGCTTCTCCAGCGTCGCCTTAGCAGCATCCCATTCCCTCCCCTAGCCACTCAAATCAATTAGTACTACCTTATGCGGACATGGAGTGAAAAAGAAGACACGTTCCCAACAGCAAGTCCCCTCAACGGTCATACGTTCATCTCCTTTGTTAATCTAACTCAACTCCCTCCCGATTCCACTTATATCCCAACCCATGCGCATCCATATCATTATCGTGTCTTGGGTCTAGCCTACTTACGACTGCTCAGTTATCCCCATCATTAGTATTCGCTCACATCTGCGACCCATCATCTCAGTTTCTTTCCACATACGTCTCATTAATTCCCTATCTTCTCACGCCTAGGCCCCATCAGCTTAACATCTTCCCACGGGTGTCTCATCCATCTCGTATCTATTCACACCGCGACCCATCATCATTGCTACTTCCCACATCCGTCTCATCCATTTCGTATCTACTCACACTGCGGCCCATCCTCTTAGCATCTTTCCACGTCCATCTCATCCACTACCTATCTACTCACACTGCGACTCATCATCATTGCTACTTCCCACGTCCGTCTCATCCACTTCGTATCTACTCACACTGCGACCCATCATCATGTTTACTCCCACGTCCGTCTCTTCAATTCCTTATCTACTAACGTCTGCACCTCAGCGATTTGATCTCACTAACTTACCCACCACATCCTTCAGCTGACAGAACTTGTCCTGTCCAAGTCCTTTCCGTCCTGGTTTGTCTCAAAACATGTATCTCAACTCATTAGTATCTTCTCTCCCATGCCACCTCACTTTGCATCCAATCCAACTTTTCACCACCTCTATGGACACTATCCCCATCACTCAGAAATTAGAAAACAATCCGAGTTCCAATCAAATATTTTCCATCTTCCCTTGAAATAAGACCATATGTTTGGTATATTATTAATAGGAACACACATTCCCATTTCAACACAAACGGAGAGATGCATATGAATTTTGCAAGTATGTCACTTAATCAATTTCAAAATCATTTTTCCAACGATAATGCTTGCATCCAGTATATTTTTCATACTAAGTGGCCTAAAGGTTTTAGCTGTCCGCGTTGTAATCACTACCATGCTTATGTGACAACTACCCGTCGTCTTCCACTTTACGAATGCAGTCAATGTCGCCATCAAACGTCTTTAATATCCGGGACAATTATGGAGGGAAGCCGAACTGATCTAAGTAAATGGATGCTCGCTCTTTTTCTTTTCTCCCGTTCAAATAAAGGTACGACCGCAATCGAACTTTCTAAATTTATTAAGGTTACTTATAAAACTGCCTGGCTAATCTTATATAAAATCCGTTCTATGATTCATAATACCGATAATGAAACTCCGCTTTCGGGCTCAGTTTGTATTCATTCAGCTATCTATGGACGACCTTATAATCCTTCTGTTCACAAACACAAGCAAGAGCACCTTCTTCTCATAGGCTCATCAGTTAATGAATGGAATGAATCTACCTACCTCAAAATAAAGCACGTTCTTCTTACGAATCCAAAAGAAAGACATATTCCTCGTTTTGAAACAAAAGCCTTCCAACAACAGCACATAGAATCCGATACACACAATATTGAGATTGTTACAGGTTTTTATACCCCCACACGACTTCGCCCTTTACTCGTATTCGCTAAACAGGCTAGTAAATGGATAAATAACACCTTCCATGGCCTCGGCCCCAAACATTTACAAAAGTACTTAGACGAATTTAGTTATCGACTAAATCTTTCTTCAAAAAACATACCTATTTTTGCCCATTTAATTCAACTCTGCTTCACCCATTAGCTACAATAAGACTAACAGTAGTATGCTATTTGGCTATTCAATTTCTTGTAATTATAGAAATAAATAAAATTTAGTTTCCTCCGACAAGCAGCTTGATCTTGCGTACATACATACATACATACATACATACATACATACATACATGCAATCATTTAATCATTCAATCATTCAATCATTCGATCAATCATTCATATCTGCGCTCATTCTGAGTTAAAGGGATAGTGAACATAGTAGGACTGGAAGAGAAAGACCACCTTTGTTGAAAGGTGGTAGAGTGTTGAATTCATGGGTTGGGGTTGGGGTTGGGGTTGGGGTTGGTTCCGGAGTTCCGGGGTTCTGGGTTCTCGGTTCTGGGATCTCGTTTTGGGTTCTTGGGTCGCGGCCCCCGATTCTCGGATCTTGGGTTCGCGTTCTTTGTGCTTCGCGCTTGTTTTTCGCTCTTGGCTATTGGTTCTTTGTTCTTTGTTCTTTGTTCTTTGTTCTTAGCTCTTGGCTCTCGGCTGGCTCTTGTTCTTAGCTCTTGGTGCTATATCTTGATACGTCTTGGTTCGTTTTATGGTCGGTGTCCTATAGATAATCTTTTTAATACCGATCCATGATTAGTTGTGTTTTCAGTGAATCTTGTGCGAGGAACCAGCCTTTACTTTGCAGATAGGTAATTAATTCATCGTGTTTAGTGGATGCTGTCGATTCACTATTTGTTTTAAATGAAGCTTCAACAATGTATTCAGTGTCCGTACCAGCTGCATTAACAATTGGCCACACTTCGATATAAAGCTGTTGGCCGCTCCACGTTCCGACTGAACGTTTGGCTAGAACCGGGCCGTAGACACGGGAAGAAGAAAGCTTGCTAGTCCCCCATCCACTGTATAGCCAATTATTAAACTTATCAGGAGCATTATTAATCAGAAGACTGCGGGAATCGGTTTGGTTTGGGAGGTCCATACCGCTATAGCCTGATTTAGTACCTGTCTTTGGACGTGTAATACTAAGTGTTTTCTTCTGATATCCCCACTCGACTTGCGCCTCATAGCCGATATCGCTTGAATCAAAGCCCTGTTGGTTTGCAAGTGTTAAGGCACCATTAATATCGTTGCCAATAATTGCATAGCGCTTTTTGTAGGTAAGCTCGAAATCGATCTCTCCCTCTGTCTTACGAATCCGCGGACTCCACCCATTGTTATAAATGTCCTTGGCGTTCGTATCCAGGAATTGGACGTTCATCTTGGTCACGCTATCAGGCATGCCAAATGCAGTCTTTACGCTGCTTGTAAGTTTAAAGTCTGATCCAAGAACTGCAATTGGATCAAGGAGAAGCTTCACTTCATAATTCGGTACCATGTTGCTCGCAGCTGCGGCAGGCTTAGGTGCTCCGCCTAGACCAGCAAGTAAACTTGTTCCTACTACGACCATTAGGACGGCCATTAGAGCATTTTTCTTTAACATCCATTCATCTCCTCTACCCATATGGAAGGTTCACCCTCTTAGACTGACATTAAAGGAAGAATGTCATTGGATGATTATCTACACTTGTATTTATTGTAAATCTAGTAAAATGTGTAAAAAAGCTGAACCCCTTAACATTTAGGAGTTCAGCTGTGTTTCATTTTATGATTTCTCTGAGTTCATCCCAAGATTCAATCCTAGGCAGGTTCAAGTGCTGATTATACGATCTATCTTTCACATATAAGTTCAATGGGAGGTGAGACAAGGTTTCCAGAACGGCCGGTTTATCGTCAAAATAATAATCCAAGTTCAGTTTTTCAATAATATGTACTTTCTCGGAATCACTCATCCCACAATAAAAATGTCCTTCAACCACCGGGAAACCATTGGCTATTAACCAGTTTTTCGTTCGGTCTGTATGTTCTTTAGCCCTTGCCGTGATATAGTACACCTCATGACCTTGATGCACTAGTTCCTGCAAGATGTCTACGGCGTGAGGAAAAGAAGGACACTGAGAATAATATATGTCGTCGCGGAGACTAGACCATAGTTTGCCTCCTTCTTCTTTCGTCAAACCGAAGGCACTGTGGATTTCCATCGTCGTTAAGGCGTGGAACGCATCCAAGCCAATATTTTGATTTAGCTTATGGTTATAAATATGAAAGGCATGTTCTCTTAAATTAATAAGTGTATCATCAATATCAAAGCCGAGTTTCAAGGTTAACTCCTCATTTCACGGATATACTAGACTGCCGGAGCAATTTCCTTTATTATTTTCTCCTTATTCCTTCAATATAAGTCCGAAAAGACTTGCAAAAACAGAGGCTTGTCCCCTCGAAATGATGCAGCCGCGCAAATCCTCTATACTCACACCTAAACTTGTAAATTCACAGCTGCTGATATCAATACCCGCAAGCTTCACACCCGTGAATTGTGCCCGGTCCAGCTGACAGTTATCGAAATACACTTTTTGCAGCGTAGATTCGTAGAAATCCGCATTTAAAAGCGAACATTCCTGAAAAACAATCTGCTTGAAATTAGCCATTCGAAAGGTCGCATAGTCGGCCAAGCATGTATGAAATATAACGTTTCGGACGGTTGCTTCTGTCAGGTCAATACCAATGATTTTGCAATTTCTAAATTCAGTCCGATGGATCGTAGCTTCACCAAAATCAACGTTGGATAGATCGCATTTCTCGAAAATAACATCTGTCAGCTCTATGTTTTTCATCGATATCCGAGTAAAAGTGACATTACGAAATATCACTTTATCAAACGCGACTTTATATCCGGACTGATTGTCAATGATACAATCACTTATAATACCCGTATGAAAGCTATCTTCCGGCTGTATTTCCTCGTTCGGCAGTGTTATGGCTGGTATTTCTTTGGGGATTTTCGGTGTTTCAATTTTGGTAATGCTCATCAGGTACTCCTTTGTAATCAAGTGATAGGGCAAAAAAATAAGCCTTACGGCTTTATGAACATTTACTCTTTGGTATTTAAGTCTCCCTTTATACTACCATCTCTTCTTCCCACCAGACAAATCTTGATCGCTTAACCCATTCAATTTCTCATACGATTCTTTCCACATCATATAAATGGATTGAATCTGGATAAATTCCTGGTCTGCCGGTCCTGCCCCTTGCATGAACATGGCCTCTAACATTTGTTTATAAAAAGTCATTCGCTTATAAATAATTTGTTTCTCCAAGTCTATAATTTCATCCAAGGTATGATAATCCATAAATGACTTTATATCGTCTGGGAGCTCATCATCCAGTTCTTCTCTAGGTGAAGGAGTAGGTCTAGGTGTAGACATGCTCGTTCTATTACTTAAATCAACTGTCGTCCTCAGCTCCGATAATAGGATATTCTCTTTCGCGCACATGACATGAAAATATTTATTTTTGAGCAGCTCATTAATTACAAGCTGACACATATCTTTATTCCGTATTAACATACCATCAAAGGGATGAAGTGTCCAAACATGATCTTTCTCATATATATTGAAAGTGAACCATTCGTTGGCATACAAAATTCTGGTATTAATTGTAGACTCGTCAACAATCTCAAATGTAAAATCCAGCAACGTACAGCCCCCTCCCCAGCATCACAAATCTATTCTTATATTCTACCAAATCATAACAAAAAAAAGAAACCTTTTCAGGTTTCATAGATGACTATTTTTCAAGAAATTTAGACACATATTCTGCTTTTTCAGCGCTTGCTACGACAATGAGCACAA
This sequence comes from Paenibacillus sp. Soil724D2, assembly GCF_001427935.1. Taxonomy (NCBI): domain Bacteria; kingdom Bacillati; phylum Bacillota; class Bacilli; order Caryophanales; family Paenibacillaceae; genus Paenibacillus; species Paenibacillus sp. Soil724D2. The sequence goes on from NZ_LMRY01000023.1 coordinate 183,406, forward strand.
TGATTATTCCAGAAAGTATAATCCCGCTTATTATCATCCTTTGCACCTTCTTTGACAGATTTGTTCATCTTATTCAAAGATATGATGCACGGTCTCTTTTATTCGCCCAAATTCATAATAACGTATTTCTCAATATGACTGGCCAGAATGCCATAAATAGGCTTTTGGTTGTCCACATGCCCACCCAAAATTGATTTCACTGCTAAATAAGGGAAATTAATACCTGATAGACAAGTCACATGCAACCCGCCAGACATTCTCGGATTAATCTCAAGTAATTTAGGCACTCCCTGATTGTACTTCACTTGAATGTTGTAGTTAAACGGGATCTTGTAGGTGGCAGCAACCTGATGTGCAATTTCAATTAGCTCAGGCACTTCCTCAAGCAGCCTTAGCCTTCCATCCGCTTTGCGACGCGGTACAGCGGTAAGTAATTCCCCAGAAGCCGATGCTAAGCAATCGATACTGTACTCAAAGCCGTTTAATAGTTCCATCACCATCAAGTCCTCGAAACGATCTACGGATGATAAGGTCTTGTATACCTGTTCCGTAGAGAGATATGGAGTAACTGTACCGAACAGGTCACTTAATGTATCCCGCCCATTGCTGATGATTCTGAAGCCCATACCACCTTCAGCATTCGTTGGCTTCATACAAACCTGATGACCTGCACTAACGAGCGCCTCGTAGGCTGTCATAAATTCATCTGCTGTATTGACCACATGATAATCAGGGATTGAAATAATGTTCCTTTCCCTAATGGATTCATAAAACTTTTGCTTCTCCAGCAAGTTCTCTAATAGCTCAAGGTCACGACAAACCGTTACTTTCGTTCCTACTTTTTCGAACAAATCAATATGCTTCGCAATTGCATACATATGCAATCTGGGAATGAATACATCAATGCCGTGCTTTTTGCAAAAATCTAGGGCAAACTCCACATAATCATCATCACCTAAAACAGGCTCGGTATCCGCGAAATCAGCCGCCTGTAGAGCCATGTGAGTACGGTCCGGATGTGTAGCGTACATTTTGAATTGGACGCCATCCTCATTATTGCGAATGCTATTCATATAATGAAAGGCTACTGAAAACCAACGGTTAAACCATACTTTTTTCATGAGGACTCCTTAATGACAAATAGATTCGTTTGTTCTATGTTTACGGATTCAACATACTTAAGTATTTCGTCCGTAGCGAAAATCCCGGATTCCTCGGTAAATAAATAATTCCCTGTCGATTGAAGCTGCTCTTGTCGAAATAATTCTCCGTGCCTAGGAGCGATAGAGAAATCAGAGAAATCAATCAAGATCCGATCCAAAAGGGAATCACCAGATGCCACAACTTGGCTCTCCCCTGTTAATTGCTTGAGATGCTGAACGGCGTCTCTTTTATTAACGGCTTGGGGAACGACATAGACCTTTCTTCCTTGAATGGAAGTGCTCCAACCCATAAGCTGAAGTTCTGCACTCATCTGGGTAATTTCTTCCAGCGGCAGCTTTGCCCGGTCAATGATATGGGAAAAAAATAGCTCGTCGCAATAGCTGGAACTGATGACCCATTCCGAACTAAGGACACGATCTAGCAGTATCCTGACATCCTGCACATGGTCACTTGATTCACTAACGCGAGCAACTACAGAGGCTTGCCATTCCAGGTCGGGATGTCCATCTATCAGAATATTCCCGCCGTTGCTCGTAACGGCATAGGTGGGCTTTAACATTTGACTAATTAAATGTATACGATTGTACTGCTGCATGGTTCGTGTCGTAACAGGGATGAAAATGAGCTCCGTCATCAACTTTTGAAGCAGCTGGTAGGAACTTGTGGACATATACGATCTCACTTTACCGTCAATGAGCTCTGCTGTAATAATGCGATCGCCTAATTCTTCGGCACGCTCTAAAGGCTGTGAATAGATTAACGTTTGATCTAAATCGCTTGCAAATATCATTCGGCATCTCCTTTTACGGATTTAATAATACCACAACAGGAATAAGTGAGACCTGGGTACACTTCTATTGGTACTTCCCTAGCTTCAGCTAAAAGGAGAATATGGCGTATATTCGGGTTATCTAAACGGTCTACTAATATCCGCCATGGCACTCTACGGAGCAGCACACGGGTCGTTTCTCCAACACCGGGCTTGATCAAGTTGATATCCGCAATCTGATATTCGTTCTGAATCGCCTGAATATCTCGCAAACCCTTCCATGAAATTGTCGGAGGATGCTGGGGTAATTCACGAGCACTATGCTCTGCTTCTTTCACGACCTCTCCAAAAAAGGGTACAATCTCCGCAATAAAATGATTGGAGAGATCTTGGTCCAACCACTCTTTATAATATTTGGAACCATGAAAGTCATATGGCCCAATGAGATCCTCGCGCAGCACCGTTCGACTCATTAAACCGGATACCACCGCATTCAAGCATGCACTCGGAATCAAGAAGTCTTCCCTCGTTCCAAACATATCCGTGCAATGGCCAGGATCAGCAAGTACAGCAAGATCATCGTCCAGCTTGATCCCGTAATCTCGTTCCAGCTTGCTGCAAGCCTCTATAAGCACTTTACGGATTGCTCCCTTGCCGGTCCACCCGTCGACGAATTGAAGCTTCGTGTCTGGATGCTTTTGCAGGATATAAAACAGAGCGTTCTCGTCAATCCCTTTACCTCGAATAATCGAGATGCTGTAATGAGGCAAGTCCAACTGATGCACCTCTTGCAGGTAACGTCTTATTAAAATACCGACCGGTGTGCCCGCTCTCGCAAGAGAGACCAGCACCGTATTCGGTCCTTTCTTATTTCGAATAAGCTCTGCCGTAGTACCGACGGCTAATGCTACCTTCTTGGCTGACATCTGCAGCGTCTCTCGGTACAATTTTAAATAATCGGACGTTGGTAGATGCTCCTGCGGTAGCATTTCTGAATAATGAGTACCCGATTGAATGGCTAGCTCTCTCGCATCCATCGACTTTTCCAGCTTAACCTCGCTCAAATCCTTAAGAAGGAATGTCACATCAGAAGCTGGATAGCTTCCCAAGTGCCTAGGCTCCTCTATTGGTCTAGCTCGCCAATCTTCCATACTGCATTCTCCTTCCATTCAACCGTTTGAGGAGAGAAAAATACAATATGAATCCTTTTCAGCCCTCTCGTTTGAAGAATTTGGAGCAATGGATGCATTGAAGCTGGATCAGCTTCTCGTTCCATGAATACATAGAGATCGTCATACATGCCTACCGGAACGTTGTATAGGAAATGAGTAACTTCGGGATCCTCTGGAGATGAGTACGGATAGCCTACCTTGACTGCATAATCCTCTGTATCAATGGTATGAATTGGACTCCTCGTCGTCGATTGGTAAGACACACCCTCTCCCATTTCTGCGGCAATTCGCATGGGGATATACATAAACTCACCTGTGCCTACGCACAACGTCTTCTTACCTATGCGAGTAAGTTTCAACTTCTTGGCGGCTTGAGATATCGAATGACTGGATAGTTCGCTTTCCTCCGGAGTAAGACCAAATCTTCCGCTCTGCTGTAAATATGGATGTTGGCTCACGTAAGGAGCATGAGCGAATAGATGATCTATATACGTGAAGTGAATGGGTCCCATTTGATTTGGAATAGGAAGGACAGGAACTTGAGGAGTTAAACTTTCTGATGAACCCGTTACTTTTACCTCACCTTTGACTAAGGAAAGCACGTGGATGGAGATTCCTAGCTCGAGCTCTAGCTTCAGAAACTGCTGCTGATCCTCTGGGGTTCTCCAATCAAGCAGAGCAAGGATATAATAGGTTTTCTTCGGAAATTTCCCCTGCATATCTCGAATAATGTTCAAAGATGTCTTACCTGTCGTAATTTCATCATCTACAAGGACAACAATCTCAGGATGCGTAAGCATCTTAGGATCCTTCGCATAACAATAATGAGCTACAGCGTGGGAATGCTCCTCACTGAAATTAATGATGGATGCCGAACCTTCGATCACTTCACGCGTGGTATGAATATAGCTGCAACCCTGACCAAAGGTTTCATACACGGCATGTCCGATGGCTGTAGCCGTTTCAGCAAACCCTATAAAAGCAACAGATTGCGGTAAACTTAATCGATAGGACATAATTTCTTTATAGGCCGCCTCAGCCTGAGAAGGATCTATAATGCCTTGAATGGCTTGAGGGATTAATTGCTGCGGCATAGAACCTTTTAAGGCTTGTTGTAAAAGTAGTGCTAATGAAGCCCCGCTTAATAAGGAGGAATATGGGTTCACAGGGATATGTTTACCCAGCACTTTGCTAACAAACAGAAACGATCGTTTCTTATTGATTCTTGCCGCCATGGCGAACAGAGAGTCGAGAGGAATCTCAAAAGGATTAGAGGTCAATGTCACTTGAAGCTCTAAATCACCTGCGATCTTATACGTATGCTCGATTATGCTTGAGCAATAATCCGTCATATTGTTGTTCTTCATGCAGCACCCCATAAATTTGTGATCGTAAAAGAATACGTCTGGCCCAGCTTAAATGAGGTTTGATTTCATTCATTTTATTGGCATATGCGCTCTTAATAACGCCATGATCCCCATTATTGTTCGTAATAATGCTTGTAGCATCCATATACTCTTCATGGGTCACCGCGTATAGCGATTGAACGGGTTTAATATGAGTAGGATGAATAATCGTCTTGCCAATCATGCCGTTCTCTTTATCCATAATCACTTCGCGAACTAAACCCTTTTGAGGAAAATATTCCCATACAGGTCCAGAAATAACGTAAGAGGCATCAACACGTCCAAAAATATTAATAATGTCAGCTACACAGTCTCTAATCGGCGTTATGTCATAAATGGTCATGTCTGGGCTGCGTCTCAAACCAAATAAGCTGGAGAAATCCGTGGCGCCAATTCTTACATTGAGGACTAAATTCTTATATTGCTCTAGGATCTCCTTTATCGTTTGAAGCGTATGAGTACGGCTTTCCTTATAAATCACAGGTCCGGACTCTAGAATTGGCAGACCATATAGCATGGGTGCGGAAGGCGGTCTCTCATCATTATAATTTTCTAGTATTTGAAAATAAGCCTCACCATTGTCTGCGGTAAATTTCGGGAATACAAATCCCGTTAAAAGGGCTACATTTTCTTCTAATCTTTCGATCAAATAATTTAACTGATTCACACTTCTTACTCGTACGAATAAAAGCGGAAGATTATCCGTATGAAGAATTCCGACTTCAATGAAGGTGGCTAGTTTATTCATTTGATTCACCAAGGATTCTTCCGCGGCATGAACCTCATTTTCACCAACGGCATCTTCCAAATCAAGAATTACTGAAACTAGACCTTCAATTTTACCAAAAGCGATATCTTCTGCGAACGTGGTACGTGTAGCCGGCATATAAAGAGCAGCACCAATGGAATAAGCAAGGATTTCTTTGCGCGAATGATTATGGAAGGAAGTCGGAGGTAAATAAAATAGAGCTTTCTCTTCATCCGCTGTTAAATAATTAAAATATCTCATTCCCGATTCCTCCCTCTTTCGTTTAAGAAACAATCCCCCCGTAAAGGAGGGATTGTCAATGTATAAGTCGGTATTATTAGTTAGCTGATTCCTGCTTGTCCTTTTTGCGAAGCAAGCTAAGAACTATCGTGCCTCCAAATATGACAATAAGGGTTGAGAAGAAAAGAACATGTGAAATATGGACACCGAATGCGCCTGCAATCATCTTAAGACCAATGATGATAATAAGGATGAAGGCTGCTTTCTCCAACTCTGGAATCTTGTCAATGAGCTTTAAGAAGACTTGCGCCACGCCTCTCATCATAAGTACACCTATGATGCCTCCAAGGAACAATACCCAAACCTTGTCACTTACGCCAAAGGCAGCAAGTACGCTATCGACACTAAAAGCAATATCCATGACTTCTACAGCAAGAACAGTTCGCCAGAAGGAAAGTCCTTTATTCTTAACCTCCCCTTCCTCTTCCTTCTTCTTGAAGAAAAGATTACTGATGGCAATCCAAAGGAGATAGGCACCGCCGAGCACTTTAATCCAAGTAATTTGAACAAGGAACGTACCTACTCCAATAGCTATGAACCTGAAGATGTAGGCACCTAGGAGTCCGTAGAATAAAGCTTTTTTCTGCTGCTCCTTCGGTAAATGCTTTACCATTACTGCCAGTACCAATGCGTTATCAGCGGATAAAAGCCCCTCTAAGATAACTAGTGTCCCGATAATTCCCCAGCTAACCGGATCTGAAAGTGTTGTTGAAAGCACTTCCCAATTGAAAAAGTTAAGGAAGTTGTTGATAAAACTTTGAAAAAAATCTGACATGCCTTGACCCTCCTGTATTTTTCGCTAATTATTTACTTATTTCCTGCAACCCATCTCATTCCCCATCCAAAGGCTTCATCTAGCGCCTTATGACCGGAGAAATATTGAACAAGCCTTTCAATGCTAAATGTTTCATTATTTTGGTTACGAATTAATGCAATGGCACACATGCCGTGACGATTATCATGTTCGTTCAATTTCACTTCGATGTCAGGTCCGCCATCTTGTTTGATGGACACTACGCCATCTGCTTCAGACCAAGTGGTTGCACCTTCGTAAATGAAAGTGAAAATTAGAATGCGGTCAAATTCAGAGAGCTTATTCCCATTAATTCGAATGTTCTCTCCTGTTGTTACCGAGCCCGTACGATCATCACCGTCTAGGGCAATATACGGCTCTCTATGAAGTGAACCAAATCGGTTGCCAAGCGCTTGAATAACGCCCTTCTCACCGTTCTTTAATTCATATAAACAAGCCAGATCCAGATCGATACCTTTGCTTTTCCCAAAAAATCCACCAGGTTTCTTCTTCTGATTCCAGTTTAAATTAATAACAATTTCCCCTAGATTGCCTGTTGTCTTCTTCTCAAGACTAATGCGATCGCCCTTCTTCTTCAATTCAATCTTATTCAGATTAATTGGAGCCGGAGGGATAAGAGGAGGTTTACTCGCTTGCGCCGGAGTTGAAACTGGGGGAGGTGTCGGTGTCGGATTAGGTACAGGGTTAGGTGTAGGTTCATCCTTAACCTCGATTCCGAAATTACCACACAGCGCTTTCAGCCCACCGGAAAAGCCAGATCCAATCGCACTGAATTTCCATTCTGTGCCGTATCTATATAGTTCCCCTACAACAATAGCTGTCTCAACGGAGAATTGATTTCCTAATTCATATCGCAACATATCTTGCCCTGTGCTAGGATGAAAAATCCGTAAATAAGCTTGTGTCACTTGGCTGAATTGCTGCTTTAACTTCTCACCCTCATGAATGGTTAGTGTGATAGCAACTTTCTCAACATTGGCTGGAACGCCCAGAAATTGAATAGAAAATTGCTTCTTATCGGTTCCTTGAGAGGGTTGATCGATGAAATTCACACCGCTTTTGGTAGGGTTGTTGTAGAATACCAACTGTTCGTCATTATCTACCTTCCCATTAGCGCCTAGCAAGAATGCTGAAGTATCCAGATCTATGTTCGCAGGAGAGTTCCATCCGAGTCCAATACCAATCTGTGAGAGTCCCGGATTTGTTTTTGTAACATCCGTCTTTTGGCCTTTTACAAGAGATATATGCATAAGGGCTGTCCCTTCCGTACTCAATAATTGAAGGGTGATGCCTTACTTGCACCACCCCACCTGTTCTGAATTTACTGGGCATCAAGTCCGTAGTTTTTACAAAGGGCTTGAAGACCACCTTGAAAACCACTTCCAACAGCTTGGAACTTCCATTCTTGGCCTTGGCTGTCTCGGTACAATTCACAAATGACTACAGCCGTTTCTACAGAAAAATCCTCACCCAAGTCATAACGTAAAATCTCCCGATTCGTTACCTCATCAACAAGCCGAACGAACGCATTCGATACTTGTCCGAAATTTTGGTTGCGGTTCGCTCCATCATGAATCGTGACAGCTATTCCTACTCGGTGAATATGTGCAGGGATTTTGGAGAAATCAACTTTGATTTGCTCGTCATCCCCATCGCCATCACCTGTACGATTATCGCCGGTATGCTGGACACAACCATTAACACCAACCAAGTTGTTGTAAAAAATGAAGTCCTCTAGCCCTTTGGCTTTACCTTCAGCATGAAGCAAAAAGGCTGATGCATCCAAATCGAATGAATGCCCACCACTATATTTGTTCGTATCCCAACCTAATCCGATGATAGCCTTGCTGAGGCCAGGGTTCGTCTTGGTTAAGTCAATTCTTTGACCTTTTGACAAGCTGATTGTCATTGCTGCATCTCCTCAGAGTTTTCGCAAGAAAACTGGCATCGTAAGCATAACCTTAGAGTTTTCGCAAGAAAACTAGCATCGTAAGCATGATAATAAAAATCTTAGGAAGTTTGTAAACCGTAATCGCGAGCTAATCCTGCAAGACCGTCTTTGTAGCCGCTACCGATTGCGCTGAATTTCCACTCGCCGTTGTTACGGTACAATTCACCGATGACTACGCCTGTTTCAATGGAGAAGTCTTCTCCAAGATCAAAACGGATCAATTCTGCGCCTGAACCTTCGTTAAGAATACGAACGTAAGCATTGGAAACTTGTCCAAAGTTTTGCGCTCTTGCTTCAGCATCATGAATTGTGATGCAGAAAGCAATTTTCTCAGTTTCAGCTGGAACTGCACTTAGATCAACACTTACTTGCTCATCATCGCCATCGCCAGCACCTGTACGGTTGTCGCCGTTATGTACGATTGAACCATTCGCATTCTTCGGGTTGTTGTAGAAGATGAAATCCGATTCAGATCCTACTTTACCAGAAGCATTAACAGCGAAAATGGAAGCGTCTAGATCGAAGTCTTTACCGCCATCATATTTGTTCGTGTCCCAACCTAGACCAACAACAACTTTAGTTAGACCTGGGTTTGATTTTGTTAAATCGACTTTTTGACCTTTGGATAGTGAAATTGCCATTGAATATAACCTCGCTTTATAAGGGGATTTGGTGTTGCTATTATTGATAGCGTTTAACTAATTGTCCAACCGTTGTATCCGTGCTGCCTTCACCAATGGCGTTGAATTTCCATTCGCCGCTATGACGGTAAAGTTCACCAACAATAAGAGATGTTTTACCTGAATAATCTTCGGTCAGATTAAATTTAATCAATTCTTGGTTATTCGAATCATTCACTAACCGGATATAGGCGGATTGAACGAGACCGAAATCTTGTTTTCTATTGACGCAGTCGTAGATATTAACAACGAAAACGATTTTACTCACATCCGCAGGAACTTGTCCTAAATTAACAGATACTTGCTCATCATCGCCATCGCCTTCCCCCGTGCGGTTATCACCGGAGTGAACCACTGAACCGTCAGGGCTTTGCAAGTTTGCGAAGAAAACAACATTTTTCTCTTTCGTCAATTTCCCATTCTCATCTAGTAAGATGACGGAAGCGTCGCAATCAATTTCAACTGCTGTTTTTTTGGATCCGAAGAAACCTTTCTTCTCCACAACTGCAGGATCCCAACCTAGTCCAACTACAACTTTGGAAAGACCCGCATTACCTTTTGTTAAATCAATCTTTTGACCTTTGACCAAACTAATTGTCAACGAGGTCACCTCCCTTCATATCCTGTATTCGTACACTCTTTCATTTGATACGGATGAAGTTCGAACACGTTTCATTTTTCCGATTAAATGTTTTGTAAACCGACGATCACAGACTAAATTCGCTAGGATTGAGGTTCAGCGCTGTACAAATATCTTTGACAACCTTCTTCTCTTGATCATCAAAATCTCCGTCTGCAGCACCAATTGCGCAGCATACCGCAATGATAATTCGTCCAACTTCCGGCTTATTGTTAAACTTGGAAATAACTTTAAGCGCCTCTTGCTTGCCTACAATGTTTGAGAACTCAAAGTTGCCAGCAAAGTGATTGAAGCGAGCGATGACATTACTGACATCAAATACTTTAAGCTCTTCGCTACGGCTGATGTAACCAATCATCTTTTCCTTTTCTGAATTACCAATACTGCCGTCAGCTGCCGCTACAATCGCACAACCCGCTACAACGGCATCCAGAAAATCTTTGTTTTGAAATTTTTTGACTTGATCGGATAAGCCTGTTTTTGCATTTGAAAACCATGATTTAAATGTACTCATTTCAGCACCACCTATAAGATTTAGTAACACATTTTGACTATAGGCTACATTTTTCTCCACAATAGTCTATGTTCACAGTTTATACGATTACACATTTGTTTTCAAATTTTGGAATTTCGGAGCTGCTTTGGAAAATAATTCAACCTAAACGCCATAAAACCGCCCAAAACGGGCGGTTAAAGACTAAGTAAATAAAATGGAAATGAGTACAACTAACTGATTTCTAGATAGTAGCCTCTACCTTCGTGTAACGATTTGCAGGAATCGGTACGCCTAGGTTTCCCCGCAGTGTGTCAGATTCATACTCTTTCCGGTAAATACCGCGCTCTTGCAGGATTGGCACAACGAGATCGACGAAATCGTCCAATCCTTTGGGAAGAGCTGCAGCAATAATAAAGCCGTCTGCCGCTTCTTCTTTGAACCAGAGTTCGACACGATCCGCTACTTGTTCAGCTGTTCCTGTGAACTCATTGCGCGGAGTAGCAACGCTAAGCGCCACTTGTCTCAAAGTGAGGTTTTTCTCTTTCGCTATTTGCTTGATTTTATCAGTTCCGCTGCGGAAACTGTTGCTGCCGAAATCACCGAGATCAGGAAACGGTTCATCAAGTGGATATTGAGAGAAATCGTGGTGCTCAAAGAAGCGCCCCAGAAAATCCAATGCTTTATCAATCGTAACTAAATTAGCAATTTCTTGATACTTGCTTTCCGCTTCTTCTTCTGTGCGTCCGATAATCGGGCTAATCCCAGGAAGAATAACGAGATCTTCGGCTGAACGGCCATAAGCTACTGCTCTGCTTTTTATATCCTGATAATAAGCCTTAGCTTCCTCAATCGTTTCGTGTCCGGCAAATATGGCATCAGCGACTTTAGCCGCGAAAGCCCGACCATCCTCAGAAGCCCCTGCCTGGAAGATAACTGGCTGACCTTGCTTCGAACGCGCAATATTGAGTGGACCCTGTACAGAGAAAAACTCCCCTTTGTGGTTCAACGTATGCAGTTTGCTCGGATCAAAGAATACGCCGCTTTCTTTATCCCGGACAAAGGCATCGTCTTCCCAGGAATCCCAAAGTCCACGCGCTACTTCCAAGAATTCATTCGCGATTCGATATCGTTCAGGATGTGTGGGGTGTTGGTCTTTGCTATAATTTCTAGCCGATCCCTCTAGAGGTGAAGTCACGATGTTCCAGCCTGCACGCCCATCACTAATCAGATCAATCGATCCGAATTGTCTGGACACTGTAAATGGCTCGCTGTAGGAAGTTGAAAGTGTACCAACGAGTCCGATGTTGGACGTGACAGCAGCCAGCGCCGAAAGAATCGTAATCGGTTCAAACCGATTCAAAAAGTGAGGGATGGATTTCTCGGTAATATACAGACCGTCCGCAATGAAAACCAGATCAAATTTACCGGTCTCAGCTTTCTGGGCTTGCTGTTTATAAAAGCCAAAATTGACGCTGGCATCTGTAATCGCCTCAGGATGGCGCCATCCTGATATGTTTCCACCGACACCATGAATGATAGCTCCAAGCTTCAATTGCTTTTGTTTTGACATCGTCATCACGTCCTTATGATAATTATTGAAGAATCGCTGTTTCTTTGAGCTGCAGACGGTAGCTTTTTACTACGTTTTCGCCTTTTAGAATATCCTTATCAAATGCCCGTTCGAAGCCTAAACGCTCATAAAGCTTCACGGCAGATTCCATCATATCGGAAGTGTGCAGATGCAGCGTAGATGCCCCCAATTCCAGCGCTCGTCTGGCGCTTTCTTTAATGAGCTCCGTTGCGATTCCCTTGCCTCTAGCTTGCGGTGAAACAGCCAATAAGCGAATAATCGGCGTATGGATATCCAATTCAGGAAGCCCATAGGCAACCTGAGAAGATAGGAACAAGAGGGAGCTGCCCACGATTTCCCCATTGATTTCCGCAATTAGTCGTGCAGAAGGAGCGTCGCCATCTACGGAGGCAAGAATGTTGTCTTTGTACTGCTGCCATCCTTCGGGTGGAAGAACTGCTTCGTATTGACTGTAGGCATCAATAAGAAGCTGCCTAATCACCTCACGGTCTTCCGTACGAGCTTCACGAATCCGAATCCTATTTGTACTCATATCCCCCACACCTCTTTCTATCACATATAGGTTTAGTCGGCTTTATATCATGAAAGATCCGTTGCTTGATTAGCTTGTTTAATCCGCTCTATTTGGGCTAGATGCACCTGCACATGTGCGGTAAAAGATTGAACGACATCCGTCAATGCTAACGTCTGTCCTTTGAAGTTAACTCCCGTTTTCTCCCAGTCTTGTGGGGATAATCTTCGCAATAATAGACTGTTATAGGTCAACAACGCTTGGAAAGCGTCCAAAATATCTATAGCTGCGCCTTCATTCGCCTTGGCACTACTTACCCAAGCATCTTGCCCAAAGGCAGGCAGTGGGACCGTGGATCCAGAAATGATCTCGCGGATACGAAAGGAAACAACGATGTTGTGATCGGTCAAATGAGATAGAACTTCCGTCACACTCCATTTATCCGCGTTCTCCTTCCATTTCAACTGCTCTTCCGTAAGACCTTCAATCGCTGTTCTCAACTGTTTATTCGTATCTAAATAAGGCCCAATATCGATTACAAGTTGGCTCATCCTGAAACCTCCACTTCGAATTTGGAGCATATTTGCTTAAGAGCTTGCTCCGCTAATATGGCAAAGTAGTTGGCACTGATTGGCAGCGCGCGCTCATCGAGATCAAAAGCGGGATGATGCCACTCCTGCGTACCCGATGTGCCCATGAATAAGAAGATACCTGGCACCTTCTTCTGATAGAAAGCAAAGTCTTCCCCTGCTAGAGATGGTGTAGGCACGATGACTTTCAAGCCTGCAAAATCCGCAGCTCGTGTTGCTAATTCCGCTAAACCCGCATCGTTCTGCACGGCTGGTGGACCCTTGATCCATCGTACTGATGCCTTCGTCCCAAAAGCAGCCGCTACACCATGAACCACCTGATCGAACCTGCTCAAAACCGTGGCTCGAACCTTCTCATCAAATGTCCTCACCGTTCCATCTAAGACAGCTTTATCTGGAATGACATTCCAAGCGGTTCCACTGTGTATCTTGGTGACGCTTATCACAGCGCTTTGCAGCGCACTCACATTACGGCTTACAATCGTTTGGAGTGCTGTGACGATATGTGCGCCGGTTACAATGGGATCTACCCCCGCTTCAGGCACCGCAGCATGTGTACCCTTTCCCTCGATTTCAACAACGAACCCATCAGCAGATGCCATAAGGGGTCCCGGTTTAATGCCGATTGTGCCCACTGGAAGATCAGGTTTATTGTGCATCCCAAATACCGCACGAACCCCCTCTAATGCTCCGCTCCTGATGACCTGCTCCGCTCCTTGCGCTTTCTCCTCTGCCGGTTGGAAAATGAAGCGAACCGTGCCCTGCAGCTCTTTCTCTTGCTGCTTTAATAAGAAAGCGGCGCCCAGAATGGCTGCGGTATGAAAATCATGTCCGCAAGCATGCATGGTGCCCGGAACCAATGAGGCATAAGCCAGTCCAGTAGCTTCCTGGACAGGCAAAGCATCAATATCGGCTCGCAGCGCAATAATGGGGCCTTCGTGCAGACCACCAACCTCCGCGACAAGACCTGTTTTCAGCGGAAAGTTAGCCACTCGGATCCCCGCTTCCTGCAGCCAGCCTCGGATCGATGCAGTGGTTCGAACTTCTTCGTTCGATAATTCCGGATTTTGATGCAGATGGCGCCGAATCGCGATCAGCTTCTGCTCAAATGCCAACGGTAATTGTTCCGACAGCACTTCGCTCATGCTTATTCCCCCTCAAAAAAACGTATGGCTTTTTAGCTACACAAGCAGCTCCGAGAACGCCTCACTAAGCAATTCAAATGACCGCAAACGCTTGGCGAAATCTTTCACCGACGTGGTAACAATAAACTCATTTACCCCATACGTTTGCTGGATGTCCAGCAGCTTTTGGCGGACGGATTCTTTGGTCCCTTTCGTTATCTCCGCTTCCTTCTCTTCTACGGTGAATTTAGCTTGTGTTTGCCGTCCATACTCCTCGGCCTGTTCAAGCGTTCCAACCGTCAGTGTTTTACCGTTTTCCAAATGAATTTTGACATTCTTATACTCGCCAGCCAGCACTTTGGCCTCTTCTTCTGTGTCAGCTACAATTAAGGACAGTGCCAGGATCGCCTTCGGCTGTCCGCCATGTTCTCGATTAAATCCATTGTGATACGCTTCAAAAGCAGCAGCTGCCACAGCATGATCACCATTAATGAATTGGGCAAATACATAGGGAAGCCCTAATTCAGCAGCTAATTCTGCACTGGCCGCAGTGGCGCCAAGCAGATAGATATCCGCTGGTTGTGTCGGAATCGGAGATACCCGAAGTCCTGTAAGCGGATGATCAGCATCCAATCGATTATGAACAAATTGTTTGAGTTCCTTCAGCTTCTCCGATAAAGCAGCTGGCTCTGTGATGCCCTGCTGCAGAGCTTTCGTAGAACGAGGAAGCCCGCCTGGCGCCCTTCCGATACCGAGATCTACTCTTCCAGGTGCTAATGTTGCAAGGACATTAAAGTTTTCGGCTACTTTGTACGGGCTGTAGTGCTGCAGCATGATGCCGCCAGAGCCAATGCGAATGCGCTCTGTTTTCGCTAATAAATGAGAGATTAGCACCTCGGGTGAAGAACCGGCCAATTGATCGGAATCGTGATGCTCCGATACCCAAAAGCGATGATAATCCAGCTTTTCCGCTAATTGCACAAGCTCTATTGTATGCTGCAAAGCGGCTTCCGCATTCTCCCCCGGGAAAATAACGCTTTGATCCAAAATACTAAGTTTGATCCCCATGTCATCCACTCCGTATTCGCTATAAATTTAAATGTTAAACGTATACTCCGGCGTAATTCGTTTCAGAAATTGTCTCGTACGTTCTTCCTTCGCATCGCTAAAAATATCCTGAGGCCTTCCTTCTTCCACAATCACACCTTGATCCATAAAAACAACATGATTCGAAACTTCACGAGCAAAGCCCATTTCGTGCGTAACGACGATCATCGTAATGCCTTCTTTGGCGATTTTCTGAATTACCTCGAGCACCTCACCGACTAACTCAGGATCAAGAGCAGAGGTTGGTTCATCGAACAAAATTACTTCTGGATTAAGAGCCAGCGCACGAGCAATACCTACTCTCTGCTGCTGTCCGCCTGACAATTGGCTTGGATAAGCGTCCAGCTTACTGCCCAGCCCCACTTTTTCCAGCATTTGAATACTCGTTTGCCGTGCAGTATCCTTGGATTGCTTCTGTACAATGACAAGGCCTTCCATCACATTTTCCAGCACCGTTTTATGTTTAAATAAATTGTAATGTTGAAATACCATCGCCGTTTTCTTGCGCAGTGTGTGAATATCCTGTTTACTCGGGCGCTTGCAATTGATGGTGAAATCCCCAATTGTTACCTCACCTTGGTTCGGCTTCTCCAAGTAATTGATGCAGCGAAGCAGCGTCGTTTTGCCTGAACCGCTTGGACCAAGGATGCAGACGACTTCTCCTTTTTTCACCGTCAAATTGATACCTTTCAGCACCTCATGCTTGCCGAATGCTTTGGTGATATTTGCCATTTTGATCATCGTACACCACCTCGGTTATAAATATTTATCCGTTTCTCAAGCAGCTCCGTTATCTTCTCAATCAGAATCGTTACTCCCCAGAACAAGAATGCCGCGGCAATATAAGATTCAAAAAATTTCCAATTTGTCGTAGCAACGATTTGCGCTTTGGCGTTAATTTCAACAACGGATACCGTGAAAGCCAGTGTAGAACCGTGAAGCATTCCAATGAACGAATTGGATAAGTTAGGCAAGCTAACAGCTAATGCCTGAGGAAGCACGATGCGCCTTAACGCTTGCGGTGTTGTCATGCCGATGGAATAGGCAGCTTCGATTTGCCCCTTATTCACGGCTAGAATGCCTGATCTTACTACTTCAGCCAAATAGGCTCCTGCTGTAATCGAGAAGGAAAGAAAGGCGAAACCGATCATTGGAATAGAAGTCGACCGGAAGCTCCAACCGATGGCTGTTGCCAAAAAATCAATAATCACTGGTAATCCGAAATAAATGAGCAGCAAGTGCATCAGCATCGGTGTTCCTCGGATGAACGTCACATAGCCGCTTGCGATGTAATGGATAACAGGTACGCGGTATATTCGGATGATCGCCACGGCCGATCCAATCAGAAATCCGAAAAAAACCGATACAAACGTAATTAGCAGCGTAATGGGCAAAGCAGAGAGCAGCTGAATAAAGGCGGAACCGATAAAACCTAGATCGAGCTTCATGGTTGATACCCTCCTTTATCCGTTTGAGCGGATGCAGCCCAAGGTGTCTTAAATAACCGCTTAAATGTAGACTTTGATTCACGTTGAACAATGGCTTGTTCATGCCGCAGCAGTCTTTTTTCGATATCCAAGAACAACTTCTCCAGCCCGTAACAAATGACAAAGTAGATGAGCGATAAACAAATGTAAGTTTCAATAAAATGCTGTGTTGCCGCTCCAAGTGTCTGGGCTTTCCCCATCAATTCCATCGCGCCTAACGAAAACGCTAGCGAAGTATCCTTCAAATTGGCGATAAGCAGATTCGCAAAGTTCGGTATCGATATAGCAAGCGCTTGTGGCATGATGATACGTGTAAAAGCTTGGTAACCTGTCATACCAATCGCATAGGCAGCCTCCATTTGCCCTCGATCCACGGCTTTCACGGCTGCCCGAATGACTTCAGAGATATAAGCACCGCCATGCAGGCCAAAAGTCAGAATGACGAAAGTCAGGACGGGGGCTTTAGAGACGTCGACGTTAATGAGCTTCAATATCTCGGGAAGACCATAATAGATGAGGAACAACTGTATGAGGATCGGTGTCCCCCGGAAAAATGACACATAGATTTGGGATATCCTTCTTAACACGGGAACCTCATACAGCCTTGGCAGCGCTATGAGGAATCCGATTAGCACACCCAGCAGCATAGAACTAGCTACAATAAACAATGTGATATGCAGATAAGAGACTAATTTGGGTAAAAAATCGAAGACATAGGTGATTTCAAATTGTTGTTCCATTCGGACGATCTCACCTTTCTGTACCGTTCTTACTCAAAGCTTTATTAATCTTTCTTCGTATAGTCTCCGCCTAGCCATTGAATGCTAAGTTTGGAAAGCGTTCCATCTGCCTTCACAGCCTTTAACGCCACGTCGATTTTATCCGCAAGATCTTGCCCGTCTTTATCATTTTTACGGAAGAGGAAGCGAACCTCAGCTTCTTCAATAATCGGTCCCACTGCTTTTAATTTACTTTGCGGGTCGACGAGCGGAAGCAAGAAATCCGCTCCTAATGATCCGTCCGCACGTCCTGTTGTAAGCTGACTAACCAAATCGTTGGCAGCACCGCTTTGATAAACAATTTTGATCGCGTTATCGTTTGTTTTATTATAATTTTCTAATAGCGTTGCTTCGGCACTAGTCGCTGTCGTTAACGCTTTTTTACCTTTCAAGTCATCAATCGATTTAATGTTGGTATTGTCTTTAGCCACGATAACTTTTGTTTTCCAGTAGGCATAGGGCTCGTTGTTGAAAAGGTATTTTTGCTCTCTTTCTTTGTTTTTCTCGATTTCATGGGCAACAAAGTCAACTTTGTTCGTTTCCAAGCTAAGAAGCAGGTTAGCGAAGTCCATCGTTTTGAATTCAAATTCGTAATCAGGAAGCCGATTATCCAGTTCTTTGACAAGCTCAATATCATAACCGGTAAGCTTACCGTCTTTATCTAGGAAAGCTACGTTCGGAAATTTGGTGCCTGTTCCAACAATGATCTTCTTCACTTTGACAGGCTCCGCTGCAGAAGCTGTAGCTGCAGCAGCCTTCGTACCTTCAGCGGCTGCCTTTGGTGATGCGATTGTTTCTGTATTTTTCGCCCCGCAGCCTGCTGCTACCAAAGCCAAAGTTAGTGTTGTTCCAAGGATTGTTAATTTTCTCATCTGTGTATACCCTCCATTTTTCGGTTACAAAATATTAAGCTCATAATTCCTATTTGTTTTGTATGAATTAACATAGCATTAATTTATCATCAAGTTTCACAACTGGATAATAGAGTTTTTCTATAAGCATATATAAGAATCTGATATTACCCTTTCGCTCGGCCCCAAAACCCTTTGCAAATATCCAAAATACTGTTGAAGAATAACGTATTCTCCCCATTTAACGTAATCAAGTTCGTCTGTAAAGCAATGCCTGCTGTCTCTGGAAAGTCGATTGGAAATAGCTTGTTGTCCTTAACTTCCTGACTGACGCTAAGCCCAGGCAAGAAAGCGATACCTGCACGCTGTAGAACCAGCTTCTTGGCTGTTTCGGAGTTATCCGTCTGAATCTGGATGTTGGGCGACTCCTTCAAACTATCAAATACACGGTGAATTCGCATCCAATCTAGCGAGCCGCACTCAAAGAAAATAAGAGCCTGACATCCGATATCTTGGATCGTTAAGTTTTCTTTTCCAATAAAGGGATGCCCTTCATAAACATAGAGTCGAATAGGATCTTCATAAAATTTCGCTGACAAAATACTTGGATGGGTGATTCCCCGCACAAAGCTGATATCCACATCTCGGTTCAGAACCTTGTTGACGAGATCATCCGTTATTCCGGTCGTTAGTTTAAAATTGATTTCCGGGTATTTATGCTTCAGCTTGGGGATGATTGCTGGCATCATGTAATTAGATACAGATACCGTACAGCCGATTCGCAGCTCATTAGGCAGCGCCTTTTTCTGCTTAAGATGGGTTTTACTCTTCTGGAAGGTTTGCAGTAATTGTTGCGCGTAAGGGAGAAACTTCCTGCCATCATCCGTTAAATGAACTTGCTTGCCAATTCGATCGAAGAGTTGACAATCCAGTTCCCGTTCTAACGATTGAATTCTAGCTGTTACTGAAGGCTGGGAAAGGAATAATACTTCCGATGCCTTGTTAAAGCTGCCATAGTGGATGACATACACGAACGCTTCTATATTCTCAATATTCATCGTAGTGCCCCTCCAGATGAGAAAAAATAGTCATGTACATTATTCCAATCAATTAACTCGGAATTAAATATTTTCATAACTATAAGCTATCTTCCAATCACTGTCAATACAAGAAATGCTGTTTCATTAGAAAAAGACCTTAGCTCGTTCCGCAAATTCTTGCGGGTGAACTAAGGTCCCTGACTATGTATACTTAGGATCGTAAACAACGGTACAATTCCGCCCTTTTCCTTTGGCAAAATAGAGCGCTTGATCCGCATGTTCTAGCACTTCATGTGCCGTCACTCCGTCTGTTGGGAAAGAGGACACTCCCAGAGACACCGTGATGGGTTGACCTACTGGGCTTATCGTCATTTCCAACTTATTACGGATTTTCTCTGCATATAGATACGCATCCTCTTTCGTCATATGGGTCATTAGAACAATGAATTCCTCTCCGCCAAACCGGAAGTAGTACTCGTTCTCACTTGCCATTGCAAGCAAAAGCTTTCCTAAATATTTCAGAACTTTATCTCCTGCAAGATGCCCGTGTGTATCATTAATCACTTTGAAATGATCAATATCCAGTACAATGAGAGAAAAATCCGTGCCTTCTTCCAGCCAATCGAGCATTTGTGTTTCCATGCTCCTTCTGTTGGCAAGACCCGTTAAATTATCCGTTTGAGCTTCCAGTTCATATTGATTCGCTTTCTTCTGCAAAGCATCGATCGTGATTAACATGGTTTTGTACAAATGATAAGCTTCATACGTATTCGTTCTTACCTTTGGCAGATCTGCGACTTGCTTGCCATTCAAGATTTTATAGGCGGTCGCAGCCAATCGAGCAAAGGGAAGAGTCAGCTTCTTAGCCAACCATGCTGTTAGTATAAGTATTAGCAGGAGAAAGGGTAATGAATACAGAATGGCATTTTGAATCAAACGCATCGATTTTTCATTTATCTCTTCCAGCGGCGATTGCACAACGATTCCCCACCCGTTAGCAGAGACATAAGAATATCCAGCAAGCATCGGCACTCCCAAGGTATTCACGACTTTCTCCTTACCGCTATGTCCATTAATGAGCTTGGCTACCACTGGATTGGCACTTACATTCTCACCTAACCGATTGTGATCTGGATGATAAATAAGATTTCCAGCCCCATCAACAACATAGATATATGAACCTGATGGAGAGTAGCTGTTGGAACCGAATATATCATTTAACACATTGTTTTCTCGTAAATAAATAGCGCCTCCTAATGAACCCAAATACTGACCTGAGGAATTAAATATGGGATTTGTCATTAATACAATAAGCCTATTCGTTACAGATTCAAAAGGTGCTGAGATCGCAGCCTTTCGCTGCTCAATCGCATCTAATATGGCTTTCGATGTCAGCTTCTTGCTAGTGAGCCCTACCGAAACAGGGGAAATGGCTAAGACATTCCCATTGGCGTCACTGACCATTTGTGAATTAAAGTAATTGCTGCTCCCCGTTACCAAATCCAATTGGGCTTGAATAGAATCTGGTGTTTGCATACTCTTCTCCAGGTGTTCAGAGGTCACTTTCAAACTTCTCTCCATCGCTTTGAAAAGGGAGTTCATAGTCACGCTCATTTTTTTGGCGCTTTCATAATTAAGCTCTAGTGCCGTTTCATACAAGGAATCTCGTTCCGCCTTAAACGAAGCAGCTATTTGAATGATAGAAATGATCGAAATAGATACAAGCATCAATAGAATTATAAAATGAACAAGTCGTATCCGCGGAGCAGCATCGGTTGTTCTCATACTCCTCATCTCCTAAAAAAGATAGATACGAGTCGTTTCGACAACTTTCGACAGATCTCCTTCATTTTTAATGCCATGCATGCAATTAAAATCAAAACAATGTAAAAAGCCGAAATTCGCGATTGAATTTCGTGCTGCCTATTTTAAAATGGATCCTATAAGCGAAATCTAACGGTTTCGTGGTAACTAAACCTTCCAGTTCAAAACAGTTTCCAGCATCGACTTCAGAAGCTTCACCCGGTGCAGCTCTGGTTTTGCTTTCACTATTTTTAAATCATTCCTAATATGCTGGATAAAATCCATCCGTAAACGTTCTAGCTGCTCTTCCGTTAAAACGTACAAATAATCTAGGACTGATTCGTACATATGATACCATTCGGCGTTTTCCAAAAACGTATAAGATGAACGTTGGTACCACTCTTTTACATGACTCTTCAATGCAGCTGTTATAGTATCATCGTGCCCCGACATTGCATAAAGTCGATCAGAGGACAGTAGGTTTCTGTACTTGATCATACTATCATCAGGGAACGAATTGGGAAGTGCATAAAACTGGATTACATGATCCAAAATTTCAATATAAGCATGAGGTCCAGCTAGTTTTGGACTAAATTGACACTTAACCGCGGCATGGGCGATGCTCTTAAGCAAATGCAGTGCTTCTGCGGCTTCCTTTTTATCAGGCGAACCTTCAAAAAATAACCCTTGCTTTCCCGCACGAATTTCAGCCCGGTCAATCGCATCATGGAGCGCATCTTCAAACTGATCTTTGCTGTACGGTGCCCACTGATCGATATGATCTGTAAGGTCCACGCTCATGCCAAACTCTCTACGGATAATGCTTAGCAGGTTAATCCCGCCGCTGCCGTTAACTACAGCCAATATATCGTGTAAGAACCTTTCCAAGTTTTTTGCCTTCTTCGTGGCCCCCATAATTTCACTGGGAATCGTATAACGGGTCTCAGCCTTTTTTTGCTCCAGATTGGTAATAAGCTCCTTCAACTCTGAGAGTAATGAATGCTCCATTCTTATAACCTCCGCTTTATTCTTTTTTATTGAATAGTTCCCCCTACTGACTATTTTTATCAAACATTACAGAAGCATTCCCTTCGTCATCAGCGAGGAATATGAGAACACATCGTCGAGAACGTAAGTTTTACAAATACAGGGGTCACAATTGACGAACGGAAACCGATAGTAAAAGATTAACCGCCTTAGCGGTTTTTTGGGGTCAAAAAAGTTCTAATGCTACTTTAAACATATCCGCAATCAAATTGTCACTACTGTTCGGTTATGAAAAAAATACAAACTTAGTATATATAAGACATCATTATGACTTTATAATATTTAAATAATACATACTATTTAAATATAGTGTATACTATTTATGAGATCATAAAGCAGACTATGAGTACAAGAAAGGATTGAGAAGTGTGATAAACAACATCCATTCAATGGCTGAGGAAATTATTATTTCCGCCCAACCCGATCGAACGATCGATAAGGAAGCTAATAAGAACGGACATCTGCTATGTCCAAGGTGCAACAGCAAAACCGGGGAGTTCCTAATTCTAGGTGAAGTCTGCACTCTTTGCTTGGACGAATTGGAGTTTGGCTATCCTTCCTTTCCTTCTTATCCATTAAGTGAATACAATAAAGGCGGCTAATATGAGCCGCCTCTTTTTAATATTCTTATAGCAATAAAGTTTATTCCGCATTGTGTTTAGGGGTTGTATCTTATTCGCTTACTTGACTTGCTCCTCCCCGTCTTGGATCGGCAGCACCAACTATTTGTCCTGTGTCATGCCATCTCATTAATCCGTGAATCCCCCCGTAAAACATAGGATCCTCATTGTTCACTACCTCATATCCGAGCTTGGCTAAATCATCTGCCACAGCAGCCGGAAGCGGGCTCTCAACAGATATCATTCTTTCATCTATAAAAAACCGCGAGGCAGCTACTGCTTCTTCGAGGCCGATCCTTTTTTTAATAACGTTTTCCAAAATGACAGATAGTATCATAGGGATACGCTTGCCTCCTGCCGAGCCAATCACAATGGTTCTTTCACGGTTTCGTACGATCGTCGGACACACGTAACTTTGAGGCCTTTTTCCCGGCTGCACCTGATTAGGGGAGATTGCATCATTCGTAAAATTACGCATTTGATTATTGAGAAAAAATCCGCCTGTTTCAATGCCCGGACCAAAAAAACCGCCTATTGTATTTGTCGCAGACACACACATTCCATCTTTATCCACAATGGAAAAATGAGTTGTATTAGCAACATCGTCCAGAGTAGCCGGTATCTCTGATATGATGTCCGGTCTGATGTTATCAGCCAAAAAGCCGATCAGCTCACGGCTAATCAGCCTATCTACCGGCGGAGAACAAAAGTCCGGGTCGCCCATTGTGCTTTTTCTCAGCTCATAGCATTTCCTTATGACCTCGCCCCATTGATGTATATAAGGGATAGATTGCTTCTGCTGCTCGTGCAGCTCCAGCAGCTCACTGATTTTTAACGCTTGGATCAACGTTACACCTCCGAAAGGCGGAGGTGTTGTGATCACATCGTAATTGTCGTATTCACTGTAGATCGGCTTTTTCATGGACACGCGATAGTCCCGAAAGTCGTCTTGTGTCATTCCGTCTACCATAGCCGAAATTTGTTGCCCCAGCTCGCCCTGATATAACCAATCGGAGCCGTTATCACGAATTGCTCTCATCGTCTTTGCAAGTACTGGCTGCTTCAGCCATTCTCCTTGACGAATAGCTTCCCCCTTAGGAAAAAAGCTTGGATGCTGTTCTGCAATCAATTGTGGAGAATTCACCAATTGCCGATGTAAGGCTCCACCGGAGGCAAAACCCGCTTCAGCAGCGCTTATAGCAGGATCCATTAAGGTTACCATATCCAAAGTACCGAATAATTCATTCACCTTCTCCATGCCTTTTACAAAGCCCGGGACCCCAATCTCTGTTGGCGAGATAATTCCCGACAAAGGTGCAACTTCCCGGTAATCACACACTACCGATTCTTCAATCTTTGCAGGCAATATTAGCATGACACCGCCTCCCCCGATCCCGGAAGCATAAGGTTCGACCACGCTCAACATATACGAAACCGCGATAGCGGCATCTGCCGCATTGCCTCCGGCCTTTAATACGGACATCCCCGCTTCCGTCGCCAGAGGATGTGCTGAACTGATACCATACTGATGCTGATTACCCATAAAGTGACGCCTCTATTTCCCCAAGCGGATAATGGCATGAAACGGATCGATCCAAACCTATCTGACGTAACTGCGGTTCCTCTACGCGGCACCGATCCTGTACGTAGGGACAGCGGGTATGAAATCTGCAGCCTGAAGGTGGATTTAACGGATTTGGAGTTTCCCCCTCCAATGCTTTCTTCTCTTTTCCGCGAAGTTCCGGATCCGAAACGGGTATGGAGGCAAGAAGCCCTTCGGTATAAGGATGTAAAGGACGGTTAAGCAAATCTTCCTTTTTGCTAATTTCCATAATTTTTCCAAGATACATAACTGCAATGCGATCGCTAATATAGGCAACTGCCGGAAGGCCGTGAGCGATGAAAATGTATGTCAGCTTATAACGCTTCTGTAAAACGGAAAGAAGATTAAGTATTTGTGATTGTATGGACACATCCAGAGCGGACACCGGTTCGTCGCAAACGATCAATTTAGGTTTCAAGGATAATGCTCGTCCTATTCCTATTCTTTGACGCTGCCCGCCGCTAAATTGATGAGGGAACCTCTTTGCAAAATCCGCAGATAAGCCCACCGCTTCCAGAAGCTTATGTACTTCTTCTTCCAATTTATCCCCACTAGCAATCCCGTGAGTACGGAGCGGTTCAGCTATGATATCAAATATTTTCAAACGAGGATTTAATGATGAAAACGGATCTTGAAAAATCATTTGAATATCCTTTCGTTTTTTGCGAAGCGTTTCGCGTGACATTTCGCTAAGATCAGTATCCTCAAACAATATTTTCCCGGAGGAAGGCTCTATTAAGTGCATAATCATATTCCCCAACGTCGATTTTCCGCATCCCGATTCACCCACAATACCAAGTGTTTCACCCTCATAAACAGTGAGGCTCACTTGATCTACCGCTTTTAATATTTGCGTTTTTCTTTTTATGAAGCCCTTGGTAATTTCGAAATGCTTGCTCAACTCGTGGACTTTCAGGAGCACTTTGCGTTGTTCTTTCGTATCCACTATCATCACCTCTTCTCCGTCCATTCTTTTTCGAATTCTTCCTGATACATTAAGCATCTAACCTGATGATCCAACGCTAATTCTGTTAAACGCGGCTCATTACGGCTGCATGCCCCGGTTGCTAAGGAACAACGCGGATGAAAGCGGCAACCTTCCGGCATGTTCAACGGGTTAGGGACCGAGCCTTCTATAGAATCCAAGGTTTCCAGGATATTGTGCAACTTTGGTATGCTTTTTAACAACCCCCGCGTATAAGGGTGCTTTGGATGCTTGAATAATGTATATACGCTGCATTGTTCGACAACTTGGCCTGCGTACATAACGACAACTCTGTCTGCCATTTCAGCAATTACACCCAAATCATGAGTAATCAAGACTATGGAATTACCTTCATTCTGAATAATTTCTTTCATTATTTTCAAAATTTGCGCTTGTATAGAAACGTCCAAGGCGGTTGTCGGTTCGTCAGCGATCAACACTTTAGGATTGCAGGAAATCGCCATCGCAATCATCGCTCTTTGACGCATACCACCGCTTAGTTCGTGGGGATACGATTCATACACACTTTCAGGCCGGGGTATTTTAACTTTGTTCAACAGCTCCAAAGCGTGTTGCTTTGCCTCTGTCTTGTTCATGTTATTGTGGTTCATAAGTGATTCCTGAATTTGATGGCCGATACGGAAAACCGGATTTAATGCGGTCAGAGGCTCTTGAAAGATCATACCGATTTCCTTGCCTCTAATCTTCCGCATCTCATGATGACTTAATTTCAATAAATCCCGGTCCCGAAAACGAATTTCTCCCTCAACAATTTTTCCCGGACTTTCAATCAACCCCATAATAGAAAGGGAGGTTACGCTTTTGCCTGATCCAGATTCCCCCACAATACCAAGTGTTTCCCCCTCTTGTAATGTGAAAGTAACGTCGTCAACAGACGGCACTGCGCCGTTATCCGTGAAGAAGTAAGTTTTTAATCCATTAACTTGTAAAATAGGTTCTTTCATTGTATTTCTCCTCCCTCCATGAATGATGCCTACTTTTATATGTCTTGAGAACGAGGGTCGAAAATATCACGCAACCAGTCGCCCAAAAATATGATACCTAGCGTCGTGATAGTTATGGCTATTCCGGGAAAAGTTGCGAGCCCCCAATTAGTAGCCAAGTATTCACGTCCGGTGCTCAGCATTCCGCCCCAAGAAATGGTGGGAGGCTGAATGCCTAAACCCAAGAAACTCAGTGAAGCTTCTGAAATAATGGTAGTCGCCATGCTTAATGTCCCAAGCACACAAAAGGATGAAAACACATTTGGTAATAAATGTCGGATCATAATCATCCCGTCACGTACTCCAATCGATTTAGCGGCTCTGACAAATTCTCTTTCTTTTAGACTTAATACCTCGCTTCGGATAACCCTTGCATAAACTACCCAATTCGTGACACCCAACACAACAATAAGAGTAAACATACCGGGTCCGGTTACTTTCAATATAACTAGAGTGAACAGAATATTAGGAATAGCCAAAAAAGAATCAACTAATCTCATAAAAACATTATCCAGCCATCCGCCGTAATAACCTGAAATCAAACCAATAGATAAACCAATAGCACCCGCCACAATAATCGCGAATAATCCTACAACCAAAGAAACCTGGGAGCCGTATATGATTCTGCTTAACAAATCTCTGCCCAAGTTATCGGTACCAAGAACATACTGCATGCTTCCGCCATCCAACCAAAAAGGAGGGGCAAGCATATCGGTTATATGTTGTTCTGAAGGATCATAAGGAGCCAACCACGGTGCAAATAACGCCGTAATGATAACGATTGACATAATTACAAAACCGATCGTACCTGTTTTACTTTTGAGCAATAATCTAAACCAAAAGAAGATACGGTGATTTTCTTTTTTGCTTTTCTTTATGAGTCGACTCGCCGGAACTGCTTGCTCACTACTTATCATCCGTCTTCTCCCCTTATCTGTACTTGATACGCGGATCGAGCCATCCGACAAGAATATCCGTTACTATGTTAATCAATATGACGGACACAGCAACAACAAATATAGCTGCTTGTACAACTGCCATGTCTTTTGAATTAACAGATTGTACAATTAATTGGCCTAATCCTGGCCATGCAAAGATGGCTTCCGTAACTAGAGCACCGCCGATCATACCGCCAATCTGCATCATAATGATCGTAACGACCGGAATCAAAGCATTTCTGAATGCATGTTTGTAGATGACAACAGAATTCTT
Source organism: Paenibacillus sp. Soil724D2 (assembly GCF_001427935.1). Taxonomy (NCBI): domain Bacteria; kingdom Bacillati; phylum Bacillota; class Bacilli; order Caryophanales; family Paenibacillaceae; genus Paenibacillus; species Paenibacillus sp. Soil724D2. Next base: position 210,900 of record NZ_LMRY01000023.1, read on the forward strand.
TAATCCCTTACTCTTTGCCGTTCTAACGTAATCCTGATGTAAGGAGTCAAGTAGACTCGAACGGGTTAACCGGGCAATATAAGCGGCATTACCGAATCCAAGCGTAATCGCCGGCAGAATGAGATGTAAGAATGTGCCGCTTCCCGAAACCGGTAACCACTGAAGGTTGACGCCGAACACGAGAACAAGCATAATCCCAAACCAAAAATGGGGCATCGCCTTTCCGAGAACGGTCCCTGTCGTTACAAAAAGTTCGAGAATAGAGTTTTTGTGTGTTGCGGACAAGATTCCAAGCGGTACTGCCAAACAAATTGCGATTATTTTGGCGGCTACAGCCAACTCTAATGTAACAGGCAGCCTTTCCAGCACTAACTCCAGCGCATCCTGATTAAACCGGAATGATTTACCGAAATCACCATGCAGCACATTCCATAAGTAGGTCGCATATTGAACATAGAATGGTTTATCTAAATTTAAAGCTTTCCGGAGTGCATCCATATCTTCTTGGGTAGCGTCCTCCGGAAGCATTAATGCAACAGGATCCCCGGATAAGTGCATCAAGACAAATACGATAGAAACGATGATCAACAACACGGGAGCCATCTGTGCCAATCGTCTTAGGGCATAACTTCTCATGGAATTCACTTCCTTATGTTATTATGCGAACAAGCTGTTAAGTAATATTGAAAAGATAGGGGCATAAATATTGCCCCTATTGAAGCTTTTAAATAAGCAAATATCAGCGTTTTGAAATTTCGTATACTTTATACATTTCATCTAAACGAGGGGTGAAGTTCACAGATTTACTTACTCCGTAGCTGTTATGCTCCAGATACAGGTACAATCTCAAAAATTGATTCGCTTCCACTTGTTGTGCCATTTGATACTGAGAGTCCCTTTCATCTTGATTCATGTTCTTTTCAGCTTTTTTCAATATCTCTTCCAACTCCGGACTGCTAAGACCCAAATTAGTTAAGCTTCTAACCGAAGTGAGATGCTCGCTGACCATAGTGAAAGCATCGAAGTTAGAGTTAGCCAACCAAACCATATGTAAATCACTGACTTTGTTTACTTTTCTTATTTCTTCATAAACACTAAATTCAAGTAATTCCAATTTCACCTTAATACCTACTTTAGCCAGCATACCGACTATCATCTCAGTAACTTCCTTATCTTTTGCATAACGTCCTGTGGTCGATTGCATCGTCAGTTCCAAGCCATTCTCGTATCCTGCTTCTTTCAATAATTCCTTAGCACGCTTTTCATCATATACAGCAACATTGAACAATTTTGGATTTGCCCCGAAATTACCTGGCGTAATGCGTGTTCGCGTCGTAGTACCCAAACCGCCTAATAATTTATCAATGATCAGCTTTTTATCTATTGCCAACTCAACGGCTTCCCTGACTCTCTGATCTGCCATTGGAGATTTTGGACTAGTAACTTTTGGAACAAGAAATGCTACACGGTTCGAAGCACCGCTTATGATCCCGGTTTTATCATTTCCTTTCACACGTGGCCAATCATTGCTGCCGACTGAGGGAATAATATCCACTCCACCCGTTAAAAGCTCTCCAACTCTTGTCGAGCCTTCAGGAAGAATACGGAACACTACCTGGCTCCAATCTTTTGCGGCACCTTCGAAGTATTGCTCATAAGGCTCCAACTTAAGGTAGCTGCCTTTTTTCCACTCAACAAACTTAAACGGTCCTGTTCCAACAGGCTGCTGGTTGAAGGAATCCATTCCTTTTTCTTCTATGTATTTTTTCGGTAAAATTGCAGCACTTGTGCGGGCAATGACACTCAAGAAAAGTGGGTTTGGTCCGTCCGTAATAAATTGTACCTTGTACGGATCAATAATCTTCACTTCTTTAATTGATTTGTAATACACACTTTCGCCCAGCGTTTTCTCAGCAACTGCTCTTTCGAAGGAAAACTTGACATCCTCTGCAGTCATTTCTGTGCCGTTATGAAACTTAATGCCCTTTTTAAGATCAAATTCCCATGTCGTATCGTTTACTTTTTTATAACTTTCTGCCAAATCAGTGCTGATGTTTCCTTTAGCGTCGCGTTTTAATAATGTATTGTACATGTTATTGACTGCCATCCATGTTACAAAATCATTATGGGCGTAAAGATCCATGGATTTGACCTCTGTAGGCAGCGCGATTGTCAGTGGACGCTTTTCATCCTTCTTGTCGGGTTGAGCCGTATTATTCTTACTAGTGGTACAACCCGCCAGCAAAACTGCAAATGCAATAAAACATAAAAGAGCGGCTTTAATAGAATGCTTCATATATATATATCCCCCTATTATTTTTTTCACAACATAACAACAGCCACAATAAAGAAAAGCCGGATAACTAAAGTTGACAAGCCTGGACGAAAGCATTAAACAGTTTCAGAGAGTAAATATCGTTCTTGCCGGTCAAATTTTCCGGATGCCATTGCACGCCCAAAACAAAACGGTGCGTCTTGCACTCAAATGCCTCAATGATACCATCACTGGCTCTTGCGCATACTTCAAAACCTTCAGCAACTTTTCTTACCGCTTGATGGTGGTAGCTGTTCACCTTAAAACGGGTGGATTGAACAGCTTGATGGAGCAGCGAGTTTTCTGCAACATCTACAAAATGCGTTACGTGGCTCCGGGGCGCATTTTGTCTATGCTGCAAAAGCTGATGATCATGTTGGGCATAAATGTCTTGAAAGAGATCCCCGCCAGCAGAAACGTTAATCATTTGACTGCCCCTGCAGATGCCCAGGATTGGTTTGTCTAATTTCAAAAATTTGCTTATCGTCATAATTTCGAAATGATCCCTTTCAGGGCATACTTCACCTAATTCCGGATGAGGTTCTTCTCCGAAAATATTGGGGTCAACATCTCCTCCTCCAGTAACCAATAAGCCGTCAATTGATTCTACCAGTCGGTCTACTTCTGAATCCTCCGACAAATTAGGCAGTACGATCGGCACTCCGCCCGCTTTTACAATTGCACGAATATTACTCAACCCGGTGGTCAGCAGTTTCTCATCTCTGATATTCGATGTAATTCCAATAATAGGTTTCAATTCATACACTCCTTCTGCAAAATACCACGAGTTTATATATCTTTGTTAGCGGAAATCCTTCGGCACTTTTTTGGCTACACCCGTTCGAATAGCCGCTTCAATTACCCGGTTCCGAACTGCGCTAACTACTTTATGATTAAATACGCTTGGTATAATATGACTCTTACTTCTGTCCTCGTCAGTAATGATCGAGGCGATAGCTTCGGCTGCTGCAAACTTCATTTCTTCATTAATTGTGACTGCTCTGCAATCCAAGGCCGCACGAAATATTCCTGGAAAACAAAGCACGTTGTTGATTTGATTCGGATAATCCGATCGACCTGTTGCAATTACCGCAGCTATATCTTCGATATCCTCTGGGACAATCTCCGGATCGGGATTGGCCATGGCGAACACGATTGGATTTGCCGCCATCGTCATGACATCCTCTCTCGTTAACAAACCTCCAGAGGAAAGGCCAATAAATACATCTGCTCCTCTTAACGCATCGCGTAAGGTACCCGAAAGCCGCTTTGGATTCGTTTCCATTGCGAACCATTCCTTCATCGGATTATCATACTTTTGGTCAGCGGTCAGTATCCCCCGCCGGTCAACGCCCACGATCTCCTTTACACCTGCCGCAAGCAGCATACGGGTACAAGCCACCCCGGCAGCGCCAACTCCGCATACAACAACCTTGATCTCCTCCATAGATCTGTTCACGAGTTTCAAAGCATTGAGCAACCCTGCATACATGACAACCGCTGTCCCATGCTGGTCATCATGAAAAACCGGAATATCCAATTCTTCACGCAGCCGTTGTTCAATCTCAAAACACCGTGGCGCTGAAATGTCCTCAAGGTTAATCCCGCCGAATACGGTGGCTATATGCTTTACAGTTTGGATAATTTCTTCCGAATCCTGCGTGCTGATACAGATCGGAAATGCGTCTACTCCCGCAAATTGTTTAAACAAGACCGCCTTTCCTTCCATGACCGGCATAGCTGCACTGGGCCCAATGTTTCCAAGCCCGAGAACAGCACTTCCGTCAGAGACCACAGCTACTGTATTTTTCTTGATGCTGAGGGTAAATGCTTTGGCAGGATCTTCTTTGATCGCCATACATACTCTGGCTACATCCGGTGTATACACCCGGGACAAATCGTCGCGGTTTTGAACCGGGCTTTTGGGCACTGTCGAAATTTTCCCACCAAGATGCAGCAGAAAGGTACGGTCGGATACATGAATCAGCTTTATCCCTGGGATTCTAGAAACCGCTTTCTCAATTTCACCGATTTGCCCCGCTTCGGCGACGTTTATCGTGAGGTCTCTTACTGAAATATTCTTTCCCGCGTCCACCAGATCAATGGCTATGATGTCCCCCCCTGCCCTTGTAATGCCTGTCGCAACCTCACCGAATTTGATATGAGAGTCCATTTCAATACGCAGTATAATATTTTCTCCTTTATTAAAGGCTATTTTCCCCATACTCTTTCCCCTCTCACAGCGCTTATGAAAACGCTTTAATATGTTTATAGTTTAATACGACATGAGAGAAATTGGAAATACTGCTTCCTTATAAATATATAAGTAGAAATTATTAATTATCGTTATCCTGATAGCGTTTCGAACAATTCCGGTTACAAAAGCAGATTGAAATGCTATAATAAATTGTCGAATCATATTGTCATATATTAGGAGATATCTCATATGCAAGTAAGTTATTTGTCATTACGTTATTTTATGGAAGTCGCTTTTTGTCTTAACTTCAGCCATGCAGCCCAGAAATTGCATATTTCCCAGCCCGGATTGAGCCAGCAAATCACAGCGCTCGAAAAAGAACTCGGCATTAAACTGTTAAACCGTTCGACCCGAAACGTTACATTGACCGCAGAAGGCGATTATCTTCATAAAAATCTTTTACCCTCATTCGATAACATTGAAAAAACCATCTCTCAGCTTGTGGAATCCGGAACTGTCCCGCAAACGACTATTCGAATCGCAACCGTTCCATCCGCTGCAAGCAATATGGTCCCTTACCTTATTAAAAAATTAAAAGAAGAGCATCCATTAATCGAATTTTATATCAAGGAAACAACCTCCGTTCACGCAGCCGAGCTTGTACAGAAAAGCGAATATGATCTCGCCTTTATCCGAACTCCGATAGACCTCAAACAGACGATACAGCCGCCGCTTAAGTGGATAGAGTTTTCCAAGCATCCTATGAAGGTGGCTTTATCCTGCCAGCATCCGGCAGCCGTACAAGATGAGATCGATCTTTACGAGCTTAAAAACGAAACTTTTTTACATTATGACCCTAAGCATTCGCCGTCTCTTTATTATTTGCTGGAGCATGCCTGCCTTACCGCTGGATTCATTCCAAAAACCATCGGGGCCGGGCCGGAAATTTTGACCATTGCCAATCTGATCTCCAATGGAATCGGGATTACCTTAATGCCGCAGGATATGCTGGAACTTTTAAATTCTTACAAGATCAAAGCTATTGCATTGAAAAACCTGTCTCTTTTCAGTTCGATTTCTGTCATTTGGAACGACGTAAGCGTACCTTTAATTACGAAGGACGCATTGTCTATATTGGAGCATTTACCACATTACACTACAAAAGAGTCTATGAAATCCAAGACATTATCATCTCAAACCGTAGGACAGCATCTATCATGAATCGGGATGCTGTTTTTTTAATGGCGAATACCGACTCTCAACCTTGAGGACCTGGCATAATTCTACTTATAACCCCTGATTATAAATTTATAATATATTCATATTTTCGCTTTATTTCTGATGATGTTACATTGTTCATGAAAACCAATTAAGAGAGGGGTAAGGTTCATGAATACTGTAAAAATGAATGTCATTTCCTATGGCTTAGGTCCAATAGGCATCAAAATTATGCAAAGCTGTTTGCAATCCGATCATATTCGGTTAATTGGTGCGGTTGATATTGATCCTCAAAAAATCGGAAGGGATGTCGGAGAACTAGCAGAGAGCACTGCTGTGGGGATTAATGTTGTTCAGAATTTAGATGAAATCGATACGGCACGGCTGGAGGGGCGCAAACTTGCACTCCATGCAACAGGATCTAACCTGCCACAGGTTTGGCCGCAAATCAAGCAGTTACTTGATCAAGGATATTCCGTCATTTCTACCTGTGAACAATTAGCTTATCCATGGCACCGCTATTCGGATTTGTCCAAAGAAATTGATCTTTATGCTCGCGATAAAAGACAGTTTGTCATTGGTACCGGAGTTAATCCGGGATATATCATGGATTCTATGACTTTATTTTCCACTTCTGTGACGCAATCGTTGTCCAAAATTAAAGTTTACCGTAAGGTAGATGTCTCCAAACGCCGTATTCCCCTGCAGAAAAAAGTGGGTATTGGTATGTCACCGGAAGAATTTCACCAGCTTGCACAAAACGACCGCATAGGTCATGTCGGACTTGAGGAATCATTGCGTCTTGTTGCTTATGGTTTGAATCTGACCTTAACCGAAGTTATTAATAAAATTGAACCAACCATTTCCCAAGAAAACACTGTCTTAGCAATAGGACCCTTAAGTAAAAATGAAGTAAACGGCTTGCATCAAAATTCAACGGGTTCTACGAAGGAAGGAATACCCATTGAATTGGACCTGATCATGTCTGTAGACGTTGTTACGGAGGACAGGATCATTCTGGAAACGAATGATATGGGTACTGTAGAGTTTGTAGTCCCACAAGGTATTTTTGGCGACACCGCTACCATCAATGTTGTAGTTAACACTGCAAAAACGATGCATTCGTCTAATCAGGTTGGTTTGTTAACCATGGCAGATATTCGACTTACTAGAAATTTAATGTAAGGTACACTTTCTACTTTTAAAAATATCATTTCAAACATATCAACTAATCCCATGCCTTTCATAAAGGCATGGGGTTATTTTTTTGAAAATGATTAGGCGAATATATAACCCCTAATTATAGAAATATAAGTATTTCGTATTTCATATAAGAAATTTTCAATGTTACAATTCAAAAAAAAAGAAAGCGTTTACAAGATTCTCCTGTTCAATTCTTGCTTATTAGAAAGGAGGTGAGGCCATGAGCTCTACATTAGTTTTCCAGTTTTACTAACGTCTATTCTATGGATTTGTAAGTTAGGTCGTTTTACAGGATCTATAGTTCGATACGATTAGGAGGAGATTTTATGTCTACGTTACAGAAGCAGAAGCGCTTATTAAAGAAAAGCATTTTTTGGAGTTTATTGATGAGCGTACTTTTCCTTGTATTATTTAATACGAATGTCCTTGCTGCACTTCCCGCACCCACCGGACTTAAGGCTAATTCCGGGAATGGCGAAGTGACTCTGTATTGGAATGCCGTATCCGGCGCTGTTAAACATAAGATTTCACGGGCTACCTCCAGCGATGGCAAATACAAGCACATTGCCAACAATATTACATCGACGTCTTTTACCAATACCGGGGTAGACAACGAGACTACATACTGGTATAAGGTGGCGGCTATCGATTCCGAGGGTAACACAAGTGAGTATTCCAGCGCTGTTTCAGCCAAACCAAGTGCGGTTCCAGCTGCACCGACCGCATTGATAGCAGTAGCGGGTGATGGACAAGCTGTTCTCGCTTGGGAAGCATCGGGCAGTAATACGAGCTATACGGTTAAGATGAAAACATCCTCGACCGGGTCTTATTCGACTGTGGCAAGCGGAGTAAACAATACGACATTTACCAAATCAGGCTTGACAAACGGCTCTATATATTACTTTGCCATCAACGCTACCAACTCCGCCGGCACAAGTGCCGATTCGAATGTTGCTAGAGTTACTCCTGTGGCCCCGCCTACAGGCAGCGTCTATTGGCCTCTAAGCTTTTCAACTGCTGTCAATGGGGACGAAATCCGCTATCCATACGGTCCCCGCAGGCCCGGGGATTATGATTACCATGCCGGGATCGACATAAATGCTCCGGAAGGCACCCCTGTCTATGCCATGATGGATGGAACCGTAACTAATATTACTCCGGATAACGGCAGCTCAGGTCCTGGCAACAAAGTCCTTGTCAATCACGGAAATAAACATTGGACCGGTTATTTACATCTTAGTGCATTCGCTTCGGGATTGACGGTGGGTCAAACGGTTCAAGCCGGCGATCTGATTGGATATGTGGGGCACACCGGCGCGAATTCCGACCATTTACACATTACTTACATGGTAGGACTAACCTCCGAAACCAATAACGAATCCAGAAGCAAGAACCCGATGGAAATACTGCCTCATAGCCAACCGACGGTCACCGCAGCGTTCCGCACCGATACAAGCAATACAGTTGACATCAACATCCCGGTCCAGCAGAACACTATTCGCTGGATCATTCTGAAGGGCCAAGGACAAACAAAAATCGCAGATTACTATGATATCGTTGGCCAAGGTTCAACGAACCGCAACAATCAGAGCCAGTATGGCATGTATATTGACGTTGACACTCCTGTCGATCCATACCCGGCAGGCGGAGGAAATCTGCATCTCTTTGTCCGGCCTGATCCTGTTTCCTCCTTCATCGCTGACAGAATTATCATTAAAGACTTTAACGGTAACACACTGATTGACAAGGCAAAATAAAAAAGTCTGCATCAAAAAGGAGCTGTCCTAGTCATGTTTGACTTTTGGGACAGCTCCTTGCAGCTAATGGGCTTGAAACTGTTGGTTAGCGTGGAAGCTCCATACGCTCGGTCACTAAATGGTACTTTGGATGCTCCCCATCAATGATTCGAAATCGCAGCTGGTAAGGTTCTTGGATTGTAAGCTACATAACCGTGAGCGATTTTGTCGTAACTCATTTTTGTACGTTTTCAGTGCCTAAACTTCATTCTCAAAAATTTCAGCGCATAGCTGGATCATCTGACAAAAGGAACGGTTGTGGCCTATGTAAAAGGATGAAAGATCGTATCGGTTCCTTGCGGGTTCAAAGGAAATCAATAAGCGATGTCTCATGCGCTTCATGGTCAATTGGACAAATTGCTCGGCTCGCTCAGAGGCTATGATCGTGAGATAAGCATACAGGGAATGGTCTTCCGGTTCGTCAAGCGGGCTTACACCTGCACAAGAGAATTCAGTTGCTATTTGCTTCTGCTGAAGCAGTATCAAGGCAGGGAACAATTCGGTATCCACGTTGATATGTCCGAGAAGTTTGGTCTTCTTAGCGTGCTTGCGCTGTTTCTCACGTGCTGCCCATTGCAATAATTCCTGCTCGCGGCGGTGCCAATGAGCATCCGTGTGATGACTTAGAATGACATCTCTTGCCTCATTGGTATTCAAACTCATCAAACCCATCAACCTCCTTTGGGATATTATAATCCCTTTCGTAAAGCAGAAAACCCGGACAAGTAAGCCCGGACTTTCTTGGTTTATTAACGTGTTTCACGATGAAGCGTGTGACGCTTCAGACGCGGACAATACTTTTTCAGCTCCAAACGAGAGGTTTGGGTTCTTTTATTCTTCGTCGTTGTATAGTTTCTGTCACCAGTTTCGGTACACGCCAATGTAATAATGACTCTCATACTGTTCACCTCCTATCATACATCATTACTGAATTTATTGTGGCAAAGGGCAGGCTTCCTCCAACTCCATTATGGCATTCGGCAGCTCATCCTCGAAACGATTCCAATCTCCTTGCATTTCATCATCCGTTAACAAGCAGGCATCCAAAGATGCCACTATACTAACCCGGTCCATCTCAATGCCTATAAATACAACCTTGTTAATGCGATCTCCATAGGTATCATCCCAATGCTTGATTTGTTCCGCGTCTTCTTCGAGATCGGCTCCTCTTTCACCATCTGGCAGCGCCGCCACCCAATACCCTGCTGGACCGAAGCGAATAGAAGGACCTGCTTGGCTTAAGTTCTGAGCGTGATCATTGCGAGTTGCAAGCCACATGATCCCTTTAGCTCGGATGATCTCCGCCGGCCAATCTTCCATCCAACTCATCAGCCGCGAAGGCTCGAACGGGCGAATTCTTTCGTAGACAAAAGAGGAAATGCCATATTCTTCGGTTTCTGGTGTATGGGTTTCCTTCTCCATTTCCCGCATCCAGCCTGCGGACGTACTTGCTTCATCGAAATTAAATAAATGAGTATTCAAAATATCTGTTGGAGCTACCTTCCCGTGAACCGAACGAATGAATTTGGCTCTAGGTTGTAAGGAGCGCAGCACGCCCTCTAGCTCAATCAGCTCATCTTCTTCCAGCATGTCACATTTATTCAAAATCAGGACATCACAAAACTCAATTTGGTCAATCAGAAGATCAACAACTTCGCGAGTATCATCTTCGCCCACAGCTTGACTGCGTTCAAGGAGCGTTTCTCCAGAGGAGTAGTCCGTCCAGAAACGATAGGCGTCTACGACAGTTACCATCGTGTCGAGACGGCAAACTTGCGTAAGATCAATCCCTTGCTCTTCATCTATATAGGTGAACGTTTGCGCAACTGGTAAAGGTTCACCTACACCTGTTGATTCAATAAGAATATAGTCAAATTTATTCTCTTTAGCAAGCCGCTCTACTTCCTTCAACAGGTCTTCACGTAATGTACAGCAGATACAGCCATTGGACATTTCAACCAAGCTCTCATTCGTTCGGGAAAGCCCGCTTCCTTCTCTAATCAGCTCAGCGTCGATGTTGACCTCACTTAAATCGTTGACAATGACTGCAATTTTTAAGCCATCACGATTATGTAGGACGTGGTTTAATAATGTTGTTTTGCCTGCTCCCAAATAACCGCTTAAGACGGTTACAGGTATTTTATGATCTACCAAAGTCACAACCTCTTTCTATTCGTAAATTTTACGTATTTGAACGATTAAAAAAAGCACTACATGTTTCTATTTATTCATTTAACGCTTTTTTCAATGCTTCCAGGTTATTCGTCATAACACCGATGTAATCAAGGTTTTTCTTTTTGTCATCGTCCGTTAATCCCTCAATTGGGTTCAGCACAGCCGTTTTCGCTCCGACTTCTTTGGCAATTGTACTCGCAACCTTTGGATCTACTAAAGTTTCAAAGAAAATCGTTTGTACCTTATTATCCTTCGCAAATTTAATAATATCGGCCATTTTATCAGGAGCTGGCTCTTCTTCAGGGGAAAGTCCAGCAATAGGGACCTGTGTTAGCCCGTATTCTTTGGCCAAATAACCAAAAGCAGCATGCTGCGTGACGAATGCTTTACGCTTAACATTTTTAAGACCTGTTTTAAATGACTCGTCCAAGGCTTTGAGCTTTCCGATATAAGCATCCGCATTTTTCCGATAATCCTCTTTGTTAGCAGGGTCAGCTTGCGTTAATCCAACTACAATGGCCTCAACCTCTTGAACAGCAAGAACTGGATTTAACCAAACATGCGGATCTTGGATTTTGTCACCATGCGCTTCGTTCTTGTGATCCTCTTGATGCTCTTCTTCCGGTAAGCCTTCCATGAATTCAATTCCTTTACTTGCTTCAACAACAACACGATTCTTATTGTCAGCGCTCTTAAGTGATTGCTCCGCCCATCCTTCAACGATACCGTTGTAAACGAACACATTGGCGTTCTTCAATTGTTGCATATCTTTCGCACTAGGCTCCCAATCATGGGGTTCAGCCCCCGGCGGGATTAAAGCAATCACATTGGCATGATCACCTGCAACCTGCTTAGTGAATTCATACATGGGATAGAAGCTTGTAATGACGTTTAATTTGCCATCGCTTGAAGCGGTGTTAGATGCACAGCCCGATAAGAGAGCAGCTGATAGTACGGTAAAAGCAAGTGATTTCGTTACCCAGATTTTTTTCATTACCTTGTTCCTCCTACTATTTGTTGAATGATGAAATTGTCGTTTCTTTGGAAAAACGAGGGATGATGTCACCTGCATTTTTTGCTTTGCTTTTGCTAAATGTCAGAACGACCTTTTTCAATCCCAAGCCAGTAATAAGAATAAATAAGAGAAGCAGCGCTATTGTTCCTCCCGGGGGTGTACTAAGCTGATAGGAAGCGGTAAGTCCGGAAATGACACCAAGTAACCCAATACTCATAGCTATAAAAAGTGCGGATGTAAAACTAGGAGCAATTCGAATGGCAAGTGCCGCGGGCAGCACGATTAATGCCGAAACGAGAAGTACTCCAACAATTGGCATAGCCGCAGATACAATCATACCTGTTATGACGCTAAAGCCAAGTGAGATCCATTTCACCGGGAGGCCATTAGTCTTAGCCGTATCTTCATCGAATGTAATCTGATAAAGCGGACGACGGAATAGATAGAAAAAGATGCCCCCGAATATCGCTACCACAAACATAAGGAGAAGCTCGGTTTCATTTACAGCAACAACAGATCCGAATAAATAAGCTGAGAAGCCTTTATTAATGCTTTGCTTGAGACTCATGATGATCACTGCGCTAGATAATCCACCCACCATGATGATGGCAACCGAAATTTCACTATAGGTTTTATATGACCTCCTTACATATTCAACAGCTATAGCTCCCAGCGTAGCTACGACGAATCCAGTCAAAGTTGGATTTATGTTTAGATACGCACCTCCTGCAACCCCTGCTAAAGAAACATGGGAGAGCATGTCAGCCATCAATGCTTGCCTCCGTAGCATCAGATATACCCCCAGAATCGAGGCTAGGACGGCAATTAACCCACCGGCACAAAATGCCCGCTGCATGAAGTCGTAGTGCAGCATTTCCATCCGCCATCCTCCTTCCTCTCCAACTCAATAATACGATCCAGATAGGGTGCGACCTCGGATAAGCCATGGGTCACTATAATAACGGTTCGCCCGAGAGCTTTCACTTGATGGTGCATCATCTCATAGAAGCCAAGGCGGCTATCCTGATCCATTCCTGTCGTCGGTTCATCGAGAACAAGCATATCGGGCTCCTGTGCAAGCGCTCTGGCGATGCAAATACGCTGCTTTTGGCCGCCCGAGAGCTCACCGATCTTGCGCTTGCGCAAATCCCACATCCCAACCTGACGGAGTGCTTTCTCCGTCTCCACTGCATCTTCTTTGTCGAGTTTACGGAACCAAGAGCGGCTTGCATACCTGCCTGATTGGACAAACTCCAATATCGTGCTAGGGAATCCACTGTTGAAAGCGGAGATTTGCTGAGATACGTAACCCACTCTCAGCTTCCTCCCCTCTTTATTGGTTGAAGACAAGAAAATACTCCCTTTCCAAGGATCAAGCAGGCCTAGAAGTAATTTCAGCAAGGTCGACTTGGCTGCACCATTGGGGCCTGTAATAGCTACGAATTCACCAGACTGAATCTCTACACTCGCGTCTTGAATACAAGGGACGTCATTGTAACCGAATTCCACCTCATCCATGGAAGCAACTAGCATAAGAACAAATCCTTTCCGGCTTTATATGTAATAATTACGATTTTAAATTGTGACAATCCTCGATTCATCTGTCGAAGCCCAAACTATAAGTAAGTTATTAGACATTACGTTCGATTAATCGTAATAATTACTTATTACACTGAAGAATATATCTTTTTCCAGCGGTTGTGTCAAGAGCAAATAAGCGCGGAAAACGCGCTTAATCTAGATTGCTCGAACCAATAAGCTCGGAAAACGCGCTTTCCGCGAGAGCTCAGCGAGCAGAGGCTCTTCGACAGAGACTGAGAAGTCGAAAATCGACTTCTCAGCAGACCATCCTGCGTGTCCGCGCTGATTAAGCGCGGAAAACGCACTTAATCTAGAGCTCCCGAACCATTAAGCTCGGAAAACGCGCTTAATCTGGATTGACTCGAACCATTAAGCGCGAAAAACGCGCTTTCCGCGAGAGCTTAGCGAGCCGAGGCTCTCCGACAGAGTCTGAGAAGTCGAAAATCGACTTCTCAGTAGACCATCCTGCGCGTCCGCGCTGATTAAGCGCGGAAAACGCGCTTAATCTAGAGCTCCCGAACCAATAAGCGCGAAAAACGCGCTTTCCGCGAGAGCTCAGCGAGCCGAGCCTCTCCGACAGAGTCTGAGAAGCCGAAAGTCGACTTCTCAGCAAACCATCCAGCGCATCCGCGCTGATTAAGCGCGGAAAACGCGCTTAATCTAGAGCTCCCGAACCATTAAGCGCGAAAAACGCGCTTTCCGCGAGAGCTCAGCGAGCCGAGGCTCTCCGACAGAGTCTGAGAAGCCGAAAGTCGACTTCTCAGCAAACCATCCAGCGCGTCCGCGCTGAATAGCTCGGAAAATGCGCTTAATTTAGTGTCCCCGTGCAATTAAGCACGAAAAACCGCGCTTAATCTAGATGCCCGAACCAATTAAGCGCGAAAACCGCGCTCAATCTGAAACTCACGAATAAGAAAGAGACTGTCCAAAGTCTATTTGGAAAGTTCAGCCCCGACCTCATGCATTTCGCAGTCTGCCTGCAATTTCCATTGGAGTTAATCCAACGGAAATGGTGATTTAGGACCCTAAAAGTCAATTGGAGTTATTCCAATAGAATTACGAAAATCGAAGCTTGAGAGTCGATTCCATTGGAAAACATCCAATGGAAATATGATTTTCGTGCTGAAAACGGTTACGAATGTCCAATTAGGTCAAAAGACAATAAGGGCTGTCCACAAGTAGATTTATCTACTTATGGGACAACCCCAAACCCAGAACATATAAATGCCTATATGTATAAGAAAAAACATTCACCCCAAGGAGTGAACGCCATATGATGTGCCACCGTCTTTACTAAAAAGCGAATACGGTTTTATTTTTTCATCAATCCAAACGAGGTATTTAGAATGGTTTCGATTTGCTCCACCGGCACCCCTGTTTTCTCTAGGATACGGGTACCACGCAAGGCATTTGCCAAGAAGGCTCCTAATTCTTTGCTTGTGAAGCGTGTCGTAATCTCTCCAATTGCTTGCCCTTTACTAATCACTTCCTCGAGCAAAAGCTGGACGTCACTGAACATTCTTTCAACTTCATTAGTTACTTCCTCATCGCTCATTCCAAATTCCAACGCTGTGTTGACCATTAGACATCCGTTGCGGCTATCTTCGTTTTTCGAACAAAGTGAAGCGGACTTAACGGCGTTTAGAATTTCCGTTGGCGACCCGCCTTGATCGACCATTTCTCGAAGTGACTCGAGATTTTGCGCTCGATACAGGGCAAGTGCTTTTAGAAAAAGTGAGCGTTTATCTTCAAAGACGCCATACAGACTTTGTTTTTTGACATGAGTCTTATTGGTGAGATCTTCGAATGAGGTTGCTTTGTAACCTTTTGCCCAAAAAACTTCCATCGACTGATACAATACTTTATCAACATCAAATTCTCTTGGTCTGCTCATATGGAAATCATACTCTTAGTTGACTACGCAGTAAAGAACTTAGCCGCAGCTTCTGGCTCATATCGCGTATATGCAATAAGTAGATGATTTCCTGTTGCGAAAATAATTTATGTAAGATGAATAAAAAACCATTTAATCCACAAAATACTTCTACACCACAAAAAAGGAGTGAATCAAATGGCTAGAAGAAACAGCAATACATTAGTCGTGCAACAAGCAAGAGCAGCTCTTGACCAAATGAAATACGAAGTCGCTCAGGAATTAGGTATTCAGATTCCTCAAGACGGTTATTACGGCTACATGGCTACTCGTGATACTGGCGCAATCGGCGGTAACATTACGAGAAGATTAGTTCAATTGGCCGAACAACAACTAACCGGCGGAATGAGACGCTAATTCCTCTTGTGATGTGCAAGCAAACAAAAAGACTGTAACCACCACTTCCTCCTTTGGTGATTCAGTCTTTTTTATTTAGATAACGAATTCGATGAATACTGGCGACCTCAGTTTTCCGCTTTTGGTCCAATTTCTTGTCTTAATCTTTGCCATGATTCGTGGTTCCATATAAGCAAAACTCTGATCTTCCTTGAATACTAATCGATTCTTCACACTATCTAGGGTTTTCTGGTGAATTGGTGTTACACCTGACTCTATAACCCCGACTGGGAACTTGGAGCCATCAGCTGCATCAATAGAGGCCAATAAGGCAAAATTATTTTTTCTGTAACCGGATATGTACACATCCGCATAAGTCCAATTGATTACCTTTTGCCACTGTTTGGACCGTTTTTCTATTTCATATTTGGAATTTTCTTTTTTAGATTTAATGATGATGCCCTCAAGTCCCCGTCCACGAACCTGCTCAAAATATTCTACTGCGTTCCCTTCAAATACGTTAACCTTTTTATAGTTCTCATTTTCAATGAAAGCATTGTCCAACAATTCCTTACGCCCCATTAAGGTTAGACCCGTGACATCGATTCCCTTATATCTTAAGATGTCGAATGCGCAGAATATCACAGGTGTTTTGTTTTTCCTAGATAAAAACCTGGCCGACATGGCTTCAAAGTCTGGTTTCCCTTGCTCATCAATAATCATTAATGCACCATCAAGTATGGTTCCTTCAGGCAGGGGGCATTTATACAACTCCGGGAATTTATTTGTGATCAAGTTATTATGTCTGGTATAAACATAGAGTTTATCCATATTGGAAATAATACACCTAAGACCCTCTAATTTTAATTCCGCTATATGATTTTTACTGTAAAATGGTTTATTATCTTTTGCATTGTATGCAAGCATAGGAGAAATGAACATTTTTAATCACCCTAAGCTAAATGATACTTCACTGTTATCCATCTGCCTAATGGAACTTGGAGGAAAACTCATTTAAGGTAAGGATGCAAAAGGTTTTCCAGTTGCGGTTTTAGTGCTTCACTCATTCTCTTATAGCCTAAATCGGACGGATGTATGCCATCTACTGTGCATTCCCCGTATGCTATTCCAAGCATCTCTTCTCCATTAAAAAAATGGATGTGATGATCTCCGCTTTGCCGCAATCGTTCTACCGTTTTCTGCTGGAATTGCTTTCGCTCCTCCCGTTGTCGAAACATAGGGACGTCGAACGCCTCCTTCGCAAGCCGGATTTGTGAAACGACCAGTATGGTCGCTTCGGAGTATCTGGATCGAAAAATTCGCATAAACTCAGGGAGTGTCTCTCTGAGACGTGGATTTGAACAACCGCCGTAAAATTCGCGAGTCGGTCCATTTCCGATCGAATTGGATAAGACGGCTTTAATGGCAACCTGTGGTAGACAGCATCTTGCTTCAGCCAAGGCAGTCCCATAACCCGAAAAGGTTCTTTCAGAGGTGAGTACCAACTCCAAGCTTTATCCTGATTGTCATCGACCCTCAAAGCTGAGTCTAATTTGCTAACGTCCTTGCTCATCCCTTCACACTCCCCATCACAATTCCTTTGGTGAAATAACGCTATAAGAATGGATACAACAGCAGAATCGGCAATGCGCCGAGAAAAATTTGCGCCGCTCTCGCCGTTCGATCCGAAACCAGATTAATCAGCTCCAGATCCGTCACGAAAATCGCCATTTCGGACAAATTCAGGATTGGGGTAGCAGCAGTCGAAGACGTCACATACGTGCTCAAGAAGCAAAATAGGAAATCAACATCTTGGCTTTTCAAATATGACGATGCGGCAAAAGACTTATCTACACCATCGACAAAGCCTGCCGAGACCACCTCGACGTCATGTTTCCGAAGCATTTCCTCAAATTCACGGCCGTAGCCCTCTAACTCCTCTTTTAATCCCGGAAATTGTGCCCAATAAGGCTCGTGACCAACCGTCATAACGCCGACTCGCGCTTTAGCTTTTTTGAATAAAGTACTCATTTCACTCATCATCCTCCTCGGTAAGTTTACCCTTTAAGCTTAGTGAAATCGGTCTATTGAAACAATGAACAATCCAATAATTATTTCAATTATTCTACGATTTCAGTTACAATAAGAAGATGATCATCAACCTCAACAAAGACAAGAGAATTTGTCATAAGGAGCCTTCTATGATCGAACCGGTTGGTATCTATTTCGAGCATTGTGAGCCAAACAACTGGCATGTACCAAAAAGTAAGACAAACAACCATATTTTAATCCTCATTACAAATGGAACCATTCTCTACACGGTTGAAGACCATACCTTTACTATGCAAAAAGGCGATCTTCTCTTTGTTCCCCAAGGCGTTTGGCGCAGTGCGTTGAATGCGAGCAAAGAAGCTCATGACATGTATGTCGCTCACTTTCATTATGAAGGTGACGGGGATGGACTTCCTATGCTTATCGCGCCTGATCGTTGTTTAACCAGACCTTTTAACTTTGACTATATGAAGCAGAGATTTTCACTGCTGACCCAGCATTGGCTGCGCAAATCTGCCTACTCGGACACCATTTGCCACAGCATCCTGCTTGAAATGCTTGCTATCATCAACGAAGAAATCGATTCTCAATCGATACAGGGCAAATCCTATAGTATCGTTATGCTGCTTCAAGCCTATATTCTTAATCATTATCACCGCACCATCTCCGTGACCGAATTAGCTAAACACGTGGAGCGAACCCCTAACTATGTCAGCACCATTTTCAAACAGGTTACCGGACAATCCGTCACTGACTACATGCAGCAAATCCGCATTGCCGCCGCCTGCGACCTGTTGACCAACTCACAGATGAACGTAGGAGAAATCTCCGATTTTCTCGGATTTTGCGAGCAGTCATATTTTAACAAAGTGTTTAAAAAATGCACCGGCACCCTGCCATCGACCTACGTGAAGGAAAAGGTGAAGATATGGAAATCTTAAGCTGTTACAGAAAAAGGAGGTTGTCATGCCATGTACTACGCTCTGTCTCGATTATCCAAGCTTGATGTCAAATGGGCGGATCTTTTCGACGCGAATAACAGCACCTTTTTCGGTCGGCATCATAACCCCTATTACGAGCTGATCGTCATTGCCGATGGTACGGTTCATTTGCAAACTAACGAAGTCCGCACAACTCTACAAGTCGGTGAATCGCTGCTTATGATGCCTTGGGAGTCACATTCCGGTTGGAATTCGCATGAACGACAGGGCCAATTTTTTTGGGTGCAATTTTCTTGTGAACCCTACCTCAATGAATTCGTGCTGGATCGGGCGTCCGAGCTTAATATTGTCCATGCCGAACGTACGGAACTAAGAACCACTGAAATCCTTCACGAGGATTTGCTTGTAGTGCCTCGTCAGTTTCGTTCCTTACAGCGTTATAAACTGCTCGGTTTGTTTGAAGAACTAGTGGAGACTATGAAACGACCGAACGGTTACTTTCGTTTTCATGCTACCCTTTTGCTTGGCGAAATACTTCGGCTCATGGCAAGTAGTTTCTTGGAGCAAAGCCATTTGGACACGTCTTTCCCCACTTCATACCTGACATTCCGCAAGCTGGTCAACCATTTGAACAATTTTTACGAGTCCGATATTTCCAAAGAAACGTTGGAGCGGGTGCTGGAGCGAAAATATGAATACCTTTGTCAGGTGTTTAAAAAATATGCTGGAACGAACATCCATCACTACATCCATGAGCTTAAAACCCAACATGCCAAACACCTGCTGCGCAATACAGCTAAAAGCGTTAAGGAAATTGCTGAGGAAGTCGGATATCCAGATCCTTTCTACTTCAGCCGGATGTTTAAAAAGATCGCAGGAGTCGCTCCTCAGCATTATCGGAACAATGGACCAGTGGGGTAGTATGGCGCATGAACGCGGCAAAACGACAGGGAAAGATAATCTCCTGCCGTTTCTTCTACGTGGTTCATTGCTTCAATCATCATCTAGAAGATCACGAGATCCGTGATGACATTCTTGCAGGAATATTAGCTTCAAATAATGCATTTATTTCTGAAATTCGGGGGGACAATAAAAAAAGACACATTCCTGTGCCTTTTTAACCTATCTGTTATTGTCTGATAACTAAAATATCACGAGGAGGTCTACCCGTACTTTGGATCTGTTGAATTTGGGAATTTGTAAGGTTGCGTCCTACTAAAATTAAGGAAGAAGTTAGATTATTGAAACTACCTAAATTCGCCACGCTTTGGCGTCCACGAAATACGCGAATGGACCCCTGGAAGTTAATTCGTGAAAACAAAACTAGTGTCACAGAATCTGTAGTTGAAACATTTCTTAGACGGAAACTGGAAAGTACGTTATCAAAACGTAATGCACCCAGATCTCTAACTGCTACACCTCCACGTCTAAGAACAATCCGCCGATTTGTAAAATTATTACCAGAGAAAAGTTGGAGCCTTACATCTGTGTTTGCCAATTCTATCATCCTCTCTTTTGGAATGATATATTCTATGATTGATTCATAGGAAAGGTTTGGACAAACATGCGTGGCAAAACAACCATTTTCCTGTATAAAACTGGATGGAACAAAATGAATACAGAGGAACATGGGAGAGCGACTGAAAGAGGAAAAAGCCCCTGATAGGGGCAAATTTAATGTACCTGATCTTCATTATCCTAATTGATTCAATTCAGCTTTGTTGAAAGATGTAAGGTCCGCTACTTGGTCCTTTTAGTTCTAATCGCGACTTTTGTGGTAAACCCGCCCGCCAAACTGCCAATTCTAGCGATACCGTAGTGCGTAACGGGTTTCATTAAAGTATGAAGGATAGATAAAAAAAAGTATTTGCCCCCGAAGAGATCAAATACTTTGGCCCTTTCCATATTTTTCTCCATATTTCCATTCGCCAATATAATCTTCGAGACCCAAAACCTAACATGAAAGTCTTAATACCATTTCAAGGCGACAGGCAGGCATTGGATAAACAAAACAATGCTCTCAAAGCGCTTCATCATCGTATTCACCCTTTCAAAAAGACAGAAAACGCCTATCCGTGTAGGATAGGCGCCATTGCCTTAAGTATTAGTTGCACATTGTTGTGCGGTTAATTGAATTATACTTCCAGTCGGATTTAATGTCAACTATATTGACATTAAATAATGTTATTCTTGTATTTTTTTAATATAAAGACATGAATGGTATATAACATGACATACAATCATGAAGGGAAACCAAAAGCGGCTGTAACTGGCACGTTTTCAACCTCCGCCTAAAAACCTATTTGAATTATTACGAATAACTTTAGCTTCTTTTATTAATTATATTGAAGGGTACACCCAATTAAAGGAGGCGAACAAATTGTATAACCAAAATAATAATCAAGACAAAACTAAACAAGTCATTGACGCAGCAGCTCAAGCCGCATCTAATGCTGTAACACAAGCTGCAAACCAATCATCGACTTCTATTCAAACAGAAGCTTTAACTTCTCAGGTAACAACTCAAACTGCAAAAACAATTAACCCTCATCAAACAGCTCAACAGGTTGAGCAACAAGCTCAGCAAACTATTCAGAAATCGCAGCAATTGAATCAGCAGGTACAACAACAATCTCTGCAAGTAACCCAACAAGCAACCCAAGCCCTTGAAACTGCAGTTCAAGCGGACCAATTAGCGCAGCAAGCTCATCAGCTAGCTGCTACAAGTGCACAACAACTACAACAAGCAGAACAAGAGCTCCAACAAGCACAAACATCTTTACAACAAGAACAGTCCACTGCCACCACAATACAAAATCTTCAATAAAAAAGTAGAAGTTCCCTTCCTAAAACGAGGGGACTTCTTTTCATTTAACTTAGAAATTTCTAAAAACCCTTCAAACACCGGCAGCTGCTTGCGACATTGCAACGGTATTCCTTTCAAGCATTGGAGGAATAAACATTTTCTTCATAACCCATAATAATGATACACCATCCTTAGAGCTATTTGCGACTAATGGAAATTCGAAGGAAGTAAGGAGCCTTGTAAAATGAAGAAATTAATAACCCCCAGTTCCTTTATTTGTTTGAGCATTGCAACTGCCATATCATTTCCAGTTTACTTCGCTCTTAAAGGAAGATGAATTACATAGGTGAATAAACCCGGAGGCAATACGTTTTACAAGTCTATGACAAACTATTTTACAAACGGTGACAAAGTGAATTACAAACTCGCACAACATTTCATTTGTTATTGTTAGTTGTAATTCACTCTGGCATTGGAAACACCCTTAAAGGGGTGTATTGTAACATTTTGCGTATTTCGTTGAATTATTTTGGATTATTCTACTTTTCAGCGGCAATGACATGAATATAGCACCACCGATCGCACATAAACGGTTACGAATCAATTTCCGCAAGCCAAATCGGGCGATTTTCTTCCATAGACCGATAAGCAGCAAACAGCGTCTGCATTGTGAGCAAATTATCTTGAACACTATTTTCCGGCTCGCGATCTTCCTCAATGGCACACAACAATTCTCCCATCGTGCCTAGAAAAGCGTCCGGAAACCATCTGCCTTCAAGTTGCGGTGTAAACCAGTAAGCTGGATCAATCTGGCGGGAAGTAAAGCTTAAAGTATCTTTCTGACCGATAGGGTAATTATACAAAGCCCCGTTGGTACCTTTGATCACCCCTTCAGTTCCTTCGAAACGGAATGTAGCATACCAATCATCTTGTCCAGCAATATTGTTATGATTGTCGTGAATGAGTCCTCTTGTCACGTCACCAGGAAATTTCATATGAATCAATGTGCGTGTTTCACCAATACAAACTTGACCCGGGAATTTAGCTCCATCAGCGTAAACATAATCTGGCGTTCCCAATAATGAGCGGATGGCATCAATATAATGGATACTGTGATACATCAACTCTGGATGATCAATTTTTGTTATCCATGGCCAAAGCGACCAATCCGTATTCACATTCACTTGAATCGAGGCTTGTGTAACCTGTCCTAACCAACCTCTTTGAATGATTGTACGGCTTGCCCGAATTCCCGGTGCCCAGCGCAATTGCTGATTAACGGCTCCTTTAACACCCGCTAACTCACATGCTTCCACAATGCGTTTGGCATCTGCATAGGATTCGCTTAGCGGCTTTTGACAAAGAATATGTTTGCCTTTCGCTGCTGCACGCTCGGCCACTTCAGGTTGAAATTTAGAAGGGATAGCAATATCAACAACTTCAATTTCGGGATGATCCAATAACTCGTCTAGCGTTCCAAAAACGTTTTTGAGTGTAAATTCACTTCCGACTTTTTCTGCTTGACCGCGATTAGTGTCATAAATCCCGACAACGTTCAGACCGCCCATTCGATAAGCTGGCAGATGGCAGTTCTCTACAATAGCACCAGCTCCAACAATACCGATTCCCTTGCCTTTATTCTGAGGTACCTTGGGTTTGTAATCTAAATCTAGCAAAGCACTTTGCTTCAGTTCCATTGTGATCAACACCCTTCGCCTATTTCTTCTTCACCAACAATAAGTGAGCGCAAGCCAAGACTACTTGATTATGTTGATTTAGTACTTCTACTTGTTCAGTCACGATTCCGTAAGCTGGACGTTTCGGATATTCGGCTTTGGTGGAAATTGTTGTGCGAACACGAATCGTATCCCCGATATGCACAGGTTTAACAAACCGAAGCCGATCGTAACCATACGAGAACGCTTCTGGATTCATTACGCCCGCAGACATTCCGATCCCTACACTAAATATGAGTGTTCCATGTGCGATGCGCTCTCCAAAATCCTGCGTTTTACACCATTCGGCATCCATATGGTGCGGGAAAAAGTCCCCCGTTTGACCCGCATGCATAACAATATCTGTTTCGGTAATCGTTCTGCCTAATGTTATCCGTGAAGAGTCTACTTCATAATCCTCGAAAAATTGAGTCTGGATCATTTCATTATTCTCCATTCAGTTTTTATAGACGATAAAAGCTTGCAGCTGTATGTCCAAGCACGGCATCAATTTCGGATTTCGAACGAACTTCTAGCGCTTTGTTTGTTTCTTTCCATACTTTAGTATAATCACCGGCCAAATTCGCTACAGGCCAATCACTGCCGAACATGAGACGTTCCGCTCCGAATATCTCGAATGCATAATCAATATATGGTTTAATATCTGCAGCCGACCAGTTCTCCCAATCCGCAGCAGTATTCAGCCCAGATAATTTGGCGTATACATTCGGATAAGAAGCCGCTTTCTTCATCTGACTTGCCCAAGGCTCCATCTGCCCATCCTTAATTGGCGGTTTAGCTAAATGATCAATGACAATTTTTAGATTGGGTACTTTTTCAGCAAGCGTCGGTACATGCTCTAGATGTCTTGGTAATACTGCCACGACATCAAAAGTCATACCGAATGATGCCAACACCTTTAATCCTTCTATGACATTATCCTTTACGACCCAATCTGGATCCTGCTCCTCATGAATCAGATGGCGGACGCCTTTATATACAGGATTTTTTGTATACAGCTCTAGCTTCTTCGCAGCTTCGTCCGGTTTATTCAGCGGTACCCAGCCTACTACACCCGCCACCCAATCATATTTGGCAGCGGTTTCAAGCATATAATCAGTATCTTCGTAGGAATCCATCGCTTGCACGAGGACCGTTTTATCAATCCCAGCATCATTAATTAGCGGTTCAAGCTCAGGTGCTTCAATTGTACGGTATAGAGGTCCATAAGCAGGTACTAGCCACGGGTAGGCAACTTTATCCAAATTCCAAAAATGCTGATGGGCATCAATTCTCATCTCTCATCATCCCTTTTTCTCGATTTGATCTTGCCATTGTTCCGGATTACGGTACTTCACCGTTTGTAAATGTTCACAGTAGAGGACGAGCTCGCCTTCATTTTTATAAACTTCGTAACTGACTTTGACTAACCCTAACTCTTTGTACTTAGGACGCTTTTCCATATGTGTGCGCACCGTGTAAATGGTGTCTCCGATAAATACAGGTTTAATGAAACGAAGCTTATCATAACCATAGCTAAACGTATGAATATTGTTATGTGCCATCAATCCTAGACCTACACTGAACACAAAAGCCCCAGCAACTAATCTACGCTGAAAAATGCCTTCTTCTTTGGCAAAAATTTCGTCAGCTACGTATGGGTGCATATCCATCACTAATGCGTTAAATTGCATGCTCTCCCCTTCTGATAGCGTACGACGCATGGAACGGATCTTTTTACCTACCTCAAACTCTTCATACATCCAATCTTCCGTATTAAACAAAGGGAGTTCTTGGTGTGGACGGTTACCCTTTTTCGATTCATTCATTTCCTGCCAGCTCCTTCATGATTGATAGATTATCCTGACCGAGCTTCGGTGAACCAATGGTCGATGTGAACATTTGTCCGTCTATTCGGATTGGACATCTCGTAGTTAAGAGGCTTGTGCCATTATTACGAGTGATCAGTTGGGTCATGTTTAATGTTTTGAATCCTTCGTGCAGCAATAACTGATCCCAAGACATCACGTCAGCACACCAATAATCTGCGGGTTCAAGGATGGAGAGCCATCGCTGCGTTGATTCGTTCTGTAGATGCTCCGCAAGGATTCGCTTGATTTCATCGCGCTTCGTCGCCCATTCATTCGGATCGGTATAGGTCATTAAAGCTTTACATTCCAGTAACTTGCCAAGTTCTAGAACGGACCCCATTGCCAATGCGATATAGCCATCTCTAGTCTTGTAGATACCATAAGGAGCCCTCAAATAAGCATGCGCATTATGAATACTGCTCCTTTCGGGAAGCTTGCCCCCATCATTCAAATACGTTGTTAACGCCTCGAATTGAAAATCCAGCATAGCCTCAAGCAAACTCGCTTGAACGAATGACCCTTCACCCGAAAGTCCACGTCGCACTAAGCAAGCTAAAATCCCTTGAACAAGTTGTGCGCCTGCCATCATATCCGCAATAGCTAAACCAAATGGCATAGGGGGCTGGTCTGCATCACCGTTAAGCCACGCGAGGCCTGTTAACGATTGCACGAGTAAATCCTGCCCAGGTCTGTCGCGCCATGGCCCTTCGTAGCCATAGCCTGTAATTTCACCGTATATGAGCGAAGGGTTTATTTCATGAACTTGCTTGTAGTTCAGTCCAAGTCGTTCCATAACACCCGGCCGAAAGTTTTCAATAAGTACATCTGCTTTACGAATTAAGGTTTTAACGGTTTCAAGTTCATCCGTATTTTTCAAATCCACAGCGAAACTTTCTTTATTCCGATTAATGGAATGAAATAACGTGCTATCTCCGTCCAACTCCATATTGGAAATATATAAAGTTCGACATATATCACCGGTTCCGGAACGCTCTATTTTGATCACCCTTGCACCGAGGTCGGCTAATCGCAATGCAGCAGAAGGTCCGGAAAGGAACTGACTGAAGTCCAGAACGAGAATACCATCCAGCGGTTTGTAGGTTGTTGTTATTGTCATGCTGTCAACTCCATTTATAGGGATCTTTGCGTGCGCGCAAAGTCTCTCTGCTTTAATGGCTCACTTCACTCAGAAGAAATTCTTTATCCAAGCTTTCATTATCTTCACCGATGCGTGGGGCCCACTTGTCTGATTCAAGTCTGGTTCCGTTAATCCGAATCGGACATCGTGTCATTCGTAGGCTAGAGGTTCCGGGTCTCGTGATTTCCTGAATCATGTTCAGCGTTTTAAATCCTTCGTGCTCAAGCAATCGATCCCATGTATAAACATCGGCGCACCAATAGTCAGCAGGTTCTAGTCTCTCTAGCCATGCCTGCGTCGTTCGCGTCTTGAGGTGAGCTGCTAAGATGCTCTTGATTTCATCTCGGCACGTGAACCAAGTTTTCGGATCGCTAAATGTCGCTAAAGCATCACATTCTAGAAGCTCCCCAACTCGGATAATCGAACCCATGGCAAGCGCAAGATAACCATCTGCCGTTTCATAAATTCCGTATGGAGCCCCTAAATAGGCATGCGCGTTATTCACAGAGCTGCGCACAGGAAGTTGTCCGCCATCATTCAAATGCGTCGTCAGTACCTCAAACTGGAAATCCAAAATCGATTCAAGCAGACTAACTTCCACTAGCCCTCCAATGCCTGTGCGTCCACGACGTACAAGACAAGCAAGAATGCCTTGAACTAGATGTGCGCCAGTAAATAAATCGACTACAGCAAGTGCAAAAGGAACAGGAGGTTGATCACCATTTCCGTTTAGCCAAGCTAAGCCGGATAACGATTGGATTAACAAATCTTGACCTGGCTTCCCTTTCCAGGGTCCTTCTTTCCCATATCCGGTAACACTGCCATAGACTATTTTTGGATTGATTCGTTTCACACTTTCATAATCTAATCCTAGTTTTTCCATCGTTCCCGGGCGGAAATTTTCTATCATCACGTCGGCTTGCTCAATTAGCTTTTTAACTTTGATGAGATCATCAGAGTCTTTTAAATTTGCTTGATAGCTTTCCTTATTTCGGTTGATCGTATGGAATAGTACGCTATCGCCATCCGATAACAAGTTATTTAAGGACAATTGACGGCAAGAGTCACCGGTTTCAGGCCTTTCTATCTTAATTACTCGCGCACCAAGATCCGCAAGACGGAGTGCAGCAGATGGCCCGGAAAGATATTGACTGAAATCGAGTACGACGAGTCCTTCAAGCGGTTTCATGGATGATCCTCCTTTAGCGATTCGCGATATAGACTATCCATCTTTGCCAATACTTCTTTGGGATTACCGCCATAACGAATATAATCTCGGACAACACCACCTGCATGATCTTGGAAGTGAAAATATCCGCTATAACGAGGACGCATATAAGCGCGATCCAATGCGGGTAACGTGTCTTTGTAATAATTTTGCGTTTGGCGATTGATCTCTTCATCAAGCCATGCGGCTCTGTGTCCGGGCTGACCGCCGCTCTCGAAATAAATGGTTTTTTGAATACCCGCGTTTGCCGTAAACATGGCGAAATTTAACGCATCATCCATTTGTGCGCATTTGACTGAAACAGCGAGCCCCGTTCCGCCTAGGGTTGATCTCAGCTTCCCATGATCGCCGATAGACACCATGTCAGTAGAACGCACCACATACTTGGAGTAGCCTCGTCTAGCATAATTGGAATATCCGTAAGCAAAAGGACAATAATAAATATCATTGCGCGTAGACATCACTTCCATCAACTTAATTGGATTCCAATCCAACATTTCTGGAGTGCAGTAATTCGTAAGTTCTCGAAGCTGATCCAGCACCTGAAGACCCATATCTATACTGATAACGCTTTCTTTACTGATAAAAGGCTCTTCGTCTTGCGTGTAGCAAAGCATATAAAAATTCATCAGTGTATCAATCGGAATTCCTGCAAAAGCAACCTTGCTTGTCTTAGCTAACACAATTAACTCTTCCCACGTTTCTGGCAATGAAAGCCCGTCATTTGCAAATAAATCCGCACGGTACGATGCCACAGGAGTTGCCGCGTCAACAGCTAACGCACTCTGATAGCCATCAAAATTGTAGCTCAGATGCGATTTACCTACTGTATTTGCAGCTTGATCAGCCATAAACTCGCTTGGAAGTACCTGATCCAAAGGGACCAATATGTTTTTATCCGCAGCAAACCCGGCCCATGGATGATCAATAATTAATAAATCGTATTCCTCGGCTAACTTTTGAATCGGATAATCCGCAAAATGCTGCAGCGAACGTTTATCCCACGTAATTTCCACATCTGCATGCAGCTCCATATATCGTTGTGAAGCAGCTACAACTGAAACATAACCTCTTGTATGATTCCAAGTAATGCCACGAAGTTTCTTGACCATTGTTTTCCTCACCTTTGGTTTTCTGGTACTACCAGAGTACCGATATATGTACAATACCATAAATCCTTGTTACCCTCAATCATTTTCAGTATAGTTTAAGTATTAAAGATGATTTCAATGATTTCTAGGAGGTCCTACCGGAATGTTAGATATAAAAGCAGTCAAAAAAGTTACGGTTACAGAGCAGATTATGGAGCAAATTGCCGGTATCATTACTTCAGGTCAACTTAAACCAGGTGATCAGCTCCCTAATGAAAGAGATCTTGCCGAGAGATTCAATGTAACTCGGGGCCGCGTTCGTGAAGCGCTCCGCGCTTTGTCTCTTGTCGGTTTGCTTACCATAAAAGCAGGTGAGGGCAGCTTCGTAAACGAACAACAAGCTCCTTTTTCACCTGAAACGATTACTTGGATGTTTTATAGCGAAATTCATAACTTGGATGAGGTGTATGCAGCTCGAAAACTAATCGAATCCGAGGTATATCTCCTTGCTGCGAGTAGAGCAACACAAGATGAACAAGATCATCTTCTCCTGATTCTTGATGCACTTGTCCAAGCAAAAAACAAACAAAATCCGGCTGAGTTTTTAGATCTTTTAGATCAGTTTGATATTTACATGGGAGAAATTTGCGGTAATCGCATTTACGCCAAATTGATGCAAACCGTTGTTCATTTACGCAGAGAAACAAGTTTAAAGCTATTGAAAGTACCTGGAGCGGTCGAAAGCAGCACGGAAATACGCAGCTCGTTAATGCTTGCTATTCAGTCTAAGGATAAGAAACGGATCAAAGATTCTATTCATGCTTTTTTCGAAAAATCAAAACGGTTCTATGACAACATTATCGGAAAGGCATAGCTCGCTATAACTTTTGAATGATACCGCTGCTTAAAGCGGCATTTAGAGAAGGTCAAAACGGCTTAGTCGAAAAAAGTGGTTGATCAGAATACACCCTGTCAACCACTTTTCGTTTAATATCTCATTTATTAAAATTTAAAAACAGTAAATGAAAAGCTACTAGGAAGCCAAATTGAAACGGTTCTCCTAACCGTTCTTGATCATTGCTGTAAACTAAATTTCTGTCTCCATCCATAATATAATATTGGTTATTATTGTTTTGAAGTGGAGTTACAATCTTCTGTATGGCATCCAAGTCAAGATCAACGTAGATAACACCGATTTCATCTTTATTTTCCTTACTTAGGATACTTCGCCCGATGGAGAAGATATATCGCGGTGTTTGAGTGACGTAATAGTCGGATTTATGGGTAGGGATAATAACACGTTCCCCTTTCAACTCTTTCATCTTTCTAAATGATGGCTGATCGAAAAATGAGCTTCCTTTCTTTGAATCCCAACCTTATATTTCAAACTCTGCAGGGTCTGTTGGATCTCCGTGGAATAGTCGGGGGCTTTCGTAATCTTCTCTATCTCATTCATGTAGTTTTCAATGTTGGAATTTACAATACCCGTCATATCAAACTTGTCCTGTAATAGAAGGGTTTGCACGGTTTCGACGGATTTATTGTAATACAAAAAGGCCGGAATCAAGGGCTGGAATCGGGATGAGGGTATAAGAGTATATTAATTTCTTTTTTATTTGATTTCTATAGTCAAAAGAGTTCAGCATGGTATGTATAAGTCGCATAGGCGTCCTCCAAGCACTAAAAGATACAACTATCATAGAGTGTTAGAATTTTTTTTGCCATACCAATAATTAGGATATTTTGAAACAAATTGATTTTAATTGTCTCCGCGGTAGCCCCTTCATCAAGTTTGTCGTTCGTTACGTGAAGCAAACCTGCCTTAAACACCATGATCATAACCGCCTACGAAGTTATAATGTGGATTGATAGATGCTAATTCCTCGGTATAGGTGCAAGCAAGACAAAAAGACTGAAATCACCACTTCCTCCTTTGGTGATTTCAGTCTTTTCATACATTATATAATGAATTCCATGAAAATCGGTGATTGTAATTCCACTTTTGGTGCAGTTTCTTTTCTTTGATCTTACATAGGAGAAATGAAAATTTTATATCACTTTTATCTAAATGACACTCCACTGTTATTTCATCGTTATGTGAGTTGTTATTCACTTTGTCATACAAAACACCCCATTTCGGGGTGTTTTGTAATATCTATTTGGCATACGCTGTAAAATGGCTATCAACGTCCTTACTATACATCTTATGATAAAATAATGTATACTATAAATACACTAAGTTTCTTAATAGTGAATTATTACGGAGGAATGTCAAGATGAACTTACAAAAACACTGGAGAATCGCTATCTTAACCGTTTTGGCCATTGGGCCAGGTTTAATGATTAATAGCGCCTTAATCCCCAGTCAAAGACTTGTCCAGGATTCATTTCATCTTGGAAATAACGCGATGTTCAGCCCTGCTATTATTGGCATCATCGCCTTTACGTTATTCATTCCGTTGGGTCCCCTTCTTCGACATAGATTAGGAGTTCGAGCCACTTACTCTATTTCCATGATCCTTTTTATTATTGGCTCGCTCTCGGCAGCATTCTCCGTCGATGATCAATGGATGTCTGTAGGTAGATTTCTACAAGGGATCGGTATGGGCGTGATGCTCATGATTATGGTTCCCATGCTTTTGCTTTCCTTCCCTATCGAGAAACGAAATCTTTCCTTATCCGTTCTTATAGGCGGTTTTTTCGGTTCGGTAATTGCAGGTTTATTGATCGGAAATGTGGCTATTATTTATCATCATTGGAGATGGATTTTTTATTTGGGAAGTGGTTTAGCATTAGCTGGATTCATTATGAACCATATTTTCCTGCGAAATGAGCACCATACAGAGAGTAAACATTTAAATTGGGATATATTGGGTATATCTCTGATCTTAATTTGTTCAGTTATTTCTTTGGCAACCTTAAACCATCTCGAGCAATGGTTTGGTTCTCCGGGTAATCTCTGGGTCGTAATCGGAGGAGCCTTACTTACACTGATTCTTTTTATTATTGCACAACGCAAGATTAATCATCCTGTTATATCCTTCAAATTGATCATGCATCCCAAACCGGTACTAGGAATACTAATGGCTGTATCAAGCAATGTCGTCATGGCGTTGAGCCTACCGGCAGTCCAAGGACTACTGCATATCGTTTCAAGCAAACAACTCTTATCATTGTTGCCATGCATGTTTATTGGCGTAGTATTATCAGCCATAATTTGTACATTGCTTTATGATAAATTAGGGCCCGGTCTCCTTGGCCTTATAGGATCAGTCGCAATTGCTCTCGTTCTGATTCAATGGTTTTATTTGAACGACTCTTATTCATTAGTAATAATGGCTTGTAATTTAATTCTCTTATCGAGCGGTCTTGGAATCACGATTGGGGCAGGTCTTACGGGCGCCGCTTTAGGAGGTCCATTGCCTGAATTGGTAAGTCGGATGACTGCTGTTCAATTCATTCGCTTTTTAGCTAATATTATAGTAATATTATTGGTTGGATGGTATTTGAACTTCGATTATTCACACAAACTTAAAGATGTTGTCCAGTCTGGCAGGATTGGTGATGACCAGAAGCAACAATCCCTATCTCTATTAATGACTTATCATGACCTTTTCTTCATTGCTTTTATTGCTGCAGCAGTCCTTGCTTGCTTGTCTATTGGACTTCATTTAACCGGAAAAGGTCATAAACTAGCACATAAGCCTCATCATGAGCATGAATTAGCTAAGTAGTTCTTGGAAAGGTGAATGATATGGCAACGGAATCAAAGGGGCATGGCATCCAGTCTGTTGAATTGGGATTGGGTATTCTAAAGAAGATTTCGGAGGAAAGAAAGCCACTAACCGCAACGGAAATATCCATTTTATGCGACATTTCCAAGAGCAAGCTTCATAAATATCTCACGAGTTTTACAAGAGCAGGATTTCTTCAAAAAAACCAAGATCTCAAGTATTCGTTAGGTACGGAGTTGATTCTTCTTGGGCTCAAAGCATCTGAAAAACTTGATATCCAAGATATTTGTCTCCCTTATATAACTAAGCTCAGAGAAGCGCTAAATGAAACCGTTGCGCTTGCCATTTGGGGAGAAAGTGGTCCCTTCTTTGTCAGATGGGAACAAAGTAACCGAGCCGTAAATTTAGGAATCAAAGCTGGTTCTCGGGTGAGCGTGACTGAAAGTGCTCCCGGAAGATTATTTAGCGCTTATTTGCCAAAAGATAAAACACAATCGCTAATATTAAGTGAGCTAAAAACGGATCAAATTCAAGATCTGTTACTTAAGGAGCTAGAGGAGGTTAAGCGCAAGGGCTTTGCCTTAACCTCCGGAACCTTAGTTGCTGGAATCACGGCTGTTAGCTGTCCGGTATTGGATCTGAATGGATCTATCTTAGCCGCATTGACGGTGGTGTTTATGAATGATGTACTTGATACATCCGAACATTCCGATTTCATCATGAAATTAAAGCAGACAGCTTTAGAACTGTCACAAGCATTAGGATTTAAACCTTAACTCCCCCATTCATAAGCAAGAGGCTGAGGATGTTCCCATTCGGACGATCCCAGCCTCTTTTTGTATACTGCTGTCTGCAAAGGCTGTCGCCGTCTCTACAGATAATGCTATGGTATGGACTCAGGAAAATCGGTTTGTTTTATTATCTTCTTCGCTCTTACTAGATACTGGAATCAAGCCAACCACACTTGATATTTACATGAAATATCGAAATCCTAAAGGGTTCTCTTACTATCTTTATGTACTACTGGCAAGTGTGAAATCCCGCGAATAAGCGAAGCGGGTATTCGTCGTGAGAAAACTGAATCGGACTGAGGGAGCTGAATGGGTTATAGTTAAGCCACAACGCTAAATTGCGAAAGCTGAACCCCAGCCTGATCTGATGAATTCCGAATCGCTCGGAGTCAGTAATTAATCACTCGCTTCTGCACTTCAAAAGGCCGTAGGGAATGGACAATGTTATTGTCTTCCGACAGGTGATATTTACAGCTTCTTGTGTCACAATCAAGTATTTCATTTTTATTGTTTATTTTATCACTTCACTCAAATGCCCCTGCTAATTGTCCGATGACAATCTGAATCGTACCCATTTATAAAATATTATCTCTCAAACTCATTGAAATCTTGAATTGAAATAATTCTTTATCTCTCTTACTCTTGGCTAAATATTCTGGATCCTTATCTGGGCAGGTAAACAGCAAAATTGAATCATCGAAATAATTCTCAATATGCTCGATATACTTACATTCTTTCGTTTTACAGACATCGTATATACCACATTTCAACGAAAATGCAGTCGCTCATTCTGGTCGGCTGCCGCAAATCTATAGAAGGTTTACTTTTACCTGATTCAATATCACTTAGACTGCCTTGAGAAACACCGATCAGGTTGGAAAATTCAACTTGGGTTTAAGTTATGTATCTTTCTCAATCTTTTTACGTTTTCTCCTATAATGTTCTTGTAATCCTCCTTGAAGAAAACCGGTTTATGACAATAGTCATTACAGAGATTTAAATGATAAATTTCAAGAACTTTTGTTTGGTGTCCTTGCAAATTCAAATATATTCCCACTCATTCATTGCACAAAAAAGCCCGATGTATCAAGGCTTTGAGCCACATCGGGACTGAATTAGTTGTGACAAATCTACGTTCCAAATCTATGACAAACTATATTACAAACGGTGACAAAGTGAATTACAACTCACAGTTATGAGTTTATTTTCGATGGAACCAACCGCTGCCGCGAAGCCTCAAACAGCAGCACCGTCGCGGCCATCGCGACGTTCAGCGATTCCGCTTTACCCTGCATCGGAATGATCACCTGCACATCCGACTGTGCAGCGACCTCCGGCGACACGCCCTTGGCTTCGTTGCCGAGGATCAGCCACGTCGGCTGCCGCAGGTTCGTGTCGTAGCACGAGCTCTGCGCCTGCAGGCTCGTGGTCACCAGCCGCACGCCGCGCTCACGCGCCCGCGGCAGCAGCTCGAGCAGATCTGCCTCCACAATCGGCAGATGATACATCGATCCCATCGTCGAGCGGATCGTCTTGGGATTGTACAGATCGACCGTGCCGCGGCCGAGCACAACAGCCTTGGCCCCGACGGCATCCGCGCTGCGGATGATCGTGCCCAGGTTGCCTGGGTCCTGAACGCCGTCCAGGACGACCACAAGATCATGCTCGCCGGCGAGCAGCTCGTCCATGCCAAGCTGCGGCCGAGCCACAACAGCCAAAACCCCCTGCGGCGTCTGCGTATCTGAGCATTTTTCCAGCACAGCCTGGCTGACGCCGATCCATTCCACAGATGGGGTGACCTGCTCAGCTAACCCAGCAGGAACCCCTTTTTCCAAGCTATACATAATGGTCTCCACCGGAGCTCCCGCACGCAATGCTTCCTCAACCAGATGATAACCCTCAATGATATATTTTCCTTGTTTGTCCCTGCCCTTGCGTTCTAAAAGCTGCGCCCATTCTTTGACTCTGGCATTCTGAACAGACATAATTTCCGTATGTGCACTTGTCATTTATCTTTACCTACTCTGCAAAAGTCACTTCAAAAGTTTGAAGATTTGAATTTTTTCCAACAATAACCAAGATATCGTCCATTCGAAGCGGCTCTTCCGCAATTGGCGGAATAATCAGCTGTTCATTTTGTTTGATCGCAATAACATTACAGCCATATTTAGCCCGGATATCCAGCTGTTTGAGGCTTTTACCAATCATTTGTGTAGATACCTTAATCTCAACGATACTGTAATCGGCAGAAAGCTCTATGTAATCAATAATATTAGATGAGATCAGATGATGCGCCACACGCTGTCCCATATCTCTTTCTGGATAAACGACTTTGTCTGCGCCAATTTTCTTTAACACTTTTCCATGCAAATCATTAACAGCTTTCACTATAATCGTAGGTATGCCCATTTCTTTGAGGATTAATGTAGTCAGAATACTCGCTTGAATATCCTCACCAATAGCCACAACCACAACGTCAAAATTACGAATACCTAGAGCTCGCAGCGCTTCTTCATCCGTAGAATCTGCTTGAACGGCATGTGTGACGAAAGCAGAAACCTCTTGAACCGTCTCTTCACGATGATCAATAGCAAGGACCTCAAACCCTAATTGTGACAATGTTTTAGCGACGCTAGACCCGAATCTTCCCATTCCAATAATCGCAAATTGCTTTCTCACCGTTGGCGTGTCCTCCAAATTCCTAAGATGATTATATTATAACATACACACGGTACCCATCTCACTATGCATGAAAAGGTGGCGAAGTATGGAAGGATGAACGGCTAGAAACTTGCGCATATTAATAACGATAACGAAATGGAAGCGAGGTCCACGAATGAACATCACTTTAAGACAGGCCATCGTTCAGCGAGTCCAGAATAAATCGAATAATGAGCTTCAGGAAGTTATTGAGGATTCCATCGGCGGAGAAGAACGGGTTTTGCCCGGACTTGGTGTGCTTTTCGAAATCATATGGCAGCATAGTGAGGCAAATATTCAAAACCAACTCGTAGAAACACTCAAAGAACATCTCGAATGACTACAACATCTAGCTGGCTAGGGGGTTGCATGTGGCATTCCCTTAGCTGGTTTTATCCTATTCCGGAAATTTACAGGCAGCAGGAAATCTCCCTTCAAGACGGTGAATTGCGGTGCCACTCAGAAACGAATCCCAAGCTGATCTTAGTATGTTTAAAATATCATGAAACGTCTCAAAAGGATAATAGGCCGTTCCTTCCTCATTTAAATATCTAGCAAGACTCGCTGGCGCAAAAATCCAATCGGCAAAGCCGGAGCCATAATAGTCACTGCTGCCATCACCAATATAAATGACAAGCCATCCTTCCTCTTTGAGCTGCTTAACAACACTTGCCTTGCAGCACCCGCACCATTTGCATGCTTGATTCATATTCTGAACCCCGAACTGAAATTGACCATCCTCCAAATAGGTAATCGGATTCCCGATAACTCGGTCCACTATTACCTGCTCACGACCTAAAATTTGCTCAATATAATAAAGCATCCCATCACTTAAAACCGTAACGGGCACATCTTTCTGCTGGCAAAAATCAATAAAATCGCGTGCTCCTTCGCGCAAATTCACTTGTTCTATCAGCTGATCAACCTGCTCCTGCCGACCCGCAAACATAGGGTATGCCGCTTCAATCCAAGCCAAAGAACCGACCTTTTTCTCTCGGAAAAGTCTCGATGCTTCAGTTACCTTCGGTTCATTTAGCACATCTAATCCTTCCATTAATACATCGCCAACATCCTGATCCATCAATGTTCCGTCAAAGTCTGTTACGACAACAATCTTTTGCATGGCCAGCCCCCCTTTTTAAACTCACAATCCGATAATCATAGTTTCTAGATAACAACAAAAAAACCTGCCCAAAGGACAGGTTCCTACGCTAACTATTCTACTCTCATTTATAACTTAGCCCACTCAAGACCGCAGAAAGCATCAATTGGAGACTCACCACGAAATGGCTGCTTACCAATCATACATCTAATGATTTCCTTCTGTACGGCCAAAGTCGCGTTATATGCATTAATCATCGTAGGCATAGACGGGAGTTCATATAGCGTGTACGGATTTCCCAGCGAGATAAAGATAGTCGGCACCTGTGTAGGGTACCATTTGAAGAGTCCTCCTGTCTCCTGGGGTGAGAGACGCATGGAATTTTGCATGAATCCGGGCGATTTCTGAACAAGAAAGACTACCGCATCTATTTCGTTGCCCTCTTCTTTCACGTCATATTCCCGAACAACCGTGAAGCCTTCTTCACTTAGCATCCGGGCAAACTCGTCTCCCGTTGCGGCCTTATCTGCAAAAAAGGAAGCCTCATCCGAAGCAGCTAATAATAAAATACGCTTCTGCTTTTGCGGGGTTAGAGGTA
Organism: Paenibacillus sp. Soil724D2; assembly: GCF_001427935.1. Classification (NCBI taxonomy): domain Bacteria; kingdom Bacillati; phylum Bacillota; class Bacilli; order Caryophanales; family Paenibacillaceae; genus Paenibacillus; species Paenibacillus sp. Soil724D2. The sequence continues at coordinate 248,435 of NZ_LMRY01000023.1, forward strand.
GAAGGCCCTGAGTGTCCTTAACCAGCGTTACCGATTTGCTCGCAATTTCCGCTGCAAGCTGCAGATGGTCGGCTGAACCTACCACGTCAAGATCCCTCTCATCCGCCAGAGTCAAATGTAGACCAAGTGACGCTTTCAGAGCCAGTATTCTGGTAACCGCCTCATTCAGCCGTTCCTCCGTGAGCACACCGTCCTGGACGCCCTGAAGCATAGCCTGAAAATCTTCCTGCATATTATTCGTAAACAGGAACATGTCAACACCCGACGCAATACATTGCGGAATGATATCTTTACGTCGGCCAAAGCTCGTCATGCCAATCATCGAGGTAGCATCGGAAACGATAAGTCCGTTAAACCCAAGCTCCTCCCGTAGAAGCTTCATGTTCAATTCAGACGATAAAGATCCCGGTGTATGTTTAGTTCTTACGTCCGTGATTCCCAATTCTTCATAATAGCTTGGCAGCGTGATGTGAGCGCTCATGATTGTTTTGACCCCGTTCTCGATCGCCGATTTATACACACGGCCGTAGGTCTCACGCCACTCTTTCATCGTTAACGTATTATTCGTGAGCACCTTATGCTGGTCTCGGTCATCCATGCCGTCACCAGGCCAGTGCTTCACGCAGGCAGCCATCCGGTTGTTCTTCTGAATAGCATTCATAACGGGTAGCGCAGTCTGTTCCACGATACCTGGCGTATCACCGAATGCCCGAATGTTGACGATGGGATTTTGATAGTTGTAATTGATATCAATGACCGGTCCGTACACCCAGTTGAACCCCATAGCGTGACCCTCGGCTTCTATTGCAGCTCCAAACGAGGTTGCTAGGTCTGGATCGTTTGCGGCAGCTAACTGCATGTTTGAAGCCAAATTCGTTCCATCGGCTGCCCCGCCTTGTCCGCCATTTTCAAGATCGCCTGAAACAAGCAGCGGTACTTTACTGCGCTTTTGCAAGTCACGGATGATAGCTGCCTGATGCTGCTTCGTTGCATTTGGGGAAAATCCAAATACATGGACTCCCCCTGGGCCAATACTAAGCAAATCCTTTTTGGCTCCAGTATCGAACGGTAGATCGACAGTAATGAACAGTTGGCCCACTTTTTCTTCCAAAGATAATTCACGTAATGTTTCGTTGACCCATTGAATCGCTTCTTCGTCCAAATGAAACGGTTTAACTTTCAGATTAACCATGCCTGTCTCACCCCTTTTATCGCGTACTAACGTTTACTTTTCTTTCCGAGATGGCGTTCAAGTTCTTTAAATCGTCAGCCAACATCTCTTCAGAATATTGCCCTTGCCCAAAGCCAATCATTGCGCGCAGCGGCATATATCTCATCATAGCCATCAGCATGTCGGGATTGTCGCCCAAAAGAGCATCAAAGCCGAATTTCCCTATAAATTCTTTCGCTTTATCTGCCGTGAGCGGATTAGCCATCAAGTCGCCGATTAGCGAGTTGCGATTATACGTCCCCGGTAGGGTGACCGTAGATTCGACCTCAATCGTTACACGAAGGTCGATATCTCGCGAAGATTTTCCAAGTAAGATGTCAAATGCCCCGGTTTCCACATGCCAATCGGCAATTTGAACGTTGTAATATGCGAAAGCCCTTTGATCCAACACAAAGGTAACGGTTTGTTGTTCTCCTGGCTGCAGCTCGATTTTTTGGAAGCCTTTCAGTTCTTTTTGCGGACGATTGACACTGCTCTGAACATCCTTGACATAGAGTTGGACGATTTCTTTTCCGGCATAGTCCCCTGTATTTTTCACAGTCGCTTGAACGGTAACCGTCTCATTATCTTTGATCGCTGATTTGTCTACCCGCAGATCACTGTATGCGAAATTGGTGTAGCTGAGGCCGAACCCGAATGGGAATAAAGGCTCAATCTCTTTGGTGTCGTAATAACGATAACCGACAAATACGCCTTCTTTATATTCAACCTTGTCGCCTTCACCTGGGAAATTCAAGAAGGAGGGGTTGTCACTTAGTTTCACCGGGAACGTTTCCGCAAGCTTGCCGCTTGGGTTCGCAATGCCAAACAATAAGTCGGTTACCCCACCGCCAAAAGCTTGACCCCCTAGATATCCTTCCAACACGGCTTTCGCTTTGTCAATCCAAGGCATTTCAACCGGCGAGCCGTTGCTTAAAATAATGATGAGATTGCTTTGGACTTCCGCAACCGCTTCGATCAGTGTACGATGATTGACTGGAATGGCCATGTGCGTACGATCATATCCTTCCGATTCGTAACGATCAGGCAATCCAACAAATAGTACCGCTACATCCGCCTTTGCCGCCGTTTCCTTTGCTTCCCTTACCAAATCTTCATCGATTTCGTCGCTATCCAGCTTGTAGCCTTGTGAATAAATGATTTGTGCCGCATCTCCTGCCACATTCATCATTTCTTCTAGCGCATCATCCAGCTTGGTCGGATTGACATGGGAGCTGCCGCCGCCTTGGTAACGCGGATTCTTGGCAAATTCACCAATTACAGCAATCTTCCCTTGCTTACGAAGCGGTAGAATCCCCCCTTCATTCTTGAGAAGCACCATGCTTTCATGTGCAGCCTCTCGAGCCAACCGATGATGGGCTGCAGTATCGTAAACTGCGTCTGTCTTACTGCTATCTGCAGCTTTAAAGATGAAGGTCAACATCCGTTCAACCGCAAGATTCAGCGTTTCCTCCGAAAGCTCGCCGTTTCTTACTGCCGCAACAATCTTAGCATCTCCGATGCCAGCGCTTGAAGGCATTTCCAGTTCCAAGCCAGCCTGGAGAGATTTTACACGTTCGTTAACCGCACCCCAGTCTGAAACTACAAAGCCTTCAAAACCCCATTCATCCCGCAAAACCTCTGTTAGCAAAAAAGCGTTCTCCGAAGCATATTCGCCATTGACTTGATTGTACGAACACATCACACTCCACGGCTGTGACTGCTTAACAGCGCCTTCAAAGCTGGCCAAATAAATTTCCCGCAGCGTGCGCTCGTCAATAACGGCATCAACGGACATTCTCCGATGCTCCTGGTTATTCGCGGCAAAGTGCTTAAGCGAAGTGCCTACACCCTGACTTTGTACGCCTTTAATGTGATTGGCCGCCATTTCCGATGAAAGGTACGGATCCTCCGAAAAGTATTCGAAATTTCTACCGCACAGAGGCGACCTTTTGATATTAGCTCCAGGCCCAAGTAAAACCGCAACGTCTTCCGCCTGACATTCCTTCCCTAATGCTTCGCCTACTTTGCCGATTAGCTCCCGATTCCACGAAGCAGCCATGCCCGCGGCCGATGGGAAGCAGGTAGCAGGCACACTATTATGAAGGCCTAGGTGATCCGCGTCTTTTTTTTGTTTCCGTAAGCCGTGAGGACCATCTGTCACCATGAGTGACGGGATTCCAAGCCGCTCTATCCCCTTGGTATGCCAGAAATCCAAACCCGAGCATAAGCCGGCCTTTTCCTCCAGCGTTAATTGGGAAATTAGGTCTTGAATTTTCGAATTCATAGCTATTCCTCCATTAATTAATAATTAGTTTTATGCCACACCCTAGTGAGAGCGGAAAATGCATGCCATTTTTCTTGTCTTTTCAGCCATTGAGGAACGTAGATGCCTTATTTCTCAATTATTCAGACATTGTTCAGTGAAAAGGAACGTCAGTTCGTTATTTTCTCAAATATCCTTGAAAAAAGAGAAATTGCGGCAAATAGCGAATCGTCGTTCTCTTTCATCGCAAATTCACGGTTTTTCAGTGAAATAGCGAACCATTGTTCCTTTTGAAGCATAATTGACCGAGGAAATGCTATACCTGTCGAGCGTGCATAGTAAGAACTCGTGTTTTTAACTAGATCACCTTCACCCCAATCAATCAAATGAACCTACTTAGCCAAATACAAACGGCTTCACTTGCGGAAGCGGCGGAATAGGTTGCGTCAACATATAGCTGAAGCTGTATTGACCGGAGCCTGCTTCTAAGCTCACACCCGTGTCCGTAACCTCAACATTGCATATACCTGCAGCCTGTATAAGAGCTGTTCCACTTTCTGTCACACCATCCGCACTAGCATATGGCAGGCGAATTTCAGCCGTTGTATTCGGCGGAATCACCACCTGAATGTCCAATCGTTCACCATCCAATTTCGTCCAGCGGCAGCTAACCTCTCCGTACATCGTGTCGATACGCCCTTCTGCAAATGTCAGACCATCGCCAGGCTGAGGACGGATAATCACCCGTTTATAGCCCGGCTGCTGCTCATCCGTATCAATTCCGGCAACAACACGGTACAACCAGTCTCCAATGGCTCCGTAGGCATAATGGTTAAATGAATTCATATCCGGGCTCCAAAAACTGCCATCCGGCTTAATCCCATCCCAGTGCTCCCAGATGGTTGTGGCGCCTTTGGTCACTTGATACAGCCAGGACGGATAATCCTGTTGATGTAACAGCTTATAGGCGAATTCCGATTTGCCGTTATCGCTTAGCACGTGGTTCAAATAAGGGGTTCCGACAAAACCGGTTGTAAGATGGTACTTCTCCTCTTCGAGCAATTCCAGCAGCTTGTGCACGGCACGTTCCTTGGCTTCACCCTCGACAAGTCCAAACATAAGGGACAGCACCTGTCCCGTCTGAGTAGGTACTGATAAACGACCCGAAGGCGTGACGAACTCCTGCGTAAAAGCATCGAGTATGCGCGTATGCAGCTCTGTATAATGTTCTGCTTCCTCTGACCTGCCCAGCACCGCGGCTGCTTTCTGCACTAACGATACGGAATAAGCATAGTAGGCCGTTGCGACAAAATCCCGCGCCGTAGCCCCAATATAGCTGTCTGGCCGAGAATCCAAAGCAAGCCAATCCCCGAAATGAAAGCCGGAATTCCACAAATATTCGTTGTCGCCTTGGCGCCTGATATACTCCACCCATGCCTTCATACTATCGTACTGTTCTTCCAACACCCGCTTATCCCCATAGCAGATATAGAGGGTCCACGGAATAATGACAGCAGCATCCCCCCATGCGGAAGCTGACTGCGCTTTCTCACTCAAAACATTGGGAACTACAAACGGCACGCCTCCATCAAGCTCCGCTTGCTCGGCCTTCAAATCGCGAAGCCACTTCCGGAAGAAAGGTACGACATTCGACAAATAGGCGGATGTACGGGCAAACACCTGAGCATCCCCTGTCCAACCCAGCCTCTCGTCTCTTTGCGGGCAGTCCGTAGGAACGTCCAAGAAATTCCCTTTCAACCCCCACCGAATGTTATGTTGAAGCTGGTTGACAAGCGGGTCAGAGCATGTGAACTCTCCTGTTGTTTCCATATCTGAATGCAGCACGATACCCGTAAAATCTTCAAGACGGATCGGCTCCTGAAACCCATCAAGCCGGATATACCGAAAACCTTGGAAAGTAAAATGAGGTTCGAAATTTTCTCTCTCTCCTCCTTTGAGCACATAACGGACCGTTTGCTTCGCTTTACGGATGTTGTCCAAGTAGAAATTGCCTTCGGCATCCAATATTTCGGCATGACGGATGCAGACCTCCTGACCAGCGTCTCCCTGCACGGTAAACCGGATCCAGCCGACCATGTTTTGGCCCATGTCGATGACAGTTTCGCCCTTGGGGGTCGTGATGAGCTCGATAGGTTGGATGCTCTCAATTTTACGTACTGGCACATTCTCCTGAGCCACTAAAATATCTTTGCTTTGTTCGATCACATCGGCAGGATACCATCCGCTGTCATCGTAATCTCCAAGACTCCAATTGGATCGCTCCAACCGGGCATCGTATGTTTCACCATCATAGATTTCCGACATCAAGATTGGACTTCCTGACACTTTCCAACGGCTATCAGAAACGATGACCTCTTGCCTTCCATCCGCATAATCAATGTGGATTTGCACCAAAAGTGCTGTTCGGTTTCCGTAATGCTCGTTTTTTCCGTCCCAGCCAAGAACGCCTTTGTACCAGCCGCTGCCTAATAAGGCGCCAATCCCGTTCTTTCCGCTGCTCAGCAGTTCCGTAACATCATAAGTTTGGTATTGTAGACGGTGCTTATAGCTGGTCCATCCGGGGACAAAATAATGATCCCCCACCCGTTTCCCATTCAACTCTAATTCATAAATGCCCAGCGCTGAGGCGTAGACACGAGCCGCTCTTACTTCTCCATCAATGAGAAAATCCCGTCGAAACATCGGAACTTGATCAACACCCGCAGTCAGCGTCCCAGGAGCACTGATCCATTCAGCCAGCCATTCCGAAGAACCTTTGAATCCGGTTTCAAAGATGGCCTGATCAGACCAGCCAGAACTTAGTCCTTGCTGGTTCCAAGCTTGAACGCGGTAGTGATACCGTTTGCGCGCAGCCATTTGAAGCTCTTTCAATTCCACATGAACCGATTGATCTGAATCCACTTTCCCGGAGTCCCAAACCGTCTGCTGGAAATCTGCGTCTTCCGCCACTTCGATGCGGTAAGCTGACTGTACGGCGGCTCTTTCAGTGGCATGCATTCGCCAGCTAATCCTTGGAGATCTGTGATCCAATCCAATCGGATTCACTTGATATTCACAACGAAGATCCTTTACTTTAAACATGACTATGTAACCTCCTACTCTGAATGCATGATCTAATTAATAAAAACCGTACCCCACCTGTTGTAGAGTACGGTTCATGTTCATCCTTATTTACCTGCCGTTTTAGCCCAAGCATCAATTTGCTTTTGTTTCTCAGCGATGATCTTGTCAAGACCGGCCGTTTTGAGCTTTCCATTGAATTCAGCAGTCAATGCCGGATCTAACGTACCGCTTTCCAGACCTACTTTATATTGATTGATCACATTAGTCGCAGCAGCAAGTTCTGTTTTAACCGGATCTACGTTAAATGTGAATCCGACTGCTTTCGATTTAATAGCCTTGTCGTTGTGCGCTTTCGTCAAATCCCAAATTTTCGGGTCCGTACCTTCCCATACATAGGTTAGGAAGTTATTGCCGACTTCCCATTGGTTGAATTGGTAACCGCTTTGTTTGACGCCATCTGGAAGCGTAATGATGTTATCCGCTTTCTTCACATAGTGTTTTCCTTCAATACCAAGGGAGACCAAGTTAGCAATGTCCTTATCTGTGTACATCATATTCATGAATTGCATAGCTCTCTCAGGGTCTTGACTGTTTTTAGTAATCGACATCATGAAACCTGTAATCGAAACGGAAGTTTGCAAAGGTTTTGTCAAACGAACAGCAACCATTTCTTTTCCGGACAAATTCTTTTCCTGCTGCTCAAATCCAGGCTTCATATTCGATGTATATGAGAATGCCTTGCCCGCTTTGACCAAGTTAACTCCTGTTTCTTGCGAAGTAGCGATATCTTTCAAAATATAACCGGCTTGATACCATTTACGAGCTAACGCAATAGCATCTGTAAATTCCTTCGTTTCGAACAAATTCACGATTTTGGTGCTGTTCCCCGGATCGGCAAGTACACCCAGGTTGTCCCCTAATGTATCCACGATAGAGTTGTACATATTGGTTCCCGGCATAGAAGTGTTCGTTTGCTGAACCAATGGCGCTAGGCCGGGCTCGTTTTCTTTGATCGTTTGGAACACAGGGTCCAGATCCGCCCAAGTTTTGATTTTGCTCAAATCAATCTTGTACTTGTCCACCAAATCTTTTCTCATAATGATGCCATTATCGGAGCCAATGTCCCTCAAGCTTGGAACCCCGTATACTTTTCCGTCGATCTTGGATCCATTAATCAAATCCATTCCCACCGTGTCTACAAGACCTTTTCCATGCTTCTTAAGCAAATCGTCTAATGGCTCTAATTGTCCTTTAGCGACTTGGCTGCCAAAGTTGCCAATAATTGAGGAGGAGACCATCAGATCAAGCTTCTCGCTTCCTGCCAGCATCAAATTCATTTGTTGGGTCCAAGCAGAAATGCTGATCGGCACCAGTTTAACGGTTGCATTGATTTTTTCTTTGGTAATTTTGCTGATTGCCTCAGACACGAGATTCGCTTCAGGCATATCATTTAGCTGTATATACGCCATCGTGATTTCATATGGCTTGGAGTTGGCAGGCTTAGCGCTATCTGTCGCTGCTTTATTCCCATCATCACTACTGCTGCTGCCGCAAGCTGAAAGCAAGGTCGATGTTGCAAGAACAACACTTAGTAATCCACTAGCTCTTTTCCATTTCTTTTCCATGGTTCATAATCCCCCTAATGTATATGAATAATGGTTGATCTATACTAATCGAATCCGAAGGGATTCAAGAGTAGCCTCGTTCGTTAACCTTTTACAGCACCAAGCGTAAGACCTTTGACAAAAAACTTCTGGAAGAATGGATAGGCGCAAAAGATCGGAACGATTCCGATAACAGCTATAGCCATGCGAACCGAATCTGTCGGTATGTTCGAAGAAGCTTGTGCAGCATTGGTCATGCTGCTCTTCTGAAGGAACTGAATATCGCTAAGCATCCGATTCAGCATATTTTGAATACTGAAGAGCTTGCTGTCGGTTACAAAGATTAATCCATTAAACCAATCATTCCAGTAGGATATACCCAGCATCAGTCCGATGGTAGCCAGAATCGGCAATGAAAGCGGGAGCACGATGCGGTAAAAAATCTTGAATTCGGAAGCGCCGTCAATATACGCCGATTCAATTATCGCTGCCGGAATCGAAGTGCTGAAGAACGTTCTGATTAGTAAAATGTAAAAGCCGTTCGTCAGCAATCCAGGGATGATAAGCGCCCATATCGTATTTTTAATATGGAAAAATTCGGTGTAAATCAGATAGGTCGACACAAGTCCGCCGTTAAACAGCAGGGTGAAAAATACGAGAAACGACATCACTTTGCGAAGCGGCATATCACTGCGTGATAAAGGATAGGCGAGCATCGTCGAGATAGCCAAGCCCACAACAGTTCCGATAATCGTAATGAACACCGTGATGCCATAAGCCCGAAACAACGAAGTTGAGCTCTTCATCATATACTTGTAGGCTTCTAGACTAAACACACTTGGTAAGAGTGAATAACCATCGTTGATAATTGCTTTCTGATCGGTAAAGGAGGCCATAACAAGCAGGACAAACGGGAAAATGCTGGCACAGGACATGAGAATAAAGATCAGGTTGACCGCGTATTGATTCATGTGATTCGATTTCATGGTAGCACGCTCCTTTCTTTTAGAATAAAGCTTGTTCCGGGCTTTTGCGGCGAATGATAAAGTTAGATACTAATACCAGAACGAATCCCACGACTGACTGGTAGAATCCTGCTGCTGAAGACATTCCGATGTCGCCGAGCGTCATTAACCCCCGGTATACATACGTGTCAATAACATCCGTTGTTGGCTGTAACGGGCCTGAATTAAGAGGTACTTGATAGAACAAACCGAAATCAGAGTAGAAGATGCGACCAATGCTTAACAAGGCCATGATAATGATTGCCGGTGATAGAAGCGGTAGTGTTATCGTCCGGATTTGCTGCCATTTGTTCGCGCCATCTAGCGTCGCTGCCTCATAATATTCGTTATCGATCCCAACAATGGCTGCCAAGAAGATGATACATAAGTAACCAACATTTTTCCAAATGTTCACAAGTGTTAAGATGTATGGCCAATATTTAGGTTCTGAATACCAGGAGATAGGCTCGATTCCGAATAGCGGTAAAATATGATGATTAAGAAATCCGTTCTCCCCATTCAACATGGCAAGTGCCAAATATCCGACGATTACCATCGAGATCAGATAGGGTAATAGAATGATACTCTGGTAAAAACGGGACATGAACCGATTTTTCACTTCATTCAGTAAAATAGCTACAGCGACTGCCAGAGCCAAATTGATGATAATGAAGAGCCCATTGTATAGAATCGTATTTCGGGTAATGACCCAGGCATCAGCGGTTTTAAACAAATATTCGAAATTCTTGAGACCAGCCCAATCACTTCCGAATATCCCTTTGCGGTAGTTGATATTTTTAAATGCGATCACAATCCCAAACATTGGGAGATAATTATTAATAATTAAATAAATCATACCAGGCAAGACCATTAGAAATAGCGCACGGTAGCGTTTAAACGTTTTCAACGTCTTCTGCAGCGTACCCGGCTTCCTTACAACCTTTGCTTTTTCGTATAAGACTTCTGCTTTGGTGTTCATCCGGTGTCAACTCCTTCTCTTTATAGGTTTAGTATAGAAGAAGTTGAGCTAGGCTGCTCACCACGAATACGACTTTATACTTTAGATTTTCCGACATTTTCGAAAAAAAAGACTCCACGCCTATGTTTTAGGGCAGAGTCTTTCTATCTTTTCTCAAATTGCTTTCTATATTCATTAGGATTCATACATACAGCCTTTTTGAAAAGCGTCGAGAAGTAAGAAACATTTGAATAACCCGCTAATAGCGCTATATCGATAATGGATTTATCCGAGCCCGCAAGTAAATCCTTGGCATATTGGATCCGCTGCTGCTGCAAATAGTCGGAAATGGATAAGCCTGTTTCTTTTTTGAACACCCGTGTCAAATAATCGGGGTTTAAAAATACGTGTGCCGCGATAACATCCCTGGATAATTCCGATACGGAAATATGAGCCGCTACGTATTGTTTCACCTTTTCAACAACAGACATGCCCCCTTCCGTTGAATGGATCTGATTCATAGCCACCTCGATGACGTATTGCACCCATTCTTCCAAAGCGATAATAGATCTTAGTACTAATTCCGGCTTTTCCGTGAATAGATTAGCTGCAAACACTTTATTCGCATGTAATCCCTTCATCTGAAGAACGAAGAAAAGCATTTGAAGAAAATCTTGATAGAAGCTATGCAAGAGCGGAGCGCCAATTCCTTCTCTGGTCTCCCTTAACGATTTGAACAATAACTTAACTTCAGTTAGCAGTTTTTCCTTTGACCCCTGCTTCATCCACTCTGCCCAGTCATTCAAAGATGGGAGCTCTATCCTGCTCTCCCCTTTTCGCACATCCCAAAGCACAATGGTTTCATTAACCATAGAGACATTGTCTCGATCCAAATCGTCCATTCTACGCACCATAGGAACGACTTCATGAAGAGAGGCGGGTTCGCTGATGTAACAGCATAGATCACAGTAAAAGTATTGGTTGCAAGATTGCACGTATTCCTCGCATACCTCTCGAAGCTCCTTCATTTGATGTTGGCGTTCGTAAGGAATCATGATCAGCAAACATCCATTGTCCGGAGAGATGATCGCTGTATGCTGATTGTTTCGCGTAATCTTCTCTTCCGCAGCATTCTTCAAAGCATACTCCATAATTCGTTCATCCCGCTGATTCAGATTCTTATGCCAACGCCTAACGCGAATCATAATCAGCACAAACCGCATGGCATCCAAAGATAATAAATTATACTTTTGTAAATGCTCCGTTATTTTGTCCTTGGTGGAGGGAATCGTTTGTTGGATCAGATCCTGCCAAAAACGTTCTTTCATCAGTGGCTGATGGGACTCCCATAGCTGGTAATAATGCTTATACGTTTCCTCGAAAGAAAGAAGCTCCTGATCTTTTTTAATTTTGGCCAAAACCTTCAGGATCACATCTTCAAGCTCCTCGTAATCCACAGGCTTGAGTAAGTACTCGAAGCTGTCCAATTGGATCGCACGCTTTGCATACGAGAAATCGGAATGACACGTTAAAAATATCGTCTCTGTGCGGGAATAATGTTCTCTGACCCAGCTCAATAAATCCATGCCGGAGCCCTGAGGCATTTCGATATCGCAGATCATCAAATCAATCGGAGATGTGGCAAAGATCTCTTGTGCCTGCTTCATACTATGAGCTGTGTGAACCGTAGAAATATGGAGCTTATCCCAGTCAACGCCAGCCTGTAATCCCCTCACTGCGTGCACTTCGTCGTCGACGATTAACACCTGAACCATTTTACTCACCTCCTGTAGGTGGAACATCTGCGGGTATGCGGATTCGCACGCAAGCGCCTTTGCCGACTTCATTATAGAAATCAATAGCGGCTTTATCGGAATACAACAAGTGTAGTCTACGTTTGACATTCCAGATCCCGATGTGCTCCCCTTCTTCACTAGTCAAATCCATATTGCTCTTCAATAATTCCAAAATAGGATCTGGAAAGCCTGCTCCTGTATCCTCAATATGAATAACCACCCATTGGTTTTCTTCGTCTTCCTCCGTATTCACCCGGATATCGATCCGAATCTGTTCATCCATATTAACAGCATGTTTAATGGCATTCTCGACCATCGTCTGAATGACAAGCGGAGGAATCTGCAGCGAAAGAACAGCATCTGGCGCTTCGATCTGATACGATAAAATCCCCGGAAATCGAAGCTCTTGAATACGCAAGTAGTTCTGGGTATGAAGCAGTTCATCCTTGAGTGTTACCAAATAGGAATTACTTCGGAACATAAACCGGAAGTAAGCAACCAGACACTTCGTCATCTCCTGAATTAATTTGAAATCCTTTACCGTTGCCAAGTTGTAGACGATGTTCAACGAATTCAAAAAGAAGTGAGGATTGATCTGAAGCTGCAAATGCTTAAGCTCAGCATGCTGATGCATTAACTTTTCTTCATAGACATTAATTTTCAGATGTTGAATTTCAGTAATCATACGGTTATAGGTTTCGTTCATCATACTAAACTCAGTAGATGTCGGGTAATGCTCGATTTGCGAATTCCAACGGCCATCGCCTAACTTTCTCATTGCTAGGATGATTCGATTGATCGGCAGCAAGAACACTTTTCTCATGTAAAAGACAAACATCAGCAGAAATGCAATGGCTCCCATCGATATGATGGAAGAAATACGTTGAAGATAAGGTAAATTCTCTAGTGCGGTTTCCTCGGGGATTAAAGCGAATAAATAAAAGTTACCTTTCTTCGACGGTTCCCCCATGACTAAATAATCCGCATTCGTTCCCGAAAGTGTGTAGGCCTGATTGGTTAGAGCTAATTGAATGCCTTTCTGTTCAATTAATTCTCCGTGACTCATGGGTTCTAGTTGATCTGAGGTTAAAAGCGCCGCACCGTTAGATCCCAGGTTAATGAGTTGAAGAGGGATCATCAGCTTATTGGCATCTACCCATGCCCCAACATAGACATTACCGGTTTTAATCACATGATAGACATAATGGTTGCCTTCCGATTGCCAAGTATACCAGCGATAAACATTTGGAGTCACCGTGGTATCCTGCAGCATCTTTACAATTTCATTTGCCACCTGATTTCGTTCATCAAAGCTGCTTCCGAAACCTTGAGTCATTAGCAGATCTTTGTTTAGGCTGGAATATATAAAGAACGAATCGATTCCTTTGTAATAGCTGACACTGGTATTAATTGTTTGAAACAGACGAAGCTTAGCTTTCATGTAATTATTTTCGTTGGCAATCCTGTCCGTATCCAAATCAAGTAAATCCAAATTCGTTTGGGATAAGTTGATCAAGAAGTTGTCTACTTCCTGCAAATTGCGGTCGATCTGCCCCATGTATAAGCTCAGCATGTTTTTATTGGACTGGGCCACTTGGTTGCGAACGACTTGAGCCGAGTAATGGTTGATTATAAGCAAAACGATGATAAGAGGAACAATCGTGAATAATAATCCAGAGAAAAGCTTGAAACGTAAGGAGTTCAGCCATAATTTCATTTTTCGCATGAAGACGCTCTCCTCTATAAGGTGTAAGGTCTCCCTATTGTACAACGAAGACAGGAACAAAATCACCCTGCGGTGTTCATTGCAAAAAATGACAAGCAAACTGTTGTCAGCTTGCATGTCATTATTGTTGTCAATCAATCTCTATACCTTCCTAAATCTAACGGCAATATACGATGTCCCAGGCAGCTCGATCCGGAAGTCTCCCTCATAAGTTCCAGGCTGCTCATTGATGAGCATATTCCACGTGTCGATAACATCCACTTTGTAACGGATGCCTGGCTTCATGCTGTACTTCCTGAAACTGGGTTGGTTAAAGCCATAGTAGTACAAGTAATATTCATCTGGAACGCCCGCTGACGGAGCATCCCACTCGGACTTTAACGGATTCAGGCCTTCTGCAGGGCCCTCTGCCATAATTTTGTGCAGGAAGGAGATCCGTTCAGGGCTGCTTCCGTAAAGCTTCCCACCCTTGGACCACCAAAGGATGTCCTCGTCATGCAAATAGGTTTCACCATGACCGACATAGCCGCCTCTAATGGCGCCTTCCCAGAAGCGGCGCACCATTTCCAGTCCGGAAATGTTCCCCCAGCCCTGATCAATGTTCCCTTCATACGCGCATTCGTCAATGACAATTGGCTTCTGCCACCGCTCACGCCATTCGTTGGTATTTTCCGCAGTTCGATAAACATCGACCCGCTGGATGCTGCAGTGAGTGATCCAAGGCCGACTGTAATCGTAGAAACCGAAGCAGTTATGAATGGATATTAAATGATGATTCGGATCATTCTCTGTTACGATCTTAGCGAAGCGTTCCCAATCCTCCGTCTCCTTCTTCCACATCAAATCATACTCATTGGCGAGTGACCACCAAACATGACGATAAGCCGATAACCGGGCTGTCAGATATCGCAGGTAACGGTCATCTGCGGACTTGGACATTTCGGAGAAGCCCCAACGGTCATACCCATGGAATAATATCAAGTCTGCTTCGATGCCAAGCTTCCCAAGGTCAGAGATTCTATTTTCCAAGTGTTGAAAGAAGGCAGGATTGAATCGCGTATAATCCCAACCTTCCTCTAGGGAGCCCTCGTAAGGGTAATACACTGGCTCATTCGCGTTAAACTGGTAGGATTTCGGGAAGACACACATGCGCATCTTATTGAAAGGGGCAGATTTAAGCGTAGTCAGCGTCTCTTCCTCCAACTCATCGCCTTGATGGGTCCAGACGTAACTAGTGGTCCCGACCGGAATATAAGGAGTCCCGTCCTCGTATGCGAAATGGAAGGTATTCTTGATCCGTACCGGTCCATGGTTCCCCTCATCCGGGGCTGTACATATAAATTGCCCTGTCAGTCCACTAAGGGAGCGCGCGTTACTATTGGTACTGTACGTCCACGTACCTTCCGCATCCGGCATAAAACGGATCCGATAAATACCTTGCCCGTCATAAAAACCTAGAGTACGGACAACTCGGCCTTCGAAATTGAATTCAGCCTCCAAGCTTACATCCACGAACGGATTACCGTGTTGCGGCCCTTGAAGCGTTAGCTCGTAAACGCCCCATTTTTCAATTTGATCGGGCGCATTGGTCCTCGCTGACCCCAAAGCTACATCATCGTTCTCATAATCGACGGCTGGAGTGATTCCTTCATCCGTTTCTGCTTCAACTTCGATTAGGGACAACTCTGTGAGTATTGTCTCCATCAATTCCGGTGCTATTGTCCAAGCTGGATTGAACGCATTGTACGATGGCAACGTATTTTTCTTAATGAACGAAAGAAATGGGGAATCCTTGAGATGAGGTAAATATGTCAAAAGCAAGGCTCTACCTGCTGGACTCGCCCAAATTTGACCTATCTTCGACTCTTCATTAAACGTCATTGTCTAAGCCTCCGCCTTTTTAGTTGTGCATAGTACCAAAGCTACCGCATGTTTCCATCCATTGATATGCTGTTCACGTATGTTTTCCTGCATCTTTGACTCATAGGCAGAATAAATTTGGCCCCGGTTCTTAAGCTCGTCAAGCGATAACCAAAATCCGACCCCAAGCCCCCCTAGATAAACAGAACCCATCGCAGAAAGCTCGGCAACCTCCGATTTGATGACGCTGCGTTCCAGCACATCTGCTTGAAACTGCATAAGCGTGGTATTATCGGAAGCGCCTCCATCTGCGCGCAGTTCTTTCAGCCGGATGCCGGATTCAGCTTGCATCAACTCTACCGCATCCTTCACTTGATAGGCTATGCTTTCCAGTGCGGCGCGGATGATATGTGATTTCCCGGTTCCCCGGCTCATCCCCGTAATAGCTGCCCTGGCATAGGGGTCCCAATAAGGAGCGCCTAGTCCGACGAATGCCGGTACTAGATATACACCTTCGTTATTCGGAGCTTGAGCAATCAATTCCTCCATCTCATTAAAACTGCTAAAAAGGCCCAATTGGTCACGAACCCATTTGATCGTATCGCCAGAGGTGCGAATGATTGCTTCAAGAGCATAGGTGATCTCTCCGCTCATTCCCCATGCAATGGTAGTCACCAAGCCATTTCCAAGCTGATCATGTTTCTCGCCAATGTTCATGAGTACAGAGGTGCCGGTACCGTACGTCGCTTTGGCCATACCGGTATCAAAACATTGATTGCCAAATAAAGCGGCTTGAGAGTCACCAATGATGCCCGAGATAGGAATGTTTGCTGAGAATAGCTCAGGATCCTGTGTATAGCCGAAAATCTCATCGGAGGATTTAACCTCCGGCAGTATGGCAGATGGAATGTGGAACCATTCGCATAACTCTTTGTCCCACTCTAGCGTATGAATATTGAATAATGACGTTCGGCTAGCATTCGTAAAATCAGTGGCATGAACGCTGCCCCCCGTGAGCTTCCACAGGAGCCAGCTGTCTACCGTCCCGGCCAGAAGCTTCCCTTGTCCAAGCTTCTCCTCAGCGCCTTCAGCATGCTCCAATATCCACCCCCACTTGGTTGCAGAAAAGTAGGGGTCTAGAAGCAGGCCCGTCTTGGCGCGAACGATCTCTTCCATATTAGCAGCTTTATATGCCGCGCATCGATCCGCTGTCCGCTGACATTGCCAAACGATAGCTGGATAGACCGGCAGACCTGATGTTCGATCCCAGACCACAGCCGTTTCACGCTGATTAGTAATGGTCAGACCGGCTAACTGATTGGCGTCAATGCCGGCCAATTCCATGACATGATGAGCTGTTTTTTTCACATTGTTATAAATCTCAAGAGGATCATGCTCCACCCAGCCAGATTGCGGGTAACTCTGCTTATGTTCGGCCGTACTGCGGGCGATGATACTTCCGGAACGATCTATGATCAAAGCCTTCGTACCCGATGTACTTTGATCTATGGCTAGGATAAAGGTTTCAATCATGGGCTGCCCACCTACTTGCCAAGCATCTCAAGCGCTACACGCTTAAGATTATCTGTATGGATCCCGTAATGCTTGAATACTTCCGAGCTTTTGCCCGCGATGGCTGGTTCATCCGGAATGCCGATAATACGCATCGGAACAAGTTGATGCTGGACGACTACCTCTGCGACTGCGGCTCCGAGCCCTCCGTAGATACTGTGCTCCTCAACCGTAATGATATGCCCCGTTTCCCCGGCAGCACGAATGATCGCTTCTTCGTCTAACGGCTTAATCGTGTGCATATTGATGACTCGGCAGGATACGCCGACCTCTTGGAGAGCTTTCTCCGTATCGAGAGCTACCCGAACGGTTTCTCCAGTAGCAATGATCGTCAGATCCGTGCCATCACGCAACGTCACCGCTTTGCCAATGACGAATTCATAGTCATCGGATTCGTAGACATCCTCTACAGCATTTCTTCCAATACGAACATAAACGCCGCCTTGGTGCTTAACTAAAGCCTCAGTCATTCTCTTCGTTTCATGACGATCGGCAGGCAATACGACCGCAAGTCCCGGAATTGCTCGGGCTACAGCTATATCCTGAACAGAATGGTGTGACATGCCGAGGGCGCCATAGCTAACTCCTCCGCTTATGCCTACAAGCTTCACATTGGTTCCAGAATAAGCCACGTCCACTTTGATCTGCTCAATGGAGCGCATACTTAAGAAACAAGCCGGCGAAGTGACAAAGGGCTTCTTCCCGCTATGGGCTAGACCAGCCGAGATGCCGACAATATTTTGCTCGGCGATGCCGACCTCAACGAATTGATTAGGAAACGCATTGGCGAAAGGCGCCATAGCCGCGGAACCTCGGGAATCGCTAGTTAGAACCATAATATCCGGATCGGTTTCCGCCAATTTCAATAGTGTCTCGCAAATAACCTGACGGTTAGGGATCGTATTCATGTTTAGCGCACCTGCCCTTCTTGACTCAATAGCTCAAGCGCCGCGGAAAGCTCTTCCAATGCTTGCGAAAGCTGTGTATCGTTAGGCACATGATGGTGCCACGCAGGATTATTTTCGGCAAAGGAAACGCCCTTGCCTTTCACCGTATTGGCCATGACCAAGGTAGGTTTTCCAGGTACAGTTGGCACTGACCCGAAAGCCTCAACCAGAGATTCCATATCGTTTCCGTCAATGGAAACAACGTTCCAACCGAATGCCGCCCACTTCTCTTCAAGTGGCTCCAGCCCCATGACTTCTTCCGTGCTGCCGCTGATTTGCAGGCGATTTCGGTCAATAATACCCACGAGATTGTCAAGCTTAAAATGGGGACCAGCCATAGCCGCCTCCCAAACAGAGCCTTCTGCCTGCTCGCCATCACCCATGAGGCAAAATACACGATAGCTTTTACCATCTCGTTTAGCCGCAAGTGCCATGCCTACCGAAATAGCAAGCCCATGCCCAAGAGCACCGGTGTTCATTTCAATCCCAGGCACTTTATTATTAGGATGGCCGATCAAACGTGTACCGAATTGACTGAAGGTCTCAAGCTCTTCTTTCGGGAAAAAGCCTAGATCGGCAAGGATGCACCACAGTGATTCCACCGAGTGGCCCTTGCTAGCGATGAAGCGGTCCCGCTCCGCCCATTTCGGATTCTGTAGATCGATTTTCATGATTTTATAATATAATGCCGTCAAAATATCCGTATTACTGAGGGAGCCTCCGGTATGTCCTGTCTTGGCTCCGTGTATCATCTTCAGCAGATCCATACGGATCTGGATAGCCTTTGCTTTCAGTTCTGTATGATTCATGTTATCCTCCTTTGAGTTTTCCGTAGGAAAACTAGCTTCGTAAGCTCTAACTGAGTTTTGCTTTAGCAAAACTGGCTTCGTAAGCAAACGCTTGGTTTACAGATCAGAGCCGCGCAGCCACGCCTGAATTTCTTGTACCGTCGGATCCACGGGATCCGGGGAAAGACCTGGTATATATTGGCACGCTTCATATAGTGCAGGAATCACATTAGCGTGTATACCGACGGCATGGTGAACATAAGGACCTTTCACCAACTTCTCTTCCCATAACGACCAGTCATTGACTTCAACCCAAACATAGGAACCGCGTGTATAAGGACCTTTGATACCCTGTGCACGCCCTAAAAATAACTGATATTCCCCATGGTCGCCGTCAAAACGGGCCAGCGTTATTCCGCCGCCTTTGATTTCCCCTTCGTGAGTACCTGGCGCATGGTCATCGAACAAGAAGTGCTTGCGCAGCTTTGGCTTATCCTCAACCGAGAGAGAAACAGGGAAATTACCGCAGTGAAAGAGCAGCTCTCCGTTCGGATTCTCAGGATGACGGACCGTCAAGTCGGCGAAGAATGTCGGAGCTTGGTTCATCGAAGCTGCTTGCACCATGATGGAGGTAATCGCTCCGTGAATGTCGGTTTCGCAGGTTACCGGAATCTGTTCATCCGTTAGAATCGCATTAGCCAGACAAGGCATAATTCCCATAGCATCTTGAAGAGAAGACCAGCATTGGATAGCGATAGCTGTACTGCCGGTTTTGGTTGCGTATTGTTTCATAGCTACTTTCAGTGCTGCGATACGTTTCACGTCATCCTCAGTAACTTCGCTGTAATCAAGCTTTTCTTTGATGTAGGCAATAGCATCATTCAGCTCAGCACTGCTTCCTTTTTCAATCTGTTTCGATGTCCGTTGAATATCGATCAGCGTAATGGGATGAATCTCGATGCCGAAGCGCTCCAGCAGTTCCCCTTCGTTACACATCATCGTTAAGAAAGACGCTGGCCGTGGTCCAATTTGCAAAATACGCAGGTTACGCATTTGACGAACCACATTCGCAGCCGCAATGAAATTGATAAATCCACGTTCAAATACTGGATCATTCACCCGACTGTTGGTCACATACGTAAAAGGCACATTAAACCGGCGCAGCACTTTACCTGTGGCGAATAGCCCGCATTGGGTATCCCTCAAACGCATACCGTCCTCTAGAGGCGATTCATCGCGAGGTCCCCATAACAACACAGGCTTTCCAAGCGCTTTACCAACCCGTGCCACGGTATCCTCGGTACCAAAGTTACAATGCGGAAAAAAGACAGCGTCCACCTTTTCTTCTTTGAAGCGTTCAATAATCGCATCCGCATTGATATGGTCATCATAAAGCAGCCCCTCGGAATTCAGACCCTCTAAGTCCACGATGTCGATGTCCAAACCAAAGCTCTCGATTTTCTCCCGGATTTGAACCTTATACTTGAAAGCATCTTCAGCACTAAATACAAAACGACGGGTAGGGGCGTAGCCCAGTTTAAATTTCTTCATGTCATGTCTCTCCTCTAAAAGTCAAATGATAAATGGATGAATAAAGAACTAAACATTGTAAGAAAGAATTCAACGAAATAACTAAACTCTAATTAATTTTAGTGTTTAATGATGTAAACAATTTACTTAACAAACTTTATAAAATCATCCTATCACCCTGATTTTCTGGTGTCAACGACTTATTTTAGCTATTTTAAAATAAAATTTAGTTTGTTTTCAACTAAACTCAACTAAACAAATTAGATTCAACTTGTATATGTTTATCAATCGTTGTAAACTAAACTTACTTAACGAATTAGTTAACATGAAATGAGGAATCCGATAATGAAGATGGAAGATATTGCGAAATTAGCAGGCGTTTCCAAATCTGCCGTATCTTTTGCTTTCAGTGGAAAGCCTGGAATCAGTCCAGAAACACGGGAACGCATCCTGCAAATCGCACAGGAAAGCGGATACCTCCCTAGAGCAAAATCCCCATCCATTGACCATACAGCTAAATCGCTTACCTTTTTAGTCATATCAAACTCTGGCATCGTACTAGAGCAGTTTTATCAACAACCATTTTTTAGGGAACTTATCCAATTCATTGAGGAACGATGCCGTACGAAAGGCTATTCCTTACTTTTTTCCTCCATCGATATGGAGTTTTTGGAGAGGGATATTCGGATGGTTGCAGAGGAAAAGAAAAGTAATGGCGTCGTCCTTTTAGGTACGAACTTAAATAAGGAGCAAATCGCAGATATTGCCAACAAACTTCAATCGCATCTCGTTGTTTTAGACACCTGCTTTGATACACTGCCGATTCATTTTGTAGAAATCAACAATTTTATGGGCGCTTATCAGGCAGGCACTCATCTCTGTGAGATAGGACATACCGATATTGGCTATATTGAATCGAATGTGAGAATTCATAATTTCGAGGAAAGAAAACGTGGCTTTACCGCAGCCATTCAAGAACATGGCAGGGAGATTCTGAATACCCACAAATTTTCCGTAGCGCCTACCATCCTATCCTCCCAAGATTCGCTCAAAGCTCAGTTGCTCGCATTCCTGAAGGAAGGGCATCGTTTGCCGACTGCTCTATTTTGCGAATGCGATTATATCGCCATCAGCGCTATGAAGACCCTTCAAGAACTCGGATACCGAATACCAGATGACGTGTCCGTTATCGGTTTTGACAATATCTCCGAAGCGGTAATTGTTTCGCCAGAATTAACGACCGTCCATGTGGAAAAGCAGCGCATGGCTTATCTCGCTGTGGATCTGCTAATTGAATCGATTGAGTTAGAGCAAAGTGCTGGCACTAAGATCAAAGTCGATACTCATTTCATCGAGAGACTTTCCTCGCGAGCGAATCTTGCATCGATAAACTAGGTCAAAGTGTACCTAGCCTATTACGGCTTTTCAATTCAAATACCTTTAACCACTTTTTCACAATTTAGAAGCTTCTGGGGGGCTTATTTCTGCGGAATAATCCAAATGGGCTGCATTCACGGTCAAATAAGAGTCTTTAAAGACTCTTATCGCCCAACATTATCCACTTTTTCACGAAATAGAAGCTTCTGGGGGCTCTTATTTCCGCCGAATAACCCAAATGAGCTACGTTCGCGGTCCAATAAGAGTCTTTAGAGACTCTTATCGCCCAACATTATCCACTTTTTCACGAAATAGAAGCCTCTGTGGGCTCTTATTTCCGTGGAATGATCCTATGCGGTCAAGATCATCACTTTAACGATGAATTTCATCGTTATACTTCCATCTACTCTGCTTTTATGTGAATTTTCCTGCTCGTAAGCATGTTTTTCATCGTTAAAGTTGGGCTTCTGCTCAAGACCAATACTTTAACGATGAATTTCATCKTTATACTTTCATCTACTCTGCTTTTATGTGAATTTTCCTGCTCGTAAGCATGTTTTTCATCGTTAAAGTTGGGCTTCTGCTCAAGATCAATACTTTAACGATGAATTTCATCGTTATACTTCCATCTACCCTGCCTTTATGTGAATTATCGTGCTCGTAAGCATGTTTTTCATCGTTAAAGTTGGGCTTGTGCTCAAGACCAATACTTTAACGATTAATTTCATCGTTATATTTACATCTACTCTGCTTTTATGCAAACTCCCCTGATCGTAAGGCTGTTTTTCATAGCTATAGTACTGTTCCATACTAAAAAGCCCCCCCTCAAATGTGGGAGGCGCCAAACTCACTTCATGCTCACGCGGTTCTACTCTCCGTGGATACTTGCATAGCCGCTGATAATCTGAGCTGTGTTCGGCATCAAATAAGAGTCTCCAGAGACTCCCATTTTCCACACTAGCCATTTCTTCTCGAAATAGAAGCTTCTACGAATTCTTATTGGGCATTTCCGAACGTTTAGTCAATTATGCATTTTCTCCAATCGATACGCAGCCACGCGCAACAAAAGAAGACTACCTCTCTAGTTAGTCTTCTTTGTATAACCTCATCAGTTACGCTTCTTCGATAATCGCAATTCCCCAGCGAGTCAGCTCCCTGACCTCACCTTGCTTCACAGCCTGTCCACTCAACAATTCTTTCCCCTCACCGTGCGGATACTTCAACGTCTCGCTACGGTCCGAGTAATTGAAATAGTAACGGATGGTCTTCCCTTGGTCATTAACGCCCGATTTAACAATAAGAGGATACTGGATATCTTGATCCTTCCCCCATAGTCCGGCATCTTTGACTGCCTTTTCCAGCACCTTACTCATCAAGGCAGCGCTCGGCAGACAGCCAATATAAGTCGCAGTGCCTTTCCCATAGCGGTTCTTTGTAATAGCCGCATACGCTCCCCAATGAGGATGGTCATAAGAAGCCAATACCTCTGCCGTTGTAGGAGTAAGCAGTTCCATCCATGTGTTCACGATGTTGTCCTCCGGTCCAACTTCAAAAGGGTCACCCTTGAATGAAACAGATTTCGGCTCCACAAACATACTGTAGTGGATACCGCAAGCTTCATCGATAGCACCTGGTTGATGTGTGGTGCGGACTTTGACATTTTCGTTGGTAAAGCCACTTTTAAACGTATAGACGACATGCCCGCCATTTCGGACGAAAGCGTTCAACCGCTCCAGCAGTTCATCTGACGCTGCATATAATGCCGGAACAAGAATCAGCTCATAATTCTCCAACGCATCACTGTCCGGATGAACGATATCACAACCGATATTCATTTTATATAACTGGTCGTACATAAGCCGAACAATATCGTTATAGTTGACTTGACGCCCGGGCAGAGGGAACCATTCCATCGCCGTCAAAGCCTCATTGCTGACCAGCATCGCGGCCCGATTCGATTTTTGCAGATTCACAAGCTGCGGCGACAATCGGTTAAAATCTCTACCGATGGTCTTAGCTTCTTCATAAACGGGATTCGACTCCAAATCGTGACTTAGCAGGCCCTTCCAGTAGGTTTCAGCTGAATTGTGGATCGAATGCCAATGCCAATAAGAGACCATGTTAGCTCCAGAGGCCAGATGGCTGAATGCCTGAAGCCTTAATTGTCCTGGGTAAGGAGTCCAGTTAGGAAAAGCTTGCGCCTGAGTTTCCAATACGAAATAATTGGTTCCTTTTAGAGAACGGGTAACGTCTCCACCAAATGAAATTTCGGTTCCTGTCAGCTCATCCTGGGACGGATGATAAATATCCACTCCGGCAATATCCAAAGACGATGACGCAGCGAAATGGTCTACATCCGGTTGAACACCGTAGGAGTAACCTCTCCACTCGAAATCAAAGTTATGCGTGACGAACTGACCTGGTCGCTTATACTCATTAACGATAGATGCTTGCCACGCCAGAAAATCGGTGACGAGCTTCCTTTGGAATCGGGCGAATTCCACCCCCAGACTGCCGTTGATCGTACCAACGACGGAAGGGAAATCCTCCCAACTGTTAATTCGGTTGCTCCAGTAGTCCAGCCCGAATTCCTGATTGAGACGTTCTAGGGTCCCGAACTTGTCTTTCATATATTTCACGAACATGAACTGGACGTTGGAACCCGCAGTTTGATAATGTTTGGTCTCGTTATCTACCTGATAACCAATAATCGCAGGGTGATTTTGAACATGACCGATCAGCTTCCGTATGATTCTTTCGGCATAAAACAAATACGTTGGATTCGTAATATCCATAATTTGACGAGCACCGTAACGCCCTGGCCCCTTAGGAGTTACAGCCAGTACGTCAGGATGCTCCTTCACCATCCATGTAGGAATTGCATATGTGGGTGTTCCGACTATGACCTTAATGCCGGCTTCATACATCGCATCCAACACGCGATCTACATGTGAGAACTCGAATACCCCATTCTGCGGTTCATGCGTACTCCATGTCGATTCAGCAATTCGCACCAAATTAATACCGGCATCCTTCATCATCTGGATATCTTGGTCCAATCGTTCATAGGGCATGTATTCTCTATAATATGCAACACCATATAGCAGCTCTTTCATCGCCCATTTCCTCCACTAAAAACTATTGTATTGAACGAATCCGGTTCAAGTTCAAATGTATTTACCTTTGCTCCGTCTGATAAACAAACATTCTTTGTTTCTGCAAACGGATTAGCGATCACGACCACTTTTTCTCCGTTCGGCTTTTCAAATGCAAGCGCATTTCCGGTCCAAGGACCTTTTAACCCTATGCGTATTGATTCTGGAGAAACAAAGTGTGAGAAGTGCTTCATCACATAATATTCTGGGTTGAAAGTCGCTGCCTTGGTCGCTGGATCTACCGTAATCATCGAGTTTTGCTCCCAGCCCCACGTGCTGCGTCCCTTCGGCTCAAGCACCATGTTCCAATAGATGTAGGCATTCACGCCGTTCGTGAAATAGTGCTGATACAAGTTAAAGATGTATTTGGCATAATCCCACGTATTCGTGCCGTCTCCACATTCATTTTCCGTCTGCATATAACGAAGTTCCGGATAGCTTTGAACGGTTCTTTGGATTCCGTATTTTCCAGCCCACTGGTAGCCGACACCTTTAATATACTTGTAAGCCTCAGGATCACTCAGCACGGTAAA
This sequence comes from Paenibacillus sp. Soil724D2, assembly GCF_001427935.1. NCBI lineage: Bacteria > Bacillati > Bacillota > Bacilli > Caryophanales > Paenibacillaceae > Paenibacillus > Paenibacillus sp. Soil724D2. The sequence continues at coordinate 273,845 of NZ_LMRY01000023.1, forward strand.
AGCATAGGCATTGAAATCAGACGACGATTTTTTCAACCATTCCTGCCAAGGTTCTGGCGCGTTAATCGTTCCCAGCCAAATTTCAGCATCAATCCCATGCTTCTCGAATGCAGGGCCCAAGTAATCTCGAATGAAATCGCGGAGCTGTTCCCCTGTCCACAAACAGGATGGGAATTTTTGATCAGCAACAACTTCGTTTTGAACGTGAATTTGATGAATCGTAATCCCTTCATTGCGGTAGGCTTCTACATATTTGACGAAATAAAGCGCATATGCTGCTAATATTTCCTTCTCCCAACGTAATGTGCCATAGTTATAGGCTCTAGGGAACTTCATCCAAGTTGGAGGGCTCCAAGGGGAGGCGAAAAACTTCAAATCCGGATTATAGCTTAAGGCTTCTTTGATATATGGAATCAAATATTTCAGATCCCTTTCGATGGAGAAATGCTTCATTTCAAAATCTCCATCTGTCTCATTTAGACTATACCACTCAAGTGCGTAATCACTGGCGCCGATCGGAAGACGGCAAATACTAAACTTATGGTCACCATCCGGGTGAAACAGCGAGTGTAAAACCTGCCCGCGTTCCTTTTCCGACAAATGAGCAAGCGCGGCGAAACCCAACTCATTGAAACATCCGCCGAAGCCCTCAACCAATTGAAATTTTTCATCAGTGAATGCAAGGTTTGCAGCGTCACTGCCATTATGAGAGACTGGCTTTTCTTGCCACACGGATTCTTTCGTACTTGATATCCACTGTATGTTAGCGTTTTCCATGATCTATAGCCTCCATCCGTTTTTCGTACAACTTGATCCTTTTCTCTCTTTATTATAGATTGAGAATAGATCTATACGCGATTGTCCAAACAACGTGAAATTTACCCAAAACCAAGGTGAACCCATATGGCTAATGAAAAACAGTATTTGTCTTGGGAAAAAGCCAATTGGCTTCCCATGTTTGATTGGAATGTCAAATTTTTTGGAGCTCACTTACAGCAAGTGGAAAACAATTGGGAAATGCCCATAGAATCTCATATTGGCTTTGAAGTTAATCTAATTCTAAAGGGCTGTCAAGAAACGGTCATGGAAAAGAATCGTTACTTGCTGCAAGCCGGAGATATCATTCTGATTCCGCCAGGATTCAAACATGCTAACCGTTGTATATCCAGGGAAGGCATGACGTATTTCACTGCCCATTTCAACGTAGATGACCCCCTATTTCGCCAAGAAATGATCAAAAACTCTAAGATTCTCTTCTTATCTGAAACCGAGGAAAATGGTAAACTGCGAAAAGTTCTCGATGATTGGGTTGAAATGGCCATGCAACCTCGCGACTATACGACAACTGATCGATTTCGCTTGCAAGCTGCTTTATTTGAGTTATTTGGAATCTTGTCTCAATTTGTCTGTCCGGCACAGGATCAGGATCAGAATGAAAGCATCCCTCCCACTTCCGTTCAGTATGCCAAAGCAATTGCTGAGGCCATCAAAGCATCCTTTAATCCATATTCACCGATAGACGAAGAAACGCTAGAAAAGAAATTTCGGATCGAGGACATTGTTTCCTCACTTGGGATCAGCTCTGGTTACGGACTTGAGGTTTTTCGCAAAGTGTTTGGGATGTCTCCCCGGCAATATTTGTCCGATCTTAAATTGCATGAAGCGAAGGTCCTCATTGCGCAGCCCGATCTACCACTCAAAAAAATCGCCTCCTTATTGGGTTATTCTCATTTATCACATTTCAGTAGACAATTTAAACGGTGGAGTGGGATGAGCCCCTTGCAGTACCGACAATCCAAAAAAGCTGCCCATCATTAGGCAGCTTTCTCTTTCTCTATGACATTAACCGTCAAGATTGTTCCGATATTGGCTGGGAGTCATACCCATGTACTTTTTAAAAACCTGAAAAAAGTACTTCTCGTCGTTGTAACCGACCTCATGTGCAATATCGCTTAATTTTTGACTGCGATTATTCAGCCTTTCACAAGCATGCTCCATGCGGATTTTATGCAAATACTCCAAAAAATTTGTTTTTAATTCCTGTTTAAACAATAGATTTAAATACCCTGGTGTGATGAAGACTTCACGCGCCACCTGCGTTAGTTCTGCCAAGTTTTGCCCGAAAACTTCATTTGTGTTAATGTTTTTTTCGATGCAGAATCTATACAAGGCAAAAACCAAAGCAAGCGTTGATTTCAGAACATGCTCTTTTGAGGTGCTTTCCGGTTTTAGTGCCTCGTTAAATGCTTTTAATGATGACAAAATAGTCTTCGAATCCCCAATCAAAACGGCTCGAAGAATGGAATTCTCTTGTGATAAGGGATATGACGTATAGACGGGATCGTCGTCTACGGTTTCTTTGTAAAATATTGTGTTGAACTTTCTCTACGTGTGGAATCAATCCCTCCGTTCCCGTCCATTCCTCCCTCACCGATAATCGGTTGAGGCGCTTTTGCATTCACATATCCCAAAACTTTTACCTTCGTGTCAACACAAAAAAAGTGGCTGTCCCAAGTGTAGATAAATCTACCTGGGACAGCCACTTATAGTCATTGAACTTTTGGGACATTCGAAGCAGTATTCAAACGAAGCTCATACTTCCATTGGATTTTTTCCAATGGAATTGATCTTCAGGCTTCAAAATTCGTGCTTCTATTGGAGTAACCCCAATGAAATCGACGTTTAGGGCGCTAAAACCCTACTTCCACTGGATTAACTCCAATAGAAGTAGCAGCAGACTGAGAAATTTATAAGTAGGAGCTGAATTTTCCAAATATGACATAGGAACAGTCCCGCATCTAAAACTTTTTATAGTACCGAATCAGGTGACAGCGGGGCTGGTCTTTCACAGCTGCTTTGCATCACATAATGCTTCCCAGAGTCAGACGCGTCGTGGAAGCCATGCATTGCTTCGAGCACGTGGTACGCCAGCTCCCCATTCGCGCGATGTGCATCACTTTGGCCGCTTATCAGGGCCTCAGCCATGGCTGCAACACCTAAACCGCGGTGGTTTTCTTTGTAACCGTGCGACAGAGGAATCGGCTCCCAATCTGAACCTCCTTTGCGAATAAGCACCTGACCGCCGAATGTATTCGGATCCGGAACACGTAAAGACCCTTGACTGCCGTAGATTTCAATGTTCGGCAGCTGAGTGCCGCCCATAATATCAAAGCTTGTTACAAGCGTTGCAATCGCTCCGCTATGGAAATCCAGTACACCCGCAATATGCGTTGGTGTTTCTACCGTTATTTTTTGCCCACGTTTCTTCTCACTAGAAATGGTGCGCTCCGGGAAACTAGCGGCAGCCGATCCGGTTACTCGGCGGATAGGACCCAGCAAAGCCACAAGCGCAGTTAAGTAGTAAGGACCCATATCGAACATAGGGCCGCCGCCTTTTGCATAATAAAATTCAGGATCCGGATGCCAATGCTCATGGCCTTTACCCATCATGAATGCCGTTGCTGCAATTGGTGTGCCAATCCAGCCGTCATTTATCAGCTTCACACACGTTTGGATACCTCCTCCGAGGAATGTATCCGGTGCACTGCCAACCAGTAATCCCTTACGGCGCGCAACTTCTAGGATCTGCAAACCTTCTTCACGGGTAACAGCAAGCGGCTTCTCCACATACACGTGTTTACCCGCTTCCAACACTTGAATACAGACTTCGGCATGCGCTGCCGGAATCGTCAAATTAATCACAATATCAATATTCGAATCATTCAATAGCTCTTGAACCGTGTACGCATGAGGAATGCTGAATTCCTCCGCACGAGCCTTTGCTCTGTCCAAATCAATATCGGCACACGCGAGCAGCTCCAAATGCTCAAAGTTAGGAATATTTTTCATATAGGCTGCACTAATATTTCCGCAACCGATAATACCAACTTTCTTCTTACTCATCTCTTACTTCCCCCTAATCATTATCGTGTTGCCCACAGTAAGCCGCGACGCATTAATTCTAGTGTTTCTGGCATCCGAACGATGTTAGCTTGGTGACCCAGCGAGTTATAATATACCTTGCCCGCTCCATAGGTTTTGGTCCAAACAACCGGCATCTCCACATCGTCAAAGTCTGTAACCGCATGTACGTGAATGGCTGGATCCACATGCATGTAATACTTTTCCGAGACAACAACGAAATCTTCCATGCCCTCCGTCAATAGATGCCCCCGATCCTTGATTCGAACCGTATACGTAACGCCGTCATTCCCAGGATGCGCTACCCATTGACCGCCAACCATGTATTGATATTCCACTTCATTACGGAAGGAATCTCCCATGCCGCCATGACAACCTGCAATGCCAGTTCCGCCTTCTTTTACCGCAGCGATTAACGGATTCAACTGCTCACTTTCGATTTTACCCATGGTCCATACTGGAACGATAAGATCAACGCCCGCCAAGCGCTCTGCATCTTTGAAGCTGTCCAGTGTATCCGAAACTTCTACGCCAAAGCCTTCCTCACGCAATAACCCTGCGAAAATACCAGCCACCTCTTCAGGCTGATGACCGTCCCAGCCACCCCACACAATCAATGCTTGTTTACTCACTGCCCAAATCCCCTCTCCTACTTATCTATCCTTAGACTTCGCTAATACTCACCCAACGACGCTGCGCAATGGATTGATCCACCGCTTCCAGCACCTCTTGACACTTCACACCATCTACGAAATTCGGGACCGGCTGACGGTCTTCCGAAAGGGCGTTCATCAGCTCAACGACTTCGTGGACAAATGTGTGCTCATACCCAATCGTATGTCCTGCAGGCCACCATGCATCCATATAAGCATGGGACGGATCCGTCGCCAGAACTCGTCTGAAACCCTGTACATCCTCATCATCGCTTGTAAAATAAACCTGCAATTCATTCAACCGTTCAAAATCAAACTTCACACTGCCCTTACTGCCATTAATTTCAAAAGAATTCGTGCACCGGTGCCCTGGCGCAAAACGAGTGGCCTCGAAGCTGCCGAGCGCCCCGTTCGCGAAGCGTGCCATGAACAGTGTCGCATCATCGACCGTTACCGGTCCGCGCGGTGCATCCTTGCTGCCTTTGGCGCTAAGCCCCGTCATCGAAGTCGGCAGTGGCCGCTCCTTAATGAACGTCTCACTCATGCCGATAACCTCCCTCATGTCACCGACTAAGAAGTGCGCCAGATCGATCAGATGCGCGCCTAAGTCGCCGTGCGACCCAGAGCCGGCAATCTCCTTCTGCAACCGCCAGACCAGCGGGAACGTTGGATCTACGATCCAATCCTGCAGGAACCAGGCGCGGAAGTGATAGATATCGCCGAGGCGGCCGCTCTCGACGAGCTTCTTCGCGAGCTGCACCGCAGGTGCAAACCTGTAGTTGAAGCCCACCATGTGCTTCACCCCGGCTGCTTCAGCCGCCTCCAGCATTTCCCTTGAATCGGCAAGGGTCAGCGCCAGCGGCTTCTCACAGAATAGATGCTTGCCGGCCTTCGCCGCAGCAATGGCGATTTCCTTGTGCGCATCACTGGGTGCATTGATATCGACGATGTCGATATCGGGATGCGTGACCAGCTCGCGCCAGTCGGTGACATACCCGTCCCAGCCGAATTGTTCGGCTGCACTGCTGACACCGCTTTCATCTCTACCGCAGATTAGCTTCATCTTCGGTACCGCTGTCTGCGGGAAAAACATATGCAAATCCTTATAAGCATGACTATGTGCTTTACCCATAAACTTATAGCCAACCATACCGATATTGAATGATTTCATAAAAGTGCGCCTCCTTAGAGTGATGCCTTAGCAAAACTAGCTAAGCATTAACTTGAGTTCTTTCATCCTTATAACAATTAATCATTTATGATGATTGCTCTCGATGATTTTCGCACAACTAATCGGGTTGGCAGCTTGATTCGTGTTTCCTTCGTGCCTTCCCCATGCAGCAAACCCGCCAGCACACTGCGTGCCGCCTCTTTGCCCATCTCGTAGAAAGGCACATTGATGCTGCTTAGCGGTGGATCGCTGAGCTTAGCAGCATCCGAATCATCGCAGCCAATAATAGCGAAATCGCGCCCAGCGATCCAACCACGCTCACGGAGCCCTTGCATCAAACCGATCGCCATCCGATCATTGGCCGCAAATACCGCTTCCACCTGATCCCGATGTTCCCATAGCCCTGATGCCGCTTCATAACCGCTTTTACGGCTGTAATTGCCTTCAAGAAGCAGCTCAGGCGGAACTGCTAAACCTGCTTCACTCATTGCTTTCCTATAGCCCTGAAGTCTATCGCCAGAGTTCGAATACTGGGGCGAACCGTTCAGAAAAGCAATCTTCCGATAGCCCTCTTCCTGTAAATGCCGAACAGCGCTATAACTGCCTTCTACATGATCCGCATCCACCTCATGAAAGGTTAACCCCTCGAAGCTTTGATTGACCAAACAAAAAGGTAATCCCTGCGCCTGCAGCTGCATTAGCGATTCCCGCTGCTGAGGAGTATCCCTTGAACCCAGGATGACACAAGCATCCACCTTCTGCGAGCGATAAAGTCGGGTGTAATCCAAACTCTCATCCGGTGTTAAAAGTGACAGCAGCATGTCGTAGCCCTGCTCCCTTACTTGTTCCCCTATGCCGCTTAATATTTCCGCGAAATAAAAGGCTGAGAAGAGATGCACTTTGGGCATATAGGGCAGCACAACGCCAAGATTACCACTGCGCCTCCGAGCGAAGCTTTGCGCAATAGCATTTGGATGATAGTTGAGCTGTTTAGCAGATTCAAGTACACGCTCTTTCGTAGCAGGCTTCATGGGGCCTAACCCATTGAATACACGGGATACGGTCGCCTCTGAAACACCTGCTAGTTCAGCAACCTCTTTTCTCGTCACCATGCATAAGCCTCCGATAATTCATTCATTAAACTAACAATGTACACGCGTACATTTTCTCATTCAACAGCCATTCATGTCAATACAAAATTATTGAGTATTTTATTCAACAGAATTCGACATTTTCATCAATTTTACATAAAGTTAACCAAGAAATTTGCTATTATTTGTAAAAATAACTAATTTATAATCTTGTCTACTGTTCGCATTTGGACTTATGATAAGGGGTACAGTGGACAACTATGATGTGGGAATGAGTGATAGCAATGAAAGCAGTCTGGCGCCTTTTTCACTTCGCCGCATCGGCAGCATTAGGTATTCTTAGGGGTAAGAAAATAATCACTCGCATTCACCATCGACAGCGACTTCAAGCATTATTAAAGCAGGCTATTGAAAGTCAATATCATGTTAAGCGCACAGCCCTTTTACGTTCTCTTCTCATCCTTGATATTGACCGGTTTCGCCAAGTTAATTTCTCGCTCGGATACAAGTCTGGCGATCTCCTTTTGGAAGCAGTGGGCAATCGTCTGCGGACCATACACGGCTGTGATCTTGTTGTTCAATCAGGAGATGATGAATTTGCTCTCCTTATACATGCTAATACCCAAGATCAGCTTTCCCAAACCATTCAAAGCATCCAGCACGTTTTTGTTACATCCTTCATCGTAATGGATCAAGAATGTTATATTACCGTGAGTATAGGTATGAGTGCTGTCGACATATCGCTTGCTACGATCGAACAAGCCTTGCATCAAGCTGATCAAGCTCTCCTAGCCGCTAAGCGTACAGGTAAGAACAAGCTTGTCACCTATCATTCATCGCACGTGCAGCGGTTCTCCAATCAGGTTCAGATGGAAACTGAGCTGCGGAAGGCTATACTTGAGAATCAACTCATCTTATACTATCAACCACGTCTTGAACTCTCCACTGGAAACATTATTTGTTTGGAAGCGTTGGTGCGCTGGAATCACCCGAAGCTCGGCTTAATTGCTCCAAACGAGTTTATTCCGCTTGCTGAAGAGAGCGGTTTGATTTTACAGCTTGGTGAATGGGTGCTCCGCGAGGCTTGTCTCCAAAAAGCAAGATGGCTGGAGGCCGGTATTTTGAACTATCAAATTGCTGTAAATATCTCCCCTTGCCAATTTCAAGATGAGTCCTTTTCTGATAAGGCCATTCAGATTATTGAGCAAACCGGCGTCGACCCTGCCTTTCTTGAATTTGAAATTACCGAAAGCTCCATTATGCAAAATATGGATACAACCGTCGCGGTACTGGATAAGCTATGTACGAAAGGGATTTCGATCTCGATCGATGACTTCGGAATTGGCTATTCATCACTTAATTACTTGAAACAATTCCCTATCCATTGTCTCAAAATTGACCGTTCTTTTGTTAAAAATATACATAGCAATAAAGATGATTGGGCCATTACAAATGCTATTATCCATCTCGGCCATGCTCTTGAAGTGCAGGTGGTTGCAGAAGGCGTAGAAGAATGGAGCCAGCTTGAAATATTGAAAGAAACAACCTGCACGACGATTCAAGGCTATTTATTAAGTCCTCCCGTATCCGCTATAGAAATTGAGCAAACCTTTCATAGGAATAACAACAGACCGGTTATGATTTCATAACCGGCTGTAAGCTTTGGCATAACGTCTCATTTTGGCAAAAATACGTTTATCGCTCAATCTTCGAAAAATATAGGGATCAGGACTCGTATTTACTTCAAGAATCCATGGATGCAGCTTATCGTCCAAGGCAACATCGACACCGATCTCCTTAACCCCTTTATAACGCGTGTTAATCGCCTTAGCAATCTGCAACCCCAGAACATGCAGCTTCTTGACATAAACCTTTCGCTTACTTGAAGGCAAATACTTGTGGAGCAGCGTTTCCACCGGCTTCAATGTTCCCCCATTGTGGAAATTAGTAACCACTTTTTTAGGATGGGCTACTCTGCCTATTACACCCGTAGTCTCCCATTTGTGAAGAGGCGTTTGTTGAACCATAACACGAAGATCGAACCGGTTTCCTTTGTATTTGAGCAGATGAATCCCTTTTTGTACTAAATAATGCCGTTTTTTCGTCACTTTACTGATGGATGCATACATCTCATCAAATGTTCTAAACTGTTTTAATCGAACGCCTGACTGATACGAATATGGCTTTTCTGCCCCCTCCTCCGCCATTTCCACACGTATAACACCGTTTCCAAACATACCTACATTGGGTTTAATATACACCATTTTGTATTGGTTAAGCATTTCCCTTAGTGTCTCTTGATTCATTCGTTTAGTGGTCGGAACATATTGACGCAGCTTTTCCTTTGATTCAATTGCTTTTGTTTTGCCAATTTTGCTAGTGACGTACCTTGCTCTACTAAGACGAACCGGTTTCCTTGACGTATTTTTCATGTTTTGCCTCCAGCTTCAGTCTATAGAAGTCGGCCAAAGATTGTGCTGTGGCCTGCCAGCTGAATTGCTTTTTGACATCGCTCCGCGCCTGTTTGGCTAAACCCTCTGCCCATTCTTTCCGTTCGGCCACCGCCACAATACTCCGTGCGAATGCGCGAGGATCTCGAAATTCTTTAATCAGAACCCCGTTATGTTCATGCTGAATGACCTCTTTAATTCCTCCAATATCCGAGGCGATAACTGGAAGTCCAGAAGCCATCGCTTCCACATTCACCAATCCAAATGCCTCATGCTTTTGTGAAGGACAAACGAAACAATTCGCGAGTCCATATACTTCATGTATCTTTCGATGCGGAATATTACCTAGAAACTTTGTTGGCACTCCAAGCGTATTAGCCTTCCTTTTAAGCAGCGCCTTGAAACCCTTACCTTGCTCGCCCCCAGCAATCAACAGCTTCAACCCAGGGATCGATTTTCTAGCCAGATGAACAGCATGAATTAAAGTAGGGATGCCTTTGCGATGGATAAGTCGGCCGACATAAAGGATCTGAAAACCGTTATTGCTAACCCGATACTTTCTTCTTAAACGTCTCCTCGCTTTCTCCGATTTTGGGCAAAATCTAGCCAATTCGGTCCCGAGGTAAATCTTGTGAAGCTGATCTCGTTGTTTCGGATACAGTCTTGTTAGCTCCTCTGCGAGTGAACTGCTGTTAGTTATAATACAATCCACTTTATTCAAATGCTTGGAGCATCTACGAACAGAAGCATAGGGCGGCTTTACGAAAGTTAAGGAATGTAAGAATAAAGATACTGGCGTTTTCGGAAAATGGCGTTTGATGACGGCAGCATACTGGGGTCTGTTATCAACTTGAATCCAATCAAATGTCTTTCCTTTGGTTGCCTTAAGCACTTCCTTCAAGTACGTATGAGAGCTTCCCGTAGGTACTCTTATTATCGTAAGTTGACCTCGCCGCGAAATATGGCTATACCTAGGATGCTGCCGCGAAATAACGGTAACTTGATGCATTTTGGCAAGCTCCCGTGCAATGGAATGAATGCATATTTCGACGGAACCACCTAGAACTGGCGGTACTGGAATTTGTTCAGGAGCAATGATTAAGAGGTGCACGTCTCTAATTCACTTCCTTAGGGCTAGCTTAATGACAACTTATTAACCCGTACCTATTGTATGAAGCAAACCATCCATTGGCGACAAAATAGAAAGAAGAGGCTGTTCCCAGATTAAGTTCTGGAAACAGCCTCTTCTTCAATTACAACACTTATGGAGCGCTAGTTAAAAATTTAGCAGTCGGGTTTTTCTCGATCGAAGATCGCAGCGCATACTCGCTCTCGAACAAGCCTACGAAATTCCCTTTTTTATCTTTTACCAGCTGTGAGTTAATGCGGAATTTACTCGGATCCAGCTTCTCGTCTATAATCCAACGAGCGAACTGATAGTTCTGACGTTGTAGTAAAATGTCTACGCCATATTCGGATTTCATCCGGTGTTCAAGCACTTCGAATTGCAGTTGACCGACTACGCCAAGAATCATATCCTCGAAACCAATCGTGGTAAATACTTGAATCATACCTTCTTCGGTCAATTGATCAATCCCTTTGAGGAACTGCTTTTGCTTCAAAGCATTCTTGATCGAAACTTTGCTGAACAGCTCCGGAGAGAACGTAGGCAGCTCGTCGAAAACGACCGCTTCCCCTTCACTTAAGGAATCCCCGATCCGGAAAATACCGGGATCAAACAAGCCGATGATATCGCCCGGGAATGCCTCTTCAACGATGTCACGGTCTTGCGCCAAAAATTGCTGCGGCTGAGCTAACTTAATGTCTTTGCCAAGTCGAACATGTTTCACGGACATACCACGCTCGAACTTACCAGAAACGATTCGCAGGAAAGCCACACGGTCGCGGTGAGCTGGATTCATATTCGCTTGAATCTTGAATACATAACCTGAGAATTTCTCTTTGGTAGGCTCTATGATGCCTACTGTGCTGTTGCGGGGCTCAGGCGCTGGCGCAAGCTGAAGGAAGTTCTCTAGAAACGTCTGCACACCAAAGTTGTTCACCGCACTGCCGAAGAAAACAGGTGTAAGCTCACCTTGCAGCACTTTCTCCATATCAAACGGATCCCCGGCTATATCGAGCAGCTCGATATCCTGGCTTAATTGTTTGTGCAAGAATTCGCCGGCAATTTGCTTCACTAATGGATCATCAACACCATCCACCTTGCGCACTTGAATCTCTTTATGATCTTCACCTTGATACAGCTCTAATTGTGATTTCCCGCGGTCGTAAACCCCACAGAACTGTTTACCCGAACCAATCGGCCAGTTCATTGGATACGAACGAATACCGAGTACTTCTTCTAATTCCTCTAAGAGTTCAAACGGATCACGGCCCTCGCGGTCCATTTTGTTAATAAACGTGAAGATCGGTATTCCGCGCATTCTACACACCTGGAATAGCTTCTTCGTCTGCATCTCGACCCCTTTGGCTACGTCGATCAGCATCACCGCACTATCTGCAGCGGTAAGTGTTCGGTACGTATCCTCACTGAAGTCTTGGTGACCAGGTGTATCCAGAATATTCACGCGATGCCCTTCGTAGTCGAACTGCATAACGCTGGACGTTACCGAAATTCCACGCTGCTTCTCGATTTCCATCCAGTCGGATGTCGCATGTTTGCTAGCCTTACGTCCTTTGACCGTTCCGGCTAAGCGAATCGCGCCTCCGAATAACAGCAGTTTCTCGGTTAATGTTGTTTTACCCGCATCCGGGTGAGAAATAATCGCGAACGTACGTCGCTTAGCGACTTCTGTTGCGAGAAGTTTAGTGAGTTGAGTTGTCATCTGTTAGATTATTCCCTTCTTGTTTTACATATAGAGGTAGTTTAAAAAGTTCACTTTGATAACGAAGTTATTCAGGAAGCATCTCGGCATCGAATCTTGAACGAAACCGGGAAGTCCGGTACTCACGTAGCAAATCTCTACGCTCCGTTCCTCCTTCTCCGGACTTCGTCCAACCTTCTCGGTTCTGAAAGCGAGCTTTTTAAACATGCATTTAATAGCTTACTATGAATTAGGCTTGAACTTTCTGCAAATCAATACTCCAATTCGCTTCATCTAGGAAAGTTCGATTGCTAAACTCTCGGCCGCGCACGACGACCTTATCCGCAAATACTTGCACATAGATGCCCTGTGCTTTATTTTTGGCTTCTTGCTGGTACGCACGGTTAAGCGTTCTTCCAACCGAAGCATTGTGGAAATAATGGAAAGACTCCTTCACATAATGCGGTGTCCCATTCTGGAAATCTTGATGGCGATGTCCGCAGAACACGAACACATTCTTATAAGGCTTTAACGTCTCGCGGAACTTGATTGCACGTATTAATTGATGTGATCCTCCATCTGTGCCACTGGCTGGCAGCGGTTGATGCGTCATCACGAACAGTGGTCTTCCTGGTTGATAGAGGCTTTTCACCCGTTCTTTAAACCATTCCAGCTGCTCATCGGAATACCAAGCTCCCTCACCGACCTCTGGCTTCTCCTGCACGTACGCTTCTTGTGAAAGCAGCAAGATGGAGTGACCCTTGGTCGTAAAATCATTGTAGAGTTGCTTGTAACCAAAAAACTTCTTGAACGACTCTCGGCTCATCGCGTCACTTTTGCCGTTAGGAACAGCTGCTTGATCCCAGTTATTCGCTTTATTAATCCAGATGGAGTAATAATCATGATTTCCCATGTTCGCATGAACAGGCGGAAGTTTATATTCACTTACAATGGTACGCAGCTCCTTATAATCTTGTTCCGTTCCTGTGTCCGTCAGATCGCCTGTTAGCATGATAGCATCAACAGGTCCGTCAAAATGTGTAATATCATCAAGCGCTTGTCTTAATTTCTTACCCGTAAGTGCATCACCTATACTGATATGAAGGTCGCTTAATATAAAATAGGACATGAGGGGACCTGTCAGCAAGGGTTCTGCCGAAGATTGTGCCACGGATTGAGAAGGCTCTGGTTTCACAGATGATAGGGCGGGCTGAGCATCTGGAATAAACTTTTTCTTCACCATTTGACTAAAAATCGCACTTAAACCAACGAGTGCAGCCCCTATTGCCAGCAGCCATCTGATAAAAGCTCTTCGTGACATATACGCACCTCATGTAATGAATAGTAAAATTTACTCCGTAATATTTATTATACCACAAAAAAAATCCAACAGGCAGAGTCGCCAGTTGGATGTTAAGCTTGTTACCTCAAGGATAAACGGCTTACGCCGTCCATAACGAGCGCGTTTGTCAAGGTTGAATCAACTAGGTTAAAACCGTTGTTTTTTGAACGGCTTCCCAATCAACTTCACCTTCATTTTGACCGTTAATCGGCCACCACTTGAAGCCGTCATCGCTTAGGAGTTTCGATGCCTCTTCAGGCCCCCAAGATCCGGCTGGGTAGTGTTTCAGATCTTCCGTCTTCTCACTCCATGCTGCTGCAATACGATCCACATAGGACCAAGCAAGCGCCACTTCATCCCAACGGGTAAAGTACGTGGAATCTCCACGCGTTGCATCATAAAGCAAGCGTTCGTAAGCTTCCGGTGTATTGATACCGATCTGACAGCTTTGGCAGAAATCCATCGCTACTGGTACGATGACGCCTTCCGACCCCGGCTGCTTCGCATTCATTTTCAGATAGATGCCTTCCATCGGATTCACACGGAAAACAAGCAAATTCGGCTCCAACTCATGCTTCTTAGCCAAATACACATTATTCGGGATATTCTTAAATTCTACAACGACCTCCGTCGTTTTAACTGGCAGCCTTTTACCCGTACGAATGTAAAAAGGTACACCTGCCCAGCGGAAATTATCCACGTGAACCCTGGCTGCGAAATAAGTCTCTGTTGTCGATTGCGGATTCACCGAATCTTCTTCGCGGTAAGCTGGCAGGGCTTTGCCTTTGGATGAGCCACTCGCATATTGACCGCGGACCACATTCGCACGAACATCTTCGCCGGATTCGAATAAGCGGAGGGAACGCAGGACCTTCACCTTCTCATCACGGATATCTTCCGGATGCAGACGGCTTGGCGGTTCCATTGCCATCATCATCAGCATTTGCAGCATATGATTCTGACCCATGTCTCGCAGGGCGCCAGAATGATCATAATAACCGCCGCGTTCTTCAACGCCGACAGTTTCACTTAACGTAATTTGAATGTTAGCTATGTATTTGTTGTTCCAAAGTGGTTCAAAGAAGGCATTCGCGAAACGAACGAACTCAATATTTTGTACCATTTCTTTACCTAAGTAGTGATCAATGCGGTAAATATCTTGCTCTTCAAATACTTGACGAAGTTGTCCATTCAAGCGCTCAGCAGATGGCAGGTCGTAACCGAACGGCTTCTCAATAACAAGACGGTGCCAGCCATTGGTTTTGAGCAATCCACCTTCACTTAAGTTGTACGATACGTTACCGAAAAGCTCTGGAGCCAGAGCCAGGTAGAACAAGCGGTTCCCGCCGGTCTGATACTTCTCATCCAGTTCTGCTGTCAGTACATTAAGTTCATGGAAACCAGCAACATTATTGATATCCAATGACATGTATTCAAAACGCTGCGCGAATCGATCCCATTCCGCCTCATCCGTCACTTTATAACGGGCAAAATTCTCAATCGAATGCTTTACATCATCACGAAATTGTTCATTCGTACGAGGTCTTCTAGCCAAACCAACTACGGCAAAATTTTCTCCTAACTTTCCTTCACGATATAGGCTATAAAAAGCAGGAAACAGTTTTCTTTTCGCCAAATCGCCCGTTGCTCCGAAAATATAAAACACAGCTCCACTCATCTATGCATCATTCTTTCTCTATTAGGATTAGTTAATATGCTTAGCATACCTAAAATAGTCAAGCTATTCAACTTTTCTGAGAACTTTCTCTCATAACTTTTTCTTATGAGAATATAGACATTCGTCTATACCGTTCCGCCCGGCCATGAATAGGCTGAAAGTACACAATAACACGGAGGTGCTAAGATACGATGCAGCCTATATATCCGATTACTGATAAAACCTGTCAAAGCTTTTACGGAAAGCCTGTTCTAATATTTTTAAACGATGGCTCCGAAATCTTTGGTGTATTAAGTCGTATTGAAAAAAACAAGCTGATCCTGAATGATGATGCCACTCCAAAGCTCAACACGACAACGAAGAAAACCAAAAAAACCATTTCCAAATCAAAAACAGTTAAAGCGAAGCAAGCAAAATCCCCAGATCAAACCTCATTCTCGGGTACAGCAGCAGAGGGGTATTCTTCCTTTGGCCTTCCTCTCTTAAGCTTCGGTGGCGCGGCCCCTGGCTATCGAGGCGCAATCGATATTCAACTCGAAAACGTTGCAGCTATGTTCAGTGAATGATGAAAGGGCTGTGGATGAAACCATCATCTGCAGCCCTTTGTCTTATCTTCTCAATTTCTTACTCATTTTATAGCAGCTTAGCTCGGGAATAAACGAATGGACTTCGTATCCTTTGCGTAAGTAAAATTGAATCGCTTTAGGGTTGCTTTCATCAACAAAAAGTTCAGCCGTCACACAGCGCTCACTTTTCCCATACTCTTCGGCGACCTTCATAAGCTGCTGTCCCCAGCCTCTCCCTTGCTCACGAGAATCGATGGCTAGCATATCAATGAATAACACACTCGATTTACGAATCATCGTGATGAATCCGAACGGCTGTTTATACCCTTTGGCAGTAACAAACGTTTTGTTCTGATTCAGTCTCTTCCGTATTTCTGAAAATGTTACAGAAGTACCTGTGTCATAAAGTCTAGAAAAGGGTACTAACTGTTCAACGACTAATCGATGAATCGCTCGATCGTCAATGGAAGCCATTCGTTTGCGTATCACTTGGCACCGCCTCCACAAGAAGCAATAATGCTATCTTATGTTGGCAAGACTGCAAATGACTCCGCTTGATTAGGCAGCTTTTTTTAACTATTCTAACAAAGCAAGTACCAATTTACCCCAGCCCTTACGAATGCTATACTATGATTAAGCGAAAATGAGGTGATCTCCATGATTTATGCATATCCCCCAATCATGGCTTTGAACAGCTATCAAACCCACAAAGACTACTACCGGGTAAGCGCGGTAAGCGGTATTGCTGGAGGTAAATCAAGTACCATTCGACGTCCTCTTGACATGCCTTATGAAGAGTTAGCCTACAAACAACACGCTCAGTCTGCCGCGAAAGGTGTAGCCGAATTTGTTCAATCTGCACAGAACGTTAAACAATCGGCACAATCCTTGGTGGAGTCTCGACTTTCTGCTATTGCTTACAAGGCAACACCACTTTCGTCAGAAGCCGATAGCGAATCCATCATTGAACCTATACGTCAATTCGTACATACATATAATGAATTTCAGGACAGTTTGCGGGATTCTCCAGAGTATTTGAATCGTTCTCTTCTCATAGGACTAGAGCAAGCCGCTAAGCCCTATTCTCTGAAAGAGATTGGGATAACAAAGCTGGATGACGGAAGTTTAGAACTCAAAGAAGATCAACTTCAAGATCAAATTAAGAACCAATCTAGCTCCACGTTAAAAAGTCTTGGCAGCATTACAAACTTCGCCGCCACACTCTCGAATTCGATAGGACAATTGCAGCAATTGCCATCGGAGTCGTTGTTCCAAATGTCTCGTTCACAGCTTAAGCCTTACGGCCAATATCGATCTCAGCTCCAAGCTTATCTGCCGGTACCGATGAGTGGATTGCTGCTTGATATTCAGATGTGAGTGACAATTCAGAATTGCATAAATCTTGTTAAAAATGTTCTGGATGGTACACAGGTACACTTGAATCGTGTCGAGATAAACCTCTATCGATGTCGTTCGAAGATGATCGACCGAAATGAGAATCCCTATTTGCCGTAGATTGATGTTGTAGAAAATGCAACAATTACTGCCTAAATCTCGCCTTTTCCCCTCTATTGTTGCATCATGTACAACAATTTAGTCCTATAAAGGTCATTTTGCAAGAAATGGGCTCAAAATGTTGTACAAACTGCAACTTCAAGTTGCAAAATCGCCTTTAGGGGTGCAAATTGTTGAACAAAATACAACATTGGTAACCGCTATAGCCCATTTGCCTTCATGAAAGCTAGAATGACTCTAAAATCAAATTTTAGAGCTTTGAATACCAGTTATGAGAGACATATTGAATCAATCGACAGTCTTAATTATGCAACATATCATATTATTAAATTATATCAATTTCTCAAAAAAACAACCCTGATTTTATACTTTCTGATATAAACAAAAAACGACCCTCGAATGAGCCCATGCACATGCATGCTCACCCAGAGGGTCGCTTTTATTAGAATAGCTTCTTACCTAATACATGATCAAGAGGGATGTATCCGATCACTCTGCTATCCATACTATTATTTCGGTTATCTCCCATCACGAAAATATGATCGACAGGCACTGTCCATTTCTTGTTCCCATTAGCCCTCATTGCCTCGTTAATGTAAGGCTCATCAAGTGGCACGCCGTTGCGGTACATCTTATCGTCCTTAAGCTCCAATTGATCTCCCGGCTTACCAATCACCCGTTTGATCCAGACATGTTTATCATCACCACTCGTAAATAAACTGAGCAATGGGCTGTCTAACAAGTCGTTCTTGAAGGTTCTCTTAAGATCGACTCTGGAGTCGATAATAACAATATCCTCATAGTTAGGTTCATATTTAAACGTATGAGAAAGCTTTGATACATACACGCGTTGACTGTCATGCAGCGTCGGATCCATGGAATGTCCCATTACCTTTGTGGATTGGAACACGAAAACACCAAGAAATACGACTAAAATAAACGAAATGGCAATGGAACCAAACCAGCTCCAAATTTGCTTTAATAGATTCATTCGTATCGCTCCCTTGTGACTATTTGCTATTCAGCCAAACCATGTTTAAAGGCATAGATGGCGGCTTGTGTTCGATCTTCTACACCTAGCTTGGCCAGAACATTGGTGACGTGAAACTTTACCGTCTTCACACCGATAAACAAATCATCCGCCAGCTCTTGATTGGATTTACCTTTCGCAATCAAGCGAAGCACTTCCATTTCACGATCGGTTAACTCCTCATGCGGTTCTGCAGCCGGCTTAGGCTGACGAAAACGATTCATGATCTTGGAGGCGACCTGTGACTCCAGAATGGACTGCCCTTTAGCCGCCGCTCTGATCGCTTGGGCGATCTCGGAGGCACGTGATGTTTTGAGCAAATAGCTGAAAGCCCCTGCTTCAATCACTGGATACATTTTCTCATCATCTAAGAAGCTCGTCAACACAATGACTTTGCAATCGGGGTAAAGTTGCAGCAGCTTCCTTGTCGTTTCGATACCGTCCATGCCTTCCATGACCAAATCCATGAGCACGACATCCGGTCGATATTCCTGTGCTAGCCGAATGCCATCATGACCATTACTGGCTTCACCGACCACTTCAATACCATCCTCTGTCCCTAGTACAGCTGCCAGTCCGATCCTGACCATCTCGTGGTCATCGACAAGTAAAACCTTGATCAACGTGTCTTCCATTTGCTTCTCCTCTCGATAGAAACTATTTTTGCCAGGCAATCTATGATAATGGATTAACTTTCAACCGAATATTCAGTAGCCAGTATAGGCACACGAATTTCAATACGCGTACCTCGATCAGGCGCCGTAATGATATCCACAGAGCCGCCAATTTCATTAACCCGCTCCTTCATGGACACTATACCATACGATGTAAGCTTCTTAGCATCTAATTCAAATCCGACCCCGTCATCGCGTATCGCAAGCCGAACACCGTCAGGACGATGCAGCAGCTTCACTTCCAGCTTATTCGCCTTAGAATGACGCAGAGCATTAGAAAGCGCCTCCTGTACAATACGGAACAAATGGTCCTCAATCCCCTTATTCAAGCGGATATCCTCGTCCATATCCCAAGTAATCGCCATGGGCACTTTAGCCGCAAGCTCCTTCAGAAGCTCGACAAGTCCTTCGGACAGTCGTTTTCCTTCCAGGTGGATAGGTCTTAAATGCAAAAGCAAGGCTCTCATTTCCGATTGGGCAACAGAAGCCATCTCCTCGATGAGATGAATTTGCCGTTTAGCCTTCTCGAAATCTTTATCCAAGGTCCGCCCTACTGCTGTTGCCGTCATCGATATCGCAAATAATTGCTGGCTCACCGCATCATGAAGCTCACGCGCCAATCGCTGTCTTTCTTCAATTACGGCAGACAGCTTAGCTTTCTCCGCAAGCTCCGCATTATCATTGGATAAGCGTTGTAGGGAAGTAACCTGCTCTTCCCACCTTTTCATAATACGGCCTAACTGATCCCCTAGGCGTCCGATTTCATCTTCACCGTGTTGGAAGCCGCCGCGGGCAAACGTCCCTTTTTCGAGCAAAATCATCGTTTCCATCATCGGCTCAAGCCTCCGAGTAATTCGGTTGCTATTCCAGAAGCCATACACAGCGCCAATGCCGCCTATTACCAAAATTGCCATGAATGTAAATTTAACGCCCTCTTGCCAACTCGTAAAGGGCACTATCAGATTGCGTGAATTCAAAAAATAAATGATCGCGCCAAACACAACGAAACTAAAGATGATCGATTCACTCATGCTGCGCCATATCATATTCGTTAATCGCCGTTTATAGCCGTCCAATTGGTGATGAACCTCCTCGAGATCTTTACGCGTGCCTAAGCGCACATTCTCACAATACTTTGATCTTGATATCTCCTACGATGTAAGAAAGCACAAGTTTCACGCGGTGATCGCAAAGTTCATAGTTAGGGGACTGCCAAATCAGCTTGTTCATAACCCCTGACTCACGCTCATTCGCAACTTGAATCTGCCCAAATGAGATGGAAGCCGTCACAGCGACACCGATATCCTCCGGCACTTTTATATCTACATCCCCTACAACACCTTGCAGGATGACCGTGGTTTCCTTTTGCTCCAAAATCGCAAGTGAAAGATCAATGTAGGTTTCTCCAATAATGTACCAAGTTGAACTGTTCCGTAAAATCCAAGGCTCACGGCCTAAACGGACGCTATCCACCAATTTCTGCTTTTGCATGTACGTATCGTCTTTGTGTACTTGCTTAGATCGTATGAAAAACAAACCTAGCGAAATTAAAACAATAGAGAACACGATAGTAATGTGATCACCGAATAAAATCACTGCCCCTATGCCGATCAGTACATAACCTTTGCGCTCTTTGCGTGAACGGACCCGATGAATGCCTAGCAAGATGAGGATAATGGCAAGAATGGGGAAAAAGCCTATCGTATGATCTAGAAGCAAAAAAAGACCGGCTCCAATCAGCACTAGTGCTGTATTGCGGTTACGGTTGCTTTTAGTTTCTTCTCCCATCGCTGCACCTCCTCTGGCTGACTTTTAATTAGTTCATATAGATTCCTAGCATACCATAAGAATGGACGACCTCCAAGATGCAAATCCTTGCGCGGCAAGGCTTCCGTATGAATCATGGAGGTCAAGGGCTCCTCAGCGCCTACTTATCAGGCGCTGGAGGGATAACACGCGGCTATTTCTTGCCGCGCGGATCGGTATCATCACTGGAGCGATGCTGCTGCCACTCTTGCTGGAACTTGCCGCGCAGCGTGCGCAGTTCCTGCTGAAGGTTGCCGCCGGCTTCCTTCAGCGTCTCTTGCGACAGGCGGCCCGCTTCGCGGAGCCCCTGAAGCGCTTCCCGGCCGAGCTCGCGGCCGGTCACTTCCAGCTCGCGCCAAGTATCGCGAGCCTCTTTCTCGTGCAGCCCGCCGCTCGGCGGCTGCACCCCCTCGGCTGCGTGCCCCGCACGCAGCCCGCGCAGTTCATCCGCGAGCGCCAGGCACACGTCCTGGCTGCTCGCGTACTGCGCGCGGTAGTGCTCGCAAGCGGCTTCCTCGCGCTGCTTCTCTTGCAGCGCTAGCCGCGCGAGCTCTTCATCGCCGGCGCGCATCGCCAGCTCGGCCTGCTCGCCGCGCAGCTGCGCCATCTCCTCTGCGTTCACACTGTGGCTTCGCAGTTCAATAGTTCGCTGCAGCGCATCCTGATAGCGCTGTTCCAGCTTCTCGATCATGCTGCTCCCCCGATCATGGTGATCAAGCTTGCCGGCCGTTTCATGCCATGCTGCTTCTGCCATCTTTCCAATGCGATCCAATATACTCATGTTGTTACACCCCCATTACTGTTGATTTAAAATTCATTTCGTTTCTTCAATAAATGAATACCATACACCACTAAACATGCTGCGAACGCAATCGCGATGAAGCCCGATAGTTTAATAGTCAGTATCAAGCCGCCCAAGCCGGCGAAAAACCATCCAATTTTCTTCCCATTCTTAATCCCTACATAGCCTAATCCAAGCATAGCTGCCGGGAATAAAAAGCCCATTAAATGAACATGACCACCCAAATGATGCAGACAAATAAGTAAACCTGCCGTGATTAAAACTAGTGCCAACCCTTTTGATCGATCCATACTCATTCTGTTTACCGCCCTTCACGTGTTCTTCATGCTTCTATCGTACCTGAAACAGCTATACGTCAAAACGGACTCGCGACTGTTTTTGTACCTAGACCTAAGTCCAGTACGTGCTAAGACCTCCATCCATATTTTGGTCGTTGTCCCGCCGAGCCTCGAATGCTAAACTATTTGAAGCCGAGTCCGGTGCACAGACAAAGTGCCGGTACGGGGGACGATTTACATGGGGTGAATATTTGCTCTTCAAAGGAGCAGACTAGGGAGAACCTTCTTCCCGAACCCGTCAACTAACCTCGAAGGCTCATTGAAGGAGGATTACCAATTGCATACAATTACTAAAGGGTTAACTAGCCTTGCTGTGTCTTTAACAGTGTTGGCAGGAGGCTTTCTTTCCCCATTTACGGCGCATGCCGCTGAGATGGACGTGAAAGTGCAAGTCAATGATGACTTGGTTCAATTTCCGGATGCTCAACCATTTCTAGATGACAATCATTCTACCCAAGTACCGATTCGTTTCGTAACGGAGAAGCTTGGTTATGACGTGAAGTGGCAAAGAGAAGGCGATGAGATCAAGGTCACGCTAAATAACGACAAACATTCGATTACCTTAGTATCGGGACAAAAGGAAGCTGAAATCGATAGCAACCGTGTCGAGATGGACACACATGCGGAATTCCAAAATGGACGCGTATACGTTCCTCTTCGTTTTTTAAGCAAAGCATCCGATATTCCCGTTCAGTGGGACGCTAGCAGCAAATTAGCTATTCTAAGTAAAGATGGCAATAAGCATGCGCCAGATTATGAATTGTTTCAATCTACTGCCTATTCAGCAGATCCATCTGAGAATGGCGGCTACGGAGCTTTTGATTATATGGGGAATCCATTAGGTATTGGAACCGTTGCTGTTGATCCCTCGGTGATTCCTCTTGGATCTAAGCTCTATATAGAAGGTTATAATTTCAATGGCCTACCTGCAGGCGGCATGTATGCTTATGCAACAGACACAGGCGGTGCAATCAAAGGCAAACGTGTTGATATCTTTATCCCAGGATCCAAGAAATCCTTGCAGAAGTTTGGTATCCAAACCATTAAAGTTTACAAACTATCCAATTAAAATAGCTTATAAGAAAAAGCTTGATTTCTGAGATTTACTTCTCAAGAAATCAGCTTTTTTTATTTAGGGCAGAACAACCAGAAAAAAACTAGAAAGGCTGCTCTCCATCCTATTGGGATGAGAAGAGCAGCCTGCAGTTACTTAAACTTGATTCTTGGGGATACCATTTAAACTTGGGACGTAATCAGGTGCCTCGTTGCTCGATAGCGTTTGAGCTTCTTCCATGAAATTAGCGTTATTTTGCTGATTGTTTTTCTTATCTGCTTTGTTATCTTCACGGTCATACTTGGGATCGGCGTCATTTTTGGGCATAGCGTTCACCTCCATTGTCTCATAGTTAGTATGAGAAGGTGGCTTGCATTCTATCCCAGTTATCTGGATCTGGTGCTGCCCCTTATTTGACTGAACTACCCTCGAGGGTTTTTGTTTTTCTTATTTCGTGTTAAATGTATTTTTGTTCACATCAGCGCGAATGGGCTCCATCGGAAATGGCTTCGCTGCATACCATTGACAGGCTATTCATCGCCTTTCAGCAATAGTTTACTTTGCCGGTTAGCCGGATCAATGGAAAATAGATAGAAAAAAGGTACAATCGCTTCTTCTTTGGAAGTGATTGTACCTTTTTCTATTCCGACGAATTTTATCAGGAACCTCTCATTTTGAGGCTATTTTTCGCTTTTGCTATTCTTGGGACAATAATCTTTTATAAGTGGAAAGGATTCCGAAGTGCAATCCTTCATGGTATAGGTTATAGCGGAGCGATTGCTCTGGAGTTACTAGAGCGAGTCCCGTGGACGTATTAATCGCAGCTACATTTTCGTTCAAGCGGTCCATCGGATACTGCTTGCGAATTCTATCCAGCTGTTCTGTCAGCAAGGTTTTCAGTTCTGGCAATGTCGGATTAGGAAGCGAAGCGGGGTACGTGTCCAATGGCGACTTTCCGGAAACGAACCGATCAGTAAACCCTTCTGGCAGATGAAGCGGGATATTCAGCTGCGATAGCGCCAAGTAATCCGTAACGAAATAGATGTGACCAAGGTGCCAACGGATATTATTGCGAAAACCAGCAGGAATGCGGTCCGCGAGTTCCTCAGTTAGGCCTTCCAATTTTCCCAGTGTTTGTGCTCTAATATTGATCAATTCTTCGAAAATAGTTGTTTTCATTTAGTATCGCTCCTCGATTGTTTATGAAATAAAGTTACTACGGCGTATCCCGGAACCGCTCTAAACGGTTTTGCCACGAGAAATCTTGCGACAACCTGATGAAGGTTGAAGGTTCCGAGCACGAAAAGAGCCGCGATCGAAATCTGATTTTCCCGAAACAACCGTTGTGGCTATCTCGGGCGGTTCTTTGAACAGAGGAGTTACGCCCGGTCGTTCTGAACTGTTCTACCTTCATAGAACATGCGATCCGGGATTTCTTCTTTCTCTTTGGCTGTCAAGGACTCCGCGCTTAATTTAAAGATGGCGGTTTTACTACCTAGTGGGGAAACGTACCGATCCAAATGACTCCGCCCCAGCGGCCGATCATAATAGCCTGGCACATATTTGTCCAGCATGACCTGCATGGCGGCCGTAGCTTCGTCTAAATCGGTTACGCGTTCCAAGTTGCCTTCGATGATGATACTCATAAAGGCGGTATCCGTTTTAGCGGGTATCGGGCTCGTGATGGTTCCGTAATTTTCGCTGATGGTGAAACAGGCTCGAGGGTTTTGCTTGATATAAGTGATTTTTCTTCCTTCTTCCGCCCCATGAAAATAAATGGCGTTGTTCAGCCAAGAGAAATTGAGTGGAATGACATAAGGAACATCTTCTGAAGATAGGCCGAGAAATCCAATCTGGGCTTGTTTAAGAAAGTGCTGGATTTTGTCGGTATCCGTCGAGCTGCGTTTCACATTGCGAAGTGGAAACATCGTATTCATCGCCTTTCAAATAGTGGGGATTGGTAAATAAGAAAACGTTCGATATTGGGTTAATGTTACGAATTAATTGATCGTATCCAAATACTCTCGGATTTGTGCAGGGGTCTTTGCAAATTTGCTGTGCAGATGAGCTAATTTCTCCCCACTCTTAAATACGAGCAAGCTGGGAATTCCTCTGACGTCATATTTTTCGGTAAGCTCTTCGAATTGCTCGGAATCTACAGCATAGAATTGCTTATCCGAATGTTCGTTTATAATATCACCGATAAACAGTTCCAAGTTTTTACAATCATGACACCAAGTCGCATCGAATTTCATAATTGTGTAGCCTTCACCGTTGATTTTCTCCTGAAATTGCTGTTGTGTTTGAATACGTTCCATGGTTATCGATCCCTTCTCCATATATTGTGAATTAATGGTTTTCGTTATGCTCCAAAAATTTCTCGACATCGATAGCTGCCATTGCACCGCTACCCACGGCCGTAATCGCCTGACGATATTTGTTGTCCTTGACATCTCCACATGCAAACACGCCAGGGATGCTTGTTTCGGAAGTGCCCGGTTTAACAATTAGATAACCGACTTCATCAAGTTCCAATTGTCCGTTTAGGAATTTCGTATTCGGCGTGTGACCGATTGTGACGAAAATGCCATCCGTCTCGATAATTTCTTCCTCACCCGTCGTATTATTTCTTACTTTCAACCCGTTTACTCCGTTGCTGCCTGCTACTACCTCAAGCGGTGTTTTGTTCAAGCTCCACGTAATTCTACTGTTATTGCAAGCGCGGTCCTGCATAATTTTCGAAGCTCTAAGCACCTCGCGACGATTGACAACACGTACTTCGGAAGTAAATTTCGTAAGGAAATGAGCTTCCTCCATGGCGGAGTCGCCACCGCCTACAACGATGATCTTTTTCCCTCGGAAGAAGAAACCGTCACAAGTGGCACAGGTGCTCACGCCATGCCCAATATTTTCTTTCTCGCCGGGAATACCCAGATATTTAGCCGAAGCACCGGTCGAAAGTACCAATGTTTTGGTTATAAGCTCTTCTCTGCCTTAAAGCATCAGCTTAAATGGACGAATAGATAAATCGACGCTATTAACCCAGCCTGTACGAAATCTAGCACCAAAGCGCTCTGCTTGCTTTCGCATGTTAGCCATGAGTTCCGGTCCCATAATTCCGTCCGGGAACCCTGGAAAGTTTTCAACCTCTGTTGTGGTGGTTAACTGCCCGCCTGGTTCGGGGCCTTCAATGACAAGTGGATCCAGATTGGCACGTGCTAAATAAATAGCAGCGGTCAATCCTGCAGGACCTGTTCCTATCACGATTGCGTTATACATAATGTGAACTCCTCCTTTGAATAATAGGATAACTAAATTATCAGCGAAATTCTGGATTCACCGTATGTTCCATCCGGTATAGTGGGGCCAACGAATTCCTCCCTCATTTACGTAACCATTTATTTTAATAACGATGGTTACGAAATGTACTATATCATGAACCATGACGATTGGCAAGTAACTAGATAAATGATATTTTGGTTGTTACAACACAGACGCATCACATAAAAGAAATGGAGATGAAGCACAATGTTATGGGACGATTTTATGAAAAGCGATTTTCACGACTGAAGAGGCAGCAGTTACACCGAAGACCGACTGAACAAGCCGGGCTGGCTGGAACAATGGCTGACCATTCATGACCTTCCTATCGGGACATTTCATCGGCGGAAGAATTGGATGATCTGAAACAGTTGAGGGGCAACGATAAAGTTTGCGGCAATCCGATGCAACCATTCTAAGTCACTCTTTAGTCCGAAGTTGCATGATTTTCTGGAAATACCGCCAAAGGTAGCAAGCCACTTTATTCGGTAAAGGACAGAGAAACTTCGCCGAAATGGTCTCGTAACTAAAAACGGCCCCTATGGTTTTATACCAAAGGTGCCGTCTTTTTTTATTTATTTAAAAGAAATCCGCTAAATAGGTAATCCGCCGCGGAATCGCATCTTCCAACCGGCTAACAAGTTCCTCAGAGCCTTGAAGACGCTCGATTCGGGCCATAAATCCTGCTTTCTGATAACCCATGAACAAAGCCGTCAACGTCTGTATGTTACAGCTTAGTAGATGGTCGCCAGCAGGTATTTCATCTTCAGATAACTTCGCTACAACGGCCGCCTTCCCATTGTCAGTAAACTGCAATCGATAGACACCTTTGTTCCAATCCGCATGCGTGTCTGAAATATGTAGATATATGGTCTCCGCCCCATCGCGGGCTTCAAACACATACTCCGTCAGAAAAGCTTCTACATCCACAATTCTCGCCGAGAAATAAGTAATCTTCTCTTGTTTGAACTTTGGATCGTGCAACAGAAATGGAAGTTGGTCATCTACAGGTGCTTTCACTTCGACTTTGGTGATCATCGAATCATGATCTGCTATGAATTTCCATAAGCCGCGTCTTGCTTCCTCGTCAAGAAAAACCAACTCATGGATGGTCGCCAACGAGTCCTTTATCTGGTAAAATACATAGCCCCGCTGTTCCCCTTGAGCGTTCGTGTAGACAGCAGCTGTACCCTTTTTAAACTTCAAATAGCGATTATTCCACCAGTCCGCATCCCGCTCCATCATACCATTGTATGCTTTTGCAAACTTAGCGTAGATCGGATCCAAAATCTCTCCGCTTTTCGCTACACGTAAGATCGAGCTGCCCTCAGCAGCTTGAAACTTAGGAAGCTTATCTACAGGAATTTCATATTTCAAATAATCCACGTAGGTTTCCCAGCCATATTTCCGATAAAATTCAAACTTAAACGGCGCAAGAAAGGAAATTGTCTGCCCCTGTTCTCTCATCGCTTTAAGCGCTTGAACTAGAAGCTGCCCCACCATCCCATTGCGTCGGTACTCAGGCCATGTTGCAACGCCCGCAATACCGCCCATTGCGAAGCTCTTCCCGTTTAACCAAGTCCGAAAGTTAAGTACGGTGAGCTTTGCAGCCATAGCGCCGTCAACGAAATAACCCCACACTTGATTAGGATCTGTAGAGCCTATCCGCTCTGCCTTTTCCTCTGCGGTAAGCTCATATTGAAAAGCAAATTCAGATAGAGAAAAACTCTCTAGAAGCTCCTCTTGTCGTAATGTGCGAATTTCATTCATCTCAAATCACCTCATTTAGAATAGATTAGCTTTTTAACAATGCAGCAGCCAGAACTGGCTTTCCTCTGGGCATAACGCCATGAGCATCGGGCTCTAACGTAATGGCAATCGTGTCATAATTATTCGGATTAAAGGTGTAATATAACCCGCCTGCACCGTTATGTGTCATGAAAGTGCCAGCATTCACAGGGGTTTCTTTCCCCTATAGAAATTTGAGCGCATCGGCATCTTTATCCACGATTTGTATCATTAATTCTTGGTCGGTACGCGTACCATTCATGAAGGATCCCCTTTCCCAAGCCTCCTAACTATTATATACTTCGCAAAATCTCTTGTATTGGATGATATAAAAAAATAAAAATAGTTCATGTCTCCTGGAATGATGCTGACTGGTCTATCACATTAACCAAAGCAATAGTAATGGGTACTCACTCGCATTGACTGTTCAAGCATAAAATGGCCTACCCTCAATGACTTCTTAACGGAAGTTCAGCGATAGGTAGGCCATCTTTATTTTATAGGATACACAATTACACGTTCGTCTCTTACGAACCCCTTACCTCCGGCAGGTAAGTAAATCAAACAATCAGCGTCTTTAATAGAAACCATAATACTGGACTTATCAATACCTGATGGCTTAACCTTCAGACTCCCGTTGTTGTCCACATGAGTCGTTCCTCTAACATAACGCGGGTAAGCGGAGCCTTTATCATAATCTACATCCAACTGAGCCGTGACCGCTTCTGGATAAGGCGAGTGATCCCCTGCCATCGCTTTAATCAGCGGTTTGGCAAACAGCTCAAACCCAACGAATGAGGCGCCCGGATTACCAGACAAAGCTAAGAGCAACCGATTGTTCCATAAGGCTGCACTCGTTGGAGTACCTGGCCGCATGGCCACTTTGTTGAACAGCAGTTTGCCCTCAAATCGTTCAAAGACATCAACAAGCACGTCGTAATCGCCAACGGAAACACCGCCGGAGGTGAGGACTAAGTCCACTTTAGGGAAAGTATCCTGCAGCGCCGCTTCTACCTCTGCTACATCATCCGAAAGCGCCTGCATAATAACCGCCGATCCCCCAGCAGCCTCCACCTGCGCCGCCAGCATGTAGCTGTTACTGTTACGAATTCGTCCCGGCTGCAGCGCTTCTGCCACATTCAACAACTCAGAGCCTGTTGAGAAAATGGCGACCCTTGGCTGCCGATAAACGGATACATCCGAGTAGCCGAAAGTGGCTAATATCGCCGCTTCACCAGGCCCAATCTGTGTTCCTCGCTCAAGCAATATATCCCCTAAACCGATTTCACCGGCTATTGGGGTTATATTGCTTGCTGCGGTTATGTTTTTTTTGATACTCACCTGGTAGGAGCTTGTCCCCTTATCTTGCAAGGAATCCGTCATCTCCAGCATAACGACAGTATCCGCACCATCAGGAACTGGGGCTCCCGTCATAATACGAGCAGCCATACCAGATTGGATGGTATGCTGAGGAACCGTTCCGCTAGGAATTCGCTCTATAACACGCAATACAACAGGAGCTTCTGGTGTGGCCTGTTCAATATCCTTTGAACATACGGCATAGCCATCAACACCTGATCTGCGAAAATGAGGCACCGGATGATCGGCAACTATGTCCACAGCCAGCCGTCTACCGAAAGCGGAAGATAGCGGAACTGACTCTATGGGGGTGTGTTTAACGTATTCGAAAAGCATGCTTCGGGCTTCCTCAACGGAAATCACTTTGCGCCCAAACTTAAGCTTAGTATCACTGCTCACTAGCGTCTGTTCCTCCTAAGGTCAACCGCCAATTTGCGACATCCGGCGAAGTGTTGGTGTATGGGATTGCTCTTCATTCATAAGTGCCTGGGCCATCTCATGATTTTGTGGTTTGATATCCAAAGCGCGGAAGAACAAATCTTCCATCGCAGCGTCATCTCCAATATATTTTCGCACATTAAATTCATCTGACCAATATAGACATGGTTTCACATTGCCATCCGCTGTTATTCGCAGACGATTACAGGTCTCAC
Organism: Paenibacillus sp. Soil724D2; assembly: GCF_001427935.1. Lineage (NCBI taxonomy): Bacteria > Bacillati > Bacillota > Bacilli > Caryophanales > Paenibacillaceae > Paenibacillus > Paenibacillus sp. Soil724D2. The sequence continues at coordinate 303,882 of NZ_LMRY01000023.1, forward strand.
AGAAATGATCGCTAATCGGGTGTATGAGCCCAAATGAGCCTAACGCCCCGTCAATTCGAAAGTTCTGTGAAGGACCATTTCCATAAACCGCATCCGAGGCAGCAGCATTCCACCCCTTTGCTTTACAGCGATCTAAGACTGTGGTCAGGGATAAATAGCGGCTTTTCCAATTCTCGTCTTGGTGACCGATTGGCATGTATTCAATAAATCGAACCTGAATAGGACGGTCAATCGTCATTTGCAAAAAGTCTTCAATTTCGTCATCGTTAATGCCTTTCATCAAGACCACATTGAGCTTAATCGGGGTGATGCCCACACGGTAAGCTTCTTCAATGCTAGCGAGAACACGATGAATATCGCCGCCTCTGGTTATCAAAGAGAACCGATCTGCTTTCAAAGAATCCAAGCTTATATTAACACGGGTTAACCCAGCAGCACGAAGCTTTTCAGCTCTCGATGCAAAGTATATCCCATTCGTAGTCAGAGCAATATCTTCAATTCCAGGAATTTGAGAAAGCATACCGATCAATTGCTCCAAGTTTTTGCGCACAAGGGGCTCTCCGCCGGTTAATCTCAACTTACGAACACCAAGCCCTGCAAGCACACGGACGACTTCAGTAATTTCCTCGAAAGTTAACAACTTTTCATCCGGTTCAAATTCCATTCCGTCTTCTGGCATGCAGTATACACAGCGTAGATTACAACGATCTGTAACAGAAATGCGCAAGTAATCATGCATCCGTCCGAATCGATCCATAAGCAGCTTCGGCATTGGAATTCACCTCTCTCTACGTACATTATGGCATATTTCATAACAAATTCCTAGATTCCTTAGCGAGAACTAAATAAAAAAACAACTTCTATGGCAGATTATCTGACATTCGTTCATATTCTTCCGGAGTATTCACATTTGTTGCAAAATGGATAGGGATATTTTGCCGTTCAAAAAAATCATTCTCAACAGCGTTCCAGTCTATATGATCCAGCAGCCCCATTAACCGGTACTGCTCTTTCTTCAATAACACCTCGGCTTCGGAGCCTACCAAACTTGAATATATGCCATGGAGAGGATGTACGCGACCGTCCAGCACAGGGATAACTGCATCCAAATTAGCTTCTTGGCATAAAATGGCCATTGCCTTTGCCGCTTCTGCTGAAATAAAAGGCATATCACAGCCCACAATCCACATATGCTGCTCTGATGCAATCATAGAGGCAGCATGAATGCCGCTTAAGGGCCCTCTCTGTACATAATGGTCAGTGACACATTGTACGTCTAAATCGGGAACCGAAGACAAGTGAGGCAGCAAAACCTCAGGTTCATTGGTTACGACAATGACTTGCTGACAGATGCTCGACATTTCCTTCAACTGCCTAAGAAGTAAGGGCTGCCCTTGCACGGGGAGAAGCGCCTTTAACCTTCCTCCCATACGGCGATTGAGGCCCCCGGCAAGAATAACACCTGTGATCATGCTCCAAGCTCCGCCAACCTTTTTAAGAAGGATTGTTTCCAACTAGCCGATAACGCTTGTATTGCTGCAATGCGCTGAGCAGCATCTATATTCGTTTTTTCGTGATACTTGATTTGGTTGGCATAGGCGACAGTTAATCCCGCTTCATCTTTGGCGATAAGTCTAACTTGTGAATTCTTAGAGATGACACCTTCTTTAATGACCCTAAAATAGTAGCCAGTATAGCCAGTTTCCTGGACTTGAAAGGCCGCGTCCGCCCAATCCAAACGTTTCGCAAGTTTATGACAAGGCTGACGAGGCTGCGAGACCTGAACGATTACGTCACCAATAGCGTAGATGTCACCAATACAGACCTCATCTTCAAGCAGACCGCGTACCGTTAGATTCTCACCGAACGTGCCTGCTTCCAATTTCTGACCCAGCACTTCCTCCCAGTGTGCGTAATGCTCCTCCGGGTAAACACACAGCGCTTTGTCGGCTCCTCCATGCACAGTCAAATCCGCTTGCCCATCCCCATCCAACTGTGTCTTCGATACATACAAAGATGAGCTGACCGGATATTTGAAAATACCCGTGACCAGCTCTTTCCCTTGATACATGATTGTTTGTGGTAAACCAACGTTCACTGATACGATTTCCATTCCAATGTCCCTCATTTCCGAGAAAATTCTTAGTATCCACTATACCAAAATCCTCCCGGAAAGTCAGTTACCAGCTTACGTGAATACAAGTAAATTACGCTTTTGACCTATCTACCCATGCGTCGTTATCATAACCCCTTACTTCCCAGTAGCCCATGTGCTCCTTCTCGATGAGCTCAATCCCTTGGAGCCATTTGACGGATTTGTAGGCATACATTTGCGGAACGATGAGTCGGACCGGGCCTCCTAATTTTTGCGGAATGGGCTTACCATCCATGAGCACAGCGACCATAATATCATCCCCATTTGCCTGGCTTAGGGACAACGCATCCGTATATACCTTATCACCTGAATAGAATTTCACATATTTCCCTTTGGCTTGAACTCCAGCAGCAGCTAATAATTGCTTAAGCGGGATGCCCTCCCATGTACATTTATAAACTGACCAGCCAGTCACACAGTGGAAATCACTAACCTGCACAGTCCTCTTCAACTTCAAGAACTCTTCCCAATTCCATACACTGGGATTATCGACCAAACCGGATATCGCGAATTTCCACGTATCCGAGGAAAAAGCCGGAATTTCCGTCACGGTGTATATCCGGAAATTCCCTTGCGCTCCTCCGCCCACGACAGCGGCGGAGTCCGGCAGTGGCGCCGGCGGCGGAAGCATCCGGTTGCCGTCGGTTGCGATATATTCGGCTGTCGCGGCGCCGCCGGTATCGAATGCGCCTTTTATCCAGCGATAAAAGGCGGGACCGATCGCGATCACGAGCAGCAGTCCTGCGGCTATCCGCAGGAACGATGCGCGTGTGATCGGCGACTCCTTCAGCGCGGCGATGACCGCCTGCGCTGCTGTGCGCCTTGCCGTGGCGTCCTCTGTCGCCACGGGGGCCTGGTTCGGCGCCGCTGCGATAGCGCTGGCGGCGGCTGGGGTTTGGACCGCCTGCTCAGCGGGCGGTCTTGCTGTGGCAGCGGCTTGATCAAGCCGCTGCTGGCGCTTGAGCCATCTGCTGCGCGAGATGGCGTGGTACACGGCATACGGCACTCCGACCCAGGTGAGCAGGTCATGCACGAAGAGTGCCGAGTTGTTCAAAGCTGGTGGCAGATTGCGGAACTGCCACAAAATCACCCCTGATCCGGCCCAGCCGATCAGGAGCGCAAGGACGAACACCAGATTCGCGCGTTGATTGCGGCGCGCGCGAATCTGGTGCCAATGCTTACGAATCATCGGCGCGTAAAGCGCGATGAGCAGAATCGATGCGATACCCAAGTAAATGTGAAGCTGCTTGATCGTCACACGGAAGCTCCCCAGATCTCCCCTAATCGCACCTATACTCAGCACGATGCCCGTCACAGTAAGCAGCAGCAAAATCCAAGCATTCCAGCTATGAATAGCGTTCAATCGCTTCCCAAAAGATTGCTTCAGCCATCCTCTTTTTGAATCCATACCGTCACCGCCTTCATTCATTTACGATCTTTACGTTATTCTTATCATAACGTATAAATATTAAAAAAGGCTTACAAATCCGCTAATATTTCGAGTAGCTCTCCACCTAAGAAACCCCCAAACTCCACTTTCAACGTGGCGGTGGGGGGCTAGTTTATACATATTAGACTACTTCACTAAATAAATATCAACCAATTCCTTCGGCACATAAGTCATGTCATTCAAAATGGTCGGTTCACTCATAAGCATATTATCCATCATGCCTACCTTAATTACCTTACTATCAATTTGAATCACGAACGTGTTCCCCATCTCCATCATGTTTTCTTTCATCGTCTTATCTTCCATCCTACCTTTGTCTTCCATCATCATCTTCATTAAAGTAACCGAGCGGGCTTCCCCATTCCATGTCACCTTAAATCCTAATGATTCAGCAATTTGGCGCAGAGGAACAAACTCCGTCCCCTCCTTCATCATCATTTCAATACCGCTGTAGTTAAACTTCTTAGCACTCATTTCCTCTGCACTTGCCAACCCTGGAAGTGCTAGTGTACAAGCTGCCAGTGAAACAACCATCGCTTTTTTCCATGTTTTCATCGTTTCATTCCTCCTAAGATTTGGTCACGTCTTTCTATTCCTTAAATTAACGTACCAAGCTTAAGAAACACTAACGTAACCATTACGAAATACTTACAAGAGACTAACAAAAAAAGCCCAGCAACCTTACATACCAGGCTTCCAAATCATTAAAATTAGCGAAATTAGAGGCAATATTGTACCTATTGTCCCGTAAATATAAAAAAGATTGTAAGGTGAGCAAGGTCATGACCCGACGGTGACCTAAACCACGATGATAATCCCTCTCTCAAATCTCCCCACAAACGGTGCTCAGACACAAGCAAAGTTGTATTAAGTACAACATTAATCAATCAATTCTAGCGTTACCTCTGCGATTGTTGTACTAAATACAATATTTCTGCCCCAAATTGGACGCTTAAGATGAAATAAGACTAAATTCTTGTACAACATACAACATCTCTGTCTAGGAAGGTAGAAACCAATCGTATTGTTGTACACCGTACAACTTACCCGCCTTCAAACAAAAAAAAGCGATCATAAAAGCATCCTAATCTGGCCCCTCCTCCTCCTTGGCCTAAAACCAAAAGAAAATCCGCCCGCACAAAAAAACCACAAGAAGGGACAATCCCTCTTGCGGACTATGCGCTCAATATGTGTTTCATTTGCAGTCAAGATGCGGTCTATATGCGCTCAATATATGTTTCATTTGCAGTCAAGATGCGGTCTATATGCTCAATATGAGTTTCATTTGCAGTCTAGATGTGGTTTATATGCTGTCAACTTGTGTTCTATTTGCGGACTACTATCTGCCTACTTACGATCCTTACAATTCTTGCTCTGCAATAATCTCTAGCTGCCAATTTCAGCCTCTTCCTCCACTAATAAATCGGCAACGTAAACCAGAATCGGCTGCCGCGCCCTTTATCGCCTGTATGACTATCAACACCAATCGTTCCTCCATGCAGGTGAACAATCGATTTGGCAATCGCAAGTCCGAGACCCGCGCCTCCGCTTGCACGAGTTCTGGACGGATCCGCACGATAGAAGCGATCGAAAATCTTATTGCTATCCTCTTCGTCTATCCCTTGACCATGATCCTGAATATCAAGCTTCACATACTGCTCCGAGATCTGCTCGACTTTAATTTCAATGGTCCCACCGACAGTTGAATGCCGTATAGCATTATCCAAAATGTTCGAAAGGACCCGCTTCATTTCCTGGGGCATAATCGCCACCGGTGGCAATCGATCAGGCAAGTCTACGTCGACTTGCAGCTGTTTTTCCTCCAACTGAAAAGCCAAACTTTGCAAGCCGTCTACCAGCAAATGATCGACATGATACCGTTCAGGAGCAAATTCAGTTCCTCCAGCATCCAGCTGCGACAGCTTAAATAATTCTTGAATTAGTCCGTCTAACCGTCCTGTTTCAAGCCGGATGGTTTGTAGATACCGGGCAAACGTTTCTTTATCTTGAATGACATCGTCCTGCAAAGCTTCTACGAATGCTTGAATGGAAGCCATTGGTGTCCTCAAATCATGTGAAACATTCGCTACGAGTTCTTTACGGGATGCCTCAGCTGTTCGCAATTTCTGAAAGCTTTCATTCAACTTGCCCGTCATTCGATTGAATTGATCCGCCAGTCTTTGGAATTCAGCAGGTCCAATCTGAGGCACTTTTCCCTCAAAATGGCCTTCCGAAATATGCGTCGTTTCCTCCGTAATTGCATGAATGGCTTTCTCAAGGGGGCGCGTCATGAAGTAATGGACGAGCATTGATACACTCGCTGCGCCAAGCGTTACCGTCGTCAACAGCACGACGTCTTTCCAGTTCAATAACATATATCGATAGCAAATAAACAAGGTGAGCAAAATCATACTCGTACTCACTCCACTTGCAATGAGCAAATAAATACGAAGCTTCATGATGGCTCCCTACCCTCAAATTTATAGCCAATACCCCATACGGTCTTAATGTATCGAGGCTGAGAGGGATTGGGCTCAATCTTCTCTCTCAGCCTGCGAATGTGGACAGTGACCGTTGTTGTATCGCCATAATAGTCAATATCCCACACTTTACTTAACAGCTGATTGCGTGAAAATACTTGTTCCGGATGCCCAGCAAACAGGTGCAGCAGTTCAAATTCCTTGACGGTCAGCTCGATTTCTTTCCCGTTGACCCGAACACTCCGGTGCAGAACATTGAACTCTAGCCCCGGAAACTTCATGATATGCGCAGGAGGCACAGCGCCTGCACGGTTAGCCCCTTCCGCTTGGCCGCGCTGCAGCCTCCGCAAAATCGCTTTCGCTCGCAGCACCAGCTCTCGCGGCGAGAAAGGCTTCGTCAAGTAGTCGTCTGCGCCCATCGTTAAGCCCATGAGGCGATCCATTTCATCGCCTAGAGCCGTCAACATGATGATGGGCACGTCCTGCTCGTTTCGAATTTCTTCGCACACTTGCCAACCGTTTTTGCCCGGCATCATGAGGTCAAGAACAATCAACTGCGGATTGTGCAGCCTCCATAAGCGGATGGCTTCGTCGCCACTCACCGCCGAGATAACCTGGTAACCCTCCCGCTGCAAATAGACGGTGCACACATCAATAATATTCGTTTCATCATCCACCACGAGAACCAGTGAACCCATACGGCATACCTCCTCAAGCATTATTTCTATTATACCGCAGAGCCATGAAATGAAGCTTACGTATGTATTACAAAAGTATAAAAGCTCCCTAGATTGCGGGGAGCTTCATTCCTTTAGGTTTGCAAAGCAGCCTCAATAATAGGCTCCTCTTTTTTGTGATTAAGACTTCGAATATATCGCGACTGAGCAATACCGGCTAGCAGTATGATCACAGCTAAGACGGCGAACATCATCTTCCCGCCATAGTGACTGAATAGCAAGCCTCCTAGAATAGGCCCAATCGCACGAGATAGCTGCCAATTCATACCGAACACAGAGAAATACCAACCTCTATGCTCCTCAGGTGCAATGACGGAGATCACCTTCTGAATATGAGGACCGTTTAACATTTCACCAATGGTAAATAAAAATTCAACAAAAAGTAGTATCGCAAAGATAGGTACAAATCCATAACCAACTGACACAATGGCAAACAACAGATAGGATGCAGCAACTACCATATAAGCGGAAATGTGCTCAGTTCGTTTAGCAATCCATAATTGCAGCGCAATAACGATACAACCGTTGAAGGTAATGATCGTAGCAAAAACTGTCTTGTAATTCTCAAATTGCTGCTGCAAATGCAGCGGAAACGTAGACTCAACTTGTGCATACAACAGAGATACCGGCATGGCTAGAAGTGTTATCCAAAGGAGCTGCTTATGATCCCGCCATCTGATTTTCGGCTTTGTCTTAGACAATTCCTGCTCCGCAGCGCTCTTTACAGGCATTGTCTCTGGAACCTTCCAGACGACCAACCCTGCGTATGCAAGAAGAGCTATCGAGCAAATTAGGAAAATAATTGTCGGATTCCAGGTGAAAAGAAGCAGCCCAAGGAGCGGTCCGAATGCTGAACCCATATTTAAGGCCGTATGCAGCAAAGCAAACACTTCAGCGCGCTTCTCCTGCGGGACAACATCCGTAATCTGTGCATTAGCAGCAGGTCCAAACATAGCATGACCAATGCCGTTAATGATCGAAATGACAGCAAATTCCCAAACGTGACTAGCAAACATATAACCGCCAATGGCGAAAGCTTGGATAATTAGCGCAGCCAGTATCATAGGCTTCCGTCCATAACGATCGCTCAAGCTGCCTGCATACAAATTCACGAAAATTCCGCATAACGGCTGTAATCCGACAATCAACATAGATAAGAAAATAGAACCATCCAATTTGTCATACAAATAAAAAACCAAATAGGGTCTCATCATAAATCCAGCTAATGAAGTTAGAATCGTCCCAACGACTCGAACCCATATCGCCGTATCATACTTGCTAATCAGTGAAAACAAAGGAATCCTGTGCATACAACCTCCTAGATGTTATTGGTATTCTCAGTTTAGAGGTATTTGGACAAAAGAAAAAGGTAAAATCTCGTTATAACGGATTTCACCTTTTATGAATAATTACCTATATAGTTATCCGCCAATACGAATTTTGCGGTATGTATCGATAAATGAGAGGACATCTACTCTTTTCCCCCTCTTTTTCGCGACTCTGGCCATTTTCACGAGTGTTGTCCAGAATTCATCTAGAACAGGAGATTCGAATTCATTTTCTTTGGGTGCTTGTGTAAGGTTATGTTTATTTTTATAGGTCGTGCCCTCATCAGAAATGAGATACTGAATTTGACTTTTTTTCCATTGCTCCCCGGTTACATAACTTACTCCAATTTCGCGCATTTTTTTGCGTACAGAAGTTACAGGACGAGATAATTCTCTGGCAATTACAACTGGAGGACACTCAGAGGAAAGGCGAATCAACTTGTCCAATTCCTGTGTGGACCAAGGCTTTTTAGTCATATGAATAACCCCACTTCGATAAAATGAATGTTTCGTTCTGCCTGTTAATGGTTACTAACTAAAGGTATAATAAGAGAATACCAACGAAATGTTAAAGAAGTATGAGTTAACCATAATGAAAGTATGAAGACATAACTATTTCGATAATTTTCCCTATTTTATGCCCATAGCACTATGATCGGGTAACAAATTAGGACTTTATGTGTGGTAAATTTATCTAATGGAGAGTGAAGAACTATGAAACATCATATTAACGGAGCCGAACAGTTCGTCGAAGAAAAAGGGCATGGAGCACCTGTTATTTTACTGCACGGCTTTCCATTGGATCATCGCATGTGGCAATCGCAGATAGACGAGTTGTCAGCGAACTATCGTGTCATTACACCTGATTTACGCGGTATGGGGCAATCTGATGTGCCCGTATCTAATATTTCCATAAACCAATATGCCGATGACATTATAACTTTAATGGATAAAATGGGCATAGAAAAAGCCGCACTTGGCGGCTTCTCCATGGGTGGTTATGTGGCGTTTGCACTTCTACGCAAAGCTCCAAAACGGTTCACAGGTCTTATATTGGCCAATACTCGTCCTGAAGCAGATGGACAAGAGGCTCGTAAGAATCGTTTAAACATGGCAGTCTCTCTCTATGAAAAAGGGTCCGTAGTGGCAAGAGACGCTATGCTGCCTAAACTTATTACAGAACCTTCAAGGGAAACGCATCCTAAGCTCGTCGATACCTTGAGCATGGTAATGGAATCGATGCCTGCAGAGGGACTTGTCCATGCTTGTCTTGCGATGGCATTCCGTGAAGACTCTGTAGACTTGCTTAGCACTATTTCGGTGCCAACGCTCGTCATTGCCGGCGAACAGGACCCTATCGCGCCTCCGGATGTCATGAAGAAAATGGCCGACCAAATTACAGGTGCCAGCTATCATGTCATACCAGCTGCCTCACATTTGACGCCGATGGAAAAGCCGGAAGCTTTCAATGCGCTGCTGATTGATTTTCTGAAGGGCATTAAAGCTTAACCAACTGGTCCATAACCATCACAGCTGCACCAATCGCTAGAGCTTCCTCACCAAGCTGCCCTTTGCTGAAGACAACCTGATAGGCGGGGTAGTAGTACGTTTTCCGAATCGCTACCTGTGTAGCGGTTTGGAAAAATAACTCCCCTCCCGCAATTAATGGCCCCCCTAAGATTACCTTCTCGGGGTGTAAAATATTGAGCAAGTTAGCTAGTCCAATACCAAAATAGGTAGCAGCTTCCGTGATGATCTCCACAACTAGGGGATCATTTTTTTTGAGCGCCTCCATAACATGCAGATACGTGACATGCTCGGGATCATCAACCAAATGGGACAAAACCGTGGATCGACCCTTCTTTAATGCAGATCGAGCCGCTTTCTCGATAGCATATAAAGAAGCATATGACTCCAATGCTCCGTAATTGCCTGACGTATTACGATGGGGAACACCATCCGTTTGAATAATCATTTGACCCACAGAGCCTTCCATATCGACAGCACCATAAATAACCTTTCCTTCCGACACCATGGAGGAACGTAAGCCAATTCCAGCATGAATATATAGCAGATGCTTAAAGCTCTGCGTACGTTGATGCCATGATTCCGCTAGGATGGCCGTGTTAGCTCCATTATCCAGCAATGCGGGAATACCTAATTCTCCCGTTAACTGCCTGCAAATCTCAACATTTCTCCATCCTTTTGCTGGAAAATAAGACGGCTCTAAGATGGTTCCTGACAAGCGATCCACAGGACCAACCGCACCAATCCCTATTCCCAGCACCGATGAAGGATTTATGTTGTGTTTGGATAACATCTTTTGTACTTCGTCCACGATTAGACGAATCAACACATCCGGCGTCATCTCAGCCGTCATCGTCCAACTCCGTGTATCCATTTTCTTCATTCCCAGATCGACAAGGACAAGCTTGGATAACGTTCTGGATATTTCCAAACCAAATACATAAGCATAGGCCGGATTCTTTTCATACAGAATCGGCCTACGCCCTCCTGTTGAAGCACCGAAACCAGATTCAAGGATAAGCCCTTGAACCGTCAGTTCCTCCAAAAGCCGCGTCAACGTAGATACCGTCATCCCGCTTTGCTCTAACAACTCCGTTTTGGAAACCGTTGTTTGACGACAAATTCGCTCATAGATTTCTTTCGCCTTACGATTCGGAATTCGTTCCGTTATGACATCTACATTCAAAGAAGCAGCCCCCAATGATAATCTTTCTCATATATTTCGCCATTGGAAAGCCAAAATCCTTCCTTGTCTTCCCTTATTCCTTTGATCCAATCATGAGGGTATAGCCCATATAGGGATGATATTTATTGACAAGCTCATCGTACTTTGCAGTAATTTGCCAAATTCGCGGATCCATAAAAGACTGCTTATCAGACAAGTGAACAGGATCTGGATGTTGAACTTGATCTTCGAACATCGTAAGAGGGAATGGATGTATCCCTGAGAAGTCCACGGGGCTAAACCTGCCCTTTTCTAACAGCTCCCGCCATTCATCCATACTATATATTTTACTTACCCCATAGAAGCTGCATAGCGCCCGTTGAACTCCTGGTGACATCTGTTTGATTCGGATGACTTCTCGATCGTAGAGCTTGCCTTCGGATTTAAGCACCCTATAATACTCGGATACTGCTTTCTGAGCATCTGCAAAATTCGTCACTGACTCCACCATCACGACATCAAAAGTATGATCTTCAAAGGGTAACTGGCATACATCCCCAACCATGAATTTCACCTGTACCCCCTGCTTCTGAGCTCTTATGATCGCTTTCGCAATCATTTCCGGACGAATATCGACCGCTGTTACTTCGCATCCTTGCTCGGCCAGGAAACATGCCGTTCTTCCAGTTCCGCAGCCAACCTCTAGCACGCGCTTCCCTTTCTCAATGGGATACTTTTTCAATTGCTCAATCGTTTCTCCAAAACCCCCGGGATGCGCATTGCCCACTCCTAATTTGGCTAACATATCTAAGTACTCGATAGCACTTACACCTCCACAATGGCATACAATTCTCTTTTCTACCATATGGAGGGCTGCCGCCTCTTGTTCAGATTCTTGAGCCATTTTTGGAAAAAGAGGCGCTCGCCTAAAGGCGCATGTTTTCAACTTCTTTTAGGCTATTCTTCCTCTGCTGTTGTTCTCGTATTATTCATTTTACTCGAACTATCACTTTTTTTCGAAATTCTCATTTTTTCGCAGAGCTAGAATTCATCCAGCTGTTTGTTTTCACCAATAGTCTTGTCTAACAAAGCTGTTTTCATTTTGATATTTAGGCTAGGAAGTAAAATACAAAAAGCTCATGAAATCTAATGATTTCATGAGCTTTTTCTATTCGTTATACCGGCAAGAGGACTCGAACCTCCACCCTTTCGGACTCGATTTTGAGTCGAGCGCGTCTGCCATTCCGCCATGCCGGCATATGAAGTTGTAAAGATAATGGTGCCGAAGACCAGACTTGAACTGGTACGGTAGTCACCTACCGCAGGATTTTAAGTCCTGTGCGTCTGCCGATTCCGCCACTCCGGCTAATAAATGTGGAGGCGCCACCCAGATTCGAACTGGGGGTAAAGCTTTTGCAGAGCTCTGCCTTACCACTTGGCTATGGCGCCTTAGTAATAATGGAGCGGAAGACGGGGATCGAACCCGCGACCCTCGCCTTGGCAAGGCGATGCTCTACCGCTGAGCCACTTCCGCATATAAAACTGGGGATCAAGGATTTGAACCTTGGCATGACGGAGTCAAAGTCCGTTGCCTTACCGCTTGGCTAATCCCCATTATGTTACTTGGGTAATAATGGGCGGACGACGGGACTTGAACCCGCGAATGCTGGATCCACAAACCAGTGCGTTAACCCCTTCGCCACGACCGCCACAATATTAAGTTTCTTACTTTTTTGGCAGGGGCAGCAGGAATTGAACCCACACCAAAGGTTTTGGAGACCTTTGTTCTACCCTTAAACTATGCCCCTAGAAAAAGTAAATGGAGGCTGATGGATTCGAACCACCGAACTCGAAGAGAGCAGATTTACAGTCTGCCGTGTTTAGCCACTTCACTAAGCCTCCACAAAGCAATGGTGCCGTCGAGAGGACTTGAACCCCCAACCTACTGATTACAAGTCAGTTGCTCTACCAGTTGAGCTACAACGGCTTATTCATTTAGAAAAATGGTGGCTTTGGACGGAATCGAACCGCCGACACGAGGATTTTCAGTCCTCTGCTCTACCGACTGAGCTACAAAGCCTTACTTGATTCGAAAAAAAATGGCGGAGCTGACGGGATTCGAACCCGCGGTCTCCTGCGTGACAGGCAGGCATGTTAGGCCACTACACCACAGCTCCATGCTAAGTACAATATCTTCGGCTAAGAAGATTGGTTGCGGGGGCAGGATTTGAACCTGCGGCCTTCGGGTTATGAGCCCGACGAGCTACCGGGCTGCTCCACCCCGCGTCATTAATCATATATGATGAATCCGAGCAAAGCAAGTTTTGCTTAAGGAATCATGGTGGAGGCTGACGGGATCGAACCGCCGACCCTCTGCTTGTAAGGCAGATGCTCTCCCAGCTGAGCTAAGCCTCCATGGGATAAAACTAAAAATTTAATGGTGACCCGTAGGGGACTCGAACCCCTGTTACCTCCGTGAAAGGGAGGTGTCTTAACCACTTGACCAACGGGCCTTACTAGAAAGATAGTGGCGGAGAGAGAGGGATTCGAACCCTCGAGACGCTTGTGACGCCTACACGATTTCCAATCGTGCTCCTTCGGCCAGCTCGGACACCTCTCCATATGGCTCCCCGAACAGGACTCGAACCTGTGACAACTCGATTAACAGTCGAGTGCTCTACCAACTGAGCTATCAGGGAATAGAAACAACACTTCATTCAAGGATTTATTCCTTGAAAACTAGATACGAAACTTGCGTAAAGTTAGATTGCTTAGATTTTCTGGGCGAATCAGAGAGACTTTGACTTTCGTCAAAGATCCCTATATTAGGTTAAGCCCTCGACCGATTAGTATTCGTCAGCTRCATGCATTGCTGCACTTCCACCTCGAACCTATCAACCTCGTCGTCTACAAGGGAGGTTAAGCCCTCGACCGATTAGTATTCGTCAGCTRCATGCATTGCTGCACTTCCACCTCGAACCTATCAACCTCGTCGTCTACAAGGGGTCTTACATACTGGGAAATCTCATCTTGAGGGGGGCTTCGCGCTTAGATGCTTTCAGCGCTTATCCCCTCCGTACATAGCTACCCAGCKATGCCTCTGGCGAGACAACTGGTACACCAGCGGTACGTCCATCCCGGTCCTCTCGTACTAAGGACAGCTCCTCTCAAATTTCCTACGCCCGCGACAGATAGGGACCGAACTGTCTCACGACGTTCTGAACCCAGCTCGCGTACCGCTTTAATGGGCGAACAGCCCAACCCTTGGGACCTACTTCAGCCCCAGGATGCGATGAGCCGACATCGAGGTGCCAAACCTCCCCGTCGATGTGGACTCTTGGGGGAGATAAGCCTGTTATCCCCAGGGTAGCTTTTATCCGTTGAGCGATGGCCCTTCCATTCGGTACCACCGGATCACTAAGTCCGACTTTCGTCCCTGCTCGACTTGTAGGTCTCGCAGTCAAGCTCCCTTATGCCTTTGCACTCTGCGAATGATTTCCAACCATTCTGAGGGAACCTTTAAACGCCTCCGTTACATTTTAGGAGGCGACCGCCCCAGTCAAACTGCCCACCTGACACTGTCCCCATACCGGATYACGGTACYAGGTTAGAACTCCGATACGATCAGGGTGGTATCCCAACGATGCCTCCACCCAAGCTGGCGCTCAGGCTTCAAAGGCTCCCACCTATCCTGTACAGATCGTACCAAAGTCCAATATCAAGCTGCAGTAAAGCTCCATGGGGTCTTTCCGTCTTGTCGCGGGTAACCTGCATCTTCACAGGTATTAAAATTTCACCGGATCTCTCGTTGAGACAGCGCCCAAGTCGTTACGCCATTCGTGCGGGTCAGAATTTACCTGACAAGGAATTTCGCTACCTTAGGACCGTTATAGTTACGGCCGCCGTTTACTGGGGCTTCAATTCATAGCTTCGGGTTTGACCCCTAACCACTCCTCTTAACCTTCCAGCACCGGGCAGGCGTCAGCCCGTATACTTCGCCTTGCGGCTTCGCACAGACCTGTGTTTTTGCTAAACAGTCGCTTGGGCCTTTTCACTGCGGCCCCCTCGGGCTATTCACCCTACCGAGGCACCCCTTCTCCCGAAGTTACGGGGTCATTTTGCCGAGTTCCTTAACGAGAGTTCTTCCGCGCGCCTTAGAATTCTCTTCTCACCCACCTGTGTCGGTTTGCGGTACGGGCACCTTCGCCTGGCTAGAAGCTTTTCTTGGCAGTGTGAACTCATGACCTTCGGTACTTAAARTTTCCCTCCCCATCACAGCCCAGCCTTACGATGTGCGGATTTGCCTACACATCAGCCTCACTGCTTGGACGAGCATCCATCAGCTCGCGTCACTATCCTTCTGCGTCACTCCATYGCTCATAACGGCTACGGTGGTACAGGAATTTCCACCTGTTGTCCATCGACTACGCCTTTCGGCCTCGCCTTAGGTCCCGACTTACCCTGAGCGGACGAGCCTTCCTCAGGAACCCTTAGGTTTTCGGCGGATCAGATTCTCACTGATCTTTTCGTTACTTATACCGGCATTCTCACTTGTATGCGCTCCACCTGTCCTTACGGTCAGAATTCWACGTACATACAACGCTCCCCTACCCATGCACTAAMGTGCAWGCCATAGCTTCGGTGGCGTGTTTAGCCCCGTTACATTTTCGGCGCAGAGTCACTCGACCAGTGAGCTATTACGCACTCTTTCAATGGTGGCTGCTTCTAAGCCAACATCCTGGTTGTCTGTGCAACTCCACATCCTTTCCCACTTAACACACACTTGGGGACCTTAGCTGATGGTCTGGGCTGTTTCCCTTTTGACAATGGATCTTAGCACTCACTGTCTGACTCCCGGATTTAAGTTTGTGGCATTCAGAGTTTGACTGGACTTGGTAACCCTTGGCGGGCCCCGCACCCAATCAGTGCTTTACCTCCACAACTCAACATCCGAGGCTAGCCCTAAAGCTATTTCGGGGAGAACCAGCTATCTCCGAGTTCGATTGGAATTTCTCCGCTACCCCCACCTCATCCCCGCATTTTTCAACATGCGTGGGTTCGGGCCTCCAGTGAGTGTTACCTCACCTTCACCCTGGACAGGGGTAGATCACACGGTTTCGGGTCTACGTCCACGTACTAAAGCGCCCTATTCAGACTCGCTTTCGCTGCGGCTCCGYCTTTTCARCTTAACCTCGCACGGGAACGTAACTCGCCGGTTCATTCTACAAAAGGCACGCCATCACCCATATAGAGGGCTCTGACTTTTTGTAAGCACACGGTTTCAGGTTCTTTTTCACTCCGCTTCCGCGGTGCTTTTCACCTTTCCCTCACGGTACTGCTTCACTATCGGTCACTAGGGAGTATTTAGCCTTGGCAGATGGTCCTGCCGGATTCCGACGGGGTTTCACGTGACCCGCCGTACTCAGGATACCTCTAGGGRTTTCGTTCGATTTTGGCTACAGGGCTTTTACCTTCTATGCCGGACCTTTCCAGATCWCTTCGCCTACCGAACTAACCCCAYAWCGAGGTCCTACAACCCCAAGGAGCAAGCTCCTTGGTTTGGGCTATTCCGCTTTCGCTCGCCGCTACTGACGGAATCACTTTTGTTTTCTTTTCCTCCAGGTACTTAGATGTTTCAGTTCCCTGGGTATGCCTCYAMYRYWSCTATGTATTCACWRYAKRGTAACTGCGCATTACCACAGCTGGGTTCCCCCATTCGGACATCCCCGGATCAAAGCCTGCTTACGGCTCCCCGAGGCATTTCGTCGTTCGCCACGTCCTTCTTCGGCTCCTAGTGCCTAGGCATCCTCCGTGTGCTCTTTCTAGCTTAACC
>NZ_LMRY01000024.1:0-69356 GCF_001427935.1 Paenibacillus sp. Soil724D2
CCCTTGTAGACGACGAGGTTGATAGGTTCGAGGTGGAAGTGCAGCAATGCATGCAGCTGACGAATACTAATCGGTCGAGGGCTTAACCTAATATAGGGATCTTTAATCGTAGATTAAAGTCTCTCAGCTTGAAACCTAAAATTCTAACTTTACGCAAGTTTCGTATCTAGTTTTCAGGGTGCAAGACAGCCTGAACAGTTTTTCGATGTTTCCTGGCAGAAGCATCCCGTTTGGTGATGATGGCGGAGGGGACCCACGCGTTCCCATCTCGAACACGACCGTTAAGCCCTCCAGCGTCGATGGTACTTGAACCGCAGGGTTCTGGGNGTTTGGTGATGATGGCGGAGGGGACCCACGCGTTCCCATCTCGAACACGACCGTTAAGCCCTCCAGCGTCGATGGTACTTGAACCGCAGGGTTCTGGGAGAGTAGAACGTTGCCAAGCACACGAAAAAACCTTACAAGGAGAAATCCTAGTAAGGTTTTTTTCTATTTGTACCGATCGAGTAAGGCTAGAATAACTAAATCTCATTTGTCTAGCAAACTCCGGAATAGGAGTCCCTAAAGGCTTCTATTCCATTGCTTTTTGGCAAAATTAAGCAAATAGCATACGCTAAAGGCTTCTATTTTCAAAGAAATAGCGGGATTCAAACGGTTATCAACAAAATAGAAGCTCCTAAAGACCGCTATTCCACTATCGATCACTTTTTACAACAAATAAGAGCCCCTATAAGCTCTTATTCCATTTCAAGAACACTACTGCATGTAGCAAGACGTGTCCTTACCTGTGATCTTAATCAATCCAGCTTTGCGGTAAGGGCGAAATCGGAAAAGCATCCACAGCCGCGGCATGAGCATCCAAACATGAAAAATCGTAAGATGGATTAACCATTTGTCAGGTATCCAAGGGTAAAGAAGTGTAATCATAGCAAGGCCAATCCAAAATAAAGTCAGCTGTATTCTGGATACCAGTCGTATGGAGGCATTTCCCTCTGGTAAGAATCCACACCAAAAGAGCCCCCAACGGTAAGACCAGCCCCTCATAGCCATTCCAATTGTGAACTGAAAATAGATCCGGATGAGCAAAGAGTGAAAGATAAGAAGAAGCGGATAGCTGACTAAGAGCGGCAGCCAGTTTGTAGGGTCAAATTTGTAAAAAACCGCTAGTACCAGCAGCATAAAATAAACAATTATTTTATACAAGGAATGATATATTCGCTTCATTAGAGTATAGCTGTAAATGGTAGATTGTTTGGAAAGATTTGCTTCCTGTTTAGTAGACATGCTGATGACCTCCGCAAGGCGGTTAACCTGATATAAGTCTATATCGGCACATGACTTCCAAAATATGAGTGTTTAGCTAGTTTAGGAGAATTGCGATTCGGATATACTAATAGTAAAAGATCGTGGGGTGATCATATGGAGGAGAACCGAATAGGGGTATGTATGATTTGCGAGCAGCAGCGGGTTGGCGGAATTCATATTATTATGGCCTTTATCTGCGATGAGTGCAGCAGTGAAATGGTCAAAACGAATGTAAATGATCAGAAATATCCATTTTTCGTGAGGCAGATGAAGAAAGCTTTCTATATAGGCAATTCAAAACAATACATGAATTAATGGGAGAAGCTTCTTATGGAAGCTTTTTTTGTTTTTTTAGCGTCAATCCACTACTATAAGGGTATAAAATAGAAAGCTCAAGGAGCTCAAGGAGTCATGTCAACATGAGCAGCCAACATTCAAAACAGGCACGTACGCCGCTTTTTGAAGCAATGGTCGCCCATCACGATAAGAACCCTGCAAGTTTTCATGTACCTGGTCATAAATCCGGACAAGGCTTGCTAGATGAAGGGACAGGCTTCCTTAAGACGGTGATGTCTGTCGATTTTACAGAAATTACAGGTCTAGATGATTTACATAATGCAGAGGGTGTTATTCGTGAGGCCGAGCAGCTAGCGGCAGATTGCTTTGGCGCAGAGGAAACGTATTTTCTGATTGGTGGGAGTACGGTTGGTAATTTGGCCATGATTTCAGCTGTATGTGAGAAAGATGATATCATCCTTGTGCAGAGGAATGTACATAAGTCGGTCATTCATGGGCTTATGCTGGCCGGTGCCAAGGCGGTGTTCATAGCTCCTGCTATACATCCGGAAACAGGTGTGGCCACAAGTCTATATATCGAAGATGTAAAGCAAGCGCTTGTGTTGTATCCAGAGGCTAAGGGGATTTTTCTAACAAACCCGAATTATTACGGCATAGGTGTTAATCTCAAGCCTTTCGCTGAATTGATGCATGAACATGGGAAGCTGCTGCTGGTGGATGAAGCGCACGGTGCGCACTATGGATTTCATCATGAGATGCCAGCTTCCGCTTTATCGCAAGGGGCTGATGCTGTGGTACAATCCACACACAAGATGCTTACTGCAATGACCATGGGGGCTATGCTGCACGTCCAAGGACCTCGGATAGACCGAAGGGCTATTCAACGGCTGCTTGCTATGCTGCAGAGCTCAAGTCCCTCTTATCCAATTATGGCGTCACTAGATTTGGCGAGAAAGCGAATGCATACGGAAGGCAGAGACTGGCTAGAACAGGGACTTGTTGTTGTAAAAGAGTTCAGGTCGCTGCTTGATGAACTTACCGCATTCGGTTATCACCCACGAGAGTTTTCGGGAAATCAGAGTCAAGAGGTTCAAACTGAAGATCCATTTAAAATAGCGATCTATGATGGGACGAATACGATTTCTGGAACCGAACTCAAAGAAAGGTTGGAAGCCCAAGGCTGCTTTGTCGAAATGACGGATGGGCGTCAAGTGCTTCTTGTATTCACACCAGCTTCCACCAGAGCGGATATGTTAAGAGTTGTCCAAGCGTTAACTAACATTTGTTTAGACGTTCCTATACAAAAGAAGGAACTTCAAGCGCCAATCTCGAATATACTTAAATTACCCTACTATACTCCAATCTCTTCTCCTGTTGCCTTTGATATGAGAGATATCTCCAAAGCATCACGAGACAGCGCGTTTAGTCAGGTAAGTGTTCAGGGAGCGGTCGGGAAGCGTTCTGCGGATATGGTAATCCCTTATCCACCGGGAATTCCCTATTTATACCCTGGCGAAATCATTTCGGCTTCTGTGGCCGAAGCCTTATTGCAATTGGCCGCAAACGGAATCAAGTTTCAAGGAACCGAATTTGGGCAGACACAAAAGCTAAAGATATACACATAAACCATTCTATGATCTGGTAAAGCAGCATGCAGGAGGAAGCGTGAACGGAATATTTATAACGTTTGAAGGGCCGGACGGCGCTGGGAAAACAACACAGCTGAAGAAATTGGCTGAGGAGCTTAAGAAACAAGGACATGACGTCCTCGTTACGAGAGAACCGGGCGGAACGGCAATCAGTGATCAAATCCGCAGTATTATTCTTGACCCTGTGAACAAGGAGATGGTGGATCAAGCGGAAGTTTTGCTTTACGCATCATCCAGAGCACAGCATGTGCATCAGTTAATTCTTCCGGCACTCGCAGCTGGCCGAATAGTGCTATGTGATCGCTTCATTGATGCAAGTGTTGCTTATCAAGCTTACGGGCTTGGCGTAGATGTAGATATGGTAAAAGCCATCTCGCGTTATGCCAGTTCAGGACTGCAAGCAACCCGGACATACATCTTAGATGTGCCAGTGGAAGTAAGCTTGGCAAGACTTCACCATAGAGCAT
Organism: Paenibacillus sp. Soil724D2; assembly: GCF_001427935.1. Taxonomy (NCBI): domain Bacteria; kingdom Bacillati; phylum Bacillota; class Bacilli; order Caryophanales; family Paenibacillaceae; genus Paenibacillus; species Paenibacillus sp. Soil724D2. The sequence continues at coordinate 3,719 of NZ_LMRY01000024.1, forward strand.
CGGGCACGGGCGTGAATGCCCAACAATTGGATCGCATTGAACAGAAAAACGTAGATTATCACAGCCGGGTACGGGAAGGTTTTCATCAGATTGCAGCTGATCATCCTGAACGGGTGCGAGTTGTTAATGCAAACCGTAGCGAAGATGAGATTGCAAAAGATATACGGACGGATTGTAATCAATTGCTGGAGGAACATATTTCCTGTTAAAGCAGAAAATCCATTCTTAGTTTATAATAAAAGGGAGGAATCACCCATGAAACTAGTCGTTGCCGTTGTACAAGATAAGGACAGTAACCGTCTCTCTAATGCTTTAATAAAAGAAGGGTTTCGCGCCACGAAGCTGGCAAGTACCGGTGGATTTTTACGTGCGGGAAACACGACTTTTATGATTGGTACGGAAGATGAGAGGGTGCAAGAGGTCATGCAGGTTATTCGCACCAATTGCAAAATTCGGGAACAGCTTGTTACACCGGTTTCTCCAATGGGAGGAACGACGGATTCCTATATTCCATTCCCTGTGGAAGTTCAAGTGGGTGGAGCCGCGGTTTTCGTATTGCCGGTAGAGCGCTTCGAGCATTACTAATCAGACATACACAAGGATGGATGCGTCTTGAAAATTAATCCGGGGTGGCAGCCCATCGGTAAGAACGTCAAAGTGAATGAGAACGTCCCGCCGCCACAGATGGCCCCCCGGAATTTCTCTGACATTATGCAGCAGCAGGATGAGAAATTTACGCAGGAGCAATTATCCAAGATGGTGCAGCAAATTACGCTGCAGGGCGATCGTCTGTCGCGGGCAATGACGGTGAGAGAGCTTCTGCAGTACAAACTGCTGATTAAACAGTTTCTAGAAGAAACCGCTCGCCGTGGTGTCAATTTAAGAGATACGAAGGGCTGGGATCGCCGCGGCCGTTCGAAGCGATATAAGCTTTTGGAAGAAATCGATCTAGAACTGCTTTCATTAGCAGATGAATTGCTGGAAAATGAGCAAGGTCGAATTGAAATTTTGCATAAAATCGGAGAAATCCGAGGGATGCTGATTAACTTACTATTTTAAAATATAAGAAAATAGTTGTTTAACGGTATATGATGTTAATATTTCTGGGTAAACACACTCGTCCTGGAAGGACAGTGTAGCCGTTTATCCTCGGGATGGAGCGTATTTCTAATGTCCTTTCAAGCCATACCGGGGCAAGCAGCGGCTAAGCAGCTTCTGCAGAACGGGCTGCGGCAAGACAAGCTGTCTCATGCGTATATATTTAGTGGGCCTGTAGGAACTGGACGCTCGGAGATGGCCATAGCTTTGGCTAAAGCTATCTACTGCCAGCACGGGACTGAAGAGGCATGCGGTGAATGTTTGGAATGTCGTAAGGTTGAGCATCGTAATCATCCGGATCTACACATCGTTACACCAGATGGAGCTTCGATTAAGATCGAGCAGATTCGTGAGCTGCAAAAGGAGTTTGCTTACCGCGCTACAGCCTCCGGAACCAAAATTTATATCCTGTATCATGCAGATAAAATGACGGTACAGGCTGCTAATAGTTTGTTGAAGTTTCTAGAAGAGCCGACCTCTCGTGTGGTCGCGATTCTCATAACTGAGAATGGCAATGCGCTGCTGCCGACGATTCAATCGCGGGCGCAGTGGATTAATTTCACGCCAATGCCGCGTGAGCAAATGGTCTTGACGCTTTTGCAAGAGGGTCATGCCGCATCGCTTGTTCAGCCCGCCGCACATTTAACGGCAGGATTGCAAGCGGCTAGGGATTTAATAGCTGCGAATTGGTTTGCAGAAATGAGAACCGTAGTGTTACAATTAGCTAAGGAGACGCTCACACGTTTCCCTACTTCCATGATTACGGTACAGCAACGGATTGTGAAAACGGAGCTAGCGGATCATATGTCGAGTCTTTTCGACTTGTTGATTCTCTGGTTTAAAGATATGGTGCAGTTGCGCCTGGAGCGCAGAGATAAGCTTGTTTATAATGATCAGCTGGACTGGATGAGCTCCCTCGCGTTCAGCCGGGATGTCTCAGTATGGGTGCGTATGATGGAGCAAGCCGTAGATTTACAAAAACGACTGCGTTTCAACGCCAATTCTCAGCTGGTTATAGAGAAAATGCTCGTGGAGATGCAGGGGGTGTAAGATGTATTCGGTAGTTGGCGTCCGCTTTAAGAAGGCGGGTAAAATATATTATTTTGATCCGATTGATTTGCCAATTGAGAAAGAAAGTGCCGTTATTGTTGAAACCGCTCGCGGAGTGGAATACGGCAAAGTTGTCGTTGGAAAGAAGACTGTCAAAGAAAATGACGTCGTTCTTCCTCTCAAAAAGGTGATTCGCATTGCGGATGACTCGGATGCTGATTTGGTTGAAGAAAATAAGAAAGCGGCCAAAGATGCGTTTCAAACATGCCACGAGAAAATTAAAGACCATAGTCTTAAGATGAAGCTCGTGGACGTAGAGTATACCTTTGATCGCAATAAAATTATTTTTTATTTTACGGCAGAAGGGCGCGTTGATTTCCGGGAGCTCGTGAAGGATTTGGCGAGTATTTTCCGGACCAGAATCGAGCTGCGTCAAATTGGTGTACGGGATGAAGCGAAGATGCTTGGAGGTATAGGTCCGTGTGGGCGAATTCTATGCTGTTCCTCGTTCTTAGGTGATTTCGAACCCGTATCCATTAAGATGGCGAAAGACCAGAACTTATCGCTTAACCCAACCAAGATTTCGGGATTATGCGGACGGTTAATGTGTTGTTTGAAATATGAACATGATAACTACGAGAGCGCGAAGGATTCACTGCCAACCGTAGGTAGACAAGTAATCACTTCTTTTGGTAATGGTAAGGTACTCGGATTGAATATCAAAGAACGTACAGCAAAGGTTCAATTGTTTGACCTTGGAAAAGCACTTGATTTACCTTTCGATGATGTAGTTGAACAAGAATAGAGGCAAAGTATCCAAGGAGGCGCTGGCCAGTAAGCATGCATGGCACTAGAGGTGAAAGCGTGGATAAACAAGATATTTTTGGACAAATAGATGGGATCGAAGAACGAATGGGTGCCACTTATGCCGAGTTGGGTGCCTTAAAGAAACAAATTATTAACCTCATCGAAGAAAATAAGAGATTAAGCATAGAAAATCAGCAGCTCCGCAAACTGATCAGACAAGAGGAAACCATTGTCGAGCAGCCAGTTGGAGAGGCGGAGGAACCTCTTCCGTTACCTGGAGCAGGTTATGATAATTTGACTCGCTTGTATAATGAAGGTTTTCATATATGCAATGTATATTATGGACACCTTCGGACCGAGGGAGATTGTTTGTTTTGCTTATCCTTTTTAAATAAATAAGTGATTTTGACCGTAGGGGTGTATGCCTTACGGTTTTTTTCCATAAAGTGCAGACTAGAGAGGAAATGACGGAGAATACGTATGAAGCAAGTACAGTTAAGACCTACCGAACGAATTGATGATTTATTGACGTATGATTTGAAAATTATACAGAGTGATGAAGTGTTCAGCTTTTCGCTAGATGCCGTCCTGTTAGGTCGGTTCTGCAGTGTGGCTCCCAAGGGGCGCATGATTGATTTATGTACGGGCAATGGGGTCATCCCTTTGCTCTTAACAACGCGGACACGAGCTGAGATTTGGGGCGTTGAAATTCAAGAACGGCTCGCGGATATGGCAGTTCGTAATAGCGAGATTAATGGATTGGAAGACCGGCTGCATATGCTCCAGGGAGATCTGAAAACCATTCACGAAACCTTAGGACATGGCCAATTTGATGTCGTTACGGTGAATCCTCCCTATCTGCCTGTGCCTAATGGTGAGCAGAACGCCAATGAGCATTTTGCTGCGGCTCGTCATGAAATATATTGCAACTTAGAAGATGTCATTGCGGCAAGCGCAAAGCTGGTGAAGGCTGGCGGTAAAGTAGCGATGGTCCACAGGGCTACTCGTTTAATTGATATCTGCTGCTTAATGAGGCAGTATCGACTTGAACCGAAGCGCATTCGCTATGTGCACGCACGTGCTGGTGAAGAGGCGATGATGGTGTTGGTCGAGGGAATGAAGGATGGAAAGCCAGAAATCCGTACTTTACCGCCGCTTATTGTTTATGACGACAATCAAGAGTACTGTAGAGAGCTGAAAGAAATTTACTACGGGGGCAGAAGCTCCTTAGAGTTTTCGTAAGAAAACTGGCTTCGTAAGCATAATCATAAAAAAGTGAAGAGGGACATAACAGTGAGCTTGAATGTGCAAAAGAGCTATCGTGAGGATGGGAGCGGCGTAGGCACGCTGTACCTGGTTGCCACACCGATAGGCAACCTAGAAGATATGACCTTCCGTGCGATTCGCACCCTGAAGGAAGTGAGCATGATTGCCGCTGAGGACACGCGGCAAACGCGCAAGCTGCTGACGCACTTCGAGGTCGCTACGCGACTCGTCAGCTATCACGAACACAACAAGCAAGCAAGCGGACCCGAACTCGTCCGCTTGCTGCTTGAAGGGCAGAGCATCGCGCTGGTCAGCGATGCAGGGCTGCCGGCCATCTCCGATCCAGGTTACGACCTGGTGAGGATGGCCGTAGAGCAGAGCGTGCCGGTGGTGCCTATCCCCGGCGCGAATGCGGCTCTGTCGGCGCTGATTGCATCAGGCTTGCCGACAGAGCGTTTCTGCTTCGTCGGTTTTCTCCCCAGGGAGAAAAAGGATCAGACGAAGGTGCTTGAAGGGCTGCAGCATACGCAGGATACGCTGCTGTTCTATGAATCGCCGCACCGTGTAGAGAAAACACTTACCCGCATGGCGGAAGTGTGGGGGGCGGAGCGTCGGGTGTGTCTCGCCCGCGAGCTGACGAAGCGGTACGAAGAGTTCCTGCGGGGCACCATCGCAGAGTGCCTCGCGCATTTAGAGCAGTACCCGCCGCAGGGCGAGTACTGCGTGATCGCCGAAGGCACATCGGAGAAGGCAGCCCGCGAAGCAGCCGATGGCTGGTGGGAGGCGATGACACTGGGCGAGCATGTTGAGCACTACGAGCAAAGCGGGAGCGATCGCAAGGATGCACTGAAGTTGGTCGCGAGCGACCGCGGACTTTCCAAGCGTGATGTGTACAATGCACTACTCGAGCGCTAAAGCGCGCGGGAAGTGCGGCGTTCCCGCCGCACTCGCCGCTATATCGTTCTCCCGGACAAAAAAAGATCTCTAATCCGTGGCCGAAGCCAACAAATTAGAGATTAGAGGAGATATGAAAAAGGTTAGAATTACCAATAGGATAAGTGCTACTTCTATTATATACTACTTTTCTTATTTTGTCACAGGTGTTGGCATTTCTGCTAAACAAATATGACAAACAATTTTTCCTTTGAAGTAGGATACGTTTTCAGCGTTTCCACAGAAGATACAAGCAGGCTCATATTTCTTCAACATGATGCGCTCGCCGTCTACATAAATCTCCAAAGCGTCTTTCTCACCAATTCCCAGCGTGCGGCGCAACTCGATTGGAATAACAACGCGACCCAATTCGTCAACTTTTCTTACAATTCCCGTAGATTTCATCATATATATAAACCCCTTTCGATTTTATCAAAAATTTATCAATATCGTCATGTTTCGACATATCTTCTTGCCTAATGATACCAACGATTCCCAAAATAGTCAACCATATTTTCGTCTATTTGAGGTTATAATTCAAAAAAATTTTTAATATTGTTTCTGTTTAAAATATGATAAAAACCAAGTAGAATAAGGGAATGTAAGCCATATATTACGTGTGACCTCCTTAAAAAGCTCAAAATTAAGAAGATAAAGGGTCTCCAAGTAAGACAGAGAAATTGGAATAAGTATTTCGACATAATGCGACAATTGTGTCGAAGTGACAAAGAGAATTGTCGAAATTATTTAAATTTGCTAAAGAGAGGTTGTGAATGAATGAAGGAAGAGAAGGTTTTTAAAGATCCGGTTCATAAATATATTTACGTGCAGGATAATACGATTTGGGATTTAATTAATACGCGAGAGTTTCAGAGACTGCGCCGCATAAGGCAGTTAGGAACTTCTTATTTAACTTTTCATGGTGCTGAGCATAGTAGATTCTCTCATTCACTAGGTGTCTATGAAATCACTCGGAAAATTATTTCACAATTCGAACGCAATCACTATGAGGATTGGCCTCAAGAGGAACGTCTGCTCTGCCTTTGTGCGGCCTTGCTCCATGATCTGGGTCACGGACCCTTCTCGCACTCCATTGAAAAAGCTTTCGGAACGAGACATGAAGACTGGTCATGCAGAATTGTCCTTGGAGATACGGAAGTGAATAAAATCCTCAGTCGAGTGTCACCCGATTTTCCGAAAAAAGTGGCAGGGGTTATTTGTAAATCGTATAGTGAAGAAATTGTGGTTAGCCTTGTATCCAGCCAGTTGGATGCAGATCGCATGGACTATTTACTGCGCGACGCCTATTTCACTGGTGTAAATTATGGCACGTTTGATCTGGAGCGGATTCTTCGTGTTATTAGGCCCTATAAGGGGCATATTGTTGTTAAAGAAAGCGGAATGCATGCCGTAGAAGACTATTTAATGTCTCGCTATCAAATGTATTGGCAGGTGTATTTCCATCCCGTGACACGTAGTGCGGAAATTTTGCTGCACAAAGTTTTTGCGCGGGCTAAACATTTATACGAAGAAAATTATACGTTTGGTTTTATGGTTGAGCCTATTTTGCATCTGATTCAGAATAAAATTACGCTGGAAGATTATTTACTATTGGATGAGTCTGTTATGCAGACGATGCTAACTTTCTGGAGTAATGAGAAAGATCCTATTTTAGGTGATATGTGTAAACGGTTTTTGGATCGTAAGTTGTACAAATACAGCACCTTTGATGAATCTAATCAACGTCAGATTAAGCTGATGGAAAAAGTGATGGCCGAGGTCGGATTCGATCCTACCTATTACATGGAAATTGACTTTCCATCGAATCAATCCTATGACGTGTATAGACCGGGGGAAACGGACGATAACTTGCCGATTTTTCTGCTGGATCATAAGGAGACCTTAACGGAGATTACGCATCGATCTGAGATTGTTCAGTCCATCAGTGGATTCCAAATGGGTAAGCATCATGTGTATTATCCGGAGGAGCTGTTGGAACGGTTGAACGCAACCAATTATCCTGATTTATGGGCACTGCTTGGCGAGCAAGATTAACTAGAAAAATAAGTGAAGCAGAATATTACAACTTAAGGGAGAACGAAGATGCTAACGGATTCACACACACATTTAAATGCTGAACAATTTAATGAAGATCAAGATGAAGTGATTGGGCGAGCGCTGGACGCCGGAGTGACAAGAATAGTGAATGTAGGCTTCAACCGGGAGACCATACCCAGTTCGATTGCCCTCGCTGAGAGGTACGATTTCATTTATTCTACCGTAGGTTGGCATCCTGTTGATGCAATTGATATGATGCCTGGCGACTTAGAATGGATTGAAGAGCTGTGCAAGCATGAGAAAGTTGTTGCCATCGGAGAAATTGGACTAGATTACTATTGGGATAAGTCACCGAAGGATGTACAGCAGCGGGTATTCCGGGAGCAAATTCGTCTAGCGCGTAAATTAGGGATGCCCATTGTCGTACATAATCGAGATGCCCATCATGATATTTTGCACATTTTAAAAGAAGAGAAGGCCGAGGAAGTGGGGGGAATCATGCACTGCTTCTCTGGAAGCTGGGAGACAGCGAAGCAGTGTCTGGATATGAATTTTCATATTTCTTTTGGAGGTCCAGTTACATTTAAGAACGCTAGGCAACCGAAGGAAGTACTGGCGCAAGTTCCGCTAGATCGTATATTAATTGAGACCGATGCTCCTTACTTGACCCCCCATCCTTTCCGCGGCAAGCGAAATGAAACCGGTTATGTTCGCTTGGTAGCTGAGATGGCCGCGGAAATTCGAGGTATGACTTTGGAAGAGATTGCGGAAATAACAACAAACAATGCCATTCGATTGCTAGGTCTCAAGTAAGGCATTTTTCTCGAACCTACGGCGAAGTACAATACCGCAGCTGAAAGAAATGAAGATGAGACTGATGAGTGGAACGAGCAGATAGATGGGTGAAGAGCGAATCATAAGAGGAATCGTCAAGATACATAGCTCAAGCAACAAGACTGACCAAATGATAATGGCCAATGAGCCGGCCTTCGAATTCTGATTGAGTGGGTACATCTCGAGCCAGAACGTATAGCGGTGGGCGCGTTCGAGCGACGATAACTGAACAAGGGAAATCACAAGTGAAATCATGAAGATTAAACTCCTTGCAGTACCGCTGCTTGAAACGGCTATAGCGAGCACCCCTAACAAGGTGATACGCAGTACGATAGCGAACAGCTCCGTACGCTGCAATGTCTTCATATATAGATATAAATAGGAAGCATCTTGTCTAAAAGGTATGAACCGTGTAAGCCCGCTGATCCAACTTCGGCGGGCTATTCGCGTTCCCATTTGAGGCACATCCACGAACCAGCTGAAAAAGGCATAAAGCCGAGCTTGCTGCTGACTTTCCTTGGTGATCAAGTAGTCCCAGCCGATGACGTATTTAGATACGAAATGAACAGCTGCTAACCATACGAAAATGAGAAGCAGCGCCGCGCCGCTTGCCCATAAAATGCTGGTTAGAAATTGCAGCGATATGAGAGCAGTTGTTGCAATCCAGCGAAAGCTAACCGAAGCTAATCTGGCACGCTCGTGAGCAAATCGGCTCTCCTGCCAGCTAGCTAATAAATTAGCTAGCTTTAATAGAAGAAGTAGTGCAAGCATTAATAAGAAATGCTGCTCTGAAGCGCCCAGACAGTGATGATAAAGCGGCCATAAAATAACCCAAGCAATAAATGTCCAAAAAGCTTGCAATGTCAAACTGTACATGAATCCGCTTCGGAAATAAGCGCCCATTTGATGTTCGATCCGTAACAAAAACATGCGGTCTGCTTTCCTTACCAATGTACGAATGGGGCTTGAAGATAGAATCGGAACGAGCAGCAGAAGCACGATCCACAGATAAGGATAATCTGTCGGAAGACGCTGTAGTATTTTTGCATAATAATAGGAAGAAATGATGACAAGAAACAACACGAGACCGATGAAATTACTACGCGCTGCGTATTGCCAATAGCCCATGGATTCCTTCATATAATGTTCGAATCTTTGCTGCCATAAGGTATGGGTGTTGATGTCCATATTTCTCATAACTAATCCCCTTGTACGAGCTTATAGAAAATGTCGTCTAGTGACGCTCCCGGAAGTTCGGTTTGCCCGCGTAATTCGACTAAATCACCCTGCGCAACCATGCGACCTCGATGAAGGACAACGTAGTTATCGCAATATTTTTCAATGGTTGACAAAATATGCGATGAGATGAGGAATGATGCTCCTTTATGTTTCATTTTGACCATTAATTCTAATAAGGAACGGATCGCTAAAGGGTCAAGGCCGAGAAAGGGTTCATCGATAATATATAACGAGGGTTCGATCAGAAATGCGTTCATAATCATGACTTTCTGTTTCATTCCTTTGGATAAATGGCTGGCGAAGCTGTTCAGCTTGTCCTTCATTTGAAACTGCTCCAAAAGGGAGCTAGATCGAGCCAAATAGTCGTCCTTCGACAAACCGTAGGCCATAGCGGTTAGCTCAAGGTGTTCTCGGATCGTAAGCTCTTCGTAGAGCTCAGGACTTTCGGGTACATAAGCGTAAGTTGCGCGATAGGACAAAGGATTTTCAGCTAAAGTGAGTCCGTTGATTCGAATCGATCCTTTTTGCGGTTGAAGAAGGCCGAGAATGTTTTTGATTGTCGTACTTTTACCCGCACCATTAAGTCCGATGAGTCCCATCATTTCACCTTGACGGATAGAAAAGGTTAGGTCATGAAGAACAGGTTTTTTTGGTAAATATCCCCCGTATAAAGAGTCAACTTGTAGAATGGAGCCCATCTCATTGCCTCCCTGATTAGCAAATTATTGGTATTTATGAATCACTTTCCTATACGATCATTATAAACAAATTTGTAATTTAAGCCTAGTTTAGGGGTGGAAAGTTGAAAAGAGTTAGTATACGTACGTGAAAGTGAGATATAAGTAGATATAAAGCTGTTTTATTGTTCATTTAAGCGAATTTTAGTTGATTTAGCCCTTTTTAGTAGGTGTTAATCCCTTTACAGGTTAAGATTAACAGCGTAATATACTTTTCATAATAACTTAATAACCAATTTGCCATTTTTCCATTCGCTGAGTTCCATTTATGGGAACGGGGGAACCACTGTAAGCTGAAGAAGCATGCTTCTTGAGTGAACAGAGTGAGTAACAGGGGTGAATCTTTGAGTATACTTCGTATGCTCTTAGTAGGGCGACTCTCACGTCCGAATCCGTCAGCTAACCTCGTAAGCGTAAGAGAGGTAACGATTGTCGTGCGTGCTATTTGTGTATTTTATTATACCAACTAAGCCAGCGAGAAGAGTCCTCTTCTTGCTGGCTTTTTGTCTTCATAAAGGGCTATACACATTTCGGACGACTAAAAATTGCCCGGAATTCATATGAATGTTGAATAGGCAAACTGGTGTGGGACGACCAGAAGGCAGCGGTATAGCACCGTACTGCTGATGGCGAACACGTTAAGTTAAACTAAAAAACCTTAGTCGCGTCAAATCTAATCATGCTGTAACCTGGCGGCGAGGCTTTGAAGGAGGACCGAAGAAGTGGGCAGTATCTCTATTAGCGAGACCCATGTAAAACGATCATCCAGCATGTCCTTCGCATTGCGATGGAAGCATGAAAACTTGCGTTTGATTTTAAGTCTAGCCATAATTTCAATCGCAATGACTTTCATGTTTTTGGTGTTGTTGTACGGTACGGCTACCAAGAGCGTATCCGTGGTTGTGAATGGACAAGAAACTGTTGTGCAAACGAAGCAATGGGTCCTGCAACGCCTACTGGATGAACAAGCCATAAAGATTGGTGAACACGATGAAATTTCTACTGCACCAACGACAACAATCAAGGGTGGAGACAAAATTGTCATCGAACATGCCTCACCGATTCAATTGACTGCTGATGGAAAGACCACCACTGTTTACACAACTGCAAGAACGGTAGAAAGTGCATTGCAACGTTTACATATTGCACTTGGGGAGCACGATCGTTTATCTCCCGAACCGACAGCCGCTCTGAGCTCAGGCGATGAAATCAAAATCGTCCGTGTGAAAAAAGAGACGGAGGAAGTAACTGAGCCGATTGCGTTCGATACGGAAAAGAAGAGCGACGCATCGCTGCTCAAAGGCAAAGAGCAAGTCGTCCAAGAAGGTAAAGAGGGCGTACTCTTGAAGAAGAAAGAAAAGACTTTCGAAGATGGTGTTTTAGTCGCGGAAGCAGTTGTGGGTGAAGAAGTACAAACAGAAAGTATTAATAAAGTCGTGTCCGTGGGCACGAAAAACCCTGTTGTTGTTCTCTCGTCTTCATCACCTAGTGTGGATGAGGTTTCGAAGAATGGTGTAACATTTGGGTACAAACAAATCCTGAAGAATGTGAAGTTGACTGCCTATTCGGCAGACGTGGCATCTACAGGTAAATCCGAAGGAACTCCTGGTTTCGGTAAAACCTATACAGGAACTACCGTGACAGAAGGCAGAACAATAGCTGTTGATCCTAAAGTTATCCCCCTAGGATGGTGGGTTTACATCGAGGGCATTGGCTTCCGCCGGGCTGAAGACATTGGCAGCGGTGTGAAAGGTCAAATGATTGATGTCTTCTTTGAAGATCATGGTTATGCCAATAAATTCGGAACGAAGCAAGGGTACACCGTGTATGTGGTAGGACCGAAAAAGCCATCTGAAAATTAACGTGTAAACGTCAGTTTCAGCGGGAAGAATGTCATATATACGTTGCCAAGTAACAACTTGGGCGAAAGAAGAGGGGACCCCTCTTCTTTTTCTGCGTTGAATATGAAAGTATAAGCTCTATACTTTAGCTCAACCTTGACAAACGCGCTCGTCCCAGAAGGACGACGGAGTCGTTTATCCTTGGTACTGGGAAGGGAACTGCTTATGATCAAAGAAGTAATTGTCGTCGAAGGCAAGGACGATACAGCTGCTATTCGCCGAGCGGTAGAGGCGGATACGATTGAAACAGGCGGCTCTGCAATTGGACAAGCCGTACTAAAGCGTATTGCACTTGCGCAGCAGCGAAGAGGCGTTATTATATTCACGGATCCGGACCACGCAGGTGAACGGATTCGGAAGATTGTAGCAGCCAAGGTGCCTGGCTGCAAGCATGCCTTCATTACGCAGGAGCAGGCCGAGTACAAGGGGGATATCGGCGTCGAGAATGCGACGCCTGAAACGATCCGTCAGGCCCTACAGAGCCTTCGCACGGAATATGATGGTGCGGTTTCACAGCTGACCATGGAGGATCTCATGGCCGCAGGTTTGATTGTTCATGCTGAGGCGGCTTCTCGCCGGCTGATTGTGGGTAAAGCATTAGGAATTGGCTATTGCAATGGCAAGCAGTTTTATAAGCGCTGTGCAATGTTTCAAATCTCGCGTGAGGAATTTGAGGCGGCTTTGGAGCATTTGGAAGTTGATAAGTAAAGAGTTGAAAACAATGCGTAAGTATTCACTTGTCACCACGTATTGAGGGTTTACAAAGGCGTTGATTAGAAAACGATAAATATCGTAGAGTCGTTTAGCAACTTTATGAACGTAGATGGACTCCAGTAGTTGCCATTGTTGTAGTTTCTACAACATCGCATTCCAATTGGCTATATCAAAGTTGAAGTGGTAGTTCTTACAATATTTTTGACCCATTTTTGGAAAAAAGTCTGGATTTAGTCCCAAGGGTTATATATATTAAGCAAGATGTAATAGTAAAGACGGAATTTGAGCAGCAATTGTTGCACTTCGAGACTGTTGATTCATTGTGCTCTACTCACAACTGGTAGGTATAACTCCAAAATTAGATTTTAGAGTCATTCAGCTTTTGTAAGGGTAGATGGAGTGGTTGCGAATGTTGTATTTTCTACAACAATTCACACGTACAAAGGCTATTTTCAACTTGAAGTTGTAGTTTGTACAACATTTTGAACCCATTTGGTGCGATATGGCCTGTATAGGACCAAATTGTTGTACATGATACAACAACAAAAGGAGAAAGGCGAGATTTAGGCAACAATTGTTGCACTTTCTACAACATCATTCAACCGCCAATATGGATTTATTTGTCCAGCAACCTCAATTGAGCATAGATGACGAATGATCCCGATTTAAGAATGTAGAGCGAGTGAATTGACAGTCTCCTTCCTGCAACATTATCCAACTGAAAGTATGTATTTATCAGTAAACTCTCATGAGATTATATGACTATGCATACCGAACTTCCAGTAAGATTCCATTGTAGAAATAAATTTCATGAGATTTGGCGCAGGGTTTGAAGGCGCATATGAAAGATAATGAATATGAAATTCAGAACCTATAGATAATGAGGTCTATATCATGAATATACCCAACAATGAAGTGATTGTAACAGCAGATGACGTAGCTACACCGAGTAAAACGAAACAAATTATTAAGAGAAATGGTCTGGTGCTCAAAAAGAGCTTGGGTCAAAACTTTTTGATTGACCAAAATATCCTAAGCAAGATTGTCATGGCTGCTGAGCTCGGGCCAAACAAGGCTGCGCTTGAGATCGGCCCCGGCATTGGGGCGCTCACGCAGCAGCTGGCCAAGCTCGCTGGCCGTGTCTTGGCCGTCGAGATCGATCAGCGTCTGCTGCCCATTCTGGCCGAGACGCTGGAGCCCTATCCCCACGCTACAGTCGTCCATGGGGACATTTTGAAGACCGACCTGCCGGAATTGTTCCGGCAGCACTTCGAGGGCATGGACGGCGTCAGTGTCGTCGCCAACCTGCCCTACTACATCACGACACCGATCATCATGAAGCTTCTCGAAGAGAAGCTTCCCTTGGAGAACATCGTCGTGATGATTCAAAAAGAGGTGGCCGACCGCATGGCGGCTCGCCCGGGCACCAAAGATTACGGCAGCCTCAGCATTGCCGTGCAGTTCCACTGCGAGCCGGAGCTTGTCACAATCGTGCCGCGCACCGTCTTCGTGCCGCAGCCGAACGTCGACTCCGCCGTGATCCGGCTGCGTGTGCGCAAAACCCCGCCGGTCGAGGTGGCGGACGTGGACTTCTTCTTCGCCGTTGTTCAGGCGTCCTTCGTCCAGCGGCGCAAAACCCTTTACAACAACCTAGCAGCGCGGTTCTTCACCAAAGAAAATAAGCCTGAGCTGGAAGCTCTGCTGCTCGGCATTAACATAGAGCCTTCGCGTCGCGGCGAAACGCTCAGTATGGAAGAATTCGCGCGCTTGTCGTCGGCTCTTCTCGCGCACGGCTGCAAATAACCCGCACCAAATGCCTAGTCCCGCCATAGGATACCCCTAGGAGGGGATTGTGCTATGAGGCAAGGAGACTTTGTTACCCGTAAATCCTATGGCGGCGACGTCATGTTTAAGATTGAGCGCATAGAGCAGCTGAAGGCTATCCTGCGCGGTGTGGATTATAGGCTGCTCGCGGATGCGCCTTTAGTGGATTTGACCATTTCAAATCCGACGGATGTCATGGATCATCCGCGATCGAGTTCACCCGAATTTCGGGAGTCGCTCCGGCGTCTGGCGGTATCCCAGTTGCAGCTGCAAGAGAAAAACCAACTCTCAATAAACCATAAACAAAATACCGATAAAAGCTACTTCGAAGTGCCTGGCAAAGTGCTGCACCTTGATGGTGATCCTACTTACTTACGTAAAAGTATGCAAATCTATGGGGAATTGCGTGTGCCTGCCGAGGGGTTTTATATTCCTGAAGCACAAATGGCGGATGCTCTTCACAGGCTGCTTCCACAAATTAAGCCGGACATTGTTGTTATTACCGGTCATGACGGAATACTTAAGCAGCGCAAGGGTGGAGGTCCAAGCAACCTTTCCAGCTATAAGAATTCACAAAACTTCGTAAACGCTGTACAGATCGCCAGACAGTATGAGCGTAATCGGGACTCCATGATTATTGTGGCTGGTGCTTGTCAGTCTCATTTTGAGGCCTTACTGAGGGCTGGAGCTAATTTTGCGAGTTCTCCTGCTCGTATCCTCATTCATGCCTTAGATCCGCTTTGTATCGCGGCTAAACTGTCATATACTTCCGTGAAGGAAACCATTTCCATGCTTGATATCGTTGACTTGACGGTGACAGGCTTAGAAGGATTAGGTGGGGTTGAGACGAGAGGCAGCTATCGCATGGGGGTTCCGGGTATTCAACATACGGAAGATCATGCTTAAATATTCCTATGATACATGTAAAAAACAACATGGACCGACAAAACATAGGGTATACAATATCAACACTTACCTGTCATTCGACTCCTTGGAGAGGGCTGACTGGGTAAGTGTTCTTTTTTTAGTGGAAAAGTGTGAATAATTTGCGAACTTTGGAGACAACCTGTAAGAGGGAGATTTCGAAAATTCAGCAAAAATGCCGTTGACAACAGGAATGTGGTGCTGATATAATATTTGACCTCGTTTGACATGCCTGTCTGAATGGGTTATAATTAACTAGGAAAGAGGTGGTAGTTGACAATGGCAAAAAATGCGCTGTTGGAGATCAAACGCAGTTTGGAGCCCCACGTTGGGCAGAAGATCATGTTAAGAGCGAATGGTGGCCGTCGAAAGACTGTCGAGCGTTCTGGTGTTTTAGAAGAAACCTACCCTTCTGTGTTTATTGTGAAATTAGATCAAGAATCCCACGCCTTTAAACGAGTGTCGTACAGCTACGCCGATATCCTTACTGAATCCGTTGAAGTTACCGTGTGTAATGACGATGGACAGGTTCGTATCACCTACATCCAACATTAGCTTAATGCATTCCTATATGAGCAGACCCAGAGGGTCTGTTTTTGCATTTGAATGGACCTTATCGGGTTGGGCATACTATAGCAAAACTCCAAGGAGGTTCCAATTATGAGTCGCAGAAGAGGGATCATGTCCGAAAGCTTTAAATATGAATTAGCCAAAGATCTAGGGTTTTATGATGTGGTGCAGCGTGAGGGTTGGGAGGGCATCCGAACGAAGGATGCAGGGAACATGGTGAAGCGTGCGATCCAAATTGCTCAGGAACAGCTGGTGAAACAGTATAACCCTGCGGCTTCTACCGTCAACCAGACGCAATCAGCGAACAGTCAGCAAAGTAACATTCAACCTAACTATAGTCAGCCTACCTTCAATCAAACTAACTACAGTCAAACTAACTACAGTCAAACTTCTTCCAATCCGTCTAACTACAATCCGTCGAATTATAATCAGTCCAACTATCAATCTGTATCTTCCCAACAACCCTATTCGCAGCCTCAATCAAGCTTTAATCAGAACGTATACAGTGGAACGCAGCAAACGCAATCTTCCTATACACCTGCTGCCTACACACCGAATACGACCAATGTAAATACCTATAGATCTTCTAATCCAATACAACCTAATGCAGCGGTTTTCAATCAAATAATTACTGGATCGCAGGAAGAAACGCAAGCGGGACAGCGTCCCTTCTACAGCTAAAGCGAATGCTTTAGCTTTTTTTTTGCGCTTTTGTTATAATATTTTAACGGCAAACGAGCAAAAGAAGGTGATCTGATGAAGATTTTTGAAAAAGCACCGGCTAAAATCAATTTATCCCTTGATGTTTTACATAAAAGATCGGACGGTTACCATGAAGTTGAGATGGTCATGACAATGGTAGATCTAGCAGATCGGATCGAAATGCAGGAGCTTTCGCGGGACACCATCATCATTTCCAGTCAGGCGGGTTATATTCCGCTCGATGAGAAGAACTTAGCCTTTCAGGCGGCACGCCTTATCAAAGATCGATACGACGTCAAACAGGGTGTGTACATCCACTTGGACAAGCAGATCCCCGTAGCAGCGGGTCTAGCAGGGGGCAGCAGCGATGCGGCAGCTACACTTAGAGGTTTGAATCGGCTCTGGAACTTAAACATCCCTATGGAAGAGCTGCAGGTGCTTGGAGCGGAGCTTGGCTCGGATGTACCCTTTTGTGTAACGGGAGGGACGGCTGTCGCTAGAGGACGTGGAGAGAAGCTGGAAGCGATCGTTTCGCCGCCTCAGTGCTGGGTCGTACTTGCGAAGCCGCCTATCAATGTGTCCACATCGGAGATTTACGGGAAGCTGAATGCTCGGGAGATTAAGCATCATCCTTCGACGGAAGGTGTGCTAAACGCGATTCGGGAGAAGCGATTCGATCAGCTTTGCGGAAGCCTCGGCAATGTGCTTGAGGAAGTGACGCTGGACCTTTATCCTGAGGTGAGACATCTCAAAGAATGCATGCAGAGGCTTGGTGCGGATGGTGTGTTGATGTCGGGCAGCGGGCCGACGGTATTCGGTCTTGTATCCAAGGAAGCGAAAGTGCCCCGCATTTATAACGGACTGCGTGGATTTTGTAAGGACGTTTACGCAGTGCGGATGTTGACGTAGATGAAGTAGGACGGTTGCAGGGCCCGCGAAGGGCTCTTTTTCATTGAATAGAAGGTGGACTATGATTCCAGCCACTCCATAAACTGTGTCAGATTGATGTTAAGTTGATGTTAATATAATTTTCATGAGAAGCTTGAATAAATACGTATAAAAATGGTATATTTTCATTATAATATTCGGATTTTTGGGGGTAGTGCGATGAAAAAGTTGAAAAGGAGCGCTAGGCTGGTGGAAATGACGCAATATTTGTTATTCCGCCCCCATTCGTTAATCCCTTTAACGACTTTTGCCGAGCGTTACAACTCTGCTAAATCCTCCATTAGTGAAGATTTAGCGATCATCAAGGAAGTATTTGAAGAAGAAGGACTAGGCGAGCTGAATACGCTTGCTGGGGCTGCTGGAGGTGTGAAGTTTTCACCAAAAGTGCCTAAGGAAGTATCACTGAAATTTATACAGAACCTTTGTTTACAACTGCAGCAGCCAGAACGGATTCTTCCAGGCGGTTATTTGTATATGTCAGATATTATGGGGCAGCCCCAATATTTGAATGAAATTGGCAAGACATTTGCATCCGCTTTCGCTGGTCGTGATATTGATGTAATTATGACCGTAGAAACGAAAGGCATTCCACTCGCTTATGCGACGGCAACTTATATGAATCTGCCTGTTGTGATTGTCCGCAGGGACAGTCGTGTGACGGAAGGGTCAGCGGTTAGCATCAACTATGTTTCAGGTTCCAACAAGCGGATCCAGACGATGTCACTCGCTAGGCGTGCTTTGAAAGAAGAGTCAAAGGTGCTTATCATTGATGATTTCATGCATGTTGGAGGTACCATCCACGGTATGATGGATTTGTTAGCGGAATTCAAAGCCTCGGTTCAAGGGGTTGGTGTATTCATGGAGTCTTGTGAGGTTGAAGAGCATTTGGTCGATCACTACGTATCGCTTGCTCGTTTATACGGCGTAGATTCCAAGACGAAACAAATCACGGTAGAGCCAGGCAACTATTTTGACAGTAAAAAAGGAGATTCGTAAAACGATGGAATTTATTTCAACAACAGCAGCACCTGCTGCTATCGGACCTTACTCGCAAGCAGTAAAGCTTGGTAACATTCTCTTTACTTCTGGACAAATTCCACTTGGCTTGGATGGACAGATTGTACAGGGTGGAATCAAGGAACAAGCCCATCAAGTGTTCGCGAATTTGAAGGGAGTGCTTGAAGCAGCAGGTTCATCATTTGATCAAGTTGTGAAAGCGACGGTTTTTTTGAAGGATATGAATCAGTTTGCAGAGCTGAATGAAATTTATGGTTCGTACTTCGGTGACCACAAACCGGCTAGATCTACTGTCGAAGTGGCCAGATTACCCCGCGATGTTTTTGTCGAAATCGAGTTAATTGCTGTGATTTCTGTCGAAATTTAACAGTAACATTAAGATTGTATAAAATTATCGAAAATTTCAAAAAAAGAAGAAGGAATTTGCACGACGATGTGGAATATTACACCCAAGTCTCAGAGATGGAAAAAGGTGGTGAACACAAGTGCAAATTACAGATGTAAGACTCCGCCGGGTCAACTCCGAGGGGAGGATGAAGGCGATTGCTTCCATTACCATTGATAACGAGTTCGTCGTTCATGACATACGTGTCATCGACGGTAATAATGGGATGTTCGTGGCTATGCCAAGCAAACGAACACCGGATGGTGAATTCCGTGATATCGCTCATCCGATTTCTTCCACAACACGTGAGAAAATTCAAGCGGCTGTACTAGCTGAATACGATCGCGCGGCTGTAGAAGAAGAGGTAATTGAAGAAGGCGCATAATTCAGATTATTGAGAGAGCCCTTGGGCTCTCTTTTCTTTTGGGTGGTATTGATGCTATATTTGGTTGAAGAACTCATCAATTATACATATAGTAGTGTGTAACTATTTATATTAAAGGGGTTGAATGTTAGTTGAAACTCATGGGGATCGTACTGGCCGCAGGACAAGGTAAACGCATGAAATCGAAGCTATACAAGGTGCTTCATCCGGTTGTAGGTAAGCCAATGGTGGAACACGTTGTGGACACGCTGCAGCATATAGAAGTAACAAAAACACTCGTCATTGTTGGATTCGGGGCCGAAGCCGTGAAGGGACATCTGGGAGATCGAGTGGAGTACGCTTTACAGGAGCAGCAGTTGGGAACGGGTCATGCTGTTCTTCAAGCGAAGGATGCTCTTGGCGAAGAGGAAGGGATGACTGTTGTCATTTGCGGTGATACACCGTTGATTTCGGAAGCCACCTTGATGAGCACCATTGAGCTGCATGAGCTGTCTGGAGCGTCTGCGACAATTCTTACAGCCAAACTCGATGAGCCGCATGGTTATGGACGCATTATTCGCGGTGAAGACGGCCGAGTAGCACGGATTGTCGAGCAGAAGGACTGCAGCAGCGAGGAAGCAGCAGTTCAGGAGATCAACACAGGCACTTATATTTTCGATAATCGGAAACTGTTCAAGGCCTTAGCGTCGGTTACGAACAATAATACGCAAAATGAATACTATCTGACTGATGTCATTGGGATTATGACAGGCGGAGGAGAAGTTGTTCAAGGCTATTGCATGGAGGACAGCGCAGAATCGATCGGTGTGAACGATCGTGTGGCACTTGCTGAAGCCGAGCGGTTATTCAAAGCGCGTATTAACCGTGAGCACATGCTGAACGGGGTTACGATTGTAGATCCATTGAATACGTATATTGAGAAAGATGTTACCATCGGCATGGATACGGTACTGCTGCCGGGTACTATTTTACGGGGTCGTACGGTTATTGGGGAACAATGTACAATTGGACCGCAAACGGAAATTATCGACTCGACGATTAGGGATGAGGTTACGATTAAACAATCCGTCCTTCAGGATGCCTATGTGGATAATGAGGCCAGTGTGGGGCCGTTTGCTTATTTGAGACCTGGCGCTAATATTGGGAAGCAAGTGAAAATTGGCGACTTTGTTGAGATTAAGAACGCGACACTAGGTGAGGGATCGAAAGTTTCTCATTTAAGCTATGTAGGGGATGCTGTTGTTGGTACGAATGTAAACATCGGCTGCGGCGCCATTACCGTGAACTATGACGGATTCAATAAGAGTTTAACGGAAATTGGCGATGATGCCTTTGTGGGCAGTAATGTGAATTTGATTGCTCCTGTGAAAATCGGCAAGGGCGCATATGTTGTTGCAGGTTCAACAATTACACATTCCGTAGATGATGGGGATCTAGCAATTGCCCGGGAGAGACAATCGAACAAGTCTGGCTATGCCGATAAAATTAGAGCGCGGGCTAAAGCGAAGAAGGAAAATAAACAAAACAAAGAGTAATTCACAACATAGGAACGGTAAATCTCACTTTGTGAGGATGAAATTGGATGGAACTTCTTGAGGTTGGGTAGGCTATGAACTAGCTGTTATCCACTTGGCACTGCTTATTCAAGCGAGGTGCTGAGCAAAACCCTTAGGAGGTTCTTTTTCTTATGGCATTTTCATTAAAAGCGGAATCCCGCAAAGAAACAACGAAATCAGATATTAAACAACTGCGTATCCAAGGTAGAATACCTGCAGTTGTATATGGCCAAAAGGTGGGCTCTGCGGTCATTACGGTTGATCAAAAAGAATTACTAGCGCTGTTGCGCCAAAATCCTCATGCTATTATTGATTTGGATATGCCAGACGGAAGTGGCAAGCAACCCGTGATGATCCACGAGATCCAGCGTGACAAACTTAAACGAGAGCGGCTGCTACATATCGATTTTCATCAAATTAATATGGATGAGCCTGTTAAAACGATTGTTAGCTTGGAATTCATTGGTGAGGCTGAAGGGGCCAAAGAAGGCGGCATTGTTCAAATTCAGATGCATGAGCTGGAGATTCGATGCTTGCCCAATCAGATCCCAAGTTCGATCAAGGTGGACATTTCGAACATCGGACTCGGAGATAACTTATTAGTAAACCAACTCACTATCCCTGCGGGAATTGAAGTGAAGTCTGAGTCTAATGATTTAATTCTCACGATTCTTGCGCCTCAGAAAGAGACTGCTGTAGAAGAGCCAGCAAATAATGAAGAGAAGGTTGGACAAGCGGAAACATCGAACGAGGCTGCGACTGAAGGCCAGCCGGTATAGATCAAACGAACGACAAGGAACCCTCACATCTATGTAGAGGGTGTCCTTTATTACTGTGTTGTAAGCGCTTAATATCCGGGCCGCGAAAGAAAAACGTGAGTATTTCGGTTGTAGAATGTATTATTTACTTTGATAAAATACAAGGTGTAGATTTCAATGAAGCCTATATCCTTATGTACATTTTGATAGTATACTTGGACGGGAATACAGGATTCAGCATGATCTTGAAAATGAAGATCGGTTGTAAGCTGTTGACCATTTAAATACATATGACTGATTCACCCACAGCTTTAAATTTGATGGTTCGTTCTCATATAGGTAAACAATAACCTCTAGATGATGGTTCCGCAAAGGATTTTTTAGTTTAACTTTAGGAGGATTTAGAAAAAAATGAAATGTTTTATTGGACTGGGTAATCCGGGAAAACAATATGAGATGAATCGACACAATGTTGGTTTCATGGCCATTGACCGTTTTGCTGCCAAATGGGGTATTACTTCTTTTCAAAATAAAAGTAAGGGTCTTCTAGGCGAAGGTGTGGTCAATGGAACGAAGGTATATTTACTTAAACCGATGACTTATATGAATCTTTCGGGCGAATCCATGCGAGCGTTCTTGGACTTTTATAAAGCAAAACTGGAAGACGTTATGATTGTTTATGATGATATGGATACATCATTCGGTCAAATTCGACTCCGTTATCAAGGCAGCCCTGGCGGTCATAATGGAATTAAATCTATTATTCAGCATGCTGGTACTCAAAGCTTCAACCGAATTCGAGTGGGTGTGAACAGGCCAGCGCCCGGCTATAATATTGCCGATTATGTCTTATCTAACTTTTCCAAGGACGAGATGAAATCGATAGATGAGGTACTGGACCTCACTTGCGAAGCCATGCTGTTCAGTCTGAGTGAGTCATTCGAAAAGACGATGGCGAAGTTCAATAAATAAGTGAAGTCATCTGCTTCAGACTCATTGTATGCAAGTTCGCTATTCGAAAATGACAATGGCACATTCGGCTAATTTCTCTGAAGAATGGTCATACTAGGATGTAATCGAATAGTCGAAGGAGGCATACATATATGATTAAGTATATTTGCAGACATTGTCATACCTTTGTTGGGGAAATTAATCAGGAATCGATCACGGAGCAGCAGTTAGGCTTCCATTTCTTGACCCCCGATGAGCGTAGAGATATAATATCGTATAACACGAATGGAGATGTTACGGTAAGGGTCGTTTGTGACTACTGTCGTGAGGCGCTAGATGCAAACCCAGAACTGTCCCTGCTGGCAAGTCCGTTGCAGTAAAATTGATGAAGATAAAGAGTTAATAGCCGAGGCAAGTGTGCCGAGGCTTCTTTTTGTGAGGGGAGTGTACTTGTTTGCAAGCTTTAATTCAAGCTTTTTCTACGGATAGCGACTTTCAAACGATCGTGACAGGCCTCAGGTCCGAAATGAAAGAGCAGCTCGTTGCCGGACTCACCGGTTCCTCCAGGCAGGTAATGATTGCCACTCTTGCGCGAGAGTTAGCGCGCCCGCTGTTCATTGTTACTCACAATATGTTCGCCGCTCAGAAAATAGCGGAGGATTTACTAGAATGTCTATCACCAGATGAAGTGCTGCTCTACCCATCTCAAGAACTTCTGACGACAGAAGAAGCGGCTTCCAGCCCTGAGATGCTAGCGCAGCGTATTGACGTTCTCACCAAGTTAGCTGGCGGTTTCCGTGGAGTTGTGATTGCGCCTTTTGCTGGGGTGCGTCGATTGCTTCCGCTCAAGCAAGTATTCGAGGAATCCCGCGTTACGATCAACGTAGGGGATACCGTGCAATTGGATGAGCTCCTAGGCGCTTTATCCAGTCTGGGTTACGAGCGCGTGGAGCGGGTTGAGACCAAAGGTGAAATGAGCGTACGCGGCGGAATTCTGGATTTATTTCCGCTAACGTCGGAGAACGCCATTCGGATTGAGCTGTTCGATGTCGAAGTTGATTCTATTCGTACTTTTGATGTAAGTGACCAGCGTTCAATTGATAAATTAAACGCGATAACGATTCCCCCTTGCCGCGAGATTCAAGCGGATAGAAAGCGGTTACAATCGGCCGCGCAGCATGCTTATGAGCTGCTTCAAGCGCAGCTGGAGAAAATGACGGACCGATCAGCCAAAGACAAACTGCTCGAAGGCATCGGACATGATATTGAACTGCTTCGTGAAGGGCAGACGTTCCCTGGTATTTATAAATATATTTCGCTTTTATATACGGAAAGACAGACCCTCATGGACTACATGCCTAAGGATACTGTGCTTATCATCGACGAACCTGCCCGATTGCTGGAGACAGCAAAGCAGCTGGAACGTGACGAGGCTGAGTGGATGATGCATGCGCTGACAGAGGGGAAGAGCTTGCCGGCTTTTGTGCTGTCCAAATCGTATGAAACTCTGCTGCATCGCAGACCTTTCCCGACATTATATGTATCGCTATTCCTGCGCCAAGTTGCTGGGATTCAACCGCAAAATATCGTTAACTTCGTTTGCCGCGTCATGCAAAACTTCCATGGACAAATGAATCTCCTCAAAGCGGAGATGGAACGCTGGAAGAAAAATGGAAGCAATGTCATTTTGCTGGCAAACGGGGAGGACCGTGCTGAACGTGTCCGGCGGGTGCTTCAGGATTACCAAATTGACGTCCCCGAAATTGTTGATGGGAATCTGCAGACAGGGTTTGAAATGCCTTCGATCCATTTGGTCGTCATCACGGAAGGCGAGATATTCACACAGAAACAGCGTAAAGCACGTAAGGTCGAGAAGAAGCTGGAGAACGCTGAGCGTATCAAAAGCTATCAAGAGCTTAAGGTTGGCGATTATGTTGTTCACGTAAATCATGGGATCGGGAAGTATGTTGGGATCGGCACCTTGGAAGTGGGCGGTATCCACAAGGATTACCTCCACATCATGTATGCTGGCGGCGACAAACTGTCCGTACCGATTGACCAGATTGATTTGATCCAGAAATATGTAGGTTCCGAAGAGAAGGAACCGAAGGTTTATAAGCTCGGAGGCGCTGACTGGGCTAGAGTGAAGAGCAAGGCGCGGGCATCCGTTAAGGATATTGCCGATGAGCTGATCAAGCTCTATGCAGAGCGCCAAGCGGCAACTGGCTACGGATTTAGTAAAGACAGCTCCTATCAAAACGAATTTGAAGCGATGTTCCCTTACGATGAAACGCGGGATCAGCTCCGCGCGATCGAAGAAATTAAGGGAGACATGGAGAAAGCGCGTCCGATGGATCGTTTGCTTTGCGGCGACGTGGGCTATGGGAAGACGGAAGTTGCGGTACGCGCGGCCTTCAAGGCAGCGATTGACGGCAAGCAGGTTGCTGTATTGGTGCCGACGACGATTTTGGCACAGCAGCATTACGAAACATTCCGTGAACGGTTCTCAGGCTATCCTTTTAACGTAAAAGTACTAAGTCGTTTCCGCTCCAAGAAGGAGCAGACCGAAGTTATGAAAGGCGTCAAGAAAGGGACGGTTGACGTTGTTATTGGTACTCACCGGCTATTGTCTCAGGACGTGCAGTTCAAAGATCTTGGTTTACTGATCGTCGATGAGGAACAGCGTTTTGGCGTGTCCCACAAAGAAAAGCTGAAACGTCTCAAGACGAATGTGGACGTGCTAACCCTGACGGCAACACCGATTCCGAGAACTTTACACATGTCCATGTTAGGTGTTCGTGATTTATCGGTCATCGAGACTCCGCCGGAAAATCGTTTCCCTGTCCAGACTTATGTGGTCGAGTACGGACCAACGTTGGTTCGAGAGGCGATTGAGCGGGAATTAGCGCGTGAAGGTCAAGTATATTATTTATATAACCGTGTACAAGGTATTACCCAAATCGCTGATCAGATCTCCATGATGATTCCGGATGCCCGCGTTACTGTGGCACATGGACAAATGGGCGAGCAGGAGCTGGAGAAGACGATCCTTGATTTCCTCGATGGGGAATACGATGTGCTGGTAAGCACTAGTATTATCGAGACGGGTGTCGATATTCCGAATGTCAACACACTGATTGTTCACGATGCGGATAAAATGGGGCTGTCCCAGCTCTATCAGCTGCGTGGACGAGTAGGACGTTCTAATCGCGTAGCGTATGCTTATTTCACGTATCAGCGTGATAAAGTGCTTACGGAAGTGGCGGAGAAACGCCTTCAAGCGATTAAAGAGTTTACAGAACTTGGATCAGGCTTTAAAATTGCGATGAGGGATTTATCTATTCGTGGTGCTGGTAATTTGCTTGGCGCAGAGCAGCATGGTTTCATTGCATCTGTCGGATTTGATTTATACTCCCAAATGCTAGCAGAAGAAATTGCAAAGCTGAAACTAGAAATAGATGGGGAAGCGGTCATTCCGGAACCGGAGTGGAATACTTCCATCGATATACAATTGGATGCGTACTTACCATCCGACTACATCTACGACAGCATGCAAAAAATCGAAATCTACAAAAAAGTGGCCGCCATTCGAACGTTGGAAGAAGCCGCGGATCTGCATGATGAGCTTGTTGATCGTTTCGGCGATCTGCCGCAGGCCGTGTTCAACTTACTGTCAGTGGCTCGTTTGAAAGCATACGGTTCGGAGTACCGGATAGAAACGATCAGCCAAAAAGGGGATGATTACCTAATCAAGGTGCATATTGACCAGAATGGCAGGCTGGAAGGACAAAAGCTAATCGCATTGTCCAAAGGCTTTGATGGTCGAATCAAGTTGAACGCGGACCCGCAGCTTCATATCGTTATTCGATGTAAAGGCATGAAACCAGAAGCTTCCATCGAATTGGTGGAGAAGTTTCTGGTACAATATAAGGATGTTCTGAAAACGAAAGGGGAATTACAGGATGTTGCCAAATGATACTAGTAAACAACGACGTTTTTCGAAAAAATGGATTTTAAGCATGGTAGCATTGCTCCTTGCATTTTCAGTGCTAAGTGCATGTGGAAGTAAAAAGGAAGGTGCAGCAACAGCTTCACCTTCACCTGCCTCTACTGCAGCGGCCACAGGTAACCCGAGTGACGTGATTGCTACGTATAAAGAGGGCGGTAAAATTACACGAGGCGAGTTTAACTCTTTCATCAGTGTGAACAAAATGTTCTCACCGCAGCTGGCGCAATTCATGACAGACCCTGCTTTTCAACAAGATATGTTGAAGCAAATGGTTACTTTCCGTGTTCTGTCTGCCAAAGCGGATGATAAAGTGAAAGCTGATGCTGACAAACAAGTGACGGAGCAAATGAAAGCCATCACGGATTACTTCGGTAAGCAAGAAGGCGGAATGGACAAGCAGTTAAAAGACAATGGTATCGAGCTTAAGGATATCGAGTCATTAATGAAAATGAGCTTCTACACCATGGGCAGCATGGAGAGTAAAATAACAGATCAAGCTGTTCAGGATTCCTACAAAGAACAAGCAGCTACTCATGCCTTTGATATTGCAACAGTTAGCCATATTCTGATCTCTTTGAAGGATGCAGCTACACAAAAAGATTTGCGTACCAAAGATGAAGCTTTGGCAAGAGCCAAAGAGGTAAAAGGGAAACTGGATAAAGGCGGCGATTTCGCAGCACTTGCGAAAGAATATTCCGACGATCCAGGCTCCAAAGAGGCTGGCGGTACGTATAAAGATGCGGACATCAATCAATGGGTGCCTGAATTCAAACAAGCAGCTAGTACGCTTCCTTTGAACACGATCAGTGATCCTGTTGAATCCTCTTTCGGTTACCACGTCATGAAAGTAGAGTCCAGAAGCACAAAGCCACTGGATGATACGCTCAAAACACAAATCAAATCTCAGCTTGCGGAGAAATCCCTATCTGAATTTGCGGAGAAAGAATATCCGAACTTGATTCAAACCAACAATCTGCCGAAACCAGAAGCGAGCCCGGCTCCAGCTGCAAGTCCGGCAGCAAGCCCGGCGGCAAGTCCAGCTGCAAAGTAAGAACTTACCAGGATGTCCGATAACGGGCATCCTGTTTTTATTTGTTATTTTTGGACATGATAAGCGCAGCAGGATGCAAAGCTAAATAAAGTAAATTCCGTAGTAAAAGCGTCTGCATAGAAGAATGGGAAGTGAAGAATACTATGGATAGAATTCGAGTTCCCACCAAATCCCGATCTAGCATACAAGATTTCATGCTCCTGTCGTATCTAATTACTGAGCGGAAAGTGAGGCATCTAGAGGTATGAAAGCAACTGGAATTGTCCGTCGGATAGATGATTTAGGGAGAGTTGTTATTCCCAAGGAAATACGACGCACACTACGCATTCGCGAAGGTGACCCTTTGGAAATTTTCGTGGATCGAGATGGTGAAGTGATTCTTAAGAAGTATTCACCGATTGGTGAACTTGGTGATTTTGCCAAGGAGTATGCGGAATCGTTATTTGAAAGTACGAATCATGTCGCCCTGATCTCAGATCGAGATAACATTATTGCGATGGCTGGGGGGTCCAAAAAAGACTATTTCGAAAAGTCGGTTGGATCGATCGTTGAATCCTGTATGGAAAATCGCAAAGCGATTCTGGAAAGCGGAAGTGGTCAATTTGAGCTTATCAAAGATACAAATGAAACATTTTCTTCTTTCGTAGCCGCTCCGATTGTAGCCGGTGGCGACCCTATTGGGTGTGTCATTTTGCTCTCCAAAGATGAGAATGTGAAAATGGGGAATATGGAAGTTAAGATGGTAGAGACAGCGGCTGGATTTTTGGCAAAGCAGATGGAGCAATGAAAGAAAAATAAGACATAAAGGCTTCCTTACCGAGATGCCCCCGCATCTGTAAGTGAAGCTTTTTTTGTCTGCTATGACTGATTTCGTTATAATATGTCTATATGCGTGAAGTCAAGGTAGAGGAGAAGTAAGATGGGGGACACCGACAAGGGGCATCAAGGTTATAAAGAGGGGCTCCAGAGGAATGTCGGTAAACAAGGTGCCAAGCTGTTAAGAGGTGCCGCTCTACTTGGGGCTGCCGCTATTCTCTCTAAACTATTGGGAACTCTGCAGAAGATTCCGCTGCAAAATGTAGCCGGTGATACGGCTTTTGGTATTTATAATGCGGTTTATCCGCTATATATTCTAATTTTGTTCGCGGCTACAGCCGGATTTCCGGTAGCTGTATCCAAGTTCGTAGCCGAACGAGCTATGGATGGTGATCATCAAGGGGCTAGACGTATTGTCCGTGTCTCAACAGCCATATTGTTGGGCTCCGGTTTTGTAGTGTTTGTTCTGTTGTACTTCGGAGCTAATGAGATTGCCAGTTGGATCGGTATTAGCCAGACAGAAAGGGCGATCCGAAGCGTATCCTTCGCACTGCTGCTATCCCCGATGCTCGCTGTCCTGCGCGGTTATTTCCAAGGGTATCAGAATATGGTGCCGACGGCTGTTTCACAAGTGATTGAACAGCTAATAAGGGTGATTACCATGGTTGCGCTGCTGCTCTATATGGTGGCATTAGCTTATGACGAGGAATGGATTGCTGCTGGGGCTACATTTGGCTCCGTGACAGGTGCTGCTGCTGGGTTGATCGTGATGTATGTTTATTGGCGGAAGGCGATGAGACAGGAGCGGGGATGGGAACGGGAGCAGGAGCAGGAGCAGGGAGTGAATGAAGAGGACTGGAGGCAGTCTGAGGATATAGAGGGACAGAGGCAGGATGTAATAAGTGAAGGTGACGGGCTGCTGTCGAAAGAACGGAATTGGCAGGAGTCAGATAATGGAAAGCGATTAGAGGACGGACTGTATCCTGACATGAACAGGCAATGGCCAAATGATGGAAAGCGAAAGGGAGGCATGATGCCGTCAAAGGAACTCTCCTCCTGGGAGTGGGCGAAACGCATTACGGCGTATGCGATTCCTGTTTGTTTGGGGGCTATCGTGGTTCCTTTGCTCACGCTTGTCGACACGTTTACCATGCCGCGACTTCTTGAGGCTGCGCAAGGAAGCGAGGGGGAGGCTATGCGGCAGTTCGGGCTGTATAACCGGGGGCTTCCTCTCGTTCAGCTCGTTGTCATGATCGCTTCCTCTATGTCCGCAGTACTTGTTCCAGCTCTTGCAGAAGCCAAGGCAAGAAGGCAGAACGAACTCATCCGCTTTAGGGCTGAGATGGCGATAAGGCTCTCTTGGCTTATTGGGCTTGGAGCCTCATTCGGCCTTGCCTTTGCAGCAGTGCCGATTAACGTGATGCTTTACAAAAGTAATGAGGCCAGCTGGACGATGGCTGTGCTGGCCTTCACGGCCTTGTTTAGTACGTTGAACGCTGTCTCAGCCAGCGTTCTCCAGGGTGCCGGCGCGATCCGCACGCCGGTGAAGGCCCTGCTCGTTGCCATCGTGCTGAAAGCACTCGGCAACGTGGTTTTGATGCCCCGCTGGGGCATCGACGGCGCCGCGCTGAGCGCGGTGATCGCCTATGCCGCTGCGGCGGGGCTGAATCTGGTGCAGCTGCGCCGCTGCACCGGGGCGCGCTTCGCGCTGCGGCCGTACGCTGTCAGTCCCACGCTTGCCGTGGGGCTGATGGGCGGCTGCCTCGCAGCGCTGCAGCTGCTGGCCATGCCCGCTGCGGCGGCATGGCACGTGCCTGAGCGATTGAGCGCTAGCGCAATCGCCTTGGTGTGTGTAGTCGGCGGCGCAGCCGTCTACGCGCTCGCGCTGCTGCGCAGCGGCAGCATCAGCCGCGAGGAGCTGCGGCTGATGCCGGAGCTGGACCGGAAGCTGGCGCCGGTCCTGGAGAAGCTATGGCCGGCGAAGGCATCCGCCGCCCCCCGCGACCGAGGCTAGAGATTGCCAATGGCCATGAGTGATTGCCAATCTTTTTCTATATTGAGGTGTCTTAAATCGAAAATCCATCGTCATATATGCTCACTTGAGGTTGCTGGATGAATTGAAGAATGAATTCATTCTCAGTTGAAGATGTTGTAGAAATTGCAACAATATCTGCCTAGATCCCGCCTCTTTCCCTCCGATGTTGCATAATGTACAACAATTTAGGACCTATACAGGCTATTTCGCAACAAATGGGTCCGAAATGTTGTACAAACTACAACTTGAACATGCCCAATGGCCTTTGGGAGTGGGAATTGTTGCAGAAAATACAACATTGGTAACCACGGATGCTCATTTACATGTACTAGCATGACTTTATAACCGAAAACTGGAGTTCACAACTTTGACTGACATGTAGAAGCCCCAGCAAACGGTTTAAGTGTCCTCATGCTTCCTCCCTGCAAATGTTCAAATAGTTTTTTCATACATATCGCAGTTAACCAACAATCAGGAGGTGTTTCCTAATGTCAACAACCAACCCGCAAATAACCGTCCTCGGACTCGGAACGGGAGACGAAGACCAGCTCACACTAGGTGTCTGGAAAAAGCTGCAGCTGGCCGCCAAGGAGCAAGCGGTGCTTTACCTGCGAACGAAAGATCATCCGATGGTTCAGATGCTGGATACGAATCAGATTCCTTACCAAACGTTCGACGAGAATTACTTAGCGCACCAAAGATTCGAACAAGTGTACGAATCGATCGCAGAGGCGCTCATTCAGTCAGCCAAGACGCAAGCTTTCGAGGTTATTTATGCAGTGCCAGGCCATCCGATGGTGGCGGAATACACGGTGCAGCTTCTGAAACAACGCTGTCCGTCCGAGGGCATCTCGCTCCAAATCATCGGTGGGGAGAGCTTTCTGGATCAAGCGTTTCTACGTTTCGGTTTTGATCCGATTGATGGATTTCAATTGCTTGACGCGACCAGCCTGAGCCGTTATACTCTTAATCCGCAGCTTCATACGGTTATTGGGCAAGTGTATGATAGTCTTACGGCATCAGATCTTAAGATTAGCCTCATGGATGCTTATTCGGATGATTACCGTGTTGTCGTTGGTCATTCCTTGGGTGTGGCAGGTGAGGAACAGGTTATCGAGGTCCCCCTGCATGAGCTCGATCATGTAAAGGGGTACGGCAATCTTTCCCTTGTCTGGGTGCCGAAGAGTGAAAAGGATGAAGATTATTACCGCACTTTTGGCCGATTGCATGAAATTGTTCAAATCCTGCGCAGCCCAGAAGGCTGCCCATGGGATCGTGAGCAGACGCATGCCAGCCTGCGCAAAAATCTCATCGAAGAAGCGTACGAGGTTCTTGAAACAATTGACGAGGACGATCCCGAGCACATGTGTGAGGAACTCGGCGATCTCCTTTTACAAGTGATGCTGCATGCGCAGATGGAAGAGGAAATTGGCACGTTCACCGTTTATGATGTCATCGCTACGTTGAATGAGAAACTCATCCGCCGTCACCCTCATGTATTCGGTGAGAACAAGGCTGAGGATGCCGACGAAGCTCTTGTGAACTGGAATGCCATGAAGGCGGAGGAGAAGCGTAAGAAGGGCATTGATGTCACGAAGCAATCTGTACTTGACGGGGTGCCGCGCGAGCTGCCAGGCCTCATGAAGGCGCTGAAGCTTCAGAAGAAGGCAGCGACAGTTGGTTTTGACTGGTCAGAGCTAGAAGATGTCCTGAATAAGGTGGAAGAAGAGCTAACCGAGCTTCGCGAAGCCATCGCTGATTCATCCGAAGCAGGGGCTCAAGATCGGCTCGAGGAGCTGGGCGACGTCCTTTTCTCCATCGTCAATGTCGCTAGATTCCTGAAGGTTGATCCGGAAGAGGCGATCGCACAGACGAACCGCAAATTCGTCCAAAGATTTTCATATATCGAAGATCAACTACGTTTAAGAGGGCTTTCTTTTGAACAAACTGAATTATCAGAGATGGAAAGTTTATGGCAGGAAGCAAAAAAAGTTGCAAAACTTCGGCAGGGATAGAAGGATTTTGCCGAAAAAAGCAGAATACTAAATTTGGTGTAAGGTTGAATATGGAAATATAAGATAGGGATCTTTGAACAAAGTTCAAAGTCTCTCAGCTTTGCAAAATGGCTACATAGTAGAAGACTAGATCTTCAAACATTTTTGGGAGGTAAAGAAACCACATGAACAAAACAGATTTGATCAACAACATTGCAGAAAAAAGCGGACTTACTAAGAAAGACGTTGAAGTTGTACTTAACGGATTCCTTGGTGAAGTAACGGACGCTCTTTCATCCGGAGATAAAGTTCAATTAATCGGTTTCGGAACTTTCGAAACTCGCAAACGTTCTGGTCGTACAGGCCGTAACCCGCAAACAGGCAACCCAATCGTGATCGCGGAATCCAATGTTCCTGCTTTCAAAGCAGGCAACAAGCTTAAAGACGCTGTAAAATAATGCGTATCGATAAGTTTCTCAAAGTATCTCGTCTCATCAAACGTCGCACCGTAGCGAAGGATGTGTCCGATCAAGGGCGTGTCTGGATTAACGGTAGAGACGCCAAAGCGAGTACACACGTGAAAGTCGGAGATGAGCTCTCTATTCAATTCGGTCAGAAAAAAGTGACGATTCGAGTGGAAGTTCTGTCAGAGTCAACCCGCAAGGAAGACGCTGCTCAGATGTACACGCTGCTTAAGGAAGAAGCTTTTCAATCCGAATAATCCTGCAAGTTGTGAAATAGCCTGAGATTCCTGAATAGGGGTCTTGGGCTATTTTTTATATTTAAATAACGGGTTTTGCATGGTTCTAAAAGAGGACATCCTCCCATATCGTAGTGGTAGATGAAGGAGGGGTACAGGCCATGATTGAACCCGTGAAAAACACGAATAAGCGGCAAGAAATTAAAATGCTGAATCGCAAGCTCTTGGAGATCTCCGGAGTTTTGAACGTAGAAAGCTTTGACAGTGAAGAGTTCCTCCTTGAAACGGAAATGGGCTACTTGATGATTAAAGGACAGAATTTGCACATCAAGAACTTAAGTTTGGAACAAGGGTTGGTCGCCATAGAAGGAATCATTCACGAATTAGCTTATGTGGATGGAAATACCCAGGAGAAATCCAAGGGGTTCCTTGGTAAGTTATTCAAGTGACCCTAAATGTTCAGTTCCATACGATCTTCATGATGTTTCTGAGCGGAATCGCCATAGGTGCGATCTTCGATGTGTTTCGTGTGCTCTCTGGCAAGCTGAGACTGCCGCGATGGACGATTCCGTTCATTGATATGGTTTATTGGATTGTGGCGACAATCCTCGTGTTCCGCCTGCTCATTTACAGTAATGAAGGACAAGTTCGTGTATTTATTTTTCTAGGGATGGGGATCGGTATATGTTTTTATTTCGCATTCCTCAGCACTTGGGTT
The DNA here is from genome assembly GCF_001427935.1 of Paenibacillus sp. Soil724D2. Lineage (NCBI taxonomy): Bacteria > Bacillati > Bacillota > Bacilli > Caryophanales > Paenibacillaceae > Paenibacillus > Paenibacillus sp. Soil724D2. Next base: position 37,699 of record NZ_LMRY01000024.1, read on the forward strand.
ATCCGGATTACGCTGCTTCTCATTCGAATTACGATTGCTATCTACCGTTTCATTGCTAAAACTGTCGAAATTATCCTGATTAAACCGATTATTGGCTTATATCGTCTAACTGTGATTATTTTGGGCTTTTTACTAGCTGTAGCTATATTCCTTTATAGAATTGTGCTACAATTGCTTTATCCTGTGTGGAGATTACTCATTTGGATGACTCGGCCTGTGCATAAATATTTTGTTATCCCTGTTTGGTTGAAGAAACTTAAGGGTAATATCATATTGATCTTACGCAGGTTATTCTCAAAGTAGGAGGCATTCCTATTCATGCATGCTAAAGCAACCGTTCCATCCAAGCGCAGCAACAGTGTAGGCTCGAAACGAAGACTGCGTTTTCTAATGATTTTTGTCCTATGTTTTATGAGCTGGGCTGTTGTGAACATCTGGGGGCAGTTCGCTAAGCTGCAAGAGAAGAGTAGTGTCGTAGCGAATATGGAGCAACAGCTTGTTGAGGCCAAGAAACTCAAAGAGCAAACAACGAAAGAAATCGCTCGACTTCATAATGACGAGTATTTGGATCAAATTATTCGTCGAGATTTTCATTATAGTAAAACCGGAGAGACGCCACTAAGTGTCTCAAAGTCGCAATAAAAATCAACAAGAAGAAGAGGCTGTTGCCGTGTTGACCGTGGTTTCTGCATCGGTTATAATCGGCGTAGCCAGTGTTTTCAACATTTTAAGGGAGGAACATTTTACTTTATGGCAATTGAAGTTGGCACCAAGTTAGAGGGTAGAGTGACGGGGATTACTCACTTTGGAGCATTCGTCGAGCTTGCTGAAGGAGTTACCGGTCTTGTTCACATTTCGGAGATCGCGGACAACTATGTGAAAGACGTTAATGACCATTTAAAGCTGGATGACAAAGTATTGGTCAAAGTGATTAACGTGGACAAGGATGGCAAGATCGGACTGTCGATCAAGCAGACGGTTGACAAGCCAGTTGAGGAAAGACCAGCTCGTCCTGAACGTACAGGTGGCAGCAGCTATCAAGGACGTCCAAGTGGAGATCGTCCAGGAGGCTACCAAGGTGGTCGTCCAAGTAGCGGCGGAGAACGTAGTGGTCCTCCAAGCGGTGGTCCCGGTGGTGGTGGCGGTCGTCCAGGTGGCGGCGGTGGCTTCAATCGAGGCGGTGGCGGTGGTGGTCGCGGCGGCTTTAACAAGCAGCAAGGCGGAGCTAGACCGTTTTCGTTCGAAGATAAAGTATCTCGGTTCCTTAAAGATAGTGAAGAGCGGATTTCGTCTTTGAAAAAGAACACCGAGTCCAAACGCGGTGGCCGAGGCGGAAGAAGAGATTAATAGATGCGGTAACGAACCACATTCGCTTAGGCGGGTGTGGTTTTTTTTATCCAAGCGTCAAATCGTTAAAATAACGTAAAGAACAATCGACATGGAATTACGGGTATCTCCCCCATACGCAGGGCGAAAGTTCGAGGCAATCAGACTTTTGGAAACGTTTTCGATACGGTAAAACGAGACTAGGCAAGGGCTGAGGCGTGGTGACAAGGCGAACGCGGCTTGTCGGAAATTTCTTTGAATCTATCAACTCATTCTGACAAACTTTCTGCTAGATTGTCTCTATACTAGAGAAACAAATAAGGAATGAATGGATGGTGTTCGAAAACATGCAGAGAAGAAGCTTAGGCACAGTGATTGGTGGCGGTTGGTCGGGATTGTGGCAGAAAGCGAAAACAGGCGCACATAGCGCTGCCGTGGAAAATCGATTCGTACAAGCCTTTGTAGCTAAGAAGTGGTCTTTACTGCTCATCGTGATGGCTTTCTTACTCGGTCGTGCGATGATTTTGGAACAGCTATCTCCGTTTGCGCTTGCGTTCATTGCTGTCATTTATTTTACAAGGAGAGATATTTTACACTGGGTAGGTGTCGCTGCATTTGCTGGAAGCCTATTCTCGCTGAGTTCGAATACCGGTTATCTAGTTACGGAGATCATCGTTTTCTTACTTATCCAAAAAGCTTTGGAGAAATTTGAACGCTCCGATATTTCCTTAGCACCGCTTCTTGTATTCAGCTCGACCTTGCTGGTTCAGCTCTTTGCAGAGCTTGTAGTCTCAAACTTAAGCTGGTATACGCTAATGATGGTTTCCGTTGAGGCACTGCTAAGTCTAGTGCTGACGCTAATTTTTATTCAAGCAATTCCTGTATTTACGCTTACCCGCAAGAACTACCATTTGAAGCATGAGGAAATTATATGTCTGATTATCTTGTTAGCTTCTGTGATGACAGGAACGGTGAGCTGGGTTGTGGGTCCAATCACCGTAGAACATGTGCTTTCTCGTTATTTAATACTATTATTTGCGCTGGTGGGAGGAGCGCCATTCGGAGCCTCGGTAGGTGTCATAACAGGATTAATCCTAAGTCTTGCGAATAGTAATGCGGTTTATCAAATGAGTTTACTGGCTTTCTCGGGGATGTTAGCAGGGCTTCTCAAGGATGGTAATCGATTGGCTGTTGCATTCGGAATGCTGCTCGGGTCATCGATACTTGCTTTCTATATGGGATCCGGGGCAGATGTGATCAACTCAACATGGGAGTCGCTTGCAGCTGTTGCACTCTTTCTGTTAACACCGCGGAGTTTGATTCTGACTCTTGCTAAATATGTGCCCGGCACGCAGGAGAATCTGAAATCCCAACAGGACTATGCGAAGCGGGTTCGGGATGTTACAGCAGGACGTGTGGAACAGTTCTCTGAAGTGTTCCGCCAGCTGGCGCGCAGCTTTAAGCAGTTGACGACGGATGATGCGGTGAGCCGCAAGGAGGAGGATGTTGGTCATTTCATGAATGCGGTTGCGCAGAAGGCTTGTGATTCCTGCTGGAAAAAGAGCCAGTGCTGGGATCAAAAATTTTACCAAACCTATACGTATATGACCGATATGATGACCCAAATTGAGATGAAGGAGAGTATGACGAAGAAGAATATTCCACCAGAGTGGAGGAAGGTATGTATACGCACGGATCAAGTGCTGGATGTGATGAAGCAGCAGTATAGCTTGTACAAGAATGATTTGCATTGGAAAAAGCAGATTATGGATAGCCGACATCTCGTAGCGGATCAGCTTTCGGGCGTGTCCCAAGTCATGGAGGACTTGGCCAAGGAGATTAAACGGGAAGGACAGGAGCTGTTCCTTCAAGAAGAGCAAATTCGTAATGCCCTGGAGGAGCTGGGCTTATCCATCCATACCATCGATATCATTTCCTTGGATGAAGGAAATATCGAGATTGAGATCATTCATCAATACACGAAGGGCTTCGATGAATGTCGGAAAATCATTGCGCCGCTCTTGAGCGAAATTATCGGCGAGAACGTCGCCGTCATGCGCGAGGAAATGCATGAGCGCGGCGAGGGCTACAGCACGGTCGTATTCGGCTCCGCCAAGGAATACGAGGTTGAGACCGGGGTCGCCGGCGCAGCCAAAGGCGGCGACCTCTTCTCGGGCGACAGCTTCTCCACGGTGGAGCTGGGCAATGGCAAGTATGCCGTGGCGCTAAGCGACGGCATGGGCAACGGCGAGCGCGCGCGTGCGGAGAGCCAGACGGCTCTGAGCATCCTCCAGCAGCTGCTGCAGTCAGGGATGGACGAGAAGCTGGCGATCAAGTCGCTGAACTCGGTGTTGATGCTGCGCTCTTCGGATGAGATGTACGCGACCGTAGATATGGCCTTGATCGACATGTACAGTGCAAACACAACGTTCATGAAGATTGGCTCTACCCCTAGCTTCATTAAGCGCGGAACGGAAGTGATTTCAATATCGGCGAATAACCTGCCAGTCGGCATCCTGAGTGAGATAGATGTTGATTTGGTCTCGATTCCGCTCCAATCGGGTGATATCCTTGTCATGATGACAGATGGGATCTACGATGCACCGGGACATGCGGTAAATAAAGAGATGTGGATGAAGCGGATGATACAGGAAATTGATACGACGATGCCGCAGGATTTTGCGGACTGCTTATTAGAAAGAATTTTCCGCCACCATCATGGCGAAATTCAAGATGATATGACCGTCGTTGTGGCACGAGTCGAGAAGAGGCAGCCTGAGTGGGCTACATTCCGCTGGCCAGGAATTACGCGAATGGAGCGTCCTAAGACGGTTAGCTAATGGAGGAATAGAAGCCATAACAGCTCATTTGCTGTTATGGCTTTTTATGTGCCGTTATTCCCTTAGGAGCATAGCGAGTGATGCTATTTCGAAACTAGTAAATTAATGCTCAATAAAGGTTGCGCTCAGAATTAGAAGCATGCTTAACTTATTAATATGTCTGGGTTGGCTGATGCTAAGCTTCCCTGGAGTGTCATTGAGAACCAAGAGAAAGGTGGCACCACTGATGATTAGAAAAGAGCTATCTCTGTTATTTATCGTTCTTGGGATTATCATTTTTCTCTATCCAACGTTAAACGATCGTTATGAGAGCTATCAGCAGAACAAAATTTTGAAACAATGGCAGGAAAATCTGCAGGATATGGATCAAACAGGCACTGTCCTCGAGGAGGAGGCAGATCCGGGCTTGGTCGTACCTTCTTCCAGTCCCGCAGCAGTGGAATCTCTGCCGACAAGCAGCCAGCTGAGCAGCCAACCAAGCCCCTTGGCCGTGAAAACGACACCGAAGCCTGTAACATTGCCGCAGAAGAATATAGAGGGTGTCCTCACTATCGATAAAATTGATCTGAAGCTCCCTATTCTAACAGATGCAACCGTGAATAATTTGAAGATTTCCGTCGCCAGCATAGCCAATACAGGCAAAGCAGGCGCTGTTGGTAATTATGCCATTGCGGGTCATCGAAACCTGACCTACGGAAAAAATTTTAATAGATTAGATGAAGTAACCGAAGGGGATTTCATAGAAGTGAATACAGGGAGCAAAACGTATATCTACAAAGTAGTGGACAAACAGTATGTCCTCCCAGAGGATGTTTGGGTGCTGAAGGGCAACGGCAAAGATCGGGAGATTACGCTAATAACTTGCCATCCAATGGAAAATCCGACTCATCGTATTGCGATCAAGGGAATCATGGTGCAGTCGAAGGAATAAAATGTAATATTTTGTCTATTCAGAGAGACAAGCCTATGTTAAGATTGCACTATAGTGATTATAGGGAGTCGGTGCGTTCCTCCGATAAAGGCAAATCTAGCGAAAACTAGAGACGCAAAACTAAAGGGCCTTCCTTAGCCGAACTAAGTTGGCAGCCAGTTACCGAAAGGGGATTTTTTTGTGTTTAAAAAGCCAATTATAAGAACGATCATGGCAACTTTTCTGTTTGCTCTTGCTCCGCAAGGGATATTTGCAGCTTCCAATCCTTCCGTGATTGATAAAGATGCTCTGAATAAAGGGATTATCTCGGTTCATTATTCAAACGATAAGAACTCCAAAGTTCTCGTGCGAATCATGAGAGAAAATGTTAAATATGATTACACCTTCGTAGAAGGGGATCAGTACCCTTTGCAGCTTGGAAACGGCCAGTATAAAGTGCTGATAGGTGAGTCCATTGGGGCTAATAAATATAAAGTTGTAGCGCAAGAACAAATCGATTTAGAAATGGAAGACGAGAATGCCGTATTTCTGCAGTCCATTCCGTTGATCGATTGGAACGATGAATCGAAGGCGGTCGTTGAGGCTAAGCAATTAGTTGGAGATAAAGAAAAAGATATCGACAAAATAAGAGCCATTTATGGATATATCACCACGCATTTTCAGTATGATTACGAGAAGGCCCAAACTGTAGCAGATAGTTATATACCTAATCTGGATACGGTCTATGCAGAGTCCAAGGGAATTTGTTATGACTTTGCAGCTACTTTTGCGGCTATGGCAAGAAGTGAGGGGATTCCAACCCGTCTGGTTATGGGATATGAAAGTCATGCGCCAGATACTTATCATGCGTGGAATCAAGTCTTCCTGAAGGAAAGTAAGGAATGGGTGACGATTGATACGACGTATGACGCTGTTCATATACAAGCCGGTGAAACGATAGATGTCATAAAAAATGATTCTAATTATCAGATATCCAGAATATATTAAGTGAAATGATGAAACCTGATCTCATAACTGAGAACAGGTTTTTTTGTGCTTTCCATGTTGAAAAACAATAAATCCCAATATTTACAATACATCTTGTATCATATATCATTGATAATGATACATTTTGTTTCAAAGTCATAAGAGGTAGCACACATAAATAATCTCTATAAAAAATTGATCCATGAATGGAGGTATGAAATGATGTTGAAGAAAAAGACGAGTGCGTTGCTGATTACTTTATTAATTTTTATGCAGAGTATTTACGGGATTGGCTTTATTACTAAGGCCAGTGCGAACACGATTTCAAACAATATTCTTGACAGCGTGACGATGGCTGTATATGACAGCGCAGGTCAAGTCGTGACCGGCAATGTTTACGAGCCAAACTCCACAATACAGCTTGACTATACGTGGTCTCTGCCTAACGGTCATGGGTACAAAGGTGGTGATACGTATACATTCACACTGCCGCAGCAATTTTTACTATTCAACGATATTCCTGGTGTTTTGGTCATGGGGCAGGACCAGATAGGAACTTTCCATGTTGATCAAGCTAGTCATCAAGCGGTGATCACTTTTAACAACTACATCGAAAGCCATGACAATGTACATGGCACGCTCACGTTCAGAACACATTTAGATACAAGTAAACTTACTGAAAGCACGACGGTAACGATTACCATTCCGATTCAATCTGGTGATCAGATTTTCACTCTTCATCTTAAACCTTCTGTCACTTCCACAATTGAAAAAAGAGGTGTATCTTCTGGATTTAATTCGAAAGATATTCATTGGACCGTGGATGTGAATAAGACGCTGGATTCTGTTCAGAACGCAGTGGTGACGGATCCTATCCCACCGGGTTTATCTGTTCCAGTTACTGTAGCAGTCTATGATCTAGGGGTTCACTTAGATGGAACTGTCGTACAAGGAGCATTAGTGGATGCCAGCAAGTATACAGTAACTAGAACAGGAGCAGATCTTTCTATTCGATTCGCGGAATCTCCTATTCACACGGCTTACCGCATTCAATATACGACGCCAATAACCGATTTTGACAAAGCAACCTTTGTGAATACGGCAACCTTCGGGGGAAGTAATAAAAACCCAGCTCAGACCTCTGCGACAGTCCATGTAACGCGTGGCAGCTCTTTGGATAAAATTGCGGAAAGCTATAGTCCCATTACGCAGATTATTAATTGGGGAATCAAATATAATTATAATGAAAGGACTATTGCCCAATCAGCAGCATTCCTAAAAGATTTATTCAATGATACACAAGAAATAGTTGCAGGATCCCTTCATATCTATCCAGTAACGTTCAATCCAAGTGGCAATGAGACACTGGGAAGTGAATTGCCGAGTGGGGAGTACACCATTACAACGGAAGCAGCTGCTGGCAAGAAAGGATTTAAACTGCAATTTAATCATAATATTTCATCGGCATATAAAATTAATTATCAGACCAAGGCAAGTAGTCCAGTTTTGAAAAATATGATCATAACGAATAGCGTTACGTCCGGCAGCGGAGAAAGTGATTCAGCATCTCGGCCTGTTGAACAGGGGGCTGTTTACAAGTATCCTGGAACCGCAGATTACAACGCCAAAACCGTAGCTTGGAATATTATCATCAATAGAGACAGTCAAGTAATGAAAAATATGGTTGTGACCGATACTTTTTCAAATAAAGGACTGCGTTTTATACCCAGTTCAATAGTCATTAAAAAAGGAAATGTGGTCTTGCCGTCGACGGATTATATCCTCAATAGTGTCGAAGATGAAGGGTTCACAGTGAAATTCAAGAATACGATCTCAGAACCTCTTTCGATTACTTACACAACATATTTTAATATAGATTTGATTAGCCCACCGGGGAATGCAAATTTTATTAATTCAGCTAAGGTGGATTGGGTCGATAGCGCTAATGCAGGAAAGTCGCAAACGGCAATAGCAACATTTATCCCAAGAGATGAAGTGAAGAACAATGGGTTTAAATACGGTGCTTACAACGCTGTTACTAAAGAACTCACATGGACAGTGGGAGTCAACTATAACGGAAAAACTATTACAAATGCTAGTGTTCAAGATACGTTAGAGTCCAATCAAAAGTTTACCAACGATTCGTTAAAAGTATATAAGATGAACATCCCGCCAAATGGTATCCCTTTAGCCCCAACTCCAGCAGATGAAATAGACCTTTCGAAATATAAATACACAGTGGATAGCCAAAACAAGCTAGTTATTCTTTTTCAACAAGCCATTTCAGAACCTTATTACATCGTTTTTAAAACGAGTCTGCAAGGTCAACTGATTAACAGCACGGTTACTAATACGGCTAGAGCATTCAACGGAACTGAGCCAGTTACAAACAATCTCAGCGCGACCCTGCCCATTCCTAAAGGTGGAGAATATGTGACTAAAAGTGGAGGGCAAAGCGGAGATAAAATAAACTGGACAGTCCAAATTAATTATGGTCAATCTACGTTGAACGATGCAAAAATCATCGATATACCGTCAATAAATCAACAATTATTGCCAAATTCATTCCATTTATTTGCAACAACCGTGACTAGTAACGGGAATGTCATGAAGGGATCAGAATTAACGAAGGACGTGGTCTACACACTAGTTATTAAAACGGATACTCAAGGTAAACAAACCTTTGAGCTGAGTTTTGTCAATCCGATAACAACTGCGTACATTTTGGAATATCAATCGTTAATTAGGGCCAGCGATCACGAAACGGTTACCAATAGAATTACACTTAGCGGCACGAACGTGACCACTATTATGAAAGAAACGACCAAGGAAATCGTAGTAGGTGTTTCGGACGGATCTGGCACCGGTAGCGGTGTTCGAGGGTCATTGACGGTTAACAAAATTGACTCTGCAAATAACACCTTAATGCTCAGCGGCGCAATCTTTGAACTGTATCGCAAATCAGGTGATAAGAAGACTTTAATCAACACGTTAACAACAGATGAAACAGGTTCGGTTGTCTTTAATAATCTGCTTGCAGGTGATTATGTAGTGAGTGAAATAACAGCTCCTCTGGGGTACGTATTAAATAGAGAGGATAATCCGATAACCCTTCATCCAGGAGATGAACTTCATATCAATGTGATCAACACGAAGACAACTGAAACACCACCGCCAACGACACCAACACCACCGCCAACGACACCAACACCACCGCCAACGACACCAACACCACCGCCACCAACGTCAACACCAAGTGCAACGCCACCACCACCAACGTCAACACCAAGCCCGACACCAAGTGCACCGCCAACGCCGGCTATAACACCAACACCCAGCGTAACGCCACCACCGCCAACGGTTCCTACACCTTCGACGAATCCGGACATACCGATTGATACTGATAATGATGTACCCTTAGGGGGAATCCCTCCTATCACTAAACCAGAGACCCTCCCAACGACAGGAGAATCTAGCCATCTATACGTGGAAATTGCAGGTATCACTCTAATCCTTCTAGGTCTTATCCTAAGAAGGAGATTCACTAAATAAAACTTCAATCTTGAGACAGTCTGCCATTACCATGGGGCGGGCTGTCTTTTTATTTCGCTTAGTTTACTCGTGATTAGACTCTCTCTTAAATGGAAAAACTAGGAGGAGAACTACTAGAGAGCTAATCTTTTCTTGAGCCAGGGAGGCAAATATCATGATGAAGCAAATTCTTTTAATTACAGACGGATGTTCCAATGTAGGGGTAAGTCCGGTAATAGCAGCAGCACAAGCACATACCGAAGGCGTTACTGTGAATGTCATCGGCGTGATTGACCATGGTGAGCTAGGGGTGTTAGGCACCGAGGAGATTCAAGAGATTGCTGCGGCAGGCGGCGGGATGAGTCGAATCGTGAATTCAGGCCAACTTTCCCAGACGGTTCAGATGATGACGCGCAAAACGGTAACCACAACGATTCAGCATGCAGTAGGCAAGGAGTTACAAAGTATTCTAGGCTTTAATCAATTAGAGCAGTTACCTCCAGATAAGCGCGCGGAAGTGGTTCAAGTGATCGATACCATGAGTGAAACTACTTCACTCCGCGTAGCTCTTTTAATAGATGCCAGTGCTAGTATGAAGCCTAAACATGCAGCTGTGCGTGAAGCGATTCATGATCTGTTGCTTAGTCTTAGAGCCCGCAGCGGCAAGAGTGAGCTGGCTGTTTTCCACTTTCCTTCGACCAAAACGAGAGATCAGGAACTAGAAATGGATCTCAGTTGGACGAATCAACTTGCAAATTTAGACAAGATGTTCTATAAAATAAACATGAAGGGTACAACTCCGACAGGTCCAGCGTTACTGCAAACTTTGCAGTTCATAACGGAGAAGCCTATCTTACCAAAGACCGAGGATGGGATGCTGAGTGACTACGTGGTATGATGACGCCTTCCGTCCAGGGGCAGAAATCCAAGGGAAATGGAACGGCCGGACGTATGTGGTCGAACGTTTATTAGGTGCTGGTTCCAACGGTGTAGTGGCTCTCGTACGAAGAGGAACAGCTAGATTTGCGCTTAAGGCAGGCCATGAGACGGTTGATCATCAATCGGAGATTAATTCCTTGCTTGCTATTTCGCTGACAGAAACCTCGTTCAAGAATTTTTTAATAGATGCCGATGATATGTCAATAAAGGGGAAAGAAGTCTCCTTCTATGTCATGCGATATATTGAGGGAATGACGATTTCTAATTTTATACATAAACGTGGTCAGGATTGGATTTATGTGATTGGTTCTAACCTGCTTCGAAAGTTAACGGAAGTTCATAAGAGCGGCTACGTTTTTGGTGATCTGAAGGTCGAGAATATGATCGTTTCCAATTATGGCGATGTGGATCTCATTGATTTTGGGGGTGTGACTCCTAAAGGCAGAGCAATTAAACAGCTAACTGAAGTGTATGACCGCGGCTTTTGGAATATGGGGGAGCGGGTTGCGGAAGAAAGCTATGATTTATTTTCATTTGCCATTTTACTATTAAAATCGCTCGATCAACGCAAACGCTTCACTGGTTTAGCCAAGACGCTTCCTCAAAACCGAGATCTAGATCAACTCACAGCCATTATGCATGAAAATTCAGTTGCCGCCCATATCGCGCCATTTCTTCATAAAGCCTTGAATAGTGAGTTTAGTTCTTCGCAAGAAGCCTATCAGTACTGGAGAACGTTGGTCTCTGGTAAGAAGATTACGCAGTCAACACTCCAAATGCCATGGCTGAAAATATGCTTCGCCGCTTCCATTTTTATTTTTGGGGCAACACTCTATATGTACTGGTAGCATGATGGGAAGTGCAGGAATAGAAAGGAATACCCGATGGAAATCGATCTTGTTGCCAAGGTAGAACAACGTATTATCGAAGAAAAACTCGTCGAACCAGGAGATGTGGTGGTCGTTGCGGTTTCAGGAGGGCCTGATTCCGTGGGGCTGCTTCATGTCCTTTTTGCCCTTGCTGAGCGTTATAGCTGGAAACTCGTTGTTGCGCATGTGAATCATCAATTCCGCGGTGCGGAATCGGATGCGGAAGCCACTTTCGTAGGGAAGCTTGCAGATGACTTAGGGCTTCCATGCGAAATCGGCGTCATTGATGTGCCAGCATTTATAGAGGAAACATCACTCAATGGGCAAGCCGCGGCACGTGAGAAGCGCTACGAATTTCTACATCAGATCGCAGCGAAATACGGCGCTATACGTATAGCCTTCGCTCATCATGCGGATGATCAAGCCGAAACCGTCTTGATGCGGATTCTGAGAGGGACAGGCCCTTCAGGCCTGGTTGGCATGCCGGAACGCAGGCGCGAAAAAAAAGTGGAACTGATTCGTCCGTTTTTACGTATATACAAAGCAGATATTGTGAATTATTGCGCTCAGCATGAAATGACGTATTGTAAGGATAGCAGCAATGAGCTGCGGAAGTATTTTCGCAATCAGATTCGGCTTGATGTGATGCCGATGCTGAAGCAGTATAATGAACAACTTCCAGAGTCACTGAATCGATTAACAGATTTGATGCGAGCTGAGGATGATTATTTGGCCAAAGAAGCCGAGCAGGTTTTTCACCGAATAACAACTTTCAAGCAAGCTTACTGCCGCATCGAAAGACGTGATTTCACTGAGCTGCACGTTGCTTTACAAAGGCGTTTGATTAAATTAATATTAAACTGTCTTTGTTTGGAAAGAGATCGGTTGGATTTTACACGAATTGAAAGTATGCGTGAGTTGATTTTACAGGATCAGGTTTCTAATCAAGTCCTTCAGGTGGATGAACAGGTTTATATTGTGAGAGAATATGAATCTATTCAATTTCAGACCTTCGCTCCTTCTCCGAAGCCTTATGCTTATGAGGTTGGAGTAGATACAAGCGAGCTGAGCCTGCCGGAAGTGGAAGCCAAACTGATCTGCTCATGGGTGCCGACTAATTCGAAGGAGACAGCTGCTAATTTCTCATCTGCAACGGACGTGTTTTTGGATCTGGATCAACTTAACTTGCCGCTAGTTGTAAGGAGCCGCAGGTCAGGAGATCGGTTTGAGCCGCATGGTTTAAACGGATCCAAAAAAGTAAAGGATATGTTCATTGATGCCAAAATGCCGCTAAGCCGGCGTGATGTCATTCCACTGCTGGTCGATGCTTCCGGGCAAATTCTTTGGATTGCTGGCTTTCGTAGGTCCAAGCACGCTCTGGTTGGACCAGATACAGTACGTGTACTTCATATGAAGCTAGTGCTGAAGTAATATGCGTAAATTTCGTTCTTCTAGAATGTAAATTTATAAGGATTCATAATATAAAACTAGGGGGTTCATCCTTGTACAGCGACATTCAAGAAGTTCTTTACAGTGAAGAACAGATTCAAGGCAAGATCAAAGAATTAGGGGAGAAACTCTCCATTGATTACGAAGGTAAGAACCCATTGGTTATCTGTGTGCTTAAGGGAGCTTTCATTTTCATGGCTGATCTTGTGAAGCAAATCAGAGTACCATTGGAACTCGATTTCATGGCTGTATCCAGCTATGGTCAATCCACGAAATCTTCTGGTGTTGTCAAGATTATTAAAGATCTTGATGTTCCCGTAGAAGGACGTCATATTCTTATCGTGGAGGACATTATCGATAGCGGTTTAACGCTGAGTTATCTGATAGATGTGCTAGAGCGACGCAATGCTAAGACGATTTCGGTCGTTGCGCTGTTTAATAAACCGGCACGCAGAACTGTGGATCTCGAACCTGAATATGCAGGTTATGTGCTTCCAGATGAGTTCGTAGTCGGATATGGTCTGGATTATGCAGAGAAGTATCGCAACCTTCCATTTATCGGCATATTGAAACCAGAGATCTACAGTAGCTAATGTCACTTCCCGCAGACTCATCAGCGCTGTTATGTTGTAGTGCTTTACCGGGATGTGGTAAAATAATAAACGTGTGCCGTTTGAGAGGAGGCTCGGGATGAATCGAATTATCCGGAATACCGGCTTTTATTTACTTATATTTTTGGTTACTGTAGGTATCGTCCATTTCATTAGTACCCAAAACGAGCAAAAGGAGTTAATTACTTACGATAAATTCCGCCAAGCGGTGGTTAACAAAAATGTGGAATCCGTGACCTTGAAGTTTGATGGATACACATATTTGATTAAAGGTAAGTACATTAACCCACCAAGTGGTGCTGATAAGAAGAGCTTCGAGACCCATGCTCCGTTCGAGCCTATGGTCGTTCAGCTGATCGAAGCGAATGGCGTTCCATCGGAAACGTACGAGACTATGGAACGGGATAGCGTTTGGATTAGCTTCCTAACTTCCATCATCCCATTCGTCATTATCTTCATCTTGTTTTTCTTCCTGTTAAATCAGGCTCAAGGTGGCGGCGGCAAAGTGATGAACTTCGGCAAAAGCCGTGCCCGCTTATATAATGAGGAGAAAAAACGCGTCACATTTGAAGACGTGGCAGGTGCAGACGAAGAGAAGCAAGAATTGATCGAAGTTGTGGAATTCCTCAAAGATCCACGGAAATTCGCAGCAGTCGGTGCTAGAATTCCCAAAGGGGTTCTGCTCAATGGTCCTCCGGGAACCGGTAAAACCCTTCTTGCGCGAGCTGTCGCTGGTGAAGCAGGCGTACCATTCTTCAGTATTTCAGGTTCTGACTTCGTTGAGATGTTCGTCGGTGTCGGTGCTTCCCGTGTTCGTGACTTGTTCGAGAACGCGAAGAAAAACTCACCTTGTATCATTTTTATCGATGAGATTGATGCTGTAGGTCGTCAACGTGGCGCTGGTTTAGGCGGCGGACATGACGAGCGTGAACAAACGCTCAATCAATTGTTAGTAGAAATGGACGGCTTTGGCGCGAACGAAGGTATCATTATCGTTGCAGCGACTAACCGCCCAGATATCCTTGACCCAGCCTTGTTGCGTCCAGGTCGTTTCGACCGTCAAATCACGGTAGATCGTCCAGACATCAAAGGCCGCGAAGCTGTACTGAAAGTACATGCCCGCAACAAACCACTTGCCAAAGACGTGAAGCTTGACGCCCTGTCTCGTTACACAACTGGATTCACAGGTGCTGATCTCGAGAATCTATTGAACGAAGCAGCTTTAATTGCTGCCCGTCGTAACCGTAAAGATATTTCGATGGCTGAAGTCGAAGAAGCCTTTGACCGTATTATTGTAGGTACGCAGAAGAAAAGCCGGATTATCAGCGAAGCTGAGAAACGCATTGTTGCTTATCATGAAGCCGGACACGCGATCATTGGTTATTACGCCGAGAATGCTGATATGGTGCACAAAGTTACGATCGTTCCGCGCGGACGCGCTGGCGGTTATGTCATGATGCTGCCCAAAGAAGGCGAAGATCGCATGATGCAGACGAAGAATGAATTGCTGGATAAAGTAACAGGACTCCTAGGAGGCCGTGTTTCCGAAGAACTATTTATCGGAGAAATAGGCACTGGGGCTTATAGTGACTTCCAGAAAGCAACCGGTATTGTTCGTCGCATGATTATGGAATATGGTATGAGCGATAAGCTTGGACCAATGCAGTTCGGCAGCTCGCAAGGCCAAGTGTTCTTAGGCCGCGATATCGGGCATGAGCAAAACTACAGTGATGCGATTGCTTATGAGATTGATCAAGAGATGCAAAACTTTATTCGCACTTGTTATGATCGTGCTCGTGCGATGCTTACGGAGCATGCGGATCAGATTCATCTCGTAGCCAAAACACTGCTTGAGAAAGAAACACTCGATAAAGACGAAATCATCGAGCTTCTAGAGAAAGGCAAATTGAATGCAAGCGCGGATGACGAAGAGGTCAAAGTGAACATTCAAGGGCAAAGCCAATCTAGCGAAAGCAATAAATTGGAGTTAAACAAAGATAAAGATTCCAATTCGGATCATTCCGAAGAGTAACAAGCATTAGCAACTCGTAAATCCGGTGTACACGTCAGGTGTACCCGGATTTTCTGGTTTTTTCGGCATATTTGCGCATTGACAGGGGATGTGAGAATGTGTAAATTAGTTGTAAATCTCTAATTTTATTACGATTAGAACATACTATTGTTAATCCTATTTTTAGATAGACAAGAAGTACATTTTACGTCCCAGACAGGGGAGGAAGCACCATGGAAGCTCTAGCATTAGAACGCAAAGCGGAGCAGAACCGCGAACTCAAGGAACGGTTGCTGCAGCTAAAGAAAGAACGGAATGCTATTATTCTTGCTCATTATTATCAACGTGACGAAGTTCAAGAGGTTGCCGATTTCCGGGGGGATTCCTTTCTGCTTGCGCAGAAGGCAGCGCAAACCGATGCTGATGTGATTGTTTTCTGTGGCGTACATTTCATGGGGGAAAGTGCTAAGATTCTTGCTCCTAACAAAACAGTCATTATTCCTGACGAGCGTGCAGGCTGCCCGATGGCGGATATGGTGAATGTAGAGGGTCTACGCGCTTTGAAACGCCAGCATCCTAATGCTAAAGTTGTTGCTTACATTAATACATCTGCTGATGTGAAATCAGAAACAGATATTTGCTGTACTTCGGCAAATGCCATCAATGTTATTAATTCCGTCGATTCAGATGAGATCATCTGGGTGCCGGATAAAAATTTGGGCGACTATGTATCAAAATTCACAAGCAAAAAAGTGATCATCTGGGAAGGCTATTGCAATACGCATGATATGCTAACTGTTAAAGATGTGGAAGAAATGAGAGCCCAATACCCGAATGCTCAGTTTGTTGTTCATCCAGAATGTCGTCCAGAAGTTGTTAAACTGGGAGATTTCGTAGGTAGTACGACAGCGATTATCAAATATTGCAAAGAGTCTGATTGCAAAGAGTTTATCGTTGGAACGGAAGATGGAACGGGCTATCAGCTTCGTCTGGACAGTCCTGATAAACAGTTCCATTTTGCAACCAAATACTTGGTATGCCCGAATATGAAAGTAAACAATTTGAAGAAAATTGTGAAATGTCTTGAAACGATGCAACCAGAGATTTATGTGCCAGAAGATGTAGCCAATAAAGCAAGATTGTCCTTAGAGCGCATGTTACAAGTAAAGTAGCATGCGCTACTCTCTTGTTTAATAGGCAGGGTACCCTCGCGAAGCATTCCTATATTCGAGTAATCCATCGGATCCCGTTTGCTTTGCGAGTAATTAATGGTGAAGAACAGGTGAAACGGCATGATTCCTAGATACCTCGTAGATGTAGATTTAGATTCCATTCCTCATGTACATACAGATGTTATTGTGATTGGCGCGGGCATTGCAGGTTTATTCACTGCTCTTCGCGCTA
This sequence comes from Paenibacillus sp. Soil724D2, assembly GCF_001427935.1. Lineage (NCBI taxonomy): Bacteria > Bacillati > Bacillota > Bacilli > Caryophanales > Paenibacillaceae > Paenibacillus > Paenibacillus sp. Soil724D2. Next base: position 54,576 of record NZ_LMRY01000024.1, read on the forward strand.
GTGAAAATAAGAAAGTGCTGATGATTACGAAGAAATCGCTCCTCGACAGTAACACGCGCTATGCGCAAGGCGGAATTGCTGCTGTTATATCGGACGAGGATTCGCCGGAATATCATATGCAGGATACCCTAATAGCAGGTGCTGGTTTATGTTCGCCTGAGGCTGTTGACGTTCTCGTTCATGAAGGCCCCAACGGCGTTCAGGATCTCATTCGGATGGGTACCCAGTTCGATCTCGAGAACGGGGAGTTTGCTTTGACCAAAGAGGGGGCGCATAGCCAACGCCGCATTTTGCATGCGCATGGCGACGCCACAGGCGCTGAAATTGTACGAGCTCTTTCGGAACGCACGAAGCAAGATCCGAACATTGAGATCTGGGACGATCACTTCGTGATCGACCTGATCACCCAGGATGGCGAATGCTACGGCGCTCTTGTGCAGAAACCAAGCGGTCAGCGCGTATTTGTGCGTGGAAATGCTACGATCCTTTGCTCCGGTGGTGCGGGACAGCTGTTCCGCTACACAACGAATCCTGACATCGCCACAGGCGATGGAATAGCGATTGCTCACCGCGCCGGTGCGCAAATTCAAGACGTGGAATTCATTCAATTCCACCCTACGGCGCTTTGCTACCCTGGTGCTCCGCGCTTCCTGATCTCGGAAGCGGTTCGCGGCGAGGGGGCTTATCTGCGTAACATTAAGGGGGAACGCTTCATGGAGCGTTACCACCCCCAGCTTGAGCTAGCGCCTAGGGATGTCGTGGCCCGTGCCATCGTCGACGAGATGGAGAATTGCAAATCGACCTTCGTCTATATCGATATTACGCACGAATCCGAAGAGTTAATTAAACATCGATTCCCGACGATATATGAATATTGCCTCAATTACGGCCTAGATATGAGCACCGACTGGATTCCGGTTGCTCCCGCAGCTCATTATATGATGGGCGGTGTCAAGACAGATCTACACGGAGAAACGATCGTCCGCCGTCTTTTCGCTTGCGGGGAAGTGTCCTCTACAGGTGTACATGGCGCTAATCGATTAGCCAGTAACTCCTTATCTGAAGCTATTGTGTTCGGTAGAAGAATCATCGAACGGATACAGGAGCTCGCGCCTTTGGAAGGTAACATTCAAATACGCGCTGAATCCAAAGCGTCAAGAACGGAAATTCCGAATCAAGCCGTTGTCGAGAAAAAGCTTAAGCTGCAAAAGGTTATGCTGCGTTACGCGGGACTGAAACGTTCAGCCAAAGGCTTGCAAAAAGGGTATGACGAATTGGCAAGACAACTCTCTATCTTCGGTTCTTTGATGACGAAACGTGAAGATTATGAGTTTGCAAATTTACTTAACTGTGCGCTTCTAACGACAACAGCGGCTCTAGCGCGGGAGGAAAGTCGTGGCGGTCATTACCGGGAAGATTTCCCTGAACGGGATGATCAAGCATGGAAGAAGCATATTGTTTTTAAGCGCGGGGAAGATAGCATTGAGGAGTGGATTTAATATGCTGGATTTAAATATGGAACTCATTCGTAAACATATTCGGCTTTGGCTGGAAGAGGATATTGGAACCGGCGATGTCACAACTCTGACAACGATCCCTTTGGAACATGCGTCCAAAGGGATTATCCACGTCAAAGAAGACGGAATAGTCTGTGGACTCCGAATCGCCCAGGAAGTTTTTGCTGTGGTCGATGCTTCTCTTCGTTTTGAAACTAAAGTAGTTGAAGGATCGTCTGTTTATAAAGGGACCATACTAGCTGAAGTGGAAGGCAATACGCGCAGTATTCTGCTAGGTGAAAGATTAAGCCTTAATTTGATGCAGCGATTATCTGGAATTGCAACCAAGACGCGTGAGTTTGTCGATGCTTTAGAAGGTGTGCCGACTAGGCTTGTCGATACACGGAAGACGACTCCGGGACACAGACTGCTTGAGAAGTATGCTGTACGCGTTGGTGGAGGTCATAATCACCGATTTGGACTCTACGATGCTGTAATGATTAAAGATAATCATATTAAAGGTTCAGGCGGCATTACACAAGCTATACAAGCGGCTCGACAACAGATCCCCCACACGATGAAGATTGAGGTGGAGGTCGAGAATTTTGACCAGTTGCACGAAGCATTAGCGGCTGGTGCGGATATCATCATGCTCGATAATATGATTCCTGCGAAGATGAAAGAAGCAGTTTCCATAATTAAAAGTAAAGCACCGCATATTGTAGTAGAGGGCTCAGGTTCTGTGACACCTCAGACTATTAAAGCGATGGCGGAAACGGGCGTTGATGTGATTTCTGTTGGGCGCTTAACGTATTCGGTTGCAGCGCTGGATATCTCATTAGATCTGAATGAGCAGAAGGAGACGGCACTATGATTCTCGTTATCGATGTTGGGAATACGAACATTGTGCTCGGTCTTTATCAAGAGCGAACGCTCCTTCATCACTGGCGGGTTAGTACGAACCGTTCAGCGACAGTCGATGAGTATGGGATGCAGCTGCATAGCCTGTTTCAACACTCGGGCATCTCATTTACGCAGGTGGAAGGTGTCATTGTCTCCTCCGTTGTTCCTCCGCTTATGAATGTAATGGAAAACCTTTGCTTACACTATTTGAAAAGGACGCCATTCATCGTTGGTCCTGGCATTAAGACAGGCTTGAACGTGCGTGTAGACAATCCCAAAGAGGTCGGTGCTGATCGCATTGTAAATGCTGTCGCGGCTCTTGAGTTGTACGGGGCGCCTTGTATCATTGTTGATTTCGGGACGGCTACCACATACGACTACATCGATCCTTCCCAGCAGCTTGTTGGCTGCGCGATTGCACCAGGAATCGGGATATCAACGGAAGCCTTATATCAGAAGGCGGCGAAGCTGCCGCGCATCGAGCTGGTTAAACCGAAGAGCGTCGTCGGTCGTAATACCGTAGCGGCGATGCAGGCAGGGATTATTTTCGGCTATGTAGGCCAAGTTGATGGGATTGTCGAACGTGTTATTCAAGAATTTAATGTCAATCCAACAGTAATTGCTACGGGTGGTCTTGCGGAGTTGATTTCCAGTGAGTCTCGTACCATTCAGATCGTCAATCCACTGCTTACTTTGCAAGGTCTACAAATGATTTATGAGAAAAATGCATAAGCTGTTTAAGGAAAGGATTTAACATGGGCGATTATTTGATTCGAGGAACGGCGCTGGGCGGAAAAGTTCGTGCTTTCGCTGTAGAAACGACTGTCCTCACAGAAGAACTTAGCCGAAGACACCAAACCACACCAACAGCCACGGCAGCATTAGGAAGAACGGCAGCTGCGGGACTTCTCATTGCAGCCATGCTCAAGGGTGAAGAGCATCTGATTGTTCAAGTTAAAGGCGATGGACCCATCGGTCAAATTGTGGTCGATGCTAATGCGAAGGGCGAGGCACGCGGTTATGTCGATAATCCGTTAGTCGATCCTCCCCTTAAGGAGAATGGCAAGCTAGATGTTGCTGCTGCAGTGGGAACGGATGGATTTTTGTACATAACGAAAGATTTAGGTATGAAAGAGCCCTATAAAGGCAGCGTTCCTCTCATTTCAGGAGAATTGGCTGAAGATTTCACGTATTATTTTGCCATGTCTGAACAAACGCCTTCAGCTGTTGCGCTAGGGGTATTGGTTAATACGGATCACTCCATTCTGGCTTCAGGCGGATTCGTTATTCAATTGCTCCCAGGATTAACAAATGATGAAATTGGGGACATTGAAGGAATGCTCGCTCGCATTCCATCCTTCACAAACATGCTCGGCGGGGGTTTGAATTTAGAAGAAATTCTTCAAACTGTACTACCATCTTTCCAGAAGCTTGATCAGATGGATGTCATGTTCCGCTGTAAATGCAGTCGTGAAAGAGTTGAAACAACGCTTATTTCCTTAGGGAAGATAGAGCTGCAAGAAATTCTTGAAGATGAAGGGTTTGCTGAGGTCGTTTGCCATTTCTGCAATGAAGCGTATCGGTTTAATGAAGATGATTTGAAACGAATGATTGAACTATAGAGCAAGCAGCATTATAGATGTAAAGAGGGAGTCAGGATGCAAACGTGAAGCGATTGTGGGGAGTCATTATCGTGATGGCTGTAGGTAATCTCGTGCTCGCATCCTTGCTGGTCACCCATACCATTAACCAATCAGAACCAAGTCAACCACCAGAACCTGAGAAGCAGGGTGAGCAGAAGAATGATCGGGTAGTCGCCAAAGTTGGAAATCGTGATATGACCATTCTGGAGCTTCAAACAGCTCTTGAACGTCATTATGGGGCAGAACTGCTGGGTCAAATGTTGGATCGTGAAGTGATACGTCTGGAAGGCAACGAGACAGGGACTACGATTGGAAGCGCGGAGATTAACCGTGAGTTGAAACGGATGCAGCAAGGTTATGAGAGTGAGCAACAATTTTATGCATCCATGCAAAATCAGTTAGGTTTGTCAGAGCAAGAAATCAAGGAAGATGTAACCAATAAACTGTTACTCGAGAAGCTCGCAACCAAACATATTCAGATAACGGATGCTCAGGTAGAAGACTATATGAAGACGCACGCCGATGAATTCAAGCAAGATACCGAATATAATATTCTTCAGATTATCGTGTCCACCAAGGATCAAGCGAATAAAGTCATTGCAGAGCTGGCGAAAGGAGAGAATTTTGCGACCCTTGCCAGAGATCGTTCCCTGGACGATGCAACCAATAACTCCGGCGGTGATTTGGGTTGGATTGAAGGAGACGATCCTTTTGTTGCTGCTCCTGTTCTTGAGGCGGCGAAACTACTGAAGGTTGGAGAAGTGAGTAAGCCTGTCCCTCTGCCACAAGGATTTGCGATTGTGAAGCTGAAGAATCGGCGAGAGAAAGTAAATCCAGATCTTGCTTTCGTTCGAGAAAATGTGCGGAGAGAGCTAGCGCTTCGAGAAGCACCACCTCTCAAGGATTATGTGCAGCAGCTTCGAGGAAAATGGAAGGTTAGCATTCTTGACCCTCTATTGCGTTGACATTCTGTGAAAATATGGTTGACAACCAGTAAGTGCATTGATAAGATAAATGTATTAATACCGACTAATTAACTCGGAAATCATCGATTATTTAACCTGGAGGGGAAATAGCATGGCAAGATTAGTGCAAAGCATTACGGATTTGATTGGCGATACACCGCTTGTTCGTTTGAACCGCGTTGTTCCAGAAGGAAGCGCAGAGATTTATGTGAAACTCGAGTACCAAAATCCAGGTGCCAGCGTAAAAGACCGTATTGCCATCTCCATGATCGAAGTGGCTGAGCAAGAAGGTATATTGAAGCCGGGCGATACGATTGTTGAGCCAACTAGCGGTAACACAGGAATCGGAATAGCTTTAGTCGCAGCTGCAAAAGGATACAAGGCGATTCTGGTTATGCCAGAAACGATGTCTTTGGAAAGACGTAACCTGCTTCGCGCTTACGGGGCTCAGCTAGTTCTGACGCCAGGAGCAGAAGGAATGAAGGGCGCTATCAAACGTGCTGAGGAACTTCAAGCAGAGAATCCTTCCTACTTCATCCCGCAACAATTCAAAAACCTAGCAAACGTGAAAGTTCACCGTGAAACAACAGGTCCAGAAATCGTTGAAGCGATTAATGCTCACGATGGCAAATTGGACGCTTTCATTGCGGGTATTGGTACGGGCGGAACAATTACAGGCGCAGGTGGCGTACTGAAAGAAAACTTCCCGAACATCAAGATTTATGCCATTGAACCTGCTGCATCTCCGGTACTTTCCGGCGGTAAGCCAGGTCCTCATAAAATTCAAGGTATCGGCGCAGGCTTTGTTCCAGACATTCTGAACACAAGCATCTATGACGAAATTATTGCCGTAGAAAACGAAGATGCTTTCGAAACTTCACGCCGTGTAGCCAAAGAAGAAGGTATACTTGGTGGTATCTCCTCCGGTGCAGCGATTTTTGCAGCGCTTAAAGTTGCTAAAGAACTTGGCGCAGGCAAACGTGTAGTTGCTGTGATTCCAAGTAACGGTGAGCGTTACCTTTCTACGCCATTGTATCAATTCGAAGAGCAATAAGATTACTTGCTACGAACGAGCCTCCAGCTGCTGCAGCTGGGGGCTTTTTTTCTGTGTAAGGTTGGAGTATACTAATGGACAACTAATCATCGGATGTCACAGGAAGGGGGGGGCAAGTATGATCCTAACAACAGTAGAGCAGTGGCGTAATTGGTCCTCCACGTATACGATGCTGCCTTATGTCATTAAACTGGGACTTGCCGACGACCGGATCGCTTCTTGGCAAGAAGCGTGGAAAGAAGCTGCGCCGGATTCCTTTGTCCTGGAAAGCGGCAAAGGGGGGCGTTACACTTGCTTCGGTTTACAGCCGTTTTCTACGATTCATGGAAACGGTTTGGATGCGGAAATGACCATGATCAACCCAGTTGATAAGGGCAAGCCTCATGTTTCACGATTGCAAGGCAAACCGCTCGATATTGTGAAGCAATGGATGTCAGCCTATCACAGCCCTAAAGTTGAAGGCGCCCCTAAATTTCTTGGCGGCTGTGTAGGTTATTGGAGCTATGACGTGATCCGCACCATTGAGAAACTCCAGGAGCAAGCGGCAAATGACCTACCGATTCCGGATTATAGCTTCGCTATGTATGATCAAGTTTGGACCTTGGATCATATCGATAAGAGCCTGTACATTGCGGTGCATATGCCGCTTGAGCAGAGCCGAACAGCCGATGACACTTATCTCCGGCAGCTTTATGCACAAGCGCACGCTAAGGCTGAGGCGATGCTCGCTCGCTGGCATGCAATCCGCTCCAGCAGCTGGTCAGGCTCGCAGCTGAGCAGTGCAAACCAACCGGCGATCGCGCGCGAGCAGCTGCACATCGACGTCGAGAGCATCGCAGGCATTCAGCCTGCCTTCGGCAAAGCCGATTACATCGCGGCGGTGCAGCGCATCCAAGCCTACATCTCCCAAGGTGACGTGTTCCAAGTCAACTTGTCCGTTAGACAGAGCCGGCAGCTGCGCACGACGCCGGAGGAGATCTACGAGGCGCTGCGCATCGTCAATCCCTCGCCTTACATGGGCTTGCTGCGCTTCGCAGGCTTCGCCCTCGTCTCTGGCTCGCCGGAGCTGCTCGTACAGCTCGAGGACGGCGTCCTGCGGACGCGTCCTATCGCTGGCACGCGCCCGCGCGGCAAGGACGAGCAGGATGACCTGCGCCTAGCCGGCGAGCTCATCGACAACGACAAAGAGCGCGCCGAGCATGTCATGCTGGTCGATCTCGAGCGCAACGATCTTGGCCGCATCTCAAAGTACGGATCCGTCCACGTCAAAGACTTCATGGTCATCGAATACTACTCCCATGTGATGCATATCGTCTCGGAAGTCGTCGGCGAGCTCGCAGAGGGGAAGGACGCCTATGACGTCATTGCGGCGACCTTCCCTGGAGGCACGATCACAGGTGCTCCGAAGATTCGCACCATGGAAATTATTGAAGAATTAGAACCGGTTCGCCGCGGACCCTATACGGGATCTATGGGGTGGATTGACTATAATGGAAATATGGAATTTAATATTATTATACGCACGCTGGTAGCTGTTCAAGGGATGGGCCACATTCAAGCAGGGGCTGGTATCGTTATTGATTCCATACCCGAACGTGAGTACATTGAATCCTTGAATAAAGCCAAAGCGATGTGGAAAGCGATAGAATATAGCGAGCGGAGCATGAGCCGAGCTTAAGCCCTAGCAGGGCTGACGAAAGGGGAGCTTAGAATGATTTTAGTGATTGATAATTATGATTCGTTTACGTACAACCTCGTCCAATATTTGGGGGAGATCGGTGAAGAAGTCGTCGTTCGTCGTAATGACGAAGTTGATTTAGCTGGCGTTGAGGCTTTAGCGCCCGATCATATTCTAATATCTCCAGGTCCTTGCACGCCGAATGAAGCTGGAATTAGCTTATCACTTATCGACCATTTCAAGGGTAAAATCCCCATCTTCGGCGTCTGTCTAGGTCATCAATCGATTGGTCAAGCTTTTGGCGGCGACGTCATTCGCGCAGAGCGCTTAATGCATGGCAAAACCTCAGAGATTTTCCATGATGGTAAAACCTTATTCGAAGGGCTGCCATCCCCTTTTATAGCGACTCGCTACCATTCCCTAATTGTGAAAACCGAGACGCTGCCTGATTGCTTGGAAGTTAGTGCACGTACAGCAGAAGGTGAAATTATGGCATTACGCCATAAGGAATATCCGATTGAAGGTGTTCAATTCCACCCAGAATCGATTATTACTCAGCACGGTCATCAGATCCTGCGGAATTTTCTTCGCCGCACGGCCAAAGCGGGAGTTTAATTTATGATTCTTAGCGTCAATGGGATTCTAACAAATGATAAGGAAGCTGTGGTCTCGGTTTACGATCACGGCTTTCTTTACGGCCTCGGCCTTTTTGAGACATTTCGCACCTATAAGAAAGAACCGTTCCTGCTGCCCGAGCATCTTCGGCGTCTAACAGAGGGCTGCCGTGAGCTTGGGATTGGCTATGAGCCGGACCTTGGACACATTCAGCGTCTGATTGATGAGCTGCTTAAAGCCAATCACCTAGAGGATGCGTATATCCGCTACTCCGTTTCGGCCGGAGTTGATATTCTTGGGCTGCCATCGGGCGTCTATCAAAACCCAACAGAGATCATATACATCAAGCCGCTTCCACCAAGGGACGAGCAGATCTATACACAGGGCAAAGCGCTGCAGCTGCTGAAGCTGCCTCGTAATACGCCGGAAGGTCTATACCGCTTCAAGTCCTTTCACTATATGAACAATATTTTGGCCAAAAGAGAGTTGCTGCAGTATGATTGGGCAGCTGGCGCAGAAGGCCTGATGCTGACCGAAGAAGGCTACGTAGCTGAAGGCATCGTGAGCAACATCTTTTTCATAAAGGATAGAATCTGCTATACGCCATCTCTGGATACAGGCATCTTACCTGGAATCACAAGAGCCTATGTGTTGCAACTGGCACAGCAGCAGCAGATTCCAACACAGGGTGGCCTATATCGATGGGAAGATCTCATGGAAGCCGATGAGGTGTTTATCGTTAATTCCATACAAGAGATCGTACCTATTACGACACTGTTCACACCCAGTGGACAATCTCACATCGTTGGAGAGGGCGTCGTAGGTCCGATAACTCGCCAATTTAGCGAGCTTTATAACTAACATCTGATAGCAACAGGAAGTGAACAGTAATGAAAGTGTTATCCTGCAGAGGACATGAGCTGCCCATTGGTGATCGAACGATCATTATGGGCATATTAAACGTAACCCCGGACTCCTTCTCGGACGGTGGGAATTACGTAAGGGTAGAGGATGCGGTGCGCAGAGCTCGCCAAATGGTAGCTGAAGGCGCCGACATTATTGATATCGGGGGCGAATCGACCCGACCTGGTTTTGCCAAGGTTACAAAAGACGAAGAACTGCAACGGGTTATTCCTGTCATTGAGGCAATAAGTAAGGAAGTAAACATTCCTATTTCTATAGATACTTACAAAGCGGAGGTCGCGAAGCAAGCATTAGAAGCGGGGGCGCATATCATCAACGATGTATGGGGCGGCCAAGCCGACGTTCAAATGGCAGAGGTAGCGGCCAGCTACGATTGTGCGTTTATCATCACGCATAATCGTGTGAACCCCACTTATTCTGATTTTCTCCATGACGTTACAACCGACTTACAGCTCTATGCGAATCAAGCCAGAGAAGTTGGCGTTCGGGAAGAGCGTATTATTTTAGACCCAGGCATCGGATTTGCTAAGACCTATGAACAGAACTTGTTCCTAATGAACCATCTGCGTATGATTGTCGATCTCGGATATCCGGTCCTTTTAGGCACATCTCGCAAGAGTGTCATCGGCTTAACGCTTAATCTGCCTCCTGAGGAACGTCTGGAAGGAACGGCATCGACCGTGGTGCTTGGAATTGCCCAAGGCTGTGGGATGATCAGAGTACACGATGTTCAAGCGATGAAACGTTTAGCGGTTATGACAGATGCCATTATTCGTTCGCAGTTAACCTAAACTTGGAGGTTCTTACATTGGATAAAATAACACTCTCCCGCATGCAATTCTTTGGTAATCATGGTGTTTTTCCGGAAGAGAATAAGCTCGGTCAACGCTTTTATGTAGATGTAGAGTTTATGCTTCCGCTGGACAAACCCGGCAAGTCGGATCATTTGGATGATACGGTTAATTACGGGGAAGTATTTTTCAAAGTCAAAGAGGTTGTGGAAGGCCGCACTTATAAATTAATTGAAGCTTTAGCAGAAAATATTGCATCCGAGCTGCTGCATACTTATACTAGTATCAATGAAGTGACGGTTCGCGTCATTAAGCCGCATCCGCCCTTTGCCGTATTTTTCGACGGGGTAACTGTAGAGATTAACCGAAAGCGGGCAAATGAATGACAGCCGAAGAACGAGAACAAGGCACGATAGCTTATGTCGCATTGGGATCCAATATAGATGATCGTGAACACTATTTGCAGGAGGCGATTACAGCGCTGAATCAGGAGTCGGGCATAACGGTGACTGGATTGTCCAGCATCTACGAAACCGAGCCGGTTGGCTATGTAGATCAATCTGCTTTTCTTAATATGGTTATTCAAATCATCACCGTTTTACCTGCAGAAGAGTTGTTGTTCACTATGCTTGCCATCGAGAAAAGACTGGGTCGAACGCGCGATTTGCGCTGGGGCCCGAGAACGATCGATTTGGATTTACTCCTTTACGGCGATCATCAGCTTACAACCCCCGACTTGATCATTCCGCATCCGCGGATGCATGAGCGGGCTTTTGTATTAGTTCCTCTCACTGAGGTTCTCTACAAGCGACAAGATGCTGCATTTGAATTCATCTCCGCGCATTTGGAGAAACTGGAAGGAAAGGAAGGCGTCATCCTATGGAAAAAAGCTCAGTAGCTCAGCGTATACGCGCTTTTCGTAAGTTAAAAGGGTACACTCAGAACGAATTAGCTGATTTACTCGGTGTGTCGATTGCCATCTTAGGTGCTATTGAAAGAGGTACTCGAAAACCGGATACCAAAATAATAAATAAAATCTCGCAAGTTCTAAATATTGAACCGGATGAGTTAGTCGCAACGGTTGCGAGATGAGAGGAGTGGAATCTTCGGTGCTGAAAATAGGAAATGTCGAAGCTCCCAATAAAGTCGTGCTTGCCCCAATGGCGGGCGTTTGTAACCCTGCGTTCCGACTCATAGCCAAAGAATTTGGTACAGGTTTAGTCTGTGCAGAAATGGTTAGTGATAAAGCCATTGTTCACGGGAATTCCCGCTCGATGGAAATGCTTTATGTTGATGATCGAGAAAAACCGTTAAGTCTGCAAATCTTTGGTGGCGATACCGAAACGCTAGTGCAAGCGGCTAGAATCGTTGACCAACAGACGAATGCAGACATTATTGATATAAATATGGGTTGTCCAGTACCGAAAATCACAAAGTGTGATGCGGGTGCAAGATGGCTGCTCCAACCTGAGAAAATCGAAGAAATGATCGCGACCGTTGTTGCGGCAGTAAGCAAACCGGTAACTGTGAAGATGCGTATCGGCTGGGATTCAGAGCACATTTATGCGATAGAAAATGCTAAAGCTGTCGAAAGAGGCGGCGGCAGCGCTGTAAGCGTCCACGGCCGTACGCGGGAGCAGCTGTATACAGGTAAAGCAGATTGGGACATCATTCGTGATGTTAAGCAAGCTCTGTCGATTCCCGTTATCGGGAACGGTGATGTTGTGACACCAGAGGATGCTAAACGCATGTTAGACCATACGGGTGTAGATGGCGTGATGATTGGGCGCGGCGCCTTAGGCAACCCTTGGATGCTTTACCGTACCGTGCAATACCTTGCTAATGGTGAATTGCCGCCTGAGCCGACAGCGGAAGAGAAGATCCGTATCGCGATCTTACACATGGACCGTCTTGTTGCTCTTAAGGGTGAGCATGTTGCTGTGAAAGAGATGCGCAAACATATGGCGTGGTACCTCAAGGGCATGACAGGGGCGGCTCGTGTGAAGGATGCGCTTATGGAGATGTTGAAGCGTGATGAAATGGTGCGAGCTTTGAATGATTATGTCGAGCATCTATATGCGCATTCCTCATCACCTACGAATGAAGAATCAGCTGTACTTCAATAAAAAATGCAGCTATGGTTGAGATTGACATTTTGAAACCGTTGCAATATAATCAGTCAATATTAATGTGTTCCTGCATATATTGAAAGACAAACGAGCAACTAACTTATTTAAGAAACGTGAATTCATACTACTTGAATCAGCTCTTTTAAGACCCAACTCCTAGCAGGAAGCATCGATTCAACGATATGAAAATCTTTCACATGACGGGAGATCAGTTGGAAATGGCTGAAAAAGAGGTCATTCTTACACCAGAAGGTTTAAGAAAGCTCGAAGATGAGCTTGAGCATCTGAAATCAGTGAAGCGCCGGGAAGTGGCTGAGAGAATCAAGGTTGCCATCGGATATGGCGATATCAGTGAGAACTCAGAGTACGAAGACGCGAAGAACGAACAAGCTTTTATTGAAGGCAGAATCATTACTTTAGAAAAATTGCTGCGCAATGCGCGTATTATTAATAACGATGATGTCGATACCAACACCGTGAGTGTTGGCTCAATCGTAACGCTGAAGGATTTAGAATTCGGTGATTTGGTTGAATATAACATCGTAGGTACGGCGGAATCCGATCCGTTGATGAATAAGATTTCCAATGAAAGCCCTGTAGGTAGAGCTATTTTAGGTAAACAAAGGGGCGCGAACGTTGACGTCACCGTTCCTGCTGGCGTCATTCAGTATCAAATTATTGATATTAAAAAGTAGCGTGCAGCCGCATTCCTTTGGAAAGCTTCCTTTCGGAAGCTTTTTTCCGGTTTTAGCACCCTTTACTAATAAGTAGGAGATGAAAGCATGAGCCAGGAATTGGAATTGAACGAATTGCTCGTCATTCGCCGTAATAAATTGGACGAGCTTCGCGGTCTAGGAGTCGATCCGTTTGGTAGCAAATACGTAAGGACGCATTCAACCAAAGAAATTCTTAAAGCCTACCAAGATAAAACCAAAGAAGAGTTGGATGCTGAAAACCATGAGGTCAGTATCGCCGGACGTATTATGCAAAAAAGAGGTATGGGTAAGGCCAGCTTCGCACATCTTCAAGACATCACAGGCAAAATTCAAATCTATGTGCGTGAAGATGCACTAGATGCAAACAAATACCAAGCCTTTGATCTTTTGGATCTAGGCGATATGGTTGGGGTTCAGGGTGTTGTTTTCAAAACAAAAACCGGCGAAACTTCTATTAAAGTGAAATCGCTTGAGGTTTTGACCAAATCTTTGCTTCCGCTGCCGGATAAATTCCATGGCCTTAGTGATGTAGAGTTACGCTATCGTCAACGTTATGTTGATTTGATTATGAATCAAGATGTGCAGCAGACATTTATTCTTCGTTCCCGTATTATTCAGTCCATGCGTCGTTACTTGGATTCTTTGGGCTATTTAGAAGTGGAGACACCAACATTGCACTCCGTAGCTGGCGGAGCATCTGCACGTCCTTTTAACACACATCATAATGCTCTAGACATGCAGTTGCATATGCGTATTGCGATTGAGCTTCATCTAAAGCGTTTGATCGTTGGTGGATTAGAAAAAGTGTACGAAATTGGGCGTGTATACCGTAATGAAGGTATCTCTACGCGTCACAATCCGGAGTTTACGATGATTGAGCTTTATGAGGCTTACGCTGACTATAAAGACATCATGAAGCTCACGGAGGAGCTTATTGCACATATTGCGCAAGAGGTTCTTGGTAATACAACGGTTCCATATGGCGATCACGAGGTCAATCTAGCTGTTGGCTGGAGACGTGTATCCATGGTGGATGCCATCAAAGAAGTTAAGGGAGTAGACTTTAGCGTTCACATGTCGAACGAGGAAGCTCATCGCTTGGCCAAAGAGCATCATGTACAAGTTGAGCCTCATATGACATTCGGTCATATTGTGAATCAATTCTTCGAAACATTTGTTGAAGAGACCTTAATACAACCGACCTTTATTTACGGACATCCTTTAGAAATTTCGCCGCTTGCCAAAAAGAACCCCGAGGATCCGCGCTTCACAGATCGCTTCGAACTCTTTATCGTAGCTCGTGAGCATGCCAACGCATTTACGGAGCTTAATGATCCTATTGATCAAAGAGAGCGTTTTGAAGCTCAGCTTCGTGAGAAAGAGCAAGGCAATGACGAAGCACATGAGATGGATGAGGACTTCATTCGTGCGCTTGAGTATGGTATGCCTCCAACAGGTGGTTTAGGAATAGGAATAGACCGATTGGTTATGCTATTGACGAATGCACCGTCCATTCGTGATGTACTGTTGTTTCCGCTTATGCGTGAACGTCAAGGTGAATAATGGCTTACGTTTCGAGGCACCGATCGGTGTCTCGAAACTTTTTAAAATAGTACTTGCAATGTCCATGGCGTCTGTGGTATCTTATAAAAGTTGCCGCTGAGACAACGAAGAACTTAACAAAAACAACTTACAAAAATAAGTTGCAAAGTAATTCTCGGTATGGTATATTGGTCTTCCGGCTTTCGAAAGAGGGCAGGTTGAACAAGAGAAATTGATCTTTGAAAACTGAACAACGAGTGAGTAAGCACGAACGAGAAATCGTTCAAAAAAGAGATTGCAAAATCTCGCTAGCAACGCAAATGAG